>CAYGUP010000081.1:0-17784 GCA_964353155.1 uncultured Planctomycetaceae bacterium | reverse complement strand
CCGCTTTCGCCACCGGTGTTCCTGATGATATCAACGCATTTCACCGCTCCACCATCAGTTCCGCTCACCCCTGTCTCCCTCTAGCACATCAGTATCGGGCGCAGTTCCTCGGTTGAGCCGAGGGATTTCACACCCGACTTAAAGGGCCGCCTACGCACCCTTTAAGCCCAATGATTCCGAATAACGTTTGGACGGTTCGTGTTACCGCGGCTGCTGGCACGAACTTAGCCCGTCCTTACTGTAGATCGGTCAAGACCCGCTCTTCACGGGCCCTTCCTCCTTACTTTCGCGGTTTACAACCCGAGGGCCTTCATCCCGCACGCGGCATTGCTCGGTCAGGCTTTCGCCCATTGCCGAAGATTCTCGACTGCAGCCACCCGTAGGTGTCTGGGCAGTGTCTCAGTCCCAGTGTGACGGGCCACGCTCTCACGCCCGCTAACCATCAAAGCCTTGGTAGGCCATTACCCCACCAACAAGCTAGTAGTACGCAGTCCCCTCCGAGGGCGGAATCTCACCTTTGATCCGGAGATGTTATTCGGTATTACCCACAGTTTCCCGTGGCTATCCCGAACCCTCGGGCAGGTAACTACGCGTTACTCACCCTTGCGCCGCTGTCCGGTTCCAATGCAAGCAAAAGAACCTTCTCGCTCGACTTGCATGCCTAATCCATGCCGCCAACGTTCATTCTGAGCCAGGATCAAACCCTTCAATTGATGTATGCATAACCGTCAGTCACCAAGCCGCGAACGACTTGACTCCCTAGGCAATGAGCCATTGATTGAAGTAGCTGATTGGCTACTTACTCTTGATAGTTGGTCTTCATTGTGAAGGACGCTTCCACAGCCTTAGCCAGCGAACAAAGTCGCTGGATCGGAACCGCTTCCGACGCCCTTCTTTCAGTTGACCGTATGATCGGCCTCAACTGAAATTAAAGGAGGTCAATTCACCAAATTGTCAAAGATCGCTTTGCCCAGCCACAGCGTGCTGGAAGCAGCAATTTGCTGCGAGCTCCTCATCATTCCCGATTGGCGAGAGGCCGTCAAGCGGTCAGAGGAAATTTTCTTCGAGAAGGTTTCGGTGGCTCTCACAGCAAGTGCTGCGAGGAGGGCCATCGAGCCCGTCTCAAGGACCCCGGTCAGAGGCGTGTGCCTCGTCTTGGGGAGCGGAATCTTAACCTTCGGCTGGCAGAGGTCAATGACTCAAATCGAAAATCTGCCTAGCCTCTACGAAACAACGGCCAAGCCGCCCTCAACAGCCCCGCAGCTTACGCAGGCGGACCGTGAGCGGCCTGTTCCACTCAGCCTTGAGCAAGATGAACGCCAAGCGAACGCTCACGAGGAGTGCTGAGCGAGTTGCCGCGTCATGCTGAATGCGATGCAGTTGGACCGCATCAGAACGAACCAACGCAGAAACAAGACAAGGACTAGCCGCTGTCTCGGCGACGGGCGCTCGGCTAGCATCTGGGGAGGTGCCCAACGGGGGCGATGTCCTTGCGATTGATACAGAGAGAACCACGATGCATTGCCGCGGTGTCCGAGGGGCCACGACCGTCCCGGCCAACGACAGGGAAGAGATCCTGACCGCGACGCGCCAGTTGCTGGCACTGATAATCCGCCGCAACGAGATTGCGAAAGACGATATCGCGAGCGTGATCTTTACGGTCACCAAGGATCTCGACGCCGAGTTCCCCGCCCTCGCGGCACGCCAGCTCGGCTGGGCCGATGTGCCACTGCTGTGCGGGTACGAGATCAGCGTTCCGGGATCCCTACCACTCTGCGTTCGGGTCTTGATCCACTGGAACACAGAGAAGCCGGCAAACGGCATCCACCACGTCTACGCCCGCGACGCCGAACGGCTGCGGCCCGACCTGGAGACCCCTCCCGAGGTCGATCTCGAAGAGCTTGAGACCTGGATCAACCAGCAAATGGGCCAGGGCCCTCCCTCGTAAGAACTACCGGCCGGTCTGTCGCAAGGCTCCGAACCCTTGCGTTGAGGGGCTGCGAAGCGTTATCCTGCGGGGCTACGGGCTGTCGCGTGTGGCGGCTCATCCTTTCTATCCGGCGAATGGTGCTCGGCGTCCCTACTAAAGGGCACGCCGAGAGAAGCCTTCGCCCCTCGGAGTTGCTGGATCTTGGGTACGAAGAAGTCAGGTAAGGGCCGTCGCAAGCAAGGTCGCAAGAAGCGCCGCATGCGTGCCAAGATCCGCCATCGCAAGAAGTGATCGCAGCCGCGTTGCTTTCTCGGCAACGCCGCTCGCTCCTTGTGCTCACTCTTTCAGACCCGTGGTGGCTACACCACGGACGAAAGACTTCTGCGCTATCAAGAAGCCGATCACGATCGGCAGCGTGAACAGCACAGCAGCCGCAAGCAGCAGGTGCGTGTCACTCGACCGAGCACTGACGAACCGCTCCAGACCGTAGGTTAGCGGGAACTTGTTGGTGTCGCTCAGGTAGAGCAAGGGGCCGCCGTAGTCGTTCCAGGCTTCAACGAATTGGAACAAGGCGACCGTCACGATTGCCGGCTTGCTGAGCGGTAGAACGACTCGCAGGAACGTGCCCCACTCGCCGCAACCGTCGAGCCGCGCGGCTTCCATGAGCTCGCGTGGCACGCCGCGAAAGAACTGCCTGAGCAGGAAGATCGAGAAGGCATCGCCGAGGAACCGCGGCCAGACGATCGCCCCGAGCGAGTCGTAGAGGCCGACCTCGCGGATCAATAAGAAACGAGGGATCATCGTCGCTTGCCACGGCAGTAGCATCGTGGCGATGACCAGGCCGAAGACCCAGTCTCGCCCCGGCCAACGCATGAGGGCGAACGCGTAGGCGGCCAAGGTGCAGGAGATCAGCGTGCCGGCGACCGAGCCAACACACAGGATCAGCGTGTTGCCGAGGCTTCTCAAGAAGGGCATCGCCGCCAGCGCGTCGCTGTAGTTGGACCACCTCGCCGACTGCGGGACGAGACTCTCGGGGCTGGTGGCGAACTCGGCCGGACTCTTCAAAGAGGCCCCAACCATCCACAGAAGCGGGGCCGTGATCACGAAAGTCACGGCGAGGAGCATGGCGTGCCGCAAGAATGAGTTGGCTAGATTCATCCCATCGCTTCGCTTGTTGGGACCGCCCGACAATCAGTTTTCCAAGGCTTCCATGAGTCGGGCACGCGTCCGATCGGCAGCCCTCTGAAGCCGCTGCCGCGGGTCGGACCCACGGTATAGCACGTCCTGGGCCGCCGAGACCACCTCGCGGTAGTAGCTCGACGCCACGGGCAGGGCGGGGGTTGGAAGCTGGGCCTCGCTCGCGGCCAAGGCAACAAACTCGGCGAACAACGGTTGCCGTTCCAGGTGAGACCGAAACGCCGGCTCACGAACGACTTCCGCACTCGGCGGGATCCAGCCCCCGGCGGCGGCGGTCTTCGCGGCGGCCGCTTCATGGCCATCGAAGCCGCTCCAGAATTTCATGAATTCCCACGCGCCAGCCGGGTTCTTGGCCCCGCGTGGGACCACGAAGAAGTTGCCGTTCACCCAGCCAGCTCGTCGCACCCCGCCCGGCGGCGGCGGGAGCGGACAGACCCCGAATTCGTCGCTGGTTGTGCCGGCGGCGGACGCTTCGGCAAGGTCTCGAACCCGCCACTGGCCGTCCATCATCACCGCATAGCGACGATCGGCCAGTAACGGGAAAGAGGCCCCGGTCAGTGCCTGATCGCCGCTGCGAAAAGCGGCCAAATGATCGGCGTCGTACCGGCTGGCGTAGCTTGCCATCCATTCCAAAGCCGCCAGAACCGCGGGATCGTCGGCCGTGACGCGATCGGATGGCGCCGTGGCATCGAGGTCGGCGAAACGCCCCCCGAAAACGGCTCCCCACGCCCACAAACGTCGCGGATCGGGCAGGTAGCCGACCCGATCGAACGCCTCGGTGCCCGCCGGCGTGATGGCCTCAGCAATCCGATCGAGCTCGGCCAAGGTCTGAGGCCCCCGATCGGCGATCTCCGCGAGCCCCGCTTCACGGAGGGCCGATTGATTGAAGTACAGGGCACGCACGTCGAGGCCGTTCACAAGGGCGTACAGGCGGCCTTCGTACTCACCTAAACGCTCAGCCGCGGGATACAGCCAGGCCCGCAGACGCTCAATCTCGGCGGCTGAGGCCAATGCGTCGAGCGGTGTGAGCGCCCCACGATGGGCCCAGTCGGCGACCACCGGATCATCGTGGTTCATGACATCCGGCGGGTCTCCCCCGGCGATCGCCAGGAAGAGTTTTAGGTCGAGATTCGCCCCCGGCATTGCCACGCCACGGACCCGATAGCGACCCTGGCTGGCGTTGAAACGCCGGATGACGTCTTCGACGACCGGAAGGTCACGCCCGCCCCAGAAGTGCCAGAAGACCACCTCGCTGCGGCTTTCATCTTTGGCCGACTCCTGCTGAGACTCTCGGCATCCCACACTAAGCACGACCGCCGGGAGGACGACCAGACAGGCGAAGCGGACGAGGCGGGGCATCGACTCATCATGCCGATCGTGGCGGCCCTGTCTAACCCCGCGTGTCTATTCCGCTTCGATCGCTGGCTTCGCTACGGAGTGGCTCACCAAGCGGAGCTCCACCGGCTTGGCGGTCTCGTTCCAGACGCGGCGTTGCTCGACAAAGAGCCACTTCTTCTCGCCACGCGCCAGGCAATGGACCTTCACCGAGCCGCCCGACCAGTCGCTCGGAGCAGCGAAAGTCACCCTGAACGTCCGCTCGCCTTCGAGGGTCGATTGCGTCGAGCGTCGGAGTTTAAAGTAGACGCCGGTCCGCCCTCCCGTGGTGCCGCTGACGATAACGGCCTCCTTGGGAGCCAAGCGTTTCCGCTGCTCGGTCGCTGATTGGGCGCTGGATGCGCCGGCGGAGATCGTTGGGATCAGGGCGATATCCCCGGCAAGTTTGCCGCCCAACGAAGCGCCGATCGACTTGTCAGTCGATTCGGTTGTCTTTAATTCGATCGGCGCGGCGAGTTCGCTCAGCAACTCGGTCCGCGGGGCGTAATCATGGACACGGAGCCCGGCATTCATGCCTTGGATCGAGATCACGACGTCGTCGAGCTTGGCGGCCTTCCCGTGGTAGAGCATCAGGGTGACCGGGGCCTCGACCTCAATGAGCCGCTCGCCAGGGTGCGAGACCGCGAACTCGGGGGTCGTCACGTCGCGGCAGACGAGCGTCGCCGGCACATCGAACCCAACCTCGGGGGTCTTCGTGCGGAAGCTATTAAACTCGAAGTCCGGCAGCTCGATCTCCGGCAATTCGATCGCGGTGGCGGGATTTGCCAGGGCCAAGGAACCGAGCAAGAAAAGACTCGCAAAGCGGCGTCGCATCGCAATCGCTCCATCTGACCGAGAGAAGGGTTCCACCCGGCCCGTCCTACGTGCTGCCGGACCCGTGAGTTTCGTCGAATCGTCTTTTTCATCGAGAAATCAAGGCATCGAAGCTAGCACCCACGTCCGCTCGGAAGGGTGGCAGGAGCCCGATGAACTTGTCCGGGAGCTCATCAAGCCCTACCCGCGACATCACCTGATCGAGCCGATGCTTCAGCGTGTGGTCCTCGCGGTAGTCGCGTAGGAACTGCACCTCGGTGTAACGCCGGATGAAATGAGCCAAACGGCCGACTTCGCGACCGGCGAGCCGCTCGACCGCGTCGGCGACCCATTCGCTTTCGACTTGCGTGATCGTGGCGTAGTAGCGATCGAGCAAACCGGGCTGCCGCTTCGCCAGTTCGTCGTCGAGCAGGAGCTCGACCAAGATATGGCCCAAGAACCAAGGCCGCATGCTGGTCGCTTCGTCGAGCGATTCGCGGATCGTCTTCGCGAAGCCAAGCGAGAGTCGTCCGAAGGCCGGGCAATCGTGGAACCAGCCATCGTCGGCGTGATGACGGCAGACGCCGCGTGCTAGCGAGGCCAGACGCAGATCGGGCGACTCCAGGTGGGGCGTCGCCGCGTGCGAACGGCATTTGGTCCGCCGAGCGGCCACGCCAAGCCAGTCCGGCACAGCAACCCCCGCCAGTGAGTACGGGTCTTCATCGCCTTCGCTGAGGAGCTGCCAAGCATGGGCGAGGTAGTTGATGGGCGGCCTCGGATGGGCTGTTGGAGCAACAAGGGGAAGGCAACCAGGAGGCTTAGGCAGACTGGCCAAGGAGCATTCTCAGCCTGGAACGCCGCCTTGGATAGAACCGCCGAGTTGGCACAAGTCGCACACCTTGCCAGGACGAAGTAATCGGCACAGGGTCCGCCCGGGGGGGCATCGTCCCGAGAGACGCTTTCGAGCGTTAGAAGAGCATGCTTATCTACCGAATCCGCCGCCTCGCCACAGGCGTGCTAGCGACGGCGCTCGCCGGGACGATCACGGCCGGCACCCTCGCAGGTGGCCCGATGCGGCCCACGACCCCGGCGATTCCGCCGCGAGTTGTCTCGCCCTACGCGGTGGCTCCGTACGCCGGCTACATCAACCACGCCCACACGCGGCCCGCTTTCCATTGGGGCAGCTTCGGCGCCGAGCGGCACTACCCGCGTGTGCAATGGGGCCGAGACTACAACGGCGAAATGGTCCGTTGGTCCCTGCAACGGCGTTACTAGGCCGCAGCGGTTCAGCTCGAGTTTCGCTTTCCGTTGAGGGCCAGACCCTCACACTGTTGGCTGGCGGTCTCTTGCGTTACCGCGAGAAGCCGACATTGAACGTGAAGACGCGTTTCTCGTCGGTGTCCGGTCCAGCAACCGGGAAGGCAAAGTCGAGGGCAATTGGCGCCGGTCCCATGGCGGGAACCGTTACTCGCAAGCCAAGGCCCGGAGCCACGCGGTAGTTGTCGAGCGAGATGCTCTCGTTCACCGTACCGTGGTCAACAAAAACCACGCCGTTGATCATGTCATCGGCGGTGACCGGGAACATGTACTCGAGGGTATTCAAGAAGAGAAAGTCGCCACCGACCTCGAAGCCGACCGCGCCGATAAACCGTTGTGGCGACGCACCACGGAAGTCGTAACCACGCATGGTCGAGAACCCGCCGGCATAAAAGCGATCATAAATAGGCGTGTCCGCCCCGGTGAAGCTGGTGCGGTTCTGAAAAGTCAAAACATGTCGGCCCGTATGGTCGGGTCGCTCGCTTAACAGCATATAGGTGCGAGCATCGAGTTCGGCGCGCCCGTAGGTGAAGCTGCCTACAACCTGCTCAAGCCCGAGCGATAGGTAGTAGCCCTCGGTCGCGAGGAAGGGATTGTTACGTTTGTCGGTAACGAAACGGATGCCGAACCCGTGGAGCGAGTTACTTCCGTTGACGTCTTGGTACTCAGGGATCGCGATGTTGTCGATGTCACTGATCTTCACCACCTCACCACGGTAGGTAACCGAAGCAGAGAGATCGCGATCGACCCACTGGTAACCGAGCCCGATGCGACCTCCTAAGCGATTCTCATCCCAGTTATCGAATCGGCGGTCGAAGTAAGAACCCGACAAGTTCAGGCTGACGGGAGAGTCCAGCAAGTAGGGTTCCTGCCAGCTCATCAGGTAGCGTTGCACCTCCGTACCGGGGGCCGCTTCCAAGCGGAAACGCTGGCCGCCGCCACGCCAGGCGGTGCCGTCGTAGAGGTCCTGCATGCTGCGTGGGAACCGGCGCCAGTCGAAGTTGCGTTCGTCGAGGCTGATCTGGCCGACCACACCCGCATCGGAGTTGACCGCGGCTCCGATCATGAACCGGCCGGTCTGGGTCTCTTCCAGATTGATCACCAAGTCAGCGAACGGATCGTTCGGCGGCGGAACGGGCGTCGGGGCGTAGACCTGCATCGGGAAGATCTGCGTATTCACCGGCACGGGCGGCGGACCCGAGCCGATCACGCCATAGCCGCCGGGGCCCGGCTGGCCATAACTCGGAGGCGGCAGCGGGGCTTGGCCGTATTGTGTCTGAGCGACCGGTTGAGCACTGACTGGTGGAGCGACACCCAGTTGCTGCACCGGAGCGCCCGATTGGCCGATCGGGGCGGTTCCTGGCCCGGTTGGAGCGACGGCGACACCGCCATACTGCTGGGCGGCCGCGTACTGGGGGTTGGCGTAGCCATTCGGGGCGAGCCGATTGTTCGCCGGTGGGCCGGGGTTCGCGTAGCGTGTTCCCGCCGTGGCGAGGGCCGACTCGGGCGAGTTGCCCTGCGACTGCTGCACCTGGTAGACCGAGTTCGACGGGCTGCCGTAGCCATCGTAAGGCGGCTTGTAGCTCGTATGCCGCTGAGGCGGTGACGCGGGTCCTTGGCCACGGAAGACGCCCTTCGCTTCTTCGGCCTTCTTGCGATCGCGTTCGGCAAATCGACGCTTGGTTTCTGGCGAGGGCTGATAGCTAATCTTCGGAACGGGCCCCATCGCTGGGTTGGTGTTGAAGATCTGCGCGGCGCCGAGTCGCCGCTCGCTGTCACGCAGCTTGCGGGTGTCGAGCACATCCCCCGACTTGAGCGTGGTGCGGTTGAGGGCGGTCTGGATCCGGGTGTGCGACGACTCACCGTTGATGTTCACGACGACCTTACCGACACGCCACTTCTCGCCCTCTTCGATGTTGTAAACCAAGTCCAGTTGACCGGGCTCTTCGAGGAACACCTGCTCCGGTTTCACATCCGCGAAGATATACCCGCGGCTGCCGTACAGGTCACGCAACCAGCCGATGTCCGTCTGTAGCTTCGACTTCTCGTACTGAAGTCCGCCGCTCAAGGTCAGACCCTCACGGATCGCATCAGCCGGAAAAACCTCGACGCCATTGAGCGTGACGTTTCGTATGCTGTAACGTGGCCCCTCGTTGATCGCGAAGCGGATGGTCGCCCAGGTGCCTTCTTCGTTCAACTCAATCACGCGACCAACACTCGCACGGAAGTAGCCGAACGAACGGTAGTAGTCCGTGATGGCCCGCACGTCGGCATCGACCATCTCACGGTTGAGCTTGCCGCCAAAGAGCCTGGCGAAACCGGGCTTCGAGCGGATCTTGTTCTTAAGCTGCCCGTCGCTGGCGAATTGGTTGCCCTCGAAATCGACGCTCCAGATCTTCTCGCGGACGCCCTCATCGACGCTGTAGACGACCCCTTGATCGGAGGCCTTTTGGCCCTCAACGATCTCGACAAACACTCGCCCGTAGCCTTCCTTGCGGTAGAGGGCCTCGATCTTGCGTTTGCCTTCTTCGACCGCATAAGGATCGACCGCACCACCCACGGTGAGGCCGGTCTCTTCGGCGAGCTTCTTGTCTTTGATCTTCTCGTTGCCGAGGTACTCGACATACCGCAGTGCACGCCGCTCAACGACCTCGAGCACGATCACGCGACCCGCTTCGGTCGAATAGTGCTTCGGTCGGACGGTCACGAAGTAGGGGAGCGAGGCCAGCTTCTTGATGTCGGCCGCCAGCGCTCGCGGATCGAACGCCCGACCGACGCGGGTCTGCATCTGGTGCGTGATCCGCGAGGCGGGCACCGTCCGGTTGCCGCGCACTTGGATCTCGGCGACGAGTTCATCGGTCGCGAACTCGCTGAGGCCGCTCGTCGCCCGCCGCTTGGGGCCGGTCGTCAGACCCGCCGGAGGCCTCGCCGCCGGCGACGACGATCCGAACGGATCGCCCGGGTTACCAAGGTTCTGCGCCGTCGCCGAGGGGACCTCGATCACCATCAGAGCCAGCACGCACGCTACGACGAGCGCACGCGGGCAGATCGTGGAGGGTCGAACCGAGACGTTGTATCGAGCTGTAGGCATCGCTTGCCGTGCGGGGTCGATGAGCTTGCACACACGCCAATCCCAACACGCCGAGGTTGGCGTGCAAGGTCCTTCCGCCCGGCATCGGGAGAAGGAGGCCGCGTACAGTTAGAGGAACCCCGGCGGTGCGACAAGAGAGAACACCGCGACAGCTCGATGCCCGCGTCAGGTGCTTGCGCGCAACGCATCCAACGAAAACGATGCGGCAAGAGAAACGCCCGCCCCGATGGCAGCAACGCTAGCGGCTAGAAGCCGCCATCGCCTAATTCGGCACCCGCGTCGGAGAACTCCGAATACTGCTGCGGTGCTCGGTTGGTGAACCGGGTGAAGTCGTGGAGCCACGTGAGCTTCACATCGCCGACCGGGCCGTTGCGTTGCTTGCGGATCAACAGGTCTGCTTCGCCACGCACGAGTTCGCGGTCCTCATCGTTGGAGCAATAGTATTCTTCGCGGTGGATGAACATCACGACATCGGCGTCTTGCTCGATCGCCCCCGACTCACGCAGGTTGCTGAGTTGTGGTTTGTTGTCCTTGGAGGACTCGGTCTGCCGGTTGAGCTGGGCGAGGCAGAGCACCGGCACGTCGAGCTCACGTGCCAATCCCTTGATGCGACGGGCGATCTTCGCCACCTGCTCCTGGCGCGGGTCGCGTGAGTTATCCGGCTCGATGAGCTGGAGGTAGTCGATCGCGATCAGCGACAGGCCCTCACGCCGCTTGATCCGCCGGGCGGCGGCGGCGATTTCGGTCATCGTGCGGCTGGGGGTGTCGTCGATGTAGAGCGGCGCGTTGCTGATCTCGGCCGCCGCTTGCAGCAGCTTTTGGCGTTCTTCGTTGGTGATCTGGCCGTTCCGCAGGCGGTGGCCGTTCACATGGGCACGCGAGCAGAGCAAGCGGTCGCCGAGTTCCAGGGCCGCCATTTCGAGGCTCACGAACAGGGTCGGCTGCATGCAGTTGACCGCGACGTTCTCGACCATGTTCATCGCCAACGCCGTCTTACCCATCGACGGGCGAGCGGCGAGGATGATCATCTCCGACCCGTGCATGCCGCCGGTCATCTCGTCGAAATCGTCGAAGCCGCTCTCCACCCCGCCGGCGGTGTAGTCCTGCTTCATCCGGTTGTCGATCCGGGCCATCGCCTCGAAGAGGACGTCGCGGATCAGCGAGACTTGCCCCTGCCCTTTCGATTCGAGGATGCTGAAGATCTTCTCCTCGGCCCGGCTCAGGAGTTGTCGCGGCTCGACCGTCGGGTCGTACGACTCCTTCAGGATGTCCGTCGAAGCCTCGATCAAGCCGCGGAGGGTCGCCTTCTCGTGGACGATCTCGGCGTAGTAGGTGGCGTGGGCCGCCGTGGCGACCGCGTCGCTGAGCTCGGCGAGGTAGCCGGCCCCGCCGATCAACTCGAACTCGCCCGCATCCTTGAGGCGTTGGATCAACAGCAGCACGTCGATGGCGGCGCCATCGTCGCGCATCGTCATCAGGTGGTTGTAGATGCGTCGGTTGGCGTCGTCGAAGAAGTCATCGGCCTTGATGATCAGGGCGACCTCGTCGGCCGTCTCGGGAAGCAGGAGCAGGCTGCATAGGACGGCCTTCTCCGCTTCGACGCTCTGGGGGAGCTGCCGTTCGAGAAGCTTGCCGGCATCGGCCTTCGGTTCTCGCCGATCGCGCCGGGGCCCCTCGCCGCGGAACCCTTCACCGTGTGGGCCGTCTTGTCGGCTTCCTTGCGATTCCCCGACCGACATGCTCGTTCCCTCGAGTGCTTGGTGTTCGATGTAGCCGTTTTTGGCGTCAGGTTATCCCCAATCGCCGCGGTCGGAGCCGCCATCATGCAGCGAGGCAGCCGCCCCGTGCCTTGGGCGGCTGCCTCGTGTTCGCTCTTGCTGAGCCGCTAAGGGAGCGGGACTCACTCGTCTCCAACGGCCGGGACGACCCAGACCTTGAGTTCGCCATCGACCTCGCTCGAGAAGCGGATCTTGACCGTGTAGAGGCCGAGCTCCTTGAGCACGCCTTCGAGCTTGATCTGCTCGGCGGCCAGCGTGATGTTCTGCTTCTTGAGGGCGGCGACGATCTCGGGCGCTCCGACGCTGCCGTACAGGTGACCCTCTTCGGTCGCCTTGGCTTCGATCGTGACGCTCTGCTTGGCGATCTCGGTGGCTTGCTTGCGGAGCTCCGATTGGCGTTGCTTCTCGATCTCTTCGAGCTTCGCCTTGTGCTTGTCGACCATCCGCTTGTGGTGGTCGGTTGCGATCGTCGCGAGGCCTTCCGGCACGAGGTAGTTCAGGGCGTAGCCGGCTTTCACCTCGACCACGTCGCCTTGCTTACCGAGGTGCTCGACCGACTGGATGAGCAGCAGCTCGATGCCGCCGTTCTCGCCACGCGGCAGACGCTTGGCTCGGGTCGGGTTGCGCTTCAGCTTCTTGTGTTTGGTAGGCATGGCTTTTTTGGTTCCGGCATCCGAGGCCAGGATTCAGAAACTCAGCTTTCGGCAACGCAGTCCTGACTGCCCGATGGCTGACGGCTTTCGTTGTTCAGAATGGGATATCGTCTTCGGGCGGGGCCGACGGGGCCTGGGAGTAACTATCGGCAGCCGGGGCGGCACCGTACTGGTCGTAGCTGTCTTGCTGGGCCGGGGCACGAGCGGGCCCGCGAGGGGCACCGCCACCACCGCCCCCTTCACCTCGGCCGCCGAGCATCTGCATCTTGTCGGCAACGACGCGGAGCTTCGAACGCTTCTGGCCGTCCTTCTCCCAGGTGTCCAGCTTGAGCCGGCCTTCGATGAGGACGGACGAGCCCTTGGTAAGGTACTGATTGGCCACCTCGGCGGTGCGCGCCCAGAGGGTCACATCGACGAAGGTCGTCTCGTCGACCCACTGGTCGCCCTTCTTGACTCGATCGTTGACCGCCAAACCAATCTCCGAAACCGCCGTCCCACTCGGGATGTAGCGGAGTTCGGGGTCTCGCGTCAGGTTGCCGACGAGGACGACTCGGTTGTAACTGGCCATGGCGTTTTACCGCGGTATCAGGAGCGTTGGTTCCGAAGCAATCGTCTCGGGCCTCACTCGGCGGCGGATTCGGTCGCTTCGGCGGCCGGGGCTTCCGGCGTCTCGCCTTCGGCCGCTTCCGCTTCTGCCTCGACCGGGGCACCGCCGGCGGCGGCGTGCTCGAGGATCGGTTCGACCAGACGCGGGTGGATCTTCAAGATCATGCTGCGAAGCACGCCGCTCTTGAGTTCCAGGGTCCGGTTCAGCGGGGTGATCTTCTCGCCGTCTTGGCGGAAGTAGATCAGCCAGTAGGCACCCTTCCGCTGCCCTTTGATCGGGTAGGCCAATCGACGCTCCTCCCACAAGCGGCTGACAACGACCTCGCCCCCTTCGGACGTGATCATCTCTTCAACCGCCTTGGGCAGTGCATCGTGGTCTCGAGCGAACTTGTTCGCATCGAAGATAAAGAGGCCTTCGTAGACGTTTTGTGCCAAGGTTTCGGTCCTCGCCGGGGCGAACGAATCGCCGGATGTCGTTGGTCTAGCTTCTTGTATGGTCAGGCGTTCGGCTTGTCAGAGCCGACACCGTTGAATCGATTCATCGCTTCGGTCACGCCGCTGGTCGCCCAGCAGGCGACCGCCGCCGCCGCGTCCGCGATTGCCACGTCGACCAACTCACGCTCTTTCGAGGCGAATCGGCCAAGGACAAAGTCGGCCGCGTTGCGTCCCCCCGGGACCGGCCCAACGCCGATCCGCAAGCGAACGTAGTCTTCCGTTCCGAGCTGCTGGGCAACGTCCTTCAGCCCGTTCTGCCCGCCCGAAGACCCCTTGGCTCGGATCCGCAACCGCCCCGTATCCAGGGCGAAATCATCGCAGATAACCAACAGGTCTTCCAGCGGCGTCTTGTAGAACTGCGTGGCAAGGCGTGCCGCCGTGCCGCTGCGGTTCATGAATGTCTGCGGCCAGACGAGCAGCGTTCGCTGCCCCTCGACCATCGCTTCGGCGACAAAACTCTCGAACTTCTGCTTAGGCGTCTCGGCAGAGTATTGCTCCGCGAGCCGCCTGAGCGTGTCGAATCCGACGTTGTGCCGCGTCCCTTCGTATTGCTTGCCCGGATTGCCGAGGCCGATCACGATCTTCATCGGCCCGTCGCTCCCAAGCAAAACCTCGCCGACCCCCGCAGCCGCTCACTTGCGGCGATGGGATCAGTCGTTGCTTTCCTCTTCCTTCTTCTCGCCAATCACCTCGGGGGCTCCGCCCTCTTCGGCGACGCCATCGACCGCCGGAGCACCCGCCGGCGGGACACACGTGACGATCACCCGCTCGGGCTCGGTGACCAGCGTTGCACCATCGGGCATATCGATGATATCCGCTGCCGTGATGTTGCCGCCGATCGCTAGTTTCGTGATATCGACGTGCAAAATCTCGGGGATGCTGATCGGGGCGGCCTCGATATCGACGTTGTCTCGCACCATGGAGACCACGCCGCCGTCGTTGACACCAACCGCTTCGCCCTTGGTTTCGATCGGAATCGTCACGGTCACCTTCTCGCCCTTGCTGACACGGAGTAAATCGATGTGCAGCAAGTGGCGATGGAAGACATCCCACTGGAGAGCTTGAACGACGGCTTGCCCCGAGGCATCGCCGTCGAGCTGAACCACCTTGGCCTTATGTGCCAGGGCCTTACGAAGCTCTTTCGCCGGCAGCGAAAGGATTTCGGGCTCTTCTTTGTGGCCGTAAAGGACGGCCGGGACTTGGCCAGCAAGCCGCAACTTGTGGCTGGCACGCGAACCCGTCTTCTCGCGACGTGTCGCGGTAAGCGTATCGGACATCGGAGTGTCTTGTCTTTTTGGAACGGCAGACCCACGGAAACGCGGCTCTGCCCGGACTGAACAATCCCCGCCAGCCCCTGCTTAGGGCCCTGAATCGGCGAGAATCGCGTAGTATGACGGCTTTCGCCCACAAAACAAGGCCCTGGGACCCATAACTGGCCGAAGCTCGGGTGGTTGCTGGGAAGATTTCCCAACTTTCTCGGTTGCCGCGGTCCCGACAGACGCGAGGCAAACCCGCCAGGAGGCTCCGCAACCCACCCCCGAGCCCACAAGAGCGTGCTAGCCACAAGAGCGTGCTAGCAAGACGTGGCGGCCGGTGCTCTACCGATGCCTCCGCGGCACGAAGACGGTTGAAACGGGCCGTTTACCCGAGTCTCAACGAAAAAGCTTGCTCACCGATTCGTTGCGGTGGATGCGCTTGATCGCTTCGCCCAGCGTTGGGCCGACGTCGAGCACCTTGGTCTGCGGCAGCAGTTGCTCGTCGGTGAGCGGGATCGAGTTGGTGCAGACCAAGCTCGCCAGGTTGGCCTCTTGGAGCCGCTCCATCGCCGGCCCGCAGAGGACGGCGTGGCTCGTCCCGACATGGATCTCCTTGACGCCCTGCTCGTGCAGCACCTTGGCGGCGCCGCAGATGGACCCCGCAGTGCTGATCATATCGTCAAACATCAAGGCGACTTTCCCCTTGACCGGCCCGCCGAGGATGTTGGCCTGGACGGTGGTCGTCGGCCCGGTGCGTCGCTTGTCGATGATCGCCACGGGGAAGCCGTCTTCGGGCGAGCCGAGCCGTTTGGCGTGGCCGAGGGCGCGCTTGATGCTCCCCTCATCGGGGCTGACGATCACGACATCGTCGCGACCTTCGGTCTGCTTCTTGAAGTGCTCGTTCAGCACCGGCGCCGCGTAGAGGTGATCGACCGGCACATCGAAGAAGCCCTGGATCTGTGCGGCGTGCAGGTCCATAGTCAGCACCCGCGTTGCGCCGGCGCGGACGATGAGATTCGCGACCAGCTTGGCCGTGATCGGCACGCGCCCTTCGTCCTTGCGATCCTGCCTCGCGTAACCGAAGTACGGGATGACGGCCGTGATCCGCTCGGCACTCGCCCGACGGCAGCAATCGATCATCACGAGCAGCTCCATGAGCGTCTCGTTCGCGGGGGGGCTCGTCGGTTGCATCAAGAAGACGTCGCGACCGCGGACGTCTTCGTCGATCTTGCAACTGATCTCGCCGTCCGGGAATCGTCCCAACGAGATCTTCCCCAACGGCACGCCGAGGTAATCGGCGATCGATTGGCCAAGCTTGGGATTGGCCGTGCCAGAAAAGATGGTGAGGTCGTGCATGGGGAAGGGCGACGGGCTGGTGGCTTGGATCGGATAAAGAGGGGCAACGAATCGAGTTAGGCCTTCATCCGCTCCATCTCCGCTTCGACGACCGAGAGGTCCTCGACCGTGTTGATGCTGAGTGCCTCGCAGGGCTGCAGCGCGGCGAGGGCACGCACTTCCTTGCCGGCCGCGAGGAGCAGCCCGGGGCAGTCGGTTACATAGTACTCCCCCTGAGCATTGTCGGTCGTCAGTTGGTCGAGCGACGCGAGCAGTTCCGCCGCGTCGAACACGTAGGTGCTCATATTGACCTCGGTCACCGCCAACTGCTCGGGCGTGCAGTCTTTGTGCTCGACGATGCCAACGAACTTGTCTTCCTTATCACGCACGATGCGGCCCAGGCCGGTCGGGTCGTCGCGATGGGCCGTCCCCAGCAAGCACGCCGGGCTCGAGGCTGAGAAATCCTCCAGCAGCGTCTGCACGCTCGAGGCCTGCAGCATCGGCGAGTCGCCCGTCACGATCACCACCGGACCGGTGTGCGCTGCGATCGGTTCGCGGCACATCATGACCGCGTGCCCCGTGCCGAGCTGCTCCGCTTGAAGAGCGAACTCGACGCCCTGCTCGTCGGCCAGTTCCTGACGAACCGAATCGGCTTGGTAGCCAACAACCACGACGATCTTGCCAACGCCGGCCGCCCGCAAGCCGTCGATCACGTAGCGGATCATCGGTCGCCCCCCCACGGGCACCAGCACCTTGGGCAGCTGAGACTTCATCCGAGTCCCCTTGCCAGCGGCAAGGACGATCGCCATGGGGGCAGGCGGAGCGGTATCAGGCATCGGAGGCAGGCCGGTGGTCAGAAGGGGCAGGAAGGCTGCGAGAAGTGGCAATCATCACCCAATCACGGTTCGGCTTCCAGCGGCAAGACGCCTGCGATCGTCGGTCACTCGGGCCAGCCGACTCGCACGCCGCTGGATTTGTCGATTCTAAGGCCGCCGGAAGCCCTACCCGGCCTCCGCTCCGGCGCGGTATTCTACGGGATTCCCGCCACTCAACGCCCTCGACCCACCCCGCCCCCGCCGTGATTGAAGCGATCCAGAAAGCCGACGTGCTGATCGAGGCGATGGGCTGGATCCGTCAATTCCGCGACAGCGTGACCGTCATCAAGCTGGGCGGCAGCCTGCTCGAAGACGCCGAGGCGATGCGGCACCTGCTGATCGATATCGTCTTCATGGAGACCGTCGGCATGCGGCCGGTCGTCGTCCACGGCGGCGGAAAAGCCATCAGCCAGGCGATGGACGCCGCCGGCATCGAGCCGCGGTTCGTTCAGGGCCGCCGCTACACCGACGACGCCACGCTCGGGATCGTCGAGAAGGTTCTCGGCGGCCAGATCAATGAGCACCTCGCCACGAAGATCGAGGAATACGGCGGCCGGGCGATGCCGCTCAACACCGCGGGCGAGACCAACAACAACGTCCTCTACGGCGAGCGGATCACCCTCGACGGCGAGGACGGCCAGCCGATCGACTTGGGCCACGTCGGCCGCGTGACGCGGGTCGATGCCGATATCCTCGACAACCTCTGCTTCGCCGGTCAGGTGCCGGTGATCCCTTGCCTATGCGAGGCCGACGAGCCAACCGATGGCAAACGCGAGCTGCTCAACGTGAACGCCGACACCGCCGCGATGGCGGTCGCCGAAGCCTTGGGCGCGGAGAAACTGATTTTCCTTAGCGACGTTGCCGGGGTCCTGCGAGACAAGGACGACCCATCGAGCCTGATCGATACCCTAACGCCCGACCTCTCCGATGAGTTGATTGCCAGCGGCGCCATCGCCGCCGGCATGATCCCGAAAGTGGAAGCCTGCTTCGAAACCCTGAACAAGGGCGTCGGCAAGGTCCACATCATCGACGGCCGCCTCCGCCACTCGCTGCTGCTCAAGATC
>CAYGUP010000080.1:0-18149 GCA_964353155.1 uncultured Planctomycetaceae bacterium | reverse complement strand
GGGGGGCGGGTGGGGCGGTGGGGCGTGTTGGGGCGGCGGGTTGCGGGGTCTCCGCAGGAGCCGGCGGTTGGGGGAGCGGCCGTCGAGCACGACGTGGGCCGGGCGGCGAGGCGGGCTTCGCCGGCTGGGGGGCGGCGTTCTGGTAGACGATGCGGCAAGAGGTGGCCAAGGCCTTGCTGGCGGCCGCTTCGAGGTCCGATCCGAATTGCTTGCGGATCAATGCCTGCTCGAACGCCGAGCCGGTCTGCACGACGACTTCGGCCGAGGCCGGGCTGGTCGTTGCTTCGGTGAGGTCTCCGTCGGCGGTGGCGGGGCGGACTTCGATCGCGACGCCTCCTTCGGCGGAATCGACGCGGCCAAACCACATCGCGTACCGTTGTTCGCCGACCTGGTGCTGGAGTGCTTCGCAGAAGGCCGCCAAGCCGGCGTTGCCACGCGTCGCTCCCGAGAGCCCTTGGTCAATGAGTTTTTCGCGGCCTTCCATGCAACAGCCTTCCGTGCCCACGTCCTGTGCCGAAGCCACCGACTCGATAAGAGCGGTGTCTCTTTCGGCTTGATTCCACCCATCCGACGATCGTGCCACGGCCGCTGCCTCGGTTCGCCTTCTTGGCGAGGTTCCGGATCGAGTCGAGCGGCAAGAAACCACCCCGCTTTGACTCGTCACAGCGAAGAATCCGCGAGCAAGAGAAGACACCGACCGGCCGTCAATGAGGGCCTCGCCGCTTGGTCACTCCGATCGTCTGAGGGGCTGATTCTAAGGGTGCTAGCATCGAAGTCAAACGCTCTGCCGACCACGGGGGAAAACCTTTCGCGAATGCCGTTCTTTACACCGTCTTAACCAGTCGAAACGGCATTCCGACGGTTTATCGACAGCAAGATGATCGGCCCGGCCGAAGGTGCAGAACTCGTCGTCGTTACGCCGGCGGCTTCGCGTTTCTCGCCCGAACCCAAACATGGCGATGGGCCCAGGCGGCGAATCCGGCCTCTTCATACAGGCGTCGGGCCGGCGTGTTGCGGCGATCGACCGCCACCATCAGGTGCTCGACGCCCATCTCGGCAGCCGTCGCCAACGCCCGACGCAGGATCTGCCTGCCGAGGCCGCGCCCGCGGGCTTCGGGTGCCACGCCCATATAGATGAGCTCCGCTTGGTCGGCGTCTGGATGCTCGGCCATCAATAGAACGCCGACATCGGAATCGCCCTCGCGAACCAAGAGCCAATGGCTCGGGTCGTGCCGGCCGGTCGCGCGGTACCCGGCGAGGACCTCGTCCAGGTCGCGCAAATCATCGAGTCCCGGGCAGTCGAGGCTATCAACGTAAGTCCGCGCGAGCAGGCGTTTTAGGCGGGCTTGGTCGCTTGGTGAGAAGCCTTCGAACGAAAACTCCGAAGCCTCGTCGGCCTTATCTGCGGGCGTGATGCTTCGGCCCAGGTACTGCAACTCCGCGATCTTGTAGAACCCGGCCGACTCGAGGGATCCGGTGCGGGAATCGCCGGCGAACTCGAACAAGGCCTGGGTCATTGTCACGCCGGCCGCATCGCAAGCGGCGGCCGCGGCAGCCACCAAGGCCCGCTCGGTCGCCTCACCACCCACGGGGCGGGTTTCGCTAGCCCATTCGGGCGGCCAGAGGGCGGCCGCTCTGCCGGGAGCGGGTTGCGCCCAACACGCGGCGACCACCTCGTTATCTTGCTCGGCGACCAGGAGGGCATTCAACGGCCCAAGCACCTGCGGCGGGCCATTCGCCAGCGTATCGAGCAGCGGTCCACGCGACTCAGGCGCTAGGGGTCGGAGCGACAGTTCTAACGCGACCCGTTGCTGGGCGGCGGTCGCGACGTGGATGGCAGGCGGATCAGACGGCATGCCACCAGACTACCCCGGCCAGCGGAAACGGTCGCGGTACCCGTCCAGCGGTTCGATCTTCGCCGGCGGGGCGGCGGTTGGGGAGCCGAGCTTCGGCAGCTTGGGCGTCGGCAGCTTGCCGGCGTTTCCTGCCTCGGCGGCGCCTTGCGTCGCTTTGGCCGTCTCGGCCCTGGCGGTTGCGTCGGGCACGATCTGCCGCGAGGGGAAGATCGGATCGCCAAGCGGCTTCTCCCCGGTCGGTTTCGACGCGACCTGAGCCGCGACTCCCTCGGGGAGCTCAAGCTTCGGAAGCGTCGGGGTGACCACAAACGGGCTGCCGGGCCGCGTCACCTCGAACTGCACCGCGAAGCTCTGGTGCGGCGAGGTGGCCCACAGCGTCCCTTCGGGCCGTGTGCGGAGCTGGCCCCGGAGCGTGTTGCTCTGGACCGCTTGGAAGAGCTGATCGCCGGGCGAGAGGGCCGTTCTTGGCGTCATGCCGAACCGCGTGGTCGCTAGGTGAGCGATCCGTGACGTGTCCGCCGTCTGGCCGACCAGACGCATCCGTTGCAAGACGCCGGCCTTGTCGAAGTAATAGGTTAGCGACCCGGCGACATCCGTCATGCCACTGCCAGTCACCAAGGGGACTCTCACCCCGAACAGACGCGGGTCAGAGAGCCCGGTCGATTTCCGCGCCCACTGTTGATAGACCCAGTTCTTCGTGACGTTCCAGTTGAGCGCCTGTTCCAGCCCGATGCCCACCGGCCCGGCCAGCGGCGCGGGGCTCTCGTAAACCTCGGAGCCGGGACCATTAGGTGCCGCTAGGTTCGGAGCGCGGAAGTTCAATTGATCGGGCGACCACGCGGAGGCCTCGGCTTGGGCCTCCGCCGGCGGGCTCGCCCCCCAGCGGGATGCCCAGTCGTCGGGCGCCTGCGAAGCCAAGTACGGACCACCCACCGCGGCACCGAGCAAGCCGGCAAGTGCGATCGGGCGTCCGAGCATCGTGGTCCTCAGCTTGGGGGAGGGAAGGCACCGCGCAAAGTTGGGGCGCTATCAGCTGAGATCGGCATCGCCGATGCTGATGCCGGTAGAGAAACCACTCCGCTGGCGCGACGCCGCTAGCTGGCAGGCCTTGCCCCATCGTTAGAATCGAGCCGAATGGACGAGAGCGTTTACCCCTGGCTGCTATCGGCAGAGGCCGAGCCGATCCTCGCCGAACAGGCGGAGGCACCCCCCACGCCCGCCGCCGTCGCCGCGTTGCGGAAACGTGTTGATGGCTCGGCAGAACGGGCCTCGGCCGTTCTTGAGCTAACCGAACTCCGCTCGCGCGCCGCGGCCAAATTCCAGCACGCCACGCGGATGTTCTTCTCTCGCAAATCTTACGAACAAGCGACCGACCAATGGATCGCCCGCTACAAGGCGCAACGCTTCGCGGGGTTTGAGTCCGTGGTCGATGCTTGCTGTGGTATGGGCGGCGATCTGATCGGGTTGGCAGAGGTTGCCGGGCGGGCGAGCGGCATCGATGCCGATCCAGCGATCGCGGCGTTCGCGCAACGCAACGCCGAGGTGCATGGCGTGTTCGTGGCGATCGACTCGGTTGCACTAACCGACACGAACTTCCCGGCTTGCGAGGCGTGGCACGCCGATCCCGATCGCCGACCGGCCGGCAAGCGGACCTCTCAGCCCGACCTGCACGAACCGAGTCTGAGCACGCTTTCCGCTTGGCGTGCCGCCACGCCTGCCGCCGGGATCAAGCTGGCCCCGTCGGCGCGGCTGCCGGACGAATGGGAGCGGCAATGCGAGCTCGAATGGATCAGTCGCGGCGGCGAGTGCCGTCAACTGGTGGCTTGGTGCGGGCCGCTGGCTCGGCAACCCGGCAAGCGAGCGGCCACGCTCGTTGATAGAGAAGGGATCCCGGTGTCGATCGTGGGTGAGGCGGACCGGTCCGTCGCCCCGGCGAGCGAGCTAGGCCGATACATCCACGAGCCCGACGCCGCGGTGCTCGCCGCCGGCTTGGTCGGGGCCTTGGCCGCACAGCACGGGCTCGAAGCGGTGTCGCCCCCCCTGCCCTACCTGACGAGCGACACACCAGCCGCCAGCCGGTTGATTGCGTCCTTCGAAGTGATCGAGTCGATGCCGCTGGATCGCAAACGCCTCGCCGGCTGGCTCGCCGAGCGAGGCATCGGCCGTCTGGAGATCAAATGCCGCGGCGTCGATCTGCGGCCGGAAAAAATCCGCCGCGAACTCAAGCCCCGCGGAGATCAGGAGGTAACGCTGCTCGTTTTTCCGAGCAGCGTTGGTAAAGTCCAAGTCGTGATCGCTAACCGTATGGTTCCGCAGTGACCCCGAGCAGGCTTCCCGGCACCTGGGCGGCGCGGGTTCGCGAAGCGAGAATGACAACTCATCCTGCCAAGCCGCCGTGAACAGGTCCGTAAGTGAAGCTCGCATTCAGCTCCAACGCCTACCTAGCGTACCCAATCGACGAAACACTCCGCCGCATCGCCGAAGCGGGCTACGCCGGTGTCGAGTTGCTTGCCGATGTTCCGCATGCCTGGCCGGCCGGCCTGCTCGAGGTGCAGAAGCAAGCGATCCGCGACTCGCTAGCCGAGCATCGGCTCGAGATCTCAAACATCAACGCGTTCATGATGAACGCCGTCGCCGATCCGCGGCAGCCGTATTGGCACCCGAGCTGGACCGACCCCGACCCGCATTACCGAGCGATCCGCCGGGAGCACACGAAGCGTGCCTTGCAGCTGGCGGTCGATTTGGGTGCTCCGCATATCACGACCGAGCCCGGCGGACCGGCTTTCGAGGATCAGCCGCGCGCCGAAGCGCTGCGGCTCTTCCGCGAGGAGCTCATGCCCTGCGTCGAGGCTGCCGAGTCGCTCGGCGTTGGCCTGTTGATCGAGCCCGAGCCCGAACTGCTGATCGAGCGATTTGAGGAGTACCTCGAATTCGTCGACGGCATCGATTCGGAACGCGTCGGCCTCAACTTCGATGTCGGCCATGCGTACTGCGTTGGCGAGGACCCGCAGGACTGGGTCTCGCGGATGGCCCCGCACACGGTGCACTACCACTTGGAGGATATCGCCGCGACGCGCAAGCACGAGCACCTGATCCCTGGCCACGGGGCGGTCGATCTGCAAGCGACGGTCGAAGCGATCCACGCCACCGACTACAACGGCTGGCTCACGGTTGAACTCTACCCCTACGGCGACGCGCCCGACACCGCCGCCGCCGAGGCGTTCGCTTACCTAACGCCCCTGATCCACGACGCGAAGAACGGCCCCGCCGGCGGCCGCCGCGATCCTGGGCACTAGTTCACTCCAGCCAAGAAGCACACCGTGGCCTCTGCCCTGCAAAAGATCGGTGCCTACGCCCGGCTGCTGCGGCTCTCGAACGCGCCGACGGCGGTGGCGGATGTCTGGATGGGCTACGCCGTTTCAACTGGCTCATTCAAACCAACCGTTTCCCTCGTGCTACTCACGATGGTCTCGCTTTGCCTCTACCACGGTGGGATGGCTTTGAATGATGCCGTCGATGCCAAGCAGGACGGCATTGATCGCCGCGGCAGGCCTATTGAACGCAGACTAATAAGCCAAAGGCTTGCCTATTTGTTGGCGTACGCACTGTTAGCCATCGGTGTGGCGATAGCTGTCTTTGCGTCTCAGTTCACGGACTATCCGGTGGGATCGATAGCGTTCTTCGTGGCGGTTTGCGTGATAGCCTACAACTCAAGATTGAAGCTCTCGCTCGCCGGACCGTTCTTGATGGCTCTGTGCCGGATCGGGAACGTTGAAATCGGCATGTCGCAGTGTAATGGTTGCTCCGAGCTTCTATCGGCTGAGGAGATGGGCTACTACCGAGTGGGGCTCTTCTTCTACGTTGTGGGGCTTACCTTCTTTGCGAGGGAAGAGAGCGTAGGCAAGAAAGCTCACAACTACCTCATAGCCACCCTCATGAGTTTTGGAGGGGCTTTGGCGATCGGATTGCTGTTAGGCAGTTCAACCCTTCCACCGGCGATTGGTGTTATTCAGTGGGGCATCTTGTGGTTTGCGATTGCTATGTTCACGACAAGAGGAATGCTTGCAGCGACCCTCCAGCCGACTCAACATAACATCGGCCGTGGCATTGGCATCGCGATCCAAGGGATCATCGTCATCGATGCCACGCTGGCGGCCATCTATGCCGGTCCGATGGCGGGGCTGGCCATCTTCGCTCTGCTGCCGGTTACGATGCTGTTGTCGAAGTGGATACCTCAGACTTGAAGGCATCGTAAGGCGTGAGCCCCGAATCTGCCGTCACTACCTCCCGGCTTCCAACTCGCAACTCCCGACTCGCAACTCTCCATGCTGCTCGGCTACAACACCAACGGTTTCGCCCACCATGCGCCCGAGGACGCGATGCGGGTGCTTGCGGAGATCGGCTATCGGGCGGTCGCGTTGACCATCGACCATGGCGTGCTCAACCCGCGTGATGCGCGGCTCGGCAACCAAGCCGGGCAACTGCGTCGGCTCGCTAAGAAATTGGGGCTCACGCTTGTGGTCGAGACCGGCGGGCGGTACCTGCTCGATCCTTACACCAAGCACGAGCCGACACTCGTGTCGGCCGACGCCGATCAACGGGCGACGCGTGGCTTCTTCTACGAGCAGGCCATAGACGCGGCAAAAGAGGTCGGCGCGATCGGCGTTTCTATCTGGTCGGGCGTCGTTCGGGATGGTGCCCTGGCCGCCGAGGCATGGGAGCGGCTAGTCGGCGGGATGATCCCGGTCTTGCAACGCGCCGAACAGTGCGGCCTGCCGATCTTCTTCGAGCCAGAGCCCGGTATGTTGGTTGCGTCGCTGGCCGACTATCGCGAGCTCAAAGAACGCCTGCTCGTTGCCGGGGCGCCGATGGAGGCCCTGCGGTTGACGCTCGATATCGGGCACCTGCACTGCAACGGCGAGACGCCGATCGACGACCAAATCCGCCGACACGCCGACGACCTCGCCAATGTGCATATCGAGGATATGCGTGCCGGCGTGCACGAGCACTTGGCCTTCGGCGAGGGCGAGATCGACTTTCCGCCGGTGCTGGAGGCCTTGCAAGAGATCGGCTTCACGGGGCCGGTCTGTGTTGAGCTGAGCCGCCACAGCCACGACGCTCCACGCGTCGCCCAGGCGGCTTACGACTTCTTGAACCAGGGCTAGGCCCGCCAGCAATTCTTAGCATGTCCGATCACGTCTTCCTGCTGTCGGTTCCCGGTCTGCGCGAACGCGACTTGGCTCATATGCCGAGGCTCCGCGAACTGACTGAGCCGGGCGATCGGGCGCCGCTGGTCGCGAGCACGCCGGCGGTGACCTGCCCGGTGCAGACCAACATGTTGACCGGCCTGCCGCCCGGCGAGCACGGCGTGGTTGCCAACGGCTTCTACTGGCGCGACGGCCTTACCCTTGGCCGCGGCCCGAAGCACGACGGCGTCGAGATGTGGACCGCTTGGAGCGATGTGGTCCAGCAGCCCCGCGTGTGGGAGCGGCTCAAGCAGCACGACGCGTCGCTCACCTCGGCGGTCTGGTTCCCGCTGCTGGCGAAGGGTTGCGGGGCCGATTACGTCTGCACCTTCGCCCCGATCCACAACCCGGACGGCAGCGAATCGCTCTGGTGCTACACGGTGCCTGAGCTGCTGTACGGCGACCTGCGTGATTCGCTGGGGCACTTCCCGTTGAAGCACTTCTGGGGGCCGCTGGCGAGCATCGAAAGCAGCCGCTGGATCGTCTCGTCGCTGCTGGAACTGCTCAAAACCGAGCGACCCAACTTCTCCTACGTCTACCTGCCCCACCTCGACTACGCCGCCCAGAAGCACGGCCCAAACTCTCCCGAGGCCGTCGCCGCTTGCGAGGAACTCGATGCCGAGATCGGCCGTTTGGTCGATGAGGCGACGACGCGGTTGGGGGACGAGCCGTTGTGGCTGGTCGCTTCGGAGTATGCGATCACCGAGGTCTCGAACGTGAGCTACCCGAACCGGCTGCTCCGCGAGGCGGGCCTGCTGGTGACTCGCTTAGACGAAGAGGGCCGTGAACTCATCGACAAGGCGGCCAGCCAAGCTTGGGCGCTGGTGGATCATCAGCACGGGCATGTCTTCGTCAAAGACCGAGACCCGGCGGTCATCGCTCGGGCGGCTGAGCTGTTCGCGGGCTGCGAAGGCATCGCCGAGGTCTGGGACGCCGACGAGCAGGCTCGGCAGGGCGTGGGGCATGAGCGGTCGGGCGACTTGGTGCTGATCTCCGAGCCCGAGAGCTGGCAAGCGTACTACTGGTGGAACGACGAGGCCCTGGCGCCCCGGTTCGCTCGGACCGTCGATATCCACAACAAGCCGGGGTACGACCCGTGCGAGATGTTTTGGGATATGGCGGCCATGAAACAGCACGCCGGCGGGGGCGTGCCGTTGGATGCGACCTTGGTCCGCGGCTCGCACGGGGCGCCGGCACGGTCGGAGGCTCAGCGTGGCGTGCTGTTGTCGAGCCGGAAGGGGACGTTCATCGAGCAGCCGGCGGCCGATGTCGATGTGTGCGAGATCGTGCTCCGGCAATTCGGCGCTTGATTGCTGTCTGGAACGGGGTGGCCAAAACGTTTTGTCGCACGGTTTTGTCGCACCGGTCCAACGAGCAAAGCGGCCTCGGCGGGTGCCAAACCAGGCTTAAACCCTTGCGGCGTAACCCCTTCGGGTTTTGTCGCATGCCTTGTGCACGATTGCCCGTTTGCCGTCCGCATGCCTGTATCGTGGAGAAGCGAGGCCTGATTTTATCAGCGCCGCGCGGCTTCGAGGGCGGGCTTTTGGCCGGCCCTTCGTTGCCTATGGCTCTCCGCTCACCTCGCCCGGGGCGTGCCAGAGCGATTCGGGCGGGGCGATCCCTGCGACCGCCCGAGCGATCCGGGCGCTGCGTTCCAGAGCCTCGTCGAGCGCCGCGGCCCACGGCCCCTGCTTGGCTCGTTCCCAGCCCGCCCGCGCTCGGTCGACGGCTGGCTGCTCGGTTTTCGTGTCGGCCGTTAACGGATCGGCCGGCAGCCGATCGTAATACGAACGGAAGACGGTGGTGGCCGCGAAGAACGACCGCATGCCGTGCTCGTCGGCGAGCGCCGCCTGAAGCCGCAGGCAGGCGTGCTCGTGGACCTTGCCGACCGGGTTGGTGCCGCCGAGCCCCCAATCGATCTTCCGCAGGCTCTCGGGCCCTTCGCACAGCGCGTGGCAGACCTCGTGCAGCACCATCTGGGCGAGGCAATCGTCGGGGTCCAGGGTCTCGGGCGTGCCGATCGTCAGCACGCCATCGCCGCTCCACGAGGCGTTCACCTCGGCGCTGCGTTCGATTCGCATGCCCATCCGCCCCGCCGCCTGGACCCAGACGAGCGACAGCGGATCGGCGTAGGTCTTGGTCGGTCTTCGCAAGGGAGGTGACGCCGTCGGTTGAATCGGAAGAAGGTTGCGTTGTCTTGGGTCGGAAACGCCGGGCGAGTCGAGAGCCCCGCCCCGGTGCCATTGTGCCCGCTCGCGGCCATCCCGATAAGCCGATTGGCAGTCGGGAGTTGGCCAGGGAGCCTCAGGTCGACACCGACCGATACGGGTGTCGGTTCAGCGCGCACGTTGGCGGCTTGGATTCGGCGGGTAAGCCGTCGATGCCCAAGCCGCTGGGCGTCGAGTCAGCCGGGCGATGGACTTGGAATCGAGTGGGCCGGTGAGCTCGCCCGGCCAGCTACTCGTCGCCGCCAGCCAACTGATCCTCGCCACGAAATCGATCCGCAAGCAACCAGCGTTCCCACCACTTCGCCAAACGCAGGCGCGGGTCGTCGGCGTCAACGACGTGCTCTTTGCCGGTCCGCGTGACTAGCAATAGCGAGTTGTCGTCAAGGCGTTGCTTGATGACCCAGTACTTGTCGACCACGTAGCTGTAGGTGTCCCCGTGCTTGGGCGCCGAAACGTTCTTCGCTCGCGGCCCTGGCGAGGCGCTGAACTTCTGCTTGCGGTAGACGACCCAGTCGTTTGGCTTGAACTCCTTCACGCGTCACCCAGTCGAAGGCATTCGTTGCTTTGTAATCGGTGATGCCTATACTCGTGCCCACGTTAGCGGCGCAACCTCTTCTTAACAACGCCTTCCGCGCGGTGGCACCTTGGATCTCGCAGCGTTTTCGAAGCTCGCGTTCGAGCTAATCGGTGGTCTCGGCATCTTCTTGCTCGGCATGAAGTATATGTCGGAAGGGATGCAAGCCGTGGCGGGCAGCAGCCTCAGGCGGCTGATCGGCGCGGTCACGGGCAACCGCATTCTGGCGATCACCGTCGGCGCTCTCGTGACCTGCGTGGTCCAGTCGAGTTCCATCACCACGGTCATGGTGGTGGGTTTCGTGAACAGTGGCGTGATGGGGCTGACGCAGGCGATCGGCGTCATCATGGGAGCCAACATCGGCACGACCATCACGGGTTGGATTCTCGTCCTCAAGATTGGCAAGTATGGTCTCCCGCTGTTGGGCGCCTCGGCATTCGTTCACTTGTTCTCAAGAAGCGATCGTTGGCGTTATGGGGCGATGGCCATCATGGGCACCGGCATGGTGTTCTTCGGCCTGGAGCTGATGAAGGATGCCTGTTCGATCATCAAAGAGACCCCCGACTTCGAGGCGTGGTTTCGGACCTTCCAAGCCGACAGCTACGCGGGCGTCTTGAAGTGTGCTTTGGCGGGCTGCGTCTTGACCACGTTGGTGCAGTCTTCTTCGGCGACCCTGGGCATCACGATTTCGCTCGCCTTCCAGGGTGTCATCTCTTACGAGACGGCCGCCGCGCTGGTCCTCGGCGAGAATATTGGCACCACCATCACGGCGATCCTCGCTTCGCTGGGGGCCACCTCGAATGCACGCCGCGCTGCCTACTTCCATGTCGTCTTCAATCTGATCGGGGTGCTCTGGATCACCTTCATTTTTGCTTGGTATATCGAGGTCATTCAATGGTTCTTTACCGCGGATGCCAGCGAAGCGGTGATCGTCGATGGCAAGGAGACCTTTCCGATCACAACGCCTTTGATCGCGACGACCCATAGTGTCTTCAATATCGCGAACACCCTCTTGTTCCTGCCGTTCGTCGCGACCTTCTCTCGCTTGCTTGAGCGTGTCGTGTTGGCGAAGAATTTCAAAGAGAAGCCGCATCTGGCGAACCTCGACGTTCGCATGCTGGAAACCCCTCTGCTGGCGATCGAGCAATCGCGCAAAGAGATCGAGCGTATGGGCGATGGCTGCTGGAAGATGCTCGGCTGGTTGGCGGAGCTGCGCGAGCAGGACGATCCCGATAAGAAACTCGCCAATCGTCTGCAGCAACGCGAGCAAGTGCTCGACTCGATTCAGGACGAGATCTCGGTCTATATCACCAATCTGCTGTCCGGCAGTGTGCCGCACACGGTCGCCGACGAAGCCCGCCTGCAATTGCGGATGGCGGATGAGTACGAGTCGGTGAGCGATTATGTCGCCAATCTTGACGAATTCGATCGAAAGCTGCGTCGGGACGGGCATCGTTTTTCGGTCGTTCATCGAGAGTCCCTCCACGAGCTCAACGGCTATCTCGCGGAGTACTTGGCCGCGATCAATACGGCCCTGACCCATGGCAACCGGAATGTTCTCGTGGAGACCTCCCCGGCAGCGAAGCGAATCAAGAACCAAATCAAGCAGTTCCGCCGAACGCACCTCGAAGAGCTTTCCGGTGGCACGACCGCTCCCTTAGTGAGCGTGGCGTACCTAGCGGCGTTGAATGCGTATTCGCGCGTGTTGGATCACTCGCGGAACATCGCCGAGTCGATCTCGGGAGAGAAGTAGGCCCCGAGTCGGCTCTTATAGCTCCATCGATCTCACCACGATTGATGCGACGCAACGGATCGATGTCTGCCAGCCCAAACGGGGGCGAGCCATCGGAACCGACCCGCTAGGGAGCGGAGGGTAATTCGTCCTCAACCCCACCCGAGAGCAGGAAGTACGCTACCAACGCGATGCCCGCCGATCCGTAGATCATGGCCATCACCATGATCTGGTAGCGGGCCGCGGTGAGCGGGTCCTCGCCGGCGAGAACCTGGCCGGTCATCATACCGGGGATCGCGACCAAGCCGACCGCCAGCAACGAGTTGGTCGTCGGGATCAGCGCCGCGGTCATCGCTCGGCCGCGGGCTTCGGCGTGCCGTGTTCCGTGTCCTTGCTCGGCTTCGAAGCGTTCGATCGCGACGCCCAGCGTGTTCATCGCGTTGGCGAAGATCATCCCCGCCAGCGGCACGACCAGCCGTGGCTCAAACCACGGGTCGGCCGCCAGGACGCCCTGGGTGACGAGGGCCAGTGTCGACCCACCCCCAACGAAGATCGCGGCGACGACCCTCGCATAGTGTCGCGTTGAGCGATCCCGCGAAGTCCGCAGGGCAATCGTCCCGGCGATAAGAGCCATGCCGGTCACGAACAGCAGCACCCATCCCGCGTGTTGGGTTTGGAACAACGCGGTCAGCACGTAGCCGATCGCCACCAGTTGCACGACCATCCGCCCGACGGCGTGCAAAGCGGTCCAGGGGCGAAGGGACCACCGCCACAAGTAAACGATAAAGATCGCCAGCGGCACGAACGCCAACGCTAGGCGGGTCAGTGGTATCGGTTCTACGGCGGCTAACATGCGAAAAATCTTACTCGAAGGCCACCAACGCCGCAGTGGCCCGACAGCCTCCCTGAGCCGCAGACGGTCAGGCAACTCGGAGCGTCTTGTCGGCCGGCACGCCCGAGAGAATCGTTAGCCAACTCCGATTGAGGGCTCGCTATACTGGCCGGTGGTTGGTTGCGGCGAACGCCTTGTTCGTCATCTCTTCCGGAAACCCGATCGAGCGATGAAGCCACTCCGCATGCAGCCGACGTTTCGGCTCCGGCTCGCCGGCACGCTCGACGAGGCGGTGACGCGCCTGCGTGGGGCGATGGCGCGTGGCGATCTGGGGAAGGACGCCGACGCGGCCGGCTCTTGCCTCGACTTCCGCGTGCCGGCGAGCGAGCGTCGGCTCTGGTCGCCTCACTTATCGGTGCAACTCAGCCCGCAGGCGGACGGGGTCGAACTCTTCGGTCGGTTCGCCCCGCGGCCGGAGGTCTGGACGCTGGTCATGATGTGCTATTTTGCCGGCGCGTTCGTGGCGATCGGCGGCGCGATCTATGGCTGTGTCCAAACGATGATGGGCAGCACGCCGTGGGCGTTGGTGGCGATCCCGGCGGGCCTCGCGGCGATCCTCGGCCTGCACTTGGCGAGCCTGGCCGGCCAACGCCTTAGCAGCGACCAGATGGAGCACCTCCGCGAGCGGCTGGACCGCGTCGTCGCCGAGGCGTTCGCCTCCGACGCCGGTGCGGGACTGCCTCACGGCTCGTAGGGGGCGCCGGGTTGGTGGCCGGTAGGCTCGGGTGGGACCTCGCCGGTCTTGAGCGAGTCGAGGACGCGGGACTCGTTGAAAGGAGTCGCTTCGACGAGGGTGAGGCCGTCGAGTTGGCGGGTGAAGATGTTGATGCCACGCTCGGGATCGGGTTCGAGCAACGAGTCTTCGATCTGATCAGTCCGGCCGACCATCACGAGGACGGGCTCACCATCGACGTAGGCGAACATGCTCGTTGACTTGCGGGTCAGCCCCGAAACATACGCCAGCCCGGCCATCCGCACGCCCTCCGGCAACGGTTCGAGCAGCAGCCCTTGGCCTTGGCGGTCGGCGAAGGTCTGGGCGAACTGTTGGTCGTCCTCGCAGAGCCAATCGGGCTCGAAGCCCCTCTGCACCGCGCCATGGTAGACCTGGGCGACGGTGAGTTGCTCGTAGCCCTCGCCGGGCGAGATGATTTGCTTCAGTTGGTCCCAACCAAACGTCCCCCAGAGCGAGGCACACGCCAGCGTTGCGGCGACGGCCAGGACTTGCATCAACCGCTGGCGGCGGTCCGATGACGCCGGCGTTTCATTTGGTAGGGGGACGACCTTGGGGGCCGATTCGTCGGCGATCGCGACGCTCGTTGCCTTGCCGGCGAGGAGGTCTTGGAGGAACTGTTGGTCGGGGGCGGGGGCCGTGAACTGTTGCTTCAACGCTCCATCGACCCGTTCTTGTAGCTCCACGGCCCGTTGCATCGCGGGGACCTGAGCGATCCGCCGCTCGGCTTCGGCGGCCCGCTGGTCCGATAGCTGGCCGTCGAGGTACAGCTCGAGCAGCTCGGCGTCGGCCGGTTGGAGGGCGTCGGGTTGTTCGATCGGGTCGGTCATGATCCGCTTGGGTCGCTCGATTCCGACGTTGCTTGGGCCGCCATCCCGTTCCTCAGGCGTTTCTTGGATCGATGGACGTGGCTCATGGCGGTGCCGCTGGGGATGTCCAGCAGGGCCGCGATCTCGTCGTAACCCAGTTCGTGCACGATCCTCAGCAGGAGGCACGCGCGAGGGGTTTCTTCGAGCTGCATCAGGTTGTCGAGTAGGACGTCGTCAAAGCCCTCCTGGATGCCGTGGGTCTCGCCGGTGGCCGCCTCGGTGATCGAGGGGTCGGCACCGGCGGCGGCCGCGGCTTGTTGTTGATCGAGGTCGGTCGGGTCGGTCATGGCGGTGCGCCGGCCGGTCTTCTTCCGACGCCAGTTCGCCGCGTGCATGCGGACGATCTTGGCCATCCACGCCGCGAAGTTGCTCCCAGGTTCAAACCGGTCGATTTTCTGAAACGCCACGACGGCGGCTTCTTGCACGAGGTCTTCGGCCTCGTTGCGGTCCCCGATCAGCGCCGTCGCGAGCCCCCACAGCTTGGCGAACGCAGCCAGGAACAGCTCGGCGAATTGCTCCGAGCTGAGCTTTCCTCCGGGCCCTTCGGCGGCTTGGGTCCGCTCGGTCTGCATGCTGTGCGGCGACGCTAGGTTGGGGAGTGAGATGCCGATGGCGATCGATTCCATGCCGTCTCGATGGCCGAGTCTAGCATCCCCTCAAGAAGGATGTCATGTCTCCGTCGATCGATTGCAGTGCTTTCGAAGAACCGGGCATTTCGTCGGTTATTCATTGCTCGTCGACTCTTGAGCGACTGATTTCGTTTTTTCTTGACGCCCGTGCAAGGGGCAGCCGAGGCAGCGACATCTTCTCGTTGAGCGGCACGATGCGGATGTGCCCCACCAACCGAGTCCCACTCTTTGTCTTGGTTTTCACCCTTCCACTCGCGGAGCAATTGTTATGAAGCGTCTCTCTTGGATCCCCGCCGTCTTGTTTGCCTCGTCGGCGCTGTGCCTCTCGGTTAATCCGGCGCACGCGGTCAGTCTGTTTAGTTCGGCTGGTGCGGACCCGACGGCTATCCAGTCGACGGTCGATGACTTCCGCGATGCCCTTGGCACACTGAACCCGTTCACGCCGGAAGAGTTCGCCGACGGTCGACGCCAGATCAACTGGGATGCCGCCCCGGCCGCGGTTTCGTCTCCCAATCCTTTCCCCGGCGACTTCTTCAACTTCGGTGCGAGCCCGCGTGCTCGGGGCATCGAGTTCAGCACGCCAGGAACCGGCTTCGCCCTGAGCGGTGATACGGACGATGGCACGGCGGTCCGCTTCGCCGATCTCAATCCGACCTACGAGGACGAATTCCAGGTGTTCAGCGAGGAGCGACTCTTCACGCCGCGCGGCAGCAACGTGACGTACGTCGATTTCTTCTCGCCCGCCGATCAGACCACCCCTGCCCTGACGGATGGCTTCGGGACGGTGTTTGCTGATGTCGATCTCGAAGAGACGACTAAGATCGAATACTACGACATCAACGGCAGCCTCCTGCTGAGCCAGTACGCCGAGGCCGCCGACAAAGGCCTCTCGTTCGCCGGGGCGAAGTTTGATGAGAACGTGCTGGCGTCGGTCAAGATCACGACGGGCAACTTCGATATCGGCCCGACCGACGGGGCCTTCGGCTACGACGTCGTGGTGTTCGACGACTTCATCTTCGGCGAGCCGAACGCCGTGCCCGAACCGACCGCCGCGCTGCTCGGGCTGAGCGGCCTGGCTCTCACGGCGTGCCGCCGGCGGGTTCGCTGAGGCTTTTACGCGGGCCGGACCTCTGAGGGGCTGTGTTTCTGGGAGCGTCGGGGCTGAGGCCTCGGCGCTCCTTTTTGCGTTCTTGCGATCGAGATCAGCCGCTGAAGAAGGCATACGCGGCGATGATGAGAACGAGGACCACGGCCGACAGCACCACGTCCGCGGTGGTCCAGCTCGCCCGGCTGGTCGCTTTGTCTTCTTCGGTCAGCGAGCCGTAGGTCAAGCCGCTGATCTGATCCTCATCTGGGGCGCGGGTGGCGAGGCTTACTAACACCATGACCGCCGCGCTGATGGCGGTGATCAACAGGCTGAAGTATTGGAAGTAGATCTTGCTGCTGATCCATAGGAACCCGCCTTCGGCGTAGGCGAAGCCCTCGCCGGCGACTTTCGGCGCGGTGTCGATACCGAGGCGGAAGAGCCCCAGGCCGAAGCCGATCAGCAACGCCGCGAGGCAGCCCGCCGAGTTGGCCCGCTTCCAAAAGACCCCGAGGAAGAACGCGACGAAGATCGGCGGGGCGAGGTAGCCCTGCACGCTCTGCAAGAAATCGTAGAGCCCCTTGTCGGCGTTCTTGATGACCGGGATCCAGAGCAGGCCGATCGCCACGGCGGCGAGCGTTGCCAGCCGGCCGACCCCCACCAATCGGGCCTCGCTCGCTTGCGGGAATCGCTTCTTGTAGAGGTCGATCGTCACGAGCGTGCTGCAAGCATTGAACACGCCCGCGAGCGAGCTCATCAACGCCGATAGCAGGCCGGCGACCACGAGGCCGCGGATGCCAACCGGCAGCACGGTCTGCACCATCAGCGGGAAGGCCCCGTCGGCGACGTCCGACACCGCCGAACCATCGGGGGCGACCATCGCGTTGAGCGACTCGTACTCGCCCGACTTCGCCAGCGCGAAGCAGATCATGCCGGGGATGATGAAGATGAAGACCGGCAGCAGCTTCAAAAACGCCGCGAAGATCGTCCCGCGGCGGGCCTCGGTCTCGTTGCGGGCGCCGAGGGCGCGTTGGACGATGTATTGGTCGGTGCACCAGTACCAGAGGCCGATGATCGGGGCGCAGAAGAGCATCCCGAACCACGGGTAGTTGCCATTGAAGTACCAAGCCTGTCGGGTGAGATCGCCGGCGGCGTTGGTCTCTTCGACCGGTGCCCACTCCATGGCGAGGCCCTCGGGGACCATCGGTCGCCAGAGGTTGAAGGCCTCGGGACCGAGCACCTCGCGGAGTTGATCCCAACCGCCGAGGGCTTGGAGGCCGTAGTAAGTGACCAACGCCGAGCCGAGGACCAGCACGAGGGTTTGCAAGGCCTCGGTGTAAGCGACCGCGCGGAAGCCGCCGAAGACCGTGTAGGCCCCGGTGAAGGCGAGCACCAACAGCGAGCCGCACCAGAAGCTATCGAGCGTGGCCGCCCCTCCCAGTGAAAGCTGGACCTCGGGCAGGATCGCCGAGAAGACCTTGCCGCCCGCGTAGATGCCGACGGCGATCTTGGTCACGACATACGCGACCAGCGAGATGACGCTCAGCGTGTAGCGGGCGGCGGCCGAGTATCGCCTCTCGAGGAACTCCGGCATCGTGAAGACCCGGCTCCGCGTATAGAACGGCACCAGCACCCAGCCGAGCACCAGCAGGCACCAGGCATGCAGTTCGTAATGCGCGAGTGCCACGCCATCGGTCGCGCCGCTGCCGGCGAGGCCGACCAGGTGCTCCGAGCCGATGTTCGAGGCAAAGATCGACGCCCCCACGACGAACCAGCCGAGGCTATGCCCGGCCAGGAAGTAGTCCTCGGTCGTGTCGCGCCGTTTGCGAACGGCCCAGAGCGACAGGCCAACCAGGAGGGCGAAGTAGCCGCCGATGACGGCCCAGTCGAGTGTTTCGAGAGTCTGCACCGGTACTTATTCCGCGCTGCCCGAGAGAAGAGGTCCACCCGCCGGAGGGTGACAAAGTTGCTCGGAGCGTACTCGGCATCGGGGGCCGGTCGCAACCAGCCATGCCGCGTTTTCAGCGGGGCGGGCCGGTTCACCGGAGCTGCTTGGCCCTCGCCTCGGGGGCATCACGCAACGACCTGACCGCAACGAGATGCCAAGGCGTCCTCGGGTTGGTTAGACTTGTCGGGTTCGTCGAAGGAGCCGTTCCCGCCACTTGGCAAGAGACCGTGCCACGGTATCAGAAGGCTCCTCCCCGCGACCTCCTCGCAAAACCTTTTTCAATCAACTAGCGGCCGACGGTGGTGTGCACGAATGGCACTTAGATTTTCGTAACCCATTTCGCTGAAGTGACATAGCAACG
>CAYGUP010000079.1:0-18229 GCA_964353155.1 uncultured Planctomycetaceae bacterium | reverse complement strand
GTTCAAAGGGGGAGTGGGGAATTGGGAATGGGGAATGTCCTTAGGCTAACCGATGGGGCGGGGCGGGGTTAATTGGCCGTGTTGGGGCCGGAATGCGTATACTCGGGCCTGAGCACGATCCCCCGTCGAGGCCCGCGGATGACCCTGATCGAGAAGACCGTCGCCGCCGCCCGCTGGCGTTTGCTCGTCCGGCAATGGGCCGAACGCCTGGGCCGCTGCCTGACGGTGGCTTTCTGCCTGGCCTTGATAGCGATCCTCGCCCCCAAGCTCTTCGCGATCCCCGACCTGCCCGCCTGGTGGTCGGCGGCGTGGCTGATTGGGGCCGTGGTGGTGGGGCTGGTCGGGGCGACGGGGTGGTCGATCTTGCAACCCCGATCCGAGCTCGACGCCGCGGTGGAGATCGATAAGCGTTTCGACCTGCGCGAGCGGATCGCCAGCAGCCTGTCGCTCGACGAGGCCACGCTAGAGACCGAAGCCGGCCTCGCCCTGGCCCGAGACGCCGAGCGGGCCGCCGAGCGGGTCGAGGTCAGCGAGCACTTCCGGCTGGGGCTTGATCGTGGGGTTTGGCGGCCGCTGCTGCCCGCCGCGTTGGCTTTGCTGCTGGCCGGGCTAGTGGGCAACCGCGAAGCGGAGGCCACCGTCGAGAAGCCGCCCACCGAACAGGTCACCGCCAAGGAGAAGAAGGAGGCCGCCGAGACCGCCCGCAAGAAGCTCGCCAAGAAGCGTGAGGAGGCCGTCGAGGAAGGCCTGAAAGACGCGTCGGCGTTGCTCAAGAAGGTCGAGGAGGGGACCGGCGAGCTCGCCAAGAAGACCCCCAAGGATGTGACCAAGGCGGCTGTGAAGCTCAACGACCTCACCAAACAGCTCGCCGAGCGACGCCAGAAGCTGGGCGGTGGCGAGCAGTTGCGGAAGCAGATGAACCGCATGAAAGACCTCGGCCGCGGCCCCGCCGAGAAAGCGGCCGACGCCATGAAGAAGGGCGACTGGCAGAAAGCCATGAACGAGGTCAACAAGCTCAAGCAGCAGATGGCCGGCGGCAAGCTCTCCAAGGAGAAGCAGAAGCAGCTCGCCGCGCAGCTCGGCAAGATGTCCCAGAAGCTGAGCCAAGCCGCCAAGCAACAAGCGGCCCAGCAGAAGGAGCTCCAACGCCAGCTCGCCGAGGCGCAGCGGAAGGGGGATACGAAGCAAGCCAACAAGCTGCAGCAGAAGCTCGACCAGTTGGCCATGAAGGCTCCTCAGATGCAGAAGCTGCAACAGATGGCCCAGCAGATGAACCAAGCCCAGCAAGCCCTCAACAAGGGCGACGCCCAACAGGCGCAGAAGGCGATGGCTCAGATGGCCAAGCAGATGAATCAGATGCAGAAGGAGGCCCAAGAGATGGAAATGCTCGACGCCGCCATGACCGACATCCAAATGGCCAAGCAGGGCATGGGCTGCCAAGCCTGCGAGGGGGGCCAGATGGCCGGGATGGGCATGGGAAAAGGCAAGGGGAAGAAGAAGCCCGGCCAAGGGATGGGCAAGGGACAAGGGAAAGGGGCACGCCCCAGCGAGGAGAACGACGTCGCCTACCGAGATACCAAGGTGAAGCAGAACGTTGGCAAGGGGGCCAGCACGTTCGGCGGGCTCGTGAAGGGGCCTAGCGTGAAGGGCCAAGTCGTCGAGTCGATAAAGACCCAGCTCTCCGCCGAGACCGTCCAGCCGGCCGACCCGCTCACGAGCGAACGCCTGCCCCGCTCCCGCCGTGAGCACGCCAAGGAGTACTTCAAGAGCCTCAACGAGAAGCTCTGAGACTCCGCAGCTCTCTCGGCAGCGGCAAATCGCTGCTGGACACTTTGGGCTGGCTGGGTGAGTATTGAGGGCAGGTGAGGGGTCATCTGGCCCGCTGCCCAGCTACCCACAAGGCGATCGATGAAGACTGCACTCCTAGTAACGTCCCTCCTGCTCACGCTGCTGACGGCGGCCCCGGCGTCTAGCCAGTCGCTCGACGCCCAACGGGTCGAAGAGGCCAAGGCCGCCTTCGAGCCGCTCGACGCCTCTGACCTCGAGGCGGCTCGTACCGAGCTCGCCCGCACCGTCATCGACGCCGAGCGGCTCCTCCGGCGCACGCCCCACCAGGGGGCCGGCTGGATGGCGTACCTGAAGTGGAACGGTCTGCAGAAGCAACTCGCTCCCGGCAGCAAGCCGGATGCACGAGCGGCTCGCGAGACGCTGCGGCTGCTCGGCTCGGGCGCCGAGGGCCTTGAGAAGCCGGAGATGCAGCGTGTCGCCGACGCCATCGAAGGCTATCTGGGCGTGGCGTCGTTCGCGCCGGCGGCGGCGGACCGGCAAGCGAAGTCGTTCGGGGCGGCCGTCGATGGCCTCGCCGAGTTGCTCGCCGACGACGCACGCATCAAGACCGCCCGAGGCAGCTACGAAGCCGAACGCCGGCTCGCGTTGCTGGCTGGCCTCGAATCGACAGGCGTCGGGAGTTCGCTCGCTCGGCAAGTCCGCAACCGATACGGGCGGCCCAACTTGCAGCTCGAAGTCGATTCCTCGCTGCTGAATCGCCTCGTCGCCCGGCCGGTTTCGGATGTCGCTCCCATCAACGATACGATCCTCGGAACGCGGGTCCGTGGCACGGGTCAGACGAGCGGCAGCCTGAGCGTCAGCACACTGCCGTCCTACGACCGGGCGCGGCTGGCGTTCTGTCTGACCGGTGCGACGCGGACCAACACGCGCGGCGTCAACGGGCCGGTGAGTATCCACACGCTCGGCACGACGAGCTTCAGTGCCTCGAAGATCGTCGAACTGAGCGATCGAACGTTCCGCGTGCTGCCGGCGTCGGCCCAGACCTCGACACGGTCGAAGACGCAAAGCGTCAAGAAGATCGGCGGCGGCCTCGGCAGCCGGATCATCGAGAAGATCGCCCGCCAACGCGTGGCAGAGAAGAAGTCGCAGGCCGACGCGATCGCCAGCGGCAAGGCCAAGGTCCGCGTCGAGGCGAGGCTCAATGAACAACTCAACAGCCAGATCACCGAAGCCCGCCGCCGCTACGATGAGGGGTTGAGCAAGCCGATGCGTCAGCGTCGGGCGACGCCACGCCACCTCGTGCAGCGGACCACGTCGAACTCGTTGATCGTCGAGGCCGTGCAAGCAGACAAAGGTCAGCTCGCCGCCTGGGACTCGGCCACCACGACGATCGAAGCCCCGCTAGCGGCGACGCTGCACCAGACCGCGGTCAACAACTTGCTAGACGCTTACCTCGGCGGGGCGACTCTGAGCCGCGGCTCGGTCGAAGAGCCAACGAAGATCGATATCGTCACGCCGCCTTGGCTGAAACTGAAGGCCGAGAAGCCCGCCCCCGGCAAGGAGTTCCAGCCGTGGTCGCTCCGCTTGCGGGGCCAGCGGCCGGTCTCGGTCGAGTTCGCCGTCGGCAAGATCACCGCCATCATCCACGCCGCGGAGATGAAGGTCGAAGACAAGTCGTACAAGAACTGGGACCTGATCGCCGTGTACCGCCCGGTACTGGCCGAGGGCCGCTGGCAGTTGATCCGAGAGGGCGACATCGACGTGCTCCCCAGCCGGTTCGATCCCAACAGCGGCAAGAAGCTTGCTAGCGGCGATGTCGGCCTGCGGAACAACCTCTCGAAGGCGTTGAACGAAGAGGACCGCTTCCCGGCCCAGGTGACGATCGACCCGATCGATCTCACGTCACGCGGCGGTCCGATCAAGTTCCTCTCGATGGCCGGCATGCGGGTCGATGACGGCTGGCTCGCCACGGGCTGGCGTGCGCTCTGATCTGGCTCTGCGCGTTCTCTAACGGACCAGACACCCGATGAGAGCCGGTCAAACGGCTCACTTCCCGGTCGGCGCGCCTTCGGTGCTAGCACAGCGTGTGCGGAAATCGTCTGCTTTTGTTAAGCCGTGCCGGTTATGCGGACGATACCAACTCTGCTGAATGCTCCGGCTAGGGGTAGGCGTCGCGCCATAGGCATGGACGACACCCGCCACGAACCAGGGCATGGGGGGCCTCGCCCCGTTCCGGACAGACCGGGCGGGTCGATCAAGCAAACGCACCGGCACGGCTGGCTTTGGCGCGATCCAGGACGGATCACGCGTCGGCCCGTGCCGAGACGAGCTCACCAACGCCTGGAAGCCCGCCATGGATCGGCAGTTCCGCAAACAACTCAGCCTCCTCCTCGCCACCCTGATGGCGGTGACCGGTTGCGCCCCGACGCAGCCGTTCTACTTCATGGAGGACGGCGATCTGAGCCACTACGTCGACGTGGCGACCCAGATCGAATACCCGGATGTCGAAGAGCCTTCGCTCGACGAGGTCACCAACGCGATGGCCCCGCTGACGCTCCGCAACGCGGAGAACTACACCGTCTGGGACGTCTCGCTCGAAGAAGCGACCCGCATCACGCTGACCAATAGCCAGGTGATGCGTCAGCTCGGCGGGGCGGTCCAAGAGCAGGCACCCGAGACCCTTAGCCGCAACCTGATCAACAGCGTTGCGGTGACAACGACCTACGACCCGGCCTTGGTTGAGTCTTCGACCGGCACCGCGTTCGGCTCGCAGTTCAACGGCACGGGCGTTGAGTCGGCCCTGTCGGCGTTCGATGCTCAGCTCGATGCGTCGGTCAGTTGGCAACGGAACGACCGCCCGCAGAACGCCCAGCCGAACCTCTTCCAGCCACCGAACTTCCTCCAAGACCTGGGCTCCGGCACGGTCGGCATCACGAAGACCGCCGCGACCGGTACTCAGTTCGGCGTGCGGAACAACACGAACTACGAGTTCAACAACGCCGGCTTCCGCGCCGCCCCGAGTGGTTGGAACACCAACTTCGAGACCTTCATCAACCAGCCGCTCTTGCAGGGTGCCGGCTCGCAGTACAACCGCATCGCCGGCCCGTTCGCTTTCGATCAGTACGCGGCCAACGGGGTAAACCCGTTCGACGGTGTCGTGCTCGCCCGAATCCGCACCGACCTGACACTCGCCGACTTCGAAGGCGGCGTTCGTAACCTGATGCGGGATGTCGAGCAGGCGTACTGGACGCTGTACTTCTCGTACCGCGATCTGGAAGCCCGCAAGATCGGCCGCGACAGCGCCCTGAAGACGTGGCAACGCGTCGCGGCCCTCAAGAAGGAGGGAGCCCGTGGCGGTGCCGCCGACCGCGAGGCCCAGGCCCGTGCCCAGTACTTCCAATTCAAGGCCCAGGTCGAGCAAGGCTTGTCGGGCTTGTACGCGGCGGAGAACCGGCTGCGTTACATCATGGGACTGTCGGTCTCCGACGGCCGCCTGATCCGCCCGGCCGACGAGCCGACGACCGCCCAGGTCGCCTTCGATTGGTCGGCGATCCATACCGAATCGATGGCCCGCCGGGTCGAAGTCCGCAAGCAGAAGTGGGAGATCAAGCGGCGTGAGCTCGAGTTGATCGCCGCCCGCAACCACCTGCTACCCCGCTTGGACGGATTCGGCACCTACCGCTGGGTCGGCGGCGGCGATCGCTTGTTCGAAAACAACCCGGCCAACCCCACCCCGTTCCAGCCAGGGACCGGTGCCTTCGATGTACTCACCGGCGGCAACTACGAGGAATGGGAACTCGGCCTACGGTTCAGCATGCCGATCGGCTTCCGCAACCAGCTCTCGACCGTCCGCCATCACCAATTGCTGCTCGCTCGTGAAAGGGCGTTGTTGCAAGACCTCGAACTAGAGGTTTCGCACCAATTGGGCGACTCGATTCGGGATTTGGACTTGAACTACGGTTTGACCGAAACAAACTTCAATCGTCGGGCCGCGGCTCAGCTTGAAGTCGAAGCGGTTCAAGCTAGTTACGACCTCGGCCGCATCAACCTCGATCTGCTGCTCGACGCCCAACGTCGTCGGTCGGAGGCTGAGAGCGCTTATTACCGTTCGCTGATCGACTACAACCTGGCGATCACCGATGTCCATTTCCGGAAGGGGTCCCTGCTCGATTACAACGGCGTCTACTTGGCCGAGGGCCCTTGGCCCGGCAAGGCTCACTTCGACGCCCTGCGGCTCGCCCGCAAGCGTGACGCGAGCATCGCCCTGGACTACGGCTTCACCCGCCCCGGCGTGATGAGCCGTGGACCGCACGCCCAGCGGATGAACTCGTACGACACGCCCATCGAGTCGGTCCATCCGATTCCAACCCCAGCCGAGATGCCCGAGGGCGTCGAGTTGCTGCAGCCGACTCCGGCCGGCATCCCGCTCGGCTCGACCGAGTCGCCTCGCAACGCGATGCAGAACGACGGACGCCAACTCTTCGCCGCCCCCGGGGCGGGCGGAGCCCGGTTGGCCGGCGCCCCGACCGGGTACGAACCCGCTTCACGCGAACCGCAACGATTCAACACCACGGACCAGCAACTAACGACCGCGTCGGCCCCGGCGGCCATCCAGCAGGTCTCGGCCGAATCCGCCCCGAGCGGCTCCGGTGTCGTGAACGCCGGCGGGGAAATCGATTCTGCCTATGAACATCAAGCGGGTTACACGGTTGATCGCCCTGCTGCAGCGGCTGCAGTCGGGTCAAGGTGAGAACGCTGACGGCCTCGCCACGGCGTGTGGTGTCAGCCGTCGAACCGTCTTCCGCGATATCGAGTCGCTCAAGGAAGCGGGGGTGCCGATCGAGTTCGACTCGTCGGACCAGAAGTATCGGATCGACGCGGCTCACTTCTTGCAGCCGACCAACCTGACGCTCGAAGAGGCGCTCTCGGTCGTGCTACTCGCCGGCCGCGTCGGCGATTTGGAGCGCGACTCCATCTTCTCGGCGGCCATCAGCGCCGCCTCGAAGATCGAGGCCGGCCTCCCCCCCGGCATGCAGGACCAGCTCCGCGAGGTCGCCGAAGCGGTCGACTATCGCCCGCCGGCGGCGAACCCCCTGAACGATAAGGGGGAGGTCTACCGGAAGCTGCTGACCGCCAACGTGCAGCAACGCGTCGTGCGGATGGAGTACGACTGCCTGACCGAGTTCCGGGAGTTCACCACCGAGGTGCACCCGTACCACCTGCTCTTCCAGGAACGGAGTTGGTACCTGATCGGCTACTCGCCGCGGCACGAGTCGGTCAGGACGTTCAACCTGGGGCGTATCTCCGAGGTCGAGGTGACCGAGGAGTCGTTCGAGCGGCCGGACTCGTTCAGCATCAAGAAGCACCTCCGCAACGCCTGGCGGCTGATGGCCGACGAAGGGCCCGATAGCAACGTGCATCTGCACTTCACTTCCGTGGTCGCTCGGAATGTGTCGGAGGTGCTCTGGCACCCGACCCAGAAGGCCGAGTTCCGCGAAGACGGATCGCTCGACTACCACGTGACGGTCTCGGGCGTGCGCGAGATCCTCTGGTGGATCCTCGGGTACGGCGATCAGGTCGAGGTCCTCAAGCCCGAGAAACTCCGGACGATGGTCGCTCGACGGGTCCGCGCCGCGGCCGATCGCTACGGGCGGGACACGTTCTGAGGCCCGGTCTGTCTGCCCCGGTCGCACGTCGGCGGGGTGGGCCTTATAACCACCCGCATGTTCTTCTCCTTGGATGGCATCGACGGCGTCGGCAAGAGCACGCAGATGCGGCTGTTGGTCGAGTGGCTGGAGTCTCTCGACCATCGAGTCGTGACCTGCCGCGACCCGGGCAGCACACCCCTCGGCGAGTCGCTGCGCGATCTCTTGCTGCACAGCGACGACGACCGGCCGATCAACGCCCGCTCCGAGATGCTGCTGTACATGGCGGCGCGCGCCCAACTCGTCGATGAGGTGATCCGTCCCGCGTTGGACGACGGGGCGGTGGTCGTTTCGGATCGTTACCTGCTGGCCAACCTCGCGTACCAAGCCCACGCCAACGGGATGCCGCGAGGCTTCGTTCAGCAGGTGGGCCAGATCGCGATCGATGGCGTCTCGCCCGACCGCGTGTTGCTGCTCGACTTGGACCCCGCGGTTGCCGACCAACGCCGCGGACGCGATCCCGATCGCATGGAGAGCCGAGGCGCGGCTTATCGAGAGAAGGTCCGCCAAGGCTTCCTCGCCGAGGCGTCGCTCGCACCGGAGCAGATTGTCGTCGTCGATGCGGCCGGTTCGATCGAGACGATCCACCAACAAGTCCGAGCGGCCGTCGAGCCGCTCCTCTAAGCCAGCGGCTGATCGGAGATCGCTTCGGCGACCTCCTCGGAGTCCTTGCCGAACCGACCCGCGACTTGGTCGACGACGATCACCAGCCCGAAGCTCAGCACCGCGATCACTAAGCAGGTGATCACCCCGCCGTCGAACGCTTCCGGCCAAGTCGGTTGGAAGACCTTGAGCTTGAACTCTTCGACCTCGGGCGTTGCGTCGGTTTGAAACGGCCAGACTCGGTACAGCGACCCGATCATGAAGCCGGCGAGCACCGCCATGGTGGACGACCAGTAGCTCGCCAGCAGCCACTTCAAGAAGCGGCTGAAGGTCAGCAGGCCGACCAAGCAGCCCATCGCAAAGACGCCGAGCGTCGCGAAATCGGCAACGGATAGGTTCGGCGCGCGGTGGACGATATCGGAGATCGTCTCGTACTTGCCAAGGATCAACAGCAAGTAAGCCCCGCTGATGCCGGGCAGGATCATCGCACAGATGGCGATCGCCCCGCACAGAAACGTGTAACCCAGATTGTCGGACGGCGTGATCCTCCCTTGGCTCATCAGCCACACCGCGAAGCAGGCCGCGACGATCCCTAACGCCACACACTGGGCTCCCTTCGCCGCGGTGGCCGGCTTCGCGAGCCGAGCCACGAGGAGGCCCGAGGCAAGGATCAACCCGAAGAACGCGGCGAACGTGAAGGTCGGCTGCTCGGTGAGCAGATAGGTCATCAGGCTGGCGAGACCCTTCACGCCGATCCCGACTCCCAGACCCAGCGAGAGCAGGAAGGTCGCATCCAGATGCCGCCACGCCTCGACGAAGCGTCCACCGAGGACGTGCCCAACCAGCGCCCGATCGAATCGGGACAACGCCCCCAGGAGTCGTTGGTAGACCCCCAAGACGAGTGCCACCGTTCCGCCAGACACCCCCGGCACGATATCGGCCGACCCCATGGCCACCCCCACCGCGGCAGTCCGTAGGGCGCCTGCGGCTGTGAGCGTTGGGGCGGGCGTGGTCGTTTCAGCTTCCATTCTTTTCCCTTCTCGGGAGGGGGTTAATTTGGGGCGTCAAACAGTCTGACTCGGTCACGGTTCGTCGGAAACCGGGTGACAACAGTATTGCACCCCCAGCGAACGAACGTCGGACTCGAATTGACGCCAGCAGTCGAGGCACGTAGAGTCCTGCACAAGGGTTGACAGGATCGGAACGATACTGTCACCCGGCTGATCGAATTTCGATGCATCGCTGAGGAGAACGCCGAGAGAGGAAGCCGCCGCCCAGAGAGATCGCGTTCCATGGCAGGGACCGTCACTTTTCTTTTTCTGGTGACGCCATATGAGGCTCACTCCCGCGACAAGGCCAAGCCGAACAACCACCCCCTGCGTCCTCCACGCGCCGGCTAAGCTGAATCTCTGCCTCGAACTCCTTGGCAAACGCGAAGACGGGTTCCACGAACTCCGCACCGTGATGACCACGGTCCGACTCGCCGACACACTGCGTGTCGGGTCGCTCAGCGACAGCCGACACATCGGCCTAGAGATCGATCCCGCCTCGCCTCGATCGGTTGGCGTGCCAACCGATCGCTCGAACCTCATCGTGCGGGCGCTTGAGCTGTTGCAGTCCGAAGCCGACGTGTCATCGGGAGCTACGGTTCGTCTTTTCAAACGGATCCCGAGCCAGGCCGGGCTTGGCGGCGGATCCAGCGACGCCGCCGCCGCACTGATCGCCGGCAATCGGGTCTGGGGCCTCGGCTGGCCAATCGAGCGACTCTCCGACCTCGCCGCCCGGCTCGGCAGCGATATCCCCTTCTTTGTCCATGCCCTGGCGGACCCACGATCCCGTGCCGCTCGCGCCGAGGGACGGGGCGAGCGGATCACGCCCGTTCAACAAGCACTCAGCTCCCAGCCGGTCGTCATCCTGAAACCGGCCGAAGGGCTTTCGACCGCTCAGGTTTTCAGCCGTTGCCAGCCGGGAGACTACGGATCACCCGAGGAAGACCGCTGCCGCTCCGTCGCACAAGCGTTGTCGCTCGGGAGCCTCACGGCCCTAGCCGGCGGCCTCGCCAACCATCTCCAAGCCGCCGCCATGCGGGTTGCCCCATGGCTCAGCGCGGTTCGGGAGCGTTTCGACTCGGCCGGTTGTGCGGTTCACCAGTTATCGGGGAGCGGCAGCGCCTATTTCGGCCTAACAAGAACGCCTCGCGAGGCACGCCGACTTGCGGCGAGGTTGCGGGCGCTGCGAGTTGGGCAAGTTTACACAACGGCGTTTGGATGAGAATCGAGAGACACCAATTCACCGTGACACGAATCGACGCGCACACTTGACGAACGTCCAACCGCGAATCGGCGTAAGGCTCTAAGGGGACGGGGGCGCCGGGGCAGCAATCCAGGAGCGACAACCGTGGACATCACCGAAGTACGAATCAAGCTCATGGACGAGCCCGGGGAACGCCTCCGCGCGTTCTGCTCGATCACGTTCGACGATTGCTTCGTGGTCCGTGACCTCAAGATCATTGAGGGGACCAGCGGCCTGTTCGTCGCGATGCCGAGCCGCAAGCTCACGGCCCACTGCGGCAAGTGTGGCATGAAGAACCACCTTCGAGCCAACCACTGCAACCAATGCGGTGCCCGCCTGGGCGAAGGACGCGTGATCAAGGACGCCGACGGCCGCACCAAGCTCTACGCCGACATCGCCCACCCGATCAACTCCTCCTGCCGCGAGATGATCCAGAACCGAGTCGTGGTGGAATACAAAGACGAGCTCGAGCGGGCCAAGTCCCCCACGTACGTGTCGCGGTACGACGAGTACGACGCCGGCGACTTCAACGACGCCGACGACGTCGCCCCGCCCGTCATCCGCCGCATCGACTCGGCCCACGAGCAAACCGCCGACAGCAAGCCGCACCATCCGCAGCAGGGCGATCCCAGCCGCTTCGGGGCCTCGCAGCCGCACCTCAAACCGAGCGACTCGGCGAGCCAGTCTTCCTACCTCGAAGATCGGTCCGACCAAAGCAACCCACCGCCCGGCGGCTTCGGTGCCGGCATCTTCTGAGACAGATGCGCTGATCGCGGATCGCATGACCGCGCCAAAGCGAACCCAAGGCACACAGTCAACCTATTTTACCTAGTCTCATTAAGGGCTAGGGGCTGCCTTCCCGATAGTTCTTCTCAGTGCTGGCACGCTCTGCCAACGCCCGAGCCGAAACGGCTGGGGTCGCGGTGTGTCCACTCGTCCGCATGGAAAGCGGCAGCAGCTCGAACCGGCATCGAAACCGGTTGGCTATCGGGAACACGGAGGTGAGTGTGGAAGCATCCGCATCTAGCGAACCCGTCTTGGGTTCGATGGCTGAACGCGTCACGGAGATAGCGCGAGAAGCCCTGCTCGAGAGGTGTCGCTTGCGAGCCGACGCCGTGCGGATGCAATGCCGGCCGATCACGCGTGGCGACACGGTGTGCGGGCTCCACTTCGCGGTCCGCGGCCCCCGAGATGTCCTGCTCACCGCCGTCTGGGACGCCGATTCCGGAACGCTCTGGTGCTACGACTCACGGGGCGAACGCTTCCTGCGAGCCGAATTGCCGGCCGCGGGCTGAAGAAAATGATTGACTGGCCAAAAAACCATTAGTATACATAAAGACACCCAACGGATCGGGATGTCTTTCGCACGGAGGTATAAGGAAATCCATGCTCGTGCTATCACGCAAAGAAGCGCAACGCATCCGAGTCGGCAACGACATTGTCGTGACCGTCGTAAAAATCGCGGGCGATAAGGTCCGCGTCGGCATCGAGGCACCGGGCGACGTGCTCGTGCTCCGAGACGAGCTCGAGGCCTGGGACACCCCTCCCGCCGCCTCACCCCGCTGCGAAGGGCGTGCCGCGGTCGCTTAGGGCGAACACGCGAACACGTGCAAAAAGCGGGAACTTCAGGTCCAGCGGCTTTCGTCACGCCACGCGCCCCGGCGTGACGAAAGCCGCTCGCCGGGCAACAATCGGCCAACCGCGGCGACGCCCCCTCACCGGCGTGCCGAAACCAGCCCCCCCGATTGTGAGCAGACCGGTCGATGGACCCCCAACCCCTTGCCGCTGAGAGCCTTCGTGTCACCACGCTCGGCGAGCGGCAGATCGATTCCCCGCTGAAGCGTCGCGTCTTCACGCCCGACGCGTCACGGCTGCAGATCGAGATCGACTTTGTCGAAGGCCAATCGGATCCGCCGAAGCTCGCCTTCGAGAAGGCGGGGCCGCGCGACAAGGTCTACTTCGATGCGACCCAAAGCCGGGCAGCGGTGGTGACCTGCGGCGGACTCTGCCCCGGGCTCAACAATGTCATCCGCCACCTGTTCTACACGCTGACCCACGCTTACGGCGTGCCGTCGGTGCTGGGTATCCAAAACGGCTACCTGGGACTCACGCCCGCCGGGCCCGAGCCGATCGAGCTGACCCACCAAGCGGTCGAGTCGATCCACCACCACGGCGGCACGATGCTCGGCACGTCCCGCGGGCACCAAGACCCCGCGGTTATGGTCGAGTTCCTGGCGGAACGCGGGGTGAACCTGCTATTCACCATCGGCGGCGACGGCACCCAGCACGGCGCCCACAAGATCGCCCAAGAGGCCAAACGGCGCGGGATCGATCTCGCCGTGGTCGGCGTGCCGAAGACGATCGACAACGACATCATGTACTGCTTCCAGACCTTCGGCTTCGCGTCGGCGGTCGCTGAGGCGGAACGGGTGATCGATCGTGCGCACGTCGAAGCGAAGAGCGTCCAGCGGGGCGTTGGCCTTGTGAAGCTGATGGGCCGCGAATCGGGCTTCATCGCCGCGGCGGCCACGATCGCGAGCGGCGAAGTCAACTTCTGCCTCGTCCCGGAAGAGCCTTTCGCCCTCGAAGGCCCCGAGGGATTCCTCGCCAAGCTCGACCGCCGGCTCGACGCCCGCGGCCACGCGGTGGTGGTGGTTGCCGAAGGGGCCGGCCAAGAGATGCTCGACGGATCGCACGCCGACCAAAAAGACCTATCAGGCAACCAACGGCTGGGCGATGTCGGCACGATGCTTAAGGCAAGGATCACCGAGCACTTCAAGACGATCGAGAAACCGATCGGCATGAAGTACTTCGATCCGAGCTACTACATCCGCAGCGTCGCCGCGAACGCGGCCGACAGCCTGCTCACCGAGCGCTTCGCCCGCCACGCGGTGCACGCCGCGATGGCCGGCAAGACCGACCTCTTCGTCGGATTCTGGAACGGCCGCATCGTCCACGTCCCGCTCGCCGCGTCGGTCGGTTGCAAACGGCATATGGCGCCCGATAGCGAGCTGTGGACCGCGGTGCTAGCGATCACGGGGCAGGAACGCTGGTAGGATAAGATGCATGGATTCCGTCTATATCGAAACCTCCGTCATTAGCCATGCGACTGCCTTGCCCAGCAGGGTCCCGGCAACGGCTGTCTTGCAGGACCAAGCCAAGGCTTGGTTGTCACAAGAAATCAACAACTACGATGTCGTTACGTCCCAGCTAGTCATCGATGAAGCCGGGCGGGGCAACCCAGAGGCCGCCGCGCGTCGGCTTGCTCTACTGAGTGAGATACCTTTACTACCGGTCTATGCGGACACGGAATACGTCGCCGATCAGATAATCTCCGGGTCGATTATGCCGGCAAAGGCCCGGCTCGATGCCTTACATGTCGCCACAGCGGCCCTGGCCGGCGTACAATACTTATTGACTCAGAACTGCACCCATATTGCGAACGCTCACGAGCTCCCGCGAGTCTATCGCTTGCTCGATACCTTGGGTCTGTCTGGGATGCTGATTTGCACACCAGCCAACTTCTTGGGAGATGCCGATGACCAATAACCCGATTCTCGCCGAACTCCGAAGAACACGGCGTGAGTTACTTGCTGAGTATGCCGGCGACGCGGCCGCTTACCTTCAAGACGCGAAAAAGCGGCTAGAAGCTTCCGATCGCGTTGTCGCAAAACGCGATCCCAAACCAATCAAAAAGAACGTCCCGGTAGAGCACCATTGAGACTCTCGCTTCCGCGGTGTCTTGATTCCTCATGCCCGTGAAAGTCGTCCCGTCGTCGGCCCCGCGGCGGTGAGAGGAATGGGGCCACTCTATACTTCAGCGCCACTCCGGCGGGCGGCCCTCTTCCGCCGCACTCAGGCCTTCCTTTGCAGCGTCGGTGAAGCGGGACGTCGCGCTGGCGACCGCTCCGCTGGTTAGCTGCGTGGTGAGGTGCTCGCCGATGGTCTCGTAGAGCAATCGCTTGGTGAGCTGGATCGCTTGCGGGGCCGCTTCGGCGGCTTGCTTGCCGAGTTCGAACGCTCGGGCCCAGAGCAGGTCGAACGGGCTGAGCTCGTGGAAGATCGCGAGGCGATGAGCCTCGGCCGAGTCGATCGTCGTGGCGGTGACCAGCAAGCGTGCCGCTGTGCCCGCGCCGACGCGGTAAGCCAGCAACGGGGCGGCCACGCCGGCGACCGTTCCCCGCTTCGGCTCGGGGAATCCGAAGGTCGCGGTCTCAGCGGCGACCACCGCATCGCAGCCGAGCACCAAACCGGCACCGCCGGCGGCCGCCGGGCCGTTGACCGCAGCGATCAGCGGCTTCGGGAGTTCGAGCATGAACGCGAGCAGGTCGCGGTACTCGTTGGCTTCGTCGCCCCAGCGGGCCATATCCGCCATCGGATCCTCCCCGCCGGCGAGTTCGGCGAGGTCGCGCCCGACACAGAACTCGTCACCGGCCCCGGTGAGGATGATCGCCCGCACCCGCTTCTCGAGGTGCAGGTCGTCCAACGCCTGCCGCAGTTCCGCCATCATCGCGCGGGTGAGCGCATTGCCCGAGTCGGGCCGGTTGAGCACCACGGTGGCGACCGGGCCATCAACGCGGGTGGCAACGGCATCGCTGGGCATGATCATCGGCGGGCGTGAGGGTCGAAGGCTCTAGGGATCGGGGCGTGGTGGGTTAGTTTGCCCAATCGCTGGCTGTCCGGATATCGGCTCCGAACTCGATCAGGTCGATCGGGGCCTCGATCCAGGCACGCGTGAGGCGGGGGCGGATGTGTTCGGCGAGCGGTTGATCGAAGGCTCCGGTGCCGGCGGTCAATTCCAACTGCCGAGCGATTTCAATGGCCTCATCGTAGCCATCCGCAACGGCTGTCACATGAACCCTGCCGGACGATTCATCGGTCTCGCATGCGATCACCCCACGCAGGTCGGACGGCACCGACTCTAGCATCCCCGCGTGGGGTGCCATCGCTTGAATCTCGTACCCCTCGATCAGATCGACCGCGACAAGGCGTTTCGTCTCACTCGCCGGCTGGCCGCCTCGCAGTTCCTCTTCGTTCGCTTGCCGCGTGATCACCACCGTCGCACCGGACTCCTGCGACGATCCGATCAAGCGTTCCGGAACCGCAGCCCACGCCTTCGTGATCGTCCGTGCTTCGTTGACCAGCGGCCAATGACGCGTGTGGTCCTGCAGTTTGCAACCAGCAGCAATCAACGCTTCGAGTTGGTCGAGGACCTCCTCGCCGCGAACCGCCGCGACGAGGGGGCCGTCGCTTCCATCAAAGGCGACTCGCGACAGGAGAGCGGCCGCCTCGGTCGGTGCCAATTCGCCCGAGTTGATCAGCAGGCGGAAGCCCTCTTGGATCTGCAAGCGTGGCCCGAAGGCCTTCGCCACGGCGGCGAGCTTGCTGCGAGCCACCGACGGCCGATCCGCCCACAGATCGAGGCGGGCCAGCTCGACACCATCATCCCGCGGCGGGAGCACACCGCCGGCCGGGGCCTGGGCGGCTAGCAGGGCGGCGTCGGCGATTCCGTCGGGAAGCATGCGTGGATTTCGGATGATGCCAAGACGCAACGTGTGGGGCGAAACGGGTAGGGATTCTACGACAATCGCCCGGATCGGGCAGCCCTGAACCAAACCGTGGCAACGAACGTAAGTCCTTGGTAGCAAGGAGGTTGGCGGCTCCCAGCCGGTCTCGCCACCGGCGGTTGGCCCGCCGCATGCTTTTCCGAGGCTTCGAAGCCAAGCCCGTCGCTCCCGCTGGGATGCGATGAGCCTCTCGTCCGACGCCTCCTCTAGTGAGTTCGCCGTGCCTCGCACCCAGCAGCCCAAGCGTAAGACGACCCCCGCCAAGCCGAAGAACGGCTCCGCGAAAGCTCCCGCTGCCAAGGCCGCGAAGGGGCCAGCCCCCAAGGCGAAGCCCGCCGTCCAGCACAACGACGACCCGGGCGAGTCGCACGTCGACGACCCGGTCCGCATGTACCTCATGCAGATGGGCGAGATCCCGATGCTCAATCGGGACGAGGAAGTCTCCTCGGCCAAGTCGATCGAAGCGACCCGCACGCGGTTCCGTCGGGCGATGCTCTGCAACGACTACCTGCTGCGTGGTGCGGTCGATCTGCTAGAGAAAGTCCACCGCAAGGAGCTGCGGCTCGACCGGACGATCGAGATCAGCGTCACGAACGCGGCCGAGAAGAAGCGGGTGCTGGCACGCCTCGGCCCGAACCTGGCGACCATCAACGGCCTGCTCGAACTCAACACGCCCGACTTCCTGCAAGCGATCGACTCGCGTCGGAGCAAGAAGGAACGCCGTGCGGCGTGGCAGCGATTGATCGTGCGACGCAACAAGATCATCCGCTTGGTCGAGGAGATGAACCTCCGCCTCCAGCGTCTGCTGCCGCTCATGGACCAACTCCACGAGATCGGCCACCGCATGGCGACCATCAAGGAACAACTGGCCGAGCCCGAAAAGTTGCTCGACGAGACGCACGCCATCGAGTTGCGTCACGAGCTGCGATACCTGATGCGTGTCACGCACGAGAGCCCGCAGACGCTGGCCCACCTGGTCGCCCGCACCAAGGAATACCGCGAACGCTACGACGCCGCGAAGCGTCGCCTGTCGGCGGCCAACCTGCGGTTGGTCGTGTCGATCGCCAAGCGTTACCGCAACCGAGGCCTCTCGTTCCTCGACCTGATCCAAGAGGGCAACACCGGCCTGATGCGGGCGGTCGACAAGTTCGAACACGCCCGCGGTTACAAGTTCAGCACGTACGCCACGTGGTGGATCCGTCAGGCGATCACCCGCGCCATCGCCGACCAGAGCCGCACGATCCGCCTGCCGGTCCATATGATCGACACGATGAGCAAGGTGCGGGCGGCCACGGCCGAGTATGTGCAGATCCATGGCCGCGAGCCGTCGGCCGAGGAGATCGCCGAGATGCTCGATATGTCGCTCGAAGACGCGTCGGTCATCCTCAAGATGACCCGCCAGCCGCTGTCGCTCGACCAGCCGGTCGGCGATAGCGAAGACAACTACTTCGGCGAGTTCCTCGAAGAGAAGCGGGACGACGATCCGCTCTACGACACAAACCAAGAGATGCTCAAGGAGCGGCTCGACGACGTCATGGCCGAGCTCACCTACCGCGAGCGAGAGATCATCAAGCTCCGCTACGGCCTCACCGACGGCTACAGCTACACGCTCGAAGAGGTCGGCAAGATCTTCAGCGTCACCCGTGAGCGGGTCCGCCAGATCGAGTCCAAGGCCGTTCGCAAGCTCCAACAGCCGTACCGCAGCCGCTCGCTGGCGAGCTTCCTCGACGGCGTCGAGGTGCCGGTCGAGCTGTGAAAACCGGCCAGAACACGGCGATTCGGCCGCCGAGCCCGGTTTCCACCACCTTTGCTTGGAAACCACCCGGCGGCTGGTTAATCTGAAGAAGCTGGGCAGTCCCCACAAACGACCCCCCTCTACGAAGACGGAACCCTCCCGATGAGCAACCGGGCCCTGCTATACCTCCTGCTGGCCGCCAGCCTGATCGTCGTCTCGGCTTGCGTCGAAACGCGAGCCGACGAACCGATCGCCGAGGACGCCGCCGCGACCGCTGTCGCTGCGGTCGAAGAGGCGGCTGACGAGCAACCGACGGCCGACGAAGATGCCGTCGACGCGAACGCCGACCCCGTCGGCCTATTCGATGCCATCGAAGACGGCTTGGTCGACGTGAAGTTCATCGCGAAGAACGACCACAAGGGTCGGCTCATCGTTGAGAACAAGACCGACCGTGACGTCCAGTTCCGTGTCCCCGAAGCCTTTGTCGGCGTCCCCGTGCTCGCCCAGCTAGGCGGCGGTGGCGGTGGACTCGGCGGCGG
>CAYGUP010000078.1:0-18459 GCA_964353155.1 uncultured Planctomycetaceae bacterium | reverse complement strand
GGGGTGGGCCTTGTTGGGGTCGAGCCAGGTGGGAGCCCCATGATAGCTGCTCGCCTCGTGAGGCGGCATCTCCTGGCTCACTCGTCCGCCGCTGGGAGCACCCAATCGACCGGGGTCCGGCGGGCGACCTTCTCTCGCAGCCGCCGGACATCCTGGCACGCCTCGGCGGTGGTCGCCCCGCTCGTGGCGAGGTCCGCCGCGACCACGCCACAGGCGGTCCCGCTGGACCACTCGATCGGTTGGAGGCGCGTGGCGGCGTTGGCGAGGAACGTTTGGGCCATCGTCTTGCCGGCGACCAGCAAGTTGTCGTAAGCGTCGTTCGTGTGGGCTCGCAACGGCAGGTAGAACGGCAGCGTCGGGTGGTTCTCCAACACATGCGGCGGGTAGCGGTAGCCGACCAACGGGTGGATATCGGCCGGGTAAGCCCCCAACGCAACGCGGTCCGCGAAGCGGGTGCCGGTCCGTTGCCCCTTCGCCGGGTCGCCCACGAGGTCGTCGAACTTGAGCGTGAATCCACCGACGCCGATCGAGCGACGCGTGTCGCGCAGGTAGGGCAGCTTCGAGAGGCCGTGGCGGGTTCCGAACACGTCGCCGGCGAGGGTGATCTGCTTGGGGTCGATGCCGTCGGGCGCGGCGTGGCGGAACCAGTCGTGCCACGCGAGCGCGCGCCGCTCCGCGCCGGCTAGGACCTCGGTATCGATGCCGCCCCGCCAGTCGGCGCGTTGCTCGGCGGCCGCCTCTCGTGGCAAGAAGAGGTAGCCGAACGGGTAGTCATTGCCCCCTTCCTCGGCGTGCGTGTCGTAACCCCAGTTCTGCAACGACAGCTCGCCTGGCGAGGCGGTCGGGCCGGAGCCCTTCAGGCGGCGGTAGGTCCAGATCTTCTGCCAGGCGTCGTCGCGGTCGCGGTAGTGGCCGAACCCCAGACCCTCGATCGGCTCGATGGCCAGATGCTCCGCCACGGGCTCGGCGTGGAAGCGTTGGACGAAGCCGTACACGACCGCTTGGCCGAGCCGGTCGTTCGCGGTGATCACGTCCTCGCTCGGCTCGGCGCCTTGCAGGTAGGGCGCGTCGGTTAACGCGAGCAGCTCGCCCCACTCGGTGGCGTCGATGAAGACCTTCGCGGTGAATCGGAGCGTCCGCTTCGTGAAGCGGGGCGAATCGTCGGGCGAGTACCAATCGACGAGCTCCGCCGACGGCAGGCGGTCGTAGCCATCGACGCCGTCGCGGGGCGTGCGCTGGATCGCCGCGATGGCCGTGACGCGGCGGCCTTCGGTCTCGACCTGTTTGACGACTGTCTCGCGATAAACGGTCAGCCGGTCGGCTAGCTGGCGTTCCTTGGGAAGCAAGTGATCGTCGAGCAGCGTCTTGGGCTCGAAGCAGTAGCGACTGACCCAACCGCCGCCCGGGTTGCCGATCGCCGCGAGCGTGTCGCGGAAGAAGGGCGTCATGTTGCGTGGGTCGCGAGCGACCTTCGCAACATCGAGCCGTAGACGGCCCTCGTTGCCGGTAGTGTCGTCGCCCGCGATCTTGTGCCAGGCCTCATCGATGGCCGGCACGCCCGACGCGGTGAGCTGCCCGCCGATCCAATCGGTCGGTTCGAGCAATGCGACCGAAGCCCCCTCCTCGGCGGCCGAGAACGCGGCGGCGAGGGCGGCGGTCGAGCCGCCGGCAATGACAACGTCGTACCGCGGCGGTGCCACGGGGGATTGCCCGAGCGAGACCGAGGCGACCGCCAGCAGCACGCACCCCGCGACGCGGCTGGCGGTCTCACGGCCCATCCTGTGCTTATCCTGTTTCAGTTTTCGATCCAGACTTCGCCGTCCGAGCGGTTGGCGAGGTTCATGTAATTGATCAGATCGATGTCGTAGCTGATCGAATGGACCGAGCCGTCGGCGTACACCGCGTTGACACCGCCCGGGTGCGCCGAGCCCATTCCCATGCCGGCCTCGACGAACGTCCCGAGCGGTTGCCCTGAGTAGCTGGGCAGGTCGGTGTCTGGGCCGTCCGCGCGGGGGCCGCAGGCCGAGGAGCGCATCGTGTCCGGGTCCCACCCGTCCGACCAGCCGCGGTCGTCGTACCAAGAGACCGAGGTGTAACGGCTCGGATCGAGCCGTTTCTCGCTGATCATCGCGGTCTTGCTTGTGCCGTCGGTGATCTTCGCGAAGGTGACTTTCGAGTTGTAGTTCAGTTCCTTAGTTTGAATCGCTCCTCCCACAGGAATGCGAAATACATCGCTCCGCGTGATGACACCGAAGAAACCAGCGTACTGGTCGCCAAGCTGGGCTCGTGATCTGGGATTGCGGTTCAGGCCCCACGCCCCCGCTGCCCCGTCGAAGAGCCACCCTTCGCTGCACCAGCGGCTGCTCTGCGATCCGGCCGCGGGCAACGCATCGGCGTCGAAGTCGAGGCCGGCGATCTCGGCCGCTTGGCTGCGCGACGGCATCGCCGCGAAGCCGCCATAGTCCATTAGATACCCATCGACACTCGGGTCGTCGGCGCTGACGGCTTGGGTCGGCGGGCGGCGTGATGGGCAGTTGTAGAGCGGGATCGGGGTGCTCTGGATCGTGGCCGTATCGTTCAGGCCGTGAACGGCTCCCTCCTCGAGATAGGGGAGGATCTGAAAGGACCAACCGAGCCCCTGCTTGTCCGGGCCAAACGGCCTGCCTCCCGCGCTATAAGCCTCGATCTGCGGCCATTTCCCGAGGCCGCCGGTTGGCAAGCGATTGAACGTATCGGCGACGTTGATCGCGCCCAGGCCGACCTGCTTGAGCTGGTTGACGCACTGCGTCCGTCGGGCGGCCTCGCGGGCCGCTTGCACGGCGGGCAGCAGCAATGCCACGAGGATGCCGATGATCGCGATGACCACCAACAACTCGACGAGCGTGAACGCCCGCGGCGGTCTCGGAAAGTGACTCATCCGTTTGCCTCGTTCCTTGGGGATTCGGGTCACCGGCGGCGGGCGGCCACACCTGCCACCGCGAGCAAGCCAAGCGCCAGGGCGGTCGGCTCGGGGATCGCCGAGGGCGTGGCGGTTGCGCCGTAGTTGTTCCGCCAAACGGTCAGGTCGCCGCTATCGACGGTCCCTTCGGTGACATCGTTCGGCAGATTAACCGGCTGGCCGAAGTTGTCTCGCCAGACGGTGTAGTCGGCCGCGTCGACGCGGCCGTCGTTGTTGTAGTCGCCGTCGACACCGCTCGGACCGACCTCTTGGCCGAAGACGTACACCAGCGCGTTCTGGTGGTCGCTGATGTAGAGCAGCTCGTTGACCGGATCGAAGCTAAAGTCATAGATACCATTCGCTGAATCGGCCGGTGCGAAGGGCAAGCCGCTGCTATCGAGGAAGGTCGCGGCGACGGGCGTGGTGCTGGCGGTCAGCGAGTCGGCATCGAAGAGCTTGATATGGTCGTCGAACGAATCCATGCCGGCGGGCGTGTCTCGGTCGCCGAGGATGATCAAATTCTGGCCGGCGAACGAGGCGGGCAAGAACTCGACATTGATGGCCGTCTGGAAGTCGTCGCTCACGACGGCGATCGCCTGCACGCCCGCCGGGCCCTCGAACGGGTCGGGCGTTTCGTAGTCGTCGGTCGATCCGCCGCTCGGGTTCCGGTTGCCGCGAGCGACCCCGCCGGTGGCACGCAGATAGATATCGCCGGTCGTGCGGTCGAACGCGATATCGCGCCAGCCGGTGCTCACCGGCGAAGCGGCCTGGAAGTCCGACGGGTTGTCGCTGGCGTCGAGGCCGGTGAGCGGGTCGAGCACGGTTTGGTCCGCGCTGCCGAACGCGGTCACGATGATGTTGCCCGTGATCGGATCGACCGCGGCCCCGTCGATGCGGGTCTGGCCGATCTCGGTCTCGGTCTGCGACCAATTGAGGTTGCCGGTCGCGATATCGAACGACTGGATCAGGTCTTCGCCGCCGCCGGCGTTGTTGGTGGCCGCGACCAGGGTCGTCCCGTCCGTGTGCAGGCTGACGTAACCGTTGCCGGGGACGCCGCCGCCGCCGAGTGTGGCGACGTTTAGCGGGCTGGTCAGCGGGTTCTCGATATGAGCGACTGAGCCGCCGCTGAACAGGCTGCCGATGTAGAGGTCGTCGCCGTAGGCGGCGATCGAACCGGGGAAGCCGGCCGCGATGTCTAAGGCGGACGTATCGAGTTGCGTCACCAACTGGAAGGTCGGTTGCGCGGTCGCGACACCGCCGACCACGACCGCCACCGTCGCCACCAAGCGACCCAGGGCGTTACGGAACATGGAGAGTCTCATGAGGTTTTGTGCGGGGAGGTGTTGCCGGAAGGGATAGTCACCCGGCCTCGTCGCCGCCGGCAGACCGGGCGGCGACGCGTGGGCGAGCGTTACGCAACTCAGCGACGACGCGTCGCCACGCCAACCGCGGCCAAGGCGGCCAGCAGCAGGCTGGTCGGCTCCGGCAACGCGGCAACGCTGCTCGCCAGAACGACTTCGTCCCAGAAGAAGGAACGGTTCGTGTAAGTGGTGCCGACGCTGAAGCGATCCATGTCGGACAACGCCCCGAGTTGGAACCCGCCGATCGAACCGCTCGTCAACGCCGATGCCGTGAGGCCCGCCTCGCCGTTGTTGAAATCGGTCGGGTTGACCCAGTAGCGGATCTCGTCGCCCGGGTTGTTGTATTCGAGCGCCATGACAACCCGGTAAGTCGTGTTCTCGGCGTTCTCAACGAGGAGCGTGTCGGTTACGGCCCCCGGGACGACCGCGCCCGTCCGCGAACGGATGACGAGGTCGGCCTGCTCGCCGTCGGTGTTGACGAAGCCGGTGAACGCGCCGAGCAGGAAGTTGGTGCTGTCCTCAAACCGGGCACCATCGACAAAGCTGCCGAAGCCGACCATCGCGTACTCACCGGCCGTGCCGCCGGTGCCGCCGGTGAAGAGCAGTTGGCTGGTATAGAACGTGTTGTTAGGCGGGTCGCTGGCGATCGGGGCAAGGCTGTAGCTCTTGCCACGGTAGGCGCCAAAAGCTTGGCCAACCGGAATGAAGCGGCCCTGGCCGCTGGTGGCGTCGCCGTCGAGGATGCCGCCCGACTCGACTTGGACGTTGGCCGAGCCCGCGCTCCAAGCGCCTGTGAAGCCGACGGCCGTTGTGCTCGTTTGGCCCGTGAGGTTGCCGGCGGCGTAACCATCGTAGCTGTCGCGAGCGATAACATCGGCCAGCGTTGGGGTGGTGGCGGCGATCATCGCGCCAGCCAAAAGGGTGCCGATCAAGTAGCGATTCATGAGACGTTCTCGCATCAGAGGTGGAGAGGAACAGGCAGACGAGACCGGCAGTCTTGCGGCGTAACAACACTTACCGATGCCTCCCTTTCTACACCGTTAGCCCGTGTGCTTGTTGATAAAGACTTCTCGTGATTGCGCAGATGAATCACTGACCGCTCGGCCGCTTCCCCTCTGTCGGTTAGCGTGAGGGGACAGCGCGGTGCCACGAACTAAACATGAGAAGAACATCTCTTAATGCCTGCTTGCCGCCGCCACCGTCGCCGATTCAGATGCGGTTCGCCGTGCGTGGCATTAGTCCTTGCGTTGTGCTGCCCCTCGATGGTGTGGTCCGCTTCGCCCGAGGCACGCGGCACCTGGCTGACCACCACCGGCAGCGAGAACCATATCCGCACCGGCAGCAACACGGCTGCGGTGATGGCCGACCTGCGCGAGATCGGACTGAACACGGTCTACGTCGAGACCTGGAAGAACGGCTACACGAACTTCCCCTCGCCCACACTCCAAGGATTGACCGGCGGCGGCGATCGCGCGCCGTACCTCGGGAGTGATCGCGACCTTGTTCAAGAGACCTTGATCCAAGCCCACCGGAATCAGTTGCACCACATCGGGTGGTTCGAGTACGGGTTCGCGGCGGAGTTCGTCGGCAATGGTGGTCAGCCCGCCACACCGTTGGGGCAGCGAGCGCGGGCCAACGGCTGGTTGCTGCAAGACGCCACCGGCGCGTACGGCAACGGGTCGAACGGCTTCGCTTGGATGAACCCGGCGGTTCCCGAGGTCCGCGAGCTGCTCATCGATCTGACGCTCGAGACCGTCGATCGCTACGACCTTGACGGCGTGCAATTCGACGACCGCCTGGCGTGGCCGCGGGAGTTCGGATGGGACGCCACCACCGCGGCGATCTATCGCCAAGAGACGGGCCGCTCCCTACCGAGCAACCTCAACGACTCGTTCTTCCGCAACTGGCGACAGAGCAAGGTGACCCTCTTCGCCCACGAGCTGAGCCAAGCGGTGCGCGACGTTCGGCCCGACCTGTTGGTCTCGGTCAGCCCCTCGGTGAGCGGCTTCTCCGACGTGAACTACAACGCCGAGTGGGGCGATTGGCAGAACCAGGGCTTATTCGATGAGTATGTCGTGCAGGCGTATCGATCGACCTTCGGCTCGTTCAACGCCACCCTGCCGGGGCAGCTCGCCCCTTTCGATCCGGGCCAGCGAGACGAGTTGGTCGTCGGCCTCCGCACCAACGGCACCGGCGCCAACACGCCTTACGAGGCACTCGAGCAGATGATCGAGACCACCCGCTCCGCCGGCGTGGCCGGGCACTCGATCTGGTACAGCCGCGGCGTCCGCGACGATTACGGCGACGAGTTGCGGGCGTTCTACGATGTGGCGGGCGAAGGGCACGCGATCAACCCGGTCTTCGACTACCAGCGACCGCCGCCGGTCGTCGGCACGCCGGCGGGCAGCAACTTGTGGGGCTTCGAGATCCCCGCGGGACAGGGCTATCGGCTGGTCGCCGAGATCGGTGGCACATGGCGAGAGCTCTCGGCCGGGTTCTTCCCGGCGGGCGAACGCGAGCTGACCGTGTTCGGCGCATCGCAAGTCGAGCTGCTCGCCGATCGCCGGCCGATCGACCCGGCCGACTTCAACGGCGACGGCCTCGTCAACGGGGCCGACTACACGATCTGGCGGGACACCTTCGGTTCGATCACCGACCTCCGCGCCGACGCCAACGGCGACGCGTTCGTCAATCGGCTCGACTACGACCTCTGGCTCGCCGGCTACGGCTACACAGCGGACCTCTCAGCCGCGATCCCCGAGCCGGGTGGCTTGGCGGCCAGCCTCCTCGGGGCGGCACTCACCATGGCACCACGAAGGAGACCGCGGGCATGAGAAGCTGGTTGCTCTTGGCCGCCTTGGGCGTGATCGGCCTCCTGACTCCCCATTCTCAAGCCGCCGAGCCGGTGCGGGGCGTTTGGCTGGCGAGCGTCGGCACCGCCGCGATGTCGTCGCGCGACGACTTGGCCGCGACGGTCGCCCGTTGCAAACGGGCCGGCATCAATACGATTTTCGCCGTCACCTGGAACCGCGGCGTCACGCTCTACCCGAGCGAGCTGATGCGTCGCGAGTTCGGCGTGGCGATCGACCCGCGGCTCGCGGGGCGTGACCCGCTCGAAGAGCTGATCGAGCTGGCCCACGCCGACGGGATCCGCGTGATCGCTTGGTTCGAGTTCGGATTCAGTTGCAGCTACCAGCAACCCGATGGCGGGCCGCTGCTGAAGAAACGCCCCGAGTGGGCCGCGCTCGACCGCGACGGCAAGCTGGTCAGCAAGAACGGCTTCCAATGGATGAATTCGTTCGACCCGGCGGTGCAAGACTTCTTGCTCGCGATGCTCAAGGAGGTGGTCACCAACTACGACATCGACGGCGTCCAAGGCGACGACCGCCTGCCCGCGTTGCCCAGCACGGGCGGCTACGACCCGCTGACCGTGGGCTTGTACCAAGCCGAGCACGACGGCAACTCGCCGCCCGAGGACCCCCGTGACCCGGCGTGGGTGCAGTGGCGCGCCGATCGGCTCAGCCGATTCGTCGAGCGGGCGTATCGCGAGCTCAAGGCCATCGACCCGGAGCTCTGTGTCTCGTGGTCGCCGAGCGTGTGGCCGTGGAGCAAAGAGAACTACCTGCAGGATTGGCCGCGTTGGGCGCGGGAGGGTTGGGGCGACCTGTTCTGCCCACAGGTTTACCGAAGAGACCTCGCCTCGTACCGAGAAACGCTCCGCCAGATCGCCGAAGAGCAGATCCCCGCCGCCTTGCACCACAAGATCGCGCCGGGCGTGTTGATCGCGTTGGCGGATGGCTACGACCTGCCGAGCGAGCGCGTGCGGCAGATGGTGCAGGTCAATCGGCGGTTCGGATTTGAGGGCGAGGTCTTCTTTTATGACGCCGGGCTGAGCCAACATGCCGAAGTCTTTAAGGACCTCTACCCCGGCGAAAACGGCGCCGAGACCGCCAAATAGCCGATTTCTGGCCGTTTTTTGGTTGCTTGGTGAGGCAACTCGCTGCCATCGGCTGCCTTAAAGTTGACCGATTGGGCAAGCTGAAATAGCTTGGAAGGACGGGGCAGACAGATTCATTTAGAAGCAGGCGCGTTCCAATGAAGCGGATCCAGACCGACTTTCCCGTCCCATTCGCTGGGACCGCGCGCGCTTTCCGCGTCGCCTTCTGCTTCGCCATGGGGGCCCTCCTCTGGCAATCGGCCGCTGACTCTCGAGCGTCGATGATCTTCGATAGCGGCACCGAGGTCAGCTTCTCCGGCACGGTCGTTGGCAACACCAACGTGCAAGACAGCCCCGCGGGCGACCCGACCACGGTCACCCTCGAATCGGGTGGCGACCTCTCCGGCCAGACGATCGTCCAGGGATCGAGCGAGCTCATCATCGACGGCGGCAGCGTTGGTTCCGTCAGCGGCGACCTGCTTGTCGGGGGCGATGCGACCGTGCGTCTTGATGATGGCATCGTCTTCCAACAGCTCCGAACCGCCAGCAATTCTCAGGCGATCATTCGCGGCGGCACGGTCTTCGGCCAACTCGGCGCGACCGGTGCTTCATCGATCGAAGTCCGCGGCGGCACGTTCGGCGGCAGCCTGCTCGCGACACAGAACTCGGGGGTTCTCACGGTCTACGGCCAGAACTTCGCCCTCGATGGCGTGCCGATCGGGCCCGGGCCGCTCACGTCCGACGGTGTGCTGACCGGAACGCTTCAGTACAAGGACCCGATCAACAATTCCGTGCTGCGGACCGGCGGCGGCCAGATCTTCATCGTCGAAGCGCCGCTGATCCCCGAGCCAACGACGCTCGCCTTGCTCGCCACACTGGCGACCGGTGGCTTGTTGGCGCGTCGTCGCTAGGCGTCGGCGTCGAGGCGGTCGAGCTGGCGATCGAAGCCGCGGGCGAACGCCAACGCCGTGACGAGCGTGATGCCCGTGTAAACGGCCGCCTCGCCCCAACGGCCGACGAACAGCACCGACGCGGCGAGCACGCCGCTCGAGACCGCGATCGCCCCGAGCACCGCCACGCCCAGGCCACGCAGCAACAAGCCGCTTGGTGGCAGGCCCGCCGGGTCCTCATCCAGGCAGGCCTCGCGGACCGGTCCCCATGCCCCCATCGGCCGCGCCCGACGGTAGAACGCCTTGAGCGTGGCCAGTGATTCGGGCTTGGTCACGAGCGTCACGCCTACCCAGAGGGCAAACGTCACGCCCATGCCGATCGCGGCTTGGAGCATGTCCATCCGTTGGGCGGCCGACTCGCTCACCGCCCGGGCTTCGGCCCATGCCGGGAAATGGCCGAGCACGCCGGGGATGGCGATCGTTCCGAGGTCGAGCCCGCCCAACGCGATATAGACGAGCGGTCCGCCGACCATCGCGGTCAGCCAGCTCCAGAAGTTGACGCGCCACCACCACCATTGACCCCAATAGACGGTCGCCGTCGCGCCGTACATGCCGGCCAACACGATCGCGATGCCGATCAACGAATCAGCGTTGAACGTCACGGCGACGCCAACCGCGAGGATCGCCAGCATCAGCCCACGCCCCGCCCAAACCGCGCCGCCCGAGCCCTCGGCGAGGAGCTTCGACTTCGGCACGAGCTGCCGCGCGACATCGTTGACCAACGTCTGCGATCCGTAGCTCAGGTGGCTTGAGATCGTCGACATGACACTCGCCAACAACGCCGCCAACGCCACGCCATACAGCCCGGTCGGCAAGTAGGTATCGAGCAGCACGCTGTAAGCCTCCTCCCGTGCGGCGGGCTCGGCGAGGTACAGCTCGGGGCGTTTGACCAGGAGGCCGAGCGAGGGGAGCGTCAGCAGCAACAGCATGATGAAGAGGCCGACAACCGCCCACACGTTCATCCGTGCCGCGTCGCGGTCGCTCTTGCAAGAGAAGAGCCGCTGGCCTTCCAAGTCGACCGACCCACCCCGCCCGACGGTCGGCACGATGAGCCAAGCAAACACCAAGAGCGGGTCGAGCACGCGATGGTCCCACACCGGCCAGGTCGAGAGGATCTGGCTGGCGTACTCGGGTTGGGCGGCGGTGAGTTGCTCGGCGAGGCCGGTCGGCCCGCCGTGCTCCCAGAGGACCGACACCAGCAGCGTGACGCTCGCCCCGACGATCACCAGCGTCTGCATCACGTCGGTCACCACCACGCCCGCGAAACCGCCGATCCAGACATAGATCATCAGCACCGGCAGCACGATCGAGAGCGTGAGGGTCTTCGGGTCGATGCCCAGGTCGGCGGCGGCGGCCTCGATGCCAAAGGCGGGCCCGAAGATCTTATGCACGCCCAACAAGCCGGCGCCGATCCACGGGGCCATATTCACCAACACCGCGAACAGCGACGAGTAGATCCGCACGAAGCGGGTCCGCTCGCCGCCGAAACGGAGGGCATAGAACTCCGGGCCGGTGCGGACGCCCAGTTGCCGCCAACGGACGGCGAACAGCACCGCCGCGATCATCCACGCCAAGGCGAACCGGGGCAGGTAGAAGAAGGCGATCGGCGTGCCCACGACGATCGCGAACCCGCAGTAGCTCGGCCCCACGTCGGCGTTCAGGGCAGTCGCCGCGTACGAGATGCCGTTCATCCAGCCGGGCACACGGCGGCCGGCGAGGAAGTAGTCGTCCTCGGAGTCTCCGCCGCTGCCCTCACTGCCCGCCGGCGTGCGGAACCATCGGCTCGCCGCGATGCCCAAGGCCAAGCTGCCGAGCAAGTAGACCGCGACCACGATCTGGTCGCTCAGCTCGGCGGCGGCGAGGAGGGGGACGATCGATACGGCCTGGTCAGAGGGTCACCGGCAGGTTGGTCTCGCTCGACTCGTAAATCGCGTCGATGATCTGCATGACGCGTGCCCCCTGCGCGGGCGTGCAACCGATGCCCGCCCGGCGCGACGCGATCGCCTCGGCGAAGTCGGTCATCTGCAACGCCATGTGCTCGGCCGTTGGCAACGCGAGCTTGGCGTCGGCGTTGCGACCGGCGATCTCGTTCCGCAGCAAGAGGTGGTCGCCGAAGAGCTCGAACGACACGCCGCCCTGGTCGCCGAGCACGGCCATCATCGAGTCGGGCAAGGGTCCGGTCGGCAGGTTGCAGGCCCAAGAGACTTGTAAGTCGAGTGTCACCCCCGAGTCGAAGGTGACCATCGCCGCGGCGTGATCGTCGACATCGAAGGTGCCGTCGAAGTTGGGCGGGCCGGCCCACATCGATTCGTGGACATAGCCCCGTTTCTTGACGCCGAACTTGGAGTATGCCTTGCCCATGACGGCGACCGCGGTCGGCTGGCCGAGCAGGTGGAGCGAGAGATCGATCAGGTGGACGCCCAGGTCGATCAGCGTGCCGCCGCCGGACATCGATTTGGTGGTGAACCAGCCGCCGAGCCCGGGGATCGAGCGCCGCAGGTGCAGGTGGGCCTTGGCGTGGTAGACCTCGCCGAGCGTGCCGGCGTCGATGACGCCCTTCGCCGCCGAGCCGACCGCCGTGAAGCGGTGCGTGTGCCCGATCTGCAAGTGGCGGCCGGTCTCTTGGACCACGGCCTCGATCTCGGCACACTCCGCGGCGTTCATCGCCATCGGCTTCTCGAGCAGCACGTCCTTGCCGGCCCGCAGGGCGTCGATCGCCAGCGGCTTGTGGAACCGGTTGGGGACGCTGATCAGGACCGCCTCGACCGAGTCGTCGTCCCACAAGGCCTGGGGCTCGGTCGCGGCCGACGCTGCGTACGGCTCGGCGACCGCGGCCGCTCGGTCTTGGTTCGTATCGACGACACGCCCGATCTCGATCCCGACGCTTGCGGCCGCCTCGGCGTGTTTCTCGCCGATGCTCCCTGCTCCCAAAATGCCTAGTCGCATGCTGTTCCTTCGGTTGTGCGATTCGCCTGGCCAGACTCTGCCTGTTGGCTCCCCGCGACGCAACGGGTTGCCGCGCAGAAAGCTCTCGTGATTCGACCGCCTCGGCGGTTAGATCGCGACCCAGCCCTCTCGGGCGGCCGGATTCTTGGCCGCCTGGAGCACGCGCAGGATGGCCCGGGTCTCTTCGCGCGGCACGAGCGCCTCGCCCGCGTCGTAGAAGTCGAGGATCGCCCCGGCGGCATCGACGAAGAGCCGCGAGTCGTCGACCACCATCACCTTGCACGAGCGGTCGCCGGTGACCACCGCCGCGAACGGCACGTACTCGGCGGCGTTGAAGTCGATCGTGGCGATGCGGTCGTCGGAAAACTCGATCACGATGGTCGGGTGATGCTCCGCGCCGGCCATCGTCAGGCGTTCGGGGGCGAGCCCCAGGCAACTGACGGCCAATTCGACCGGGTGGATGCCGTACTCCTCGAACGACGCCCCGCCGGCCCACTGCGCGAGGCTAACGAGCAGCTCGTCCATCTTGGCGACCTCAGCCTGGACATTCGTTGTCCGCAGGGCCGAGGTGGTTTGGATCGGCGTGCTGTGCTCGTCGGCGATGGCGAAGATCCGGTCGCCCGTCGCGGGGTCGGGCGCGAAGGTCTTATCGACGAACGTCGGCTTGCCGTGCGGCAGGACCTGCTCGCACAGGGCCAGGTGCGTTTCGGGCGTCGACGGGGCGAGCACCGCGAAGCAATCGACCTCCGCCGCGAGGGCCTCGATCGTCTCGTGATAAGCGACGCCCTTCTCTTCCGCCCACGATCGGCCGGTCGCGGCCTGCAAGGCGTACGCCCCGGCGACCTCGTAGCCACGCTCGGCGAGCGGGCCGCGGAGGGCATCCAAGTAAGTGTTGGCGTGGAAGTTGTTCAGGTCGTCATCGACGAAACCGATCCGCTTGGCGGCCATCCGTATTCCCTTCGGGTGCTGTGCTAGCGTCGTCTCTCATTGGACGGCTGCCGCAGCGTAAAGCCGCTGCCGAGAGCCGAACAGCCCGGCTGATCGCCCGTGCGGCCACATTTTTTGCGTTGCGCTCGACTCCAGGACCGGCCTTTTGCGATACACGCCAACCCAAGCCCCAATCGCCGCCGGGTTTCACGGAATCCTCATGCTCAAACGCCGCCCGCGACAAGCCCGGAAGCGATCGCTCCGCCCCGAGACGCTCGAAGCCCGCCACCTGATGAGCGGCGACGGGATCGGCGCCGGGCTGGCCGCCGCCGACGAGACGGTCCAAACCGCGGCGGCCGCCAACGACACGACACAAACCAACTTCGAGTCGCTCGAAGCCCTCCGCCAATGGATCACCGCCGAGGCGATTAAGCGCTACGGCGATCTGTTCGGCACAACCCAGACGCGTCCCTATTGGGGCTGGGGTTGCGATTGTGGAATCATCCCGCTCAGCGACGTTGTCCTACGGTCGACCAACTTCGACGCAACGACAACCGACGTCGGTAATTTTTCGACAACCAACACCCAAGTCGCCGGCGTTGATGAAGCCGACCTGATCGAGACCGACGGCGAGTTCGTCTACCTGCTCACCGGCAACGAACTCGTCGTCGTCGACGCCCGCGACCCCGACGATTTGCAGATCGCTTCGCGGGTCGAGCTGGCGACCAAGCCGACCGGCATGTACCTCCACGGCGATCGGCTGACGTTGGTCTCGTCTTCCCAAGCGAGCTACTACGGCGGACCCGTTCTGTTTAACTCACTCCGCTGGGGCGGCGGCACCCAGACCGCCCCAACGGTCACCGTGACCGTGCTCGACCTCGCGGACCGCTCGGCACCAACCCAAGTCGAACAGACCGAGATCGACGGGACGCTCCTCTCCTCGCGACTCGTCGATGGGCAACTACGGCTGGTGACCCAACAGAACGCGGGGCGGTACCTGCCCTCTCCCAACTACACGTCCTCCGCAGTCGAGCAGGCGATCGCGGTTGAGTCGGTTGATCCCGAGTCCGTATCGGCGCGCGTGTCAGACTCAATCATCGCCATCGATATCGACTATATCCCGCGTGAGTACGAATACACCTACGAGAGCCTCGACGAGTATGTCGATCGCGTCGTCGCTCAATGGACCCCCAGCTATCGAACCCTTTCGACCGAAGGCGATGTCACCGGCTCGGGATATCTAGTCGGTCCGACCGAGATCGAGATCCCTGCGTCGAACGCCGTCCAAGGTTGGAACTGGGGTAATAGCAATCGCACGACGGTGATGACATTCGATGTCACCGACGAAACCAACGGGCCACAGGATACCTTGGTGTTGGAGACCTACTACGCCGCGAATCTCCACGGCACGCTTGATGGTCTATACGTCTTGGCACAAGCGCGTCCCCCTTACGGGCGAGACTGGATGGGTCACGCCATCATCCATCCCAGCACGGTCATCTGGAAACTATCGTTCGGCACAGACGGCATCATTGAAACCGAGGCAAGAGGTGCGGTCTTAGGCTCTCTGACAACCCAATTCGCCGCCGACGAGCACGACGGCTACCTGCGGGTTGTTACCAGCACCGATTGGGGCCGCGACCAGCGGCTCTCTGTCTTGGAGCAGGTCGGCGATAGGCTCGTTGAGGTCGGCACAATCCAATCGCTCGCCCCGAACGAGACGATCCACTCGGTCCGCTTCCAAGGCGACGAGGCGTATGTCGTCACCTTCCGGCGGATCGATCCGCTCTTCGCGATCGACCTAAGCGACCCGGCAAACCCGACGGTCGAAGGCGAGCTCAAGATCCCCGGCTTCTCCGACTACCTGCACCCGATCGGCGAAGACCACCTGTTGGGCATCGGTCGCGACGCCGATGAAACGACCGGACGCATCGACGAGATGCAGGTCTCGATCTTCGACGTGACGAGCCTCTCCGACCCGCAGCTAACGCATCAGTACTCTGTCGAGGGTGGTCGCTCGGTAACTTCTGAAGCGATTGGTAGCGGTTGGTTCCGCGGTGCAGGGAATCACCACGCGGTCTCGTTCTACGGGGACGAGGGGGTACTCGCTTTGCCCATCAAGAACCAAGAGTGGCCACGGCTCATCGCGTGGGGCGATGACGCCACCACTGGCCACGAAGCCCCCGGTCTCCAGCCGGGTGAGGGCGGCCTGCTGGTGCTGAGCATCGACGTGACCGCCGGCATCTCCAAGATCGACCTGATCCAACACGAGACCCCGATCCAGCGTTCGCTACGGATTGGCGATACCCTGATCGCGGTCTCTTTGGGGCAGGTATCAACGCACGATTTCGGCGACCTGACCGGCGAACGCGATCGCCTCGACTTGGCCGCCACAGCCGCCACACGTCCCGGCACGTACACGCCCGGCACACGAGCCCCGCTCGATCCCGATACGGCAGGCACGACCGTGGCTCCCGACAAGCCGGTCGAGCCCGCAACGCCCTCCCGAGCGCGAGCGACTTATACGCCGGTCGCCCGAGAGAGTCTCACCGAACGGGCTTCGAGTAGCCGTGTCTCACGCACCGCGATCACGCCCGCGGCTCGCGATGCGGCGTTGTTGCTGATCGACCGAGTCGACGAGCTCGATGACGAATCCGTTATCGAACCGGCAACCGCAAGCGAAGCCACCACGCCCGAACCCTCGGCGCGCGGGGTGCGATCGGCGTGGCGGCCGAGCGTGCGTGGCTGAACGTGAGTGCTTGTGCCCTGCTCAGACGCAGGCCAGCCCCTCTTCGTTGATCTCGGTATTAGTCCAGCCGGCGTCGACCGTCTGCTTGGCCCACTCTTGGTCCGGCGTGTCGTAGGCGGCCAGCTTGTTGAGGCCATCGAGTGCAGCGACTTTGAAGCACTCGGCCATCGTTGGGTAGTTGAAGACCGTGTCGCGGAAGTACTCGAGCGTGCCGCCAAGCGACATGACGGCTTGCCCGATGTGGATGATCTCGGTCGAGCTCTCGCCGATCGCGTGGACGCCAAGGATCTCTCGGGTCTCGCGATGGAAGAGGAGCTTCAAGAGGCCGGTCTCATCGCCGACGATCTGGCCGCGGGCGATCTCCGAGAAGCGGGCGAGTCCGACCTCGTACGGCACGTGATCGGCGGTGAGCTGCTGCTCGTTCTTGCCGATCAGGGAGATCTCGGGAACGGTAAACAAGCCATACGGGATCTCGCCCATATCGACCGAATCGACACCGAAGGCGTGGCTGACCGCTTTGCGGCCCTGCTCCATCGACGCGCTGGCGAGCGCGGGGAAGCCGACGATATCGCCGACCGCGTAGATATGCGGCACGGCGGTTTGGAAGGTGGCCGGGTCGGCGATGATGCGTCCTCGCTTGTCCGGTTCGAGGCCGGCGGCGTCGAGGTTCAGCGAGGCCGAATCGCCCTGGCGGCCGACGCTGAAGAGCACCGTCTCGCCGAGGATCCGCTTGCCGCTCTCGAGTTCAACCGCGACCGACGTCTCACCGACGCGGCGGACCTCCGCGACGTTCTCGCCCAAGCGGAACGTGACGCCCATGCTGCGGGCGTTGTAGACCAGCGAATCGACGACCTCGCGGTCGCAGAAGTCGAGCAAGCGATCGCGGCCGTCGATGATCGTCACACGGACGCCGAGCGTGGCCATCATGAGGCCGTACTCGACGCCGATCACCCCGCCGCCGACGACGATCATCGATCGCGGGATATGGTCGAGGTCAAGGAACTCGTCCGAATCGAAGACCGTGCGGCCATCGAACGGGATGTGCGGGGGGCGGGACGGCTTGGTCCCGGGGGCGAGCAGCACGCGGTTAGCGTCGAGCAAGACCGGGCCGTCTTTCATCAGCACCTCGATCGTCTGCGGGTCGACGAAGCTCGCCTCGCCGCAGAAGGTCTCGACGCCGTTGCGATCGAATTGGTCTTGGATGACATCCCACTCGCGGCGTGACACGTGGGCCAGCTTCTGCCGCAGGTCGTCCATCGTGATCGACTTGCGCGAGCGGTACTGGTCTTGGTAGACCTCGCGTTGGCGGAAACCGGTGAGGTGCAGGATCGCCTCGCGCATGGTCTTCGAGGGGATCGTGCCGGTGTGCAGGCAAACGCCGCCGACCAGTTCCTTAGCGCGTTCGATGATGGCAACCCGCTTGCCGAGCTTCGCGCCCGCAATGGCCGCCTTCTGGCCGCCGGGGCCGCTACCAACAACCACGAGATCGAAGCAATTCACGTCGCGCCGCCTTCGTATGGGCATGGGGGATAACCACGCAAACCTACGGCGGGGGCGACGGCCACTGCCTCAGGACAAGATGTGGGCGACCGTTATTCGTCGTCGGCGGCTTGGGCTGGAGCGGCTGTAACGATTGGTGGGTCAAGCGGATGGCATGGTTCAATTCAGCTCAAGCGGCCAAGAAAGCCAGGATATCGTCCGCTTCTTCGAGCGTCGGGATCAGGATGTCCGGGTTGGCGGCGGCCAACTCGATCGGGTTGGTGTGCCCGGTCGCCACGGCGACGGCATACGCGCCGATCGACCGTGCACAGCGGACGTCGTTCGGCGTGTCGCCAATCACCACGACGCGTTCCTCGCGCGTGATCCGCCCGTGCTTCTCGCGTGCCTTCGCCGCGGCGGTGGCGGCGATATCGTTGCGGTCGGGATGGACATCGCCGTACCCGCCGAAGGCGAACCGATCCCACAGGCCGTAGTACCGCAGCTTCGACTCGGCGGCCGCTTCGACATTGCCGGTCAGCAGCCCGAGGTGCACATCGCCGATCGCCTCGACGCGCTCGATCAACTCGACCACGCCCGGCAGGACGGCCCCGTCGCGTTGCTCGACATGGAAGTCGATCTTCTTCACGTAGGCCTCACGGAACCGATCCCAGTTCGCTTGCGAGTTCTCGATGCCGTGGATCTCGAAGAGCCCACCGGCGATGCCGCGGTCGCTGCGACCCGCGAAGGGAACGTCGTTCGACAGCTCCGCGACGCCGAACTCCTCGGCGAAGGTCTCGGCAAAGGCGTGCTGCCCCGCCCCGTCGGTCTGGACCAGGGTGCCGTCGATATCAAAGAGGCAGACTTTCAAGAGAGGGGCGGGGGGTTCGTGGCGAGGGATTTAGGTGAGCGGCTTCAAGCCTTTCTCGGCCCGACAGGCGTTTAGACAGGCTAGGGCCGCCGGCTCAAGCCGCAAGAGCTTGACCATCTGGGTCCGTGAGATGCCGAGCGTTTCCGCGGCGGCGGCCTCATCCCAATCGGTGGCGGCGACCTGGTCGAGGGCCTCGGCGAGCAGCGTCGGGAAGTCGGCGTGCTCGGGGTTGATCGCCAGCTTGGTGCCGCGGGTCCGCCCCCGCCACAACTCGGACGCCTCGCCAGCAGGTGCCTCGCGGTGC
>CAYGUP010000077.1:0-18712 GCA_964353155.1 uncultured Planctomycetaceae bacterium | reverse complement strand
AGATCTACGGCGAGATCGCCGGCTACGCGATGAACTCCGACGCCAGCGACTTCGTGCTGCCCAACCCGACGGAGCAATCCCGCTGCATGCGGATGGCCCTGGAGCGGGCCCGCCTGGAGCCCGAGGACATCGGCATCGTCAGCACCCACGCCACCGCGACCACCAGCGGTGACATCCAGGAGTGCGACGCGGTTCGTCGGGTATTCGGCCAGAGCGAGCCGACCCTGATCAACAACACCAAGAGCTATATCGGCCACTGCATGGGCGCCGCCGGCTCGCTCGAGCTGGCCGGCAACCTGCCGAGCTTCGAAGACGGCGTCGTCCACCCGACGATCAACGTCGACGAGCTCGACCCCGAGTGCGAACTGCCGGGCCTCGTGATGAACGAGTCGCGAGAGGTCGGCAAGGTCGATACCATCCTCAACAACTCATTCGGCATGCTGGGCATCAACTCAGCGCTGATCGTCAAGAAGGTTTAAGGCCCGCGAATCGCCGCGAATCGCCGCGAATGAAAGCTGGATGAGAGGCCGTCGGTCTCTTGTCTTCATCATTAGCGTTCATTCGCGTCATTCGCGGGAGAAAGGAAACAAGAGAACAGCATGACCCGCGACGATATCCGCGACGAGATCCTCGACATCCTCGGCGACATCGCCCCGGACGAGGACCTGAGCGATCTGAAAGACGACCAGTCCTTCCGCGAGCAGATGGAGCTCGACTCGATGGACTTCTTGGACATCGTCATGGAGCTGCGCAAACGCCACCGCGTGCAGATCCCGGAAGACGACTACGTGGAGCTCGCCAGCATGGACTCGACGGTCAACTACCTCGAGCCCCTCATGAAGGACATCGTGAAGGCCTGAGGCGAATTCGGAATTGGGAATGGGGAATGCGGAAGAGAAGGCTGAGCAGTCCCATTCGGTTCTGCCAGCAAGCATTCCCACTTCCCCATTCCCACTTCCAACTTCATGTACGACACGATCATCATTGGCGCCGGCATGAGCGGGCTCGCCGCCGGGATCCGGTTGGCGATGTACGATCAAAAGGTGTGCGTGCTAGAGAAGCACACCACGATCGGCGGGCTCAACTCGTTCTATCGGCTCCGCAAGCGGGACTACGATGTCGGCCTGCACGCGCTGACTAATGTCACGCCGAAGGGCACGAAGCAAGGCCCCCTCGCTCGGCTGCTGCGCCAGCTCCGGTTCAAGTGGGACGACTTCCAGATCTCGCCGCAGATCGGGTCGCAGATCGTCTTCCCCGGCCACAAGCTGGCCTTCGACAACAACCCCGACCTGCTCGCCGAAGAGGTCGCCCGCGACTTCCCGGAGCAGGCCGACAACTTCCGGCGCTTCGTCGAGGCAATCGCCGACTACAACGACCTGACCGACGAGCACCAGCAGCTCTCGGCCCGCGAGGTCGTCGGCTCTTACCTCACCAACCCGGTGCTGGTCGAGATGCTCTTCTGCCCGCTGATGTTCTACGGCTCCGCCCGCGAGCACGATATGGACTGGGGCCAGTTCTGCATCATGTACCGCAGCATCTTCCTGGAAGGCCTCGGCCGACCCCAGGCCGGCGTGCGGTTGATCCTCAAGAACCTGGTCAAGAAGTTCCGCAGCCTCGGCGGCGAGCTCAAGCTCCGCACGGGCGTCGATCGTCTGCACGTGGAGGACGGCCGTGTCGCGGGCGTGAAGCTCGAGAGCGGCGAGACCATCACCGGCAAGCGGGTCCTCTCGTCGGCCGGCTGGTGCGAGACCATGCGTCTGTGCGACGACGGCACGCCCGTCGAGGTCGCCGGCTCACCCCAACGATCCGCCGGCCGCTTGAGCTTCTGCGAAACGATCAGCACGCTCGACATCGACCCGAAGGAGATGGGGTACGATCGCACGATCACGTTCTTCAATGACAGCGAAAAGTTCGATTGGACCGTGCCGGAGGTGCCGTGCGATCTGCGCAGCGGTGTGATCTGCAGCCCGAATAACTTCGACTACGGCCAAACCGACGACGGCCAACTCGAAGGCCTCGACGACCGCAACGGCGGCCGCGGCACGATGCGGGTCACGGTGCTGGCCAACTACGACTACTGGAACGGCTTGGACGAGAAGGACTACGAGCTCGAAAAGCTCCGTTGGTTTGAAGCCGTCAACGAGTCCGCCACGCGCTTCACGCCCGACTTCCGCGGGCGGATCATCGACACGGACATGTTCACGCCGACGACGATCGTCCGCTTCACCGGCCACGACAACGGCGCGGTCTACGGCGCCCCGACCAAACAACTCGACGGCACCACGCACCTCGACAACCTCTTCATCTGCGGCACCGACCAGGGCTTCGTCGGCATCGTCGGCAGCATCGTCAGCGGCATCGGCATGGCGAACCTGCATTGTTTGAAAGACTAATGAGCCCCAACGGGGCGGCACGACGAGAGCCCAGGGCAACGCCCTGGGTATCTGGGTCCCCAGAGCGACACACCCTTGTCACACGACAACCGTAGTGTTCCGCCCTTTCAGGGCTCGCGTGATTACCGTGGCCGATCGTGACCCAGGGCGTTGCCCTGGGCTAGCGTGTTTCGCCCCGTTGGGGCGATCTTCCTAGACGGTTTTCGGTATGGCTCAATCCTTGTCGAATGTCTTGGTACATCTGGTGTTCTCGACCAAGCACCGGGAGCCGCTGATTGACCGGGCGATTGAGGCTGATTTGTACGCGTACTTGGCCGGCATCGCCAAGTGTCTCGGTTGCACGACCCACAAGATCGGAGGCATCGAGGACCATGTGCACGTGGCCTGCACGTTGTCGCGGTCAGTCGCGATTGCCGACCTCGTGCAACAACTCAAGCAGTCGTCTTCGAGATGGATCAAGACCCGCGGCGATGCCTATTGCTCGTTCGCGTGGCAAAACGGCTACGGAGCCTTCTCCATCAGCCAATCGCATCGCGGCGCGCTAGTTCGTTACATCGCTAACCAACGCAAAAACCACCGAGGCGAGGGCTATCAAGCAGAGTTCCGAACCCTACTAGAACGTTACCAAGTCACTTACGACGAACGCTACGTCTGGGACTGACCAAAGATTGCCCCAAAGGGGCAACGCAAGAGAGCCCAGGGCACCGCCCTGGGAACGCGAACCGTCAAAAAACGGTCGAGCCCTGAAGGGGCGACACAACAACTGCCGGATGTGTCGCCCGTTCAGGGCTCGGGTCCTTGGCCGACATAACCATGACCCAGGGCGTTGCCCTGGGCTTTCATCGTTCCGCCCCGTTGGAGCTCTCTGCTAAGATTTCGGCATGGATGCTCCCATATCAAGTCAGAAACGTCGCCCGCGGATTTCGCTGCTGAGTCTGCTGCTGATAATGGCGACGATCGCTCTGGGGGTGACGACCTACAAGTTGTCTCAAGAGGTGGTGCCGCTGCGTGCGGAGAACAGACGACTAAACGAAGAACGAGGCACCCTTCAGGTAGCGGACCCCAGTAAGGTTAATGCGATTCAAGTGCCTTCGCACTTTGCGGGACAGCCAGAAGGGCAGGTCTCGTTTCGCGTACAGGTACCGAAGGGAAAGCAGTATGTCGCCATCGTCGCGGTCAACCAGATTCCCAAGAAGGGGTTCCCTGAAGTTGAACGTCGGGAGTCGGCAGGCATGATCCTGGGACAAGCTGGTCCAAATGCCTTCGCGGTTTTGCCGCCAGGCGAAAACTTGGTGTCAGTCGGTAGCCGGTGGCATGGCGGGCGCAACCACATCCGGTTCGCAGCAAAGACTGCGAGGACCGTTATCCCGCTGTCGATGCACTTGCAGTCCCCTGAAGATCGTTGGCCTGCGGTCAAGCCGGAAGCTTTCTCGAACTATGGTGAGCAGGTGGGGCGAAGCACGGAGTCGTTCGATCCAACTCAACCTATCGTGTTGTATCGACGCCGGGTCCAGCCGATTTCTTCGGAGCGATTGAGACAGACCTTTGCAATAATCGAGCCCGCGCACTTGCTCGGTGGTTTCATGCTCTGGATCGAACCGCTACCCGTCACGCCCCCAAACCGCTAATCTACGGAGTCCTACCAAGCCTTTCGCCTTCCACCCCGCGTCCCTCGCCAAAAATGCCCAAAGACTTCCTCGCCGGTGCCAAGGACCACTACGACGTCGTTGTCATCGGCGCCGGCCTCGCCGGGCTGACCAGTGCGAACATCCTGGCCCGCCAGGGGCGTAGCGTGCTTCTTTTGGAGCAGCACTACAAGCTGGGCGGGCTGGCGACTTGGTTCAAGCGGCCGGGCCACCATATCTTCGATATCTCGCTGCACGGGTTCCCGTACGGCATGGTCAAGAGCTGCCGCCGGTATTGGTCGCAGGAGATCGCCGACTCGATCGTCCAGCTGACCGGCATCCGCTTCGAGAACCCGATGTTCTCGCTCCGCACCGACTTCACCCGCGCCGACTTCACGAAGAAGCTCATCGAGGACTTCAATGTCCCCGAAGAGACCGTTAAAGCGTTCTTCGATACCGCCCGCGGGATGAACTTTTATGACGATCAGGAAACGACGGCGAGGGAGCTGTTCGATAAGTTCTTCCCGGGTCGTGAGGACGTGATCCGGCTGCTGATGGAACCGATCACCTACGCTAACGGCAGCACGCTCGAAGACCCGGCGATCAGCTACGGCATCGTGTTCAGCAACTTCATGTCCAAGGGCGTCTTCACGTTCCAGGGCGGCACCGATGCGCTCATCACCAAGATGGGCGAAGAGCTCGTTAAGAGTGGCGTCGATGTCCGCATCAAGAGTGACTGCGAGAAGATCCACACGGCCAGCGATGGCGACGGCGGCAGCAAGGTCACCGGCGTGACGGTCAACGGCCGTCACATCAAGTGCGACGCGGTGGTGAGCAACTCGAACCTCCGCTCCACGATTTTTGGTTTGTGCGGCGAAGAGGTCTTCGACAAGTCGTTCATCGAAGACGCGAAGGCCGTGCGGCTGAACAACAGCAGCACCCAGGTCTACATGGCCCTCAAGCCGGACGACCCGCTCGAAGAATCGACCGGCGACCTGCTCTTTACGAGCACCGCGGAGACCTTCAACACGGCCGACCTGCTGTCGCGCGACATCACCAGCCGCACCTACAGCATGTACTACCCCGGCACGCGTCCCGAGGGCCGGCCGCAGAAGCTGATCGTCAGCAGCACGAACGCCCACTACAGCGACTGGGCCGACCTGCCCGAGGACGAGTACGAGGCCAGCAAGAAGGACCTCTGCGAGACCACACTCGACGCGCTCGACAAGTACGTGCCGGACGTGCGTAACCGTGTGGTCCACGTCGAGGCCTCCACGCCCCGCACATTCAACCACTACACGCACCACGTGGCCGGGGCGAGCTTCGGCACTAAGTTCGAGGGCCTCGCCGTCAGCCGGGCGTTGCCGCAACAGGTCCGCGGCCTATTCCACGCCGGCAGCGTGGGGATCATCATGAGCGGCTGGCTCGGCGCGATGAACTACGGCGTGATCGTCGCGAACGAGGTCGACAACACCCTCATGACCGGCGGCTCAGCCAGCACCGACGTGGCGGAGAAGGCGGTCGTTACGGATGTTACTGTTGGGTGAATTGAAGAAAGGGAACCGCCGATGAACGCAGATGGTGATGGTGATGGCGATGTCGAAAGTCTTTGTCGTTGAACCGTTCGGTCAAATAGACATCAGCAACGATGATTACTGGGAAGCTGCGGTGAGCTATCGTGGGCAAGACCTATCCCTTGATCTCAACACCGATCAACGCAAGGTTGCTGACGCTGGCGTAACTCAGGCCAATCTGCTTCTTTCGAACATCCAAGAACTCGACGCGAAGGCTCGCGAAGCGATCAGTGAAGAGCATCTCGATACGGAAGGGGATGCGAGGCTGTTTCACACTCATCATCATGATTGCGTCGACAGTGAGGCGTGGCACCGCGAAATCGGCGAGTCAAAACCGCCAGAAGATGACTGGGACGGTTTTCTAAACCAATGTCGATTAAAGCGAATCGGGATCTACATCGAGGATAAGGATCAGTTCGCGATCTTGGACTATACCCTTGGTGAGCAACTGACCGATTATACTCTGTCCGTTGTTTTCGATGCGACGGGACAAGCTCGAAGCGTGATGATGGAGAGTTAAGCGACGGGTGGCTGGGTCGTAGCAAAGCGTAGCCCCCAGCGAATCACCATCGCGGCGTCAAGTTGCTGAACGTGGGGCTTCGACCCCAGCCACCTCGATTGGTATGATCAAGCCATGATGAAACTTGATCGCATCGTGACCGATCCGGCTATTCTTGAAGGCCAGCCGTGCATTCGCGGTCAGAGGCTGACCGTGCGGCGGGTTATCGAAGCGATTGCGTTGTACCCTGACCGATCTGAGCTTCGACGGGAGTATCCTGAGCTTGAGGAAGAAGATATTCGTCAAGCCTTGGCTTATGCGGCGGCAAGCTTGGACGATCGCGTCTTGGAGTTGAAGTAGTGGCGATCGAGTTGCTTCTCGACCAGGGCCTGCCACGTTCGACGGTTGCTGAGCTAGTCGAGTTCGGGATCGTCGCGACGCATGTTGGCGAACTCGGGATGGCTGACGCGAGCGACCCTGCAATCTTAAAAATGGCCGTCGAGAAAGGCTTGAGTATCGTCTCGCTCGACTCCGACTTTCACACCTTGCTTGCAGTAGGCGGCGCGACAGGCCCCTCAGTTGTTCGACTTCGCGTTGAAGCCCTCAAGGGGCACCTGATCCGACGCGTGCTAGAGCATGTTGGCAGCGATCTCGATACGGGCGCTGTCGCCTCGGTCACTGAAAGCAATATCCGGGTCCGGTCTCTTCCGATTGGGGCGAAGCCCCGCTAGCAATCCAGTGACAACCGACCCCATGATCCGCCCCTTCAAAGCCGACGACCTCCCCGCGATCAAGGCGGTTATCGAGGCGTGCGGGCTCTTCCCGTCGGAGATGCTCGGTGAGATGGTGGCGCCCTTCCTCGGGGCGGAGCCATGCCAAGAGTTCTGGCTGGTCGATGATCGGTCCGAGCCGGTCGCGGTCACGTACTGCGCGCAAGAGCGGATGACCGAGGGGACGTGGAACCAACTCCTGATCGCCGTGCACCCGGAGCACCAGGGACGCGGCATCGGCACGCAGCTCATGCAAGCGACCGAGGCGATCCTCCGCGAGCAGGGCGAGCGGCTCCTGTTGGTCGAGACCTCCGGCACCGCCGAGTTCGAGCGGACCCGCGCCTTCTACCGCGGCAACGGCTACGAGGAAGAGGCCCGCCTCCGCGATTACTACGCCGCGGGCGACGACAAGATCGTCTTCCGCAAGGCGTTGGCGTGAGGGGATTAGCCGCGGGTCAGCCAACCCAGGTAATAGCGTTCGGCTTGAGATTCTCTAACGCTTTCTGCAACTGAGGGAGTCGAGGACGAATATCGTCGAGGTCGTTCGAAACCGATTGAAGCACGATGACTGCGACAGCTAAATCTTGTTGGTTCTGCTGGTACGGCAGATTGCCATCGTTAGTAAGCAGGGCATCGAAGTTCGCGTCTGCCGCGAGAGCGAGGAGTTGCCCATTCTGGATGCCTCGCCAATTCTGATAGGCGATGGTGACACACTCGTGGCCTTCGATTTCGTGCCGCAGACCAACCGGAAAATTCTCATCAAGCAGAAGTTTCACCGGGCGGCCTCGACCGTCCCGATCGCATGGTGCTTGGCTTCGTCCAGCAGTGTCTCAACCTGTTCACGGCGAACGGTTGGAAACTGCTCAAGGAAGTAGTCGATCGTTCTGTTTCGTGCGAGATAATCAAAGAGTGACTTCGCGGGCACCCGGGTCCCGATGAAGACCGGCGTGCCGCCGAGGATTTCGGGATCGCTATGGATGACGGTGCTCATGCCCCCCATCCTATCAACGGCTGGGCAAATCGGCCATCTTATCTACGCTCTCAGCGTCCAATCCCCCCGCGTTTATCCGCGTCCACAGCGGCTCCAAAACCCCATGTCCAAAGAAGCCATCCAAGCCGCGATCCCGCACCGCGACCCGTTCCTGTTGATCGATGAGGTCGTCGAGCAGACCGAGGACCGCATCGTTTGCAAACGGTCGTTCTCGGGCGAGGAGTTTTGGTACCAGGGCCACTACCCCGATTACCCGCTGACGCCCGGCGTGCTGCTCTGCGAGGCGTGCCTCCAGGCCGGGGCGGTGTTGCTCTCGAAGATCACCGAAGCGGCCCAAGAGGGGCAGGGCAACGCCGGCGGCGTGCCGGTCGCCACGCGGCTGAACAACGTGCAGTTCCGCGAGATGGTCCGCCCCGGCGACTCGATCACGATCGAGGTCGACCTGACCGAGCATGTCTCGAACGCGTTCTTCATGAAGGGCCGTGTGAAGAATGACTCGACCGGCAAGCTGGCCGCACGGTGCGAGTTCGCTTGCACGGTTGCTGAGCCGGCGTAACTGGTGCTTTCTCCGACGACTGGCGTCGTCGGCTCGCTGCCTTTCTGCCGACTGCCCTCTGCCTATTGCCTACTCGACCATGCCCGCTGACTTCCTCCAACTCGCCGGCAAGACCGTCCTCGTGACCGGCGTGGCGAACCGCAAATCGGTCGCCTGGCATATCGCGAAGCAACTGACCGAGGCCGACTGCCGGGTGATCTACGCGGTCCGTAGCGAAGCCCGGCAAGAGCAGGTGCAGAAGCTGGCCGGCCCCGAGGCGACCGTGTTGGTTTGCGATGTCGAGTTCGACGACCAGATCGAGCGGCTCGCCGGCGAGGTCGCCGCCGATTGTGAGCGGACGGGGCAGAAGCTGGCCGGCCTAGTGCACTCGATCGCCTTTGCCGACTACGAGTCAGCTAGAGAGGGGGGGGGCTACCCGGCCGCCGGGCCATTGCCGTTCCACGAGACGACCCGGAAACAGTTTGCGCGGACCTTCGGCATCTCGTGCTACTCGTTGGTCGCGCTGGCGAACCAACTCAGGCCCTCGCTCGACGAGGACGCCTCGGTGGTGGCGATCTCAATCAGCACCACCGAGATGGCGAGCGAGAACTATGGCTACATGGCCCCGATCAAGGCGGCCCTCGACGCGTCGCTGGCGTTCTTGGCCAAGAGTTTCAGCGGTTTCAGCCGGGTCCGCTTCAACGCGGTCGCCCCGGGCCTCTTGAAGACCTCGGCGTCCGCTGGGATCCCGGGGTACGTCGATTCGTACCTCTATGCCGAGAAGGCGACCCTGCGCAAAGAAGCGTTGAAGACCGAAGAGGCCGCTTCGACGGCCGTTTTCTTGCTGAGCCCCCGATCGAGCGGCATCAACGCCCAGCGGCTCGTGGTGGACGCCGGCATGCGTACCAATTACTTCGACGCAGAGATCGTCAAAGCGGTCGTTGAGCAGGGCTGAGGGCCTTCATCCGGGCTTCGTGACGACGGGGTAGTTTCCCACTAATCCGCGTTACCGAGTCGGGCCGGCACGACCGGACCCCAGCCGAGGCGGATGTTACGCAAATGCGGCGGAGAACGGCGAAAAAACGGTGGCCGCTCCCGAAATGCCGTGATACTCTAAGTATTGGTGCTAGCGGCGGTTGCGGCGATTTTTCGCCCGCTACCGCTGGTGGCGTCAGCTCATCTCAGGCGGATGGCTTCCACGCAACAAGGTGGCTGCTCGAAGGGCTTGCCCGGCGAGGCGGTTGCTAAGGGCGTCAGGATGACACCAACGGAACAGAGACTCGCGACAACGACCGACTGGCCGATTCGGAATCCTCCGCGTCGGCGATTTGGTACGCGCGTCGTGCTTAAGCAATCAACCTTGTACTACCCGTTGTTCGCCTAGCCGGCCGGCGGCGGGTGACAACACCAACCACCGTGTCGCTCTTGAGCGACACAACCCATGTCCCAGGGCAGCGCGGACAAGTTGATCGACCTGGTCAAGAAGAGTGACCTCGTCACGCCGAAGAAGCTCAATGGCTTCTTGGAGACCCTTGCAGCCCGAGAGGCCGATGCGCTCGGCAACCAAGAGCGGATCGCCGAGCTGCTGATCGAAGACGGCCTCCTGACCAAGTGGCAGGCCGACAAGCTCCTGGCCGGCAAGCACCGCGGCTTCAAGCTCGGCAAGTACAAGCTGCTCGGCCAGATCGGCAAGGGCGGCATGAGCCACGTCTACCTTGCCGAGCACGTGCTCATGGAGCGGCGCGTGGCGATCAAAGTCTTGCCACGCCAGCGTGTCAAAGACAAGTCGTACCTCTCGCGGTTCCAACTCGAAGCCCGCGCCGCCGCCCGGCTGGACGACCCGAACATCGTCCGCGTCTTCGACATCGATAACGAGGGCGACACGCACTACATCGTGATGGAGTACGTCGAAGGGCGTGACCTCCATCAGACCATCAGCCAGGACGGCCCGCTGCCGTACAACACGGCGGTCCGGTACATCACGCAGGTATCGACCGGCCTCCAGCACGCCCACGAGATGGGCCTCGTGCACCGCGATATCAAGCCGGCCAACTGCTTGGTCGATAAGCACAAGGTCGTCAAGCTGCTCGACATGGGCCTCGCGAAGCTGACCGACGACGAGACCTCGCTCACGCTGGCCAACGATGAGAACGTGCTCGGCACGGCCGATTACCTCGCCCCCGAGCAAGCCCTCAACAGCCACTCGGCCGACGCCCGGGCCGACATCTACAGCCTGGGCTGCACACTCTACTTCCTGCTCTGCGGGCGTCCCCCGTTCCCGGACGGGACGATTTCCGAGCGGCTGCTTAAGCACCAGGTCGAAGAGCCCGACAGCATCCTCAAGTCGCGGCCCGATTGTCCCCTCTCGCTGGTGAATATCTGCCAGCGGATGATGAACAAGAAGCCGGAGGGACGCCCCCAGACCGCCGGCGAGGTCGCCAAGCTCTTGAACGAGTGGCTCGCCGACCGGGGCGAGTCGACCGTCGGCACCGGACCCGCCGGCAGCGGCGTCGCCGCCGGCAGCGACGGCCTGGGCAGCGGCGTCGGCAGCGGCATCCTCAGCCGTTTCTCGGCCCCCACGCCCGCCCCGGGCGCGACCAGCAACCCGAGCTCCGCCGCGACGAGCGACACCGGCAAGCAGTACGCCTCGAGTTCGATGGACACGGACGAGGACATCGGCCTCGCCCCGATCGACGAAGAGGACGAGGGCAAGCGTCGTCAGGCGAAGAAAGCCTCGGCCTCCTCCGGCGTGCTGTCGGACGAGAGCGGGACGAAGCTCACGGGCTCCAAAGCAGGGAAGTCATCGACCAAATCGGACGCGGCCCGTGGCTCCGGCAGTGCGGTGCGACCGATCTCGAAGGGCAGCCCGGGTGTTTCGGAAGAGCCCTCGCTCAGCTCACCGAGCATCAAGAAGAAGCCCCGTTCGATCTTCGAGGAAGAATACAACCCGCACGAAGACGATGATCCGATCGCTCGTCGGGCCGCGCGGGCGTCGCAGTACGACCCGCTGCACCCGCCCGGGTACGTGAACCCTTACACGAAGACGCCCGCCTGGGTGTTCGTTCTGATCGGGGCGATGGTCTTGGCCGTGATCGCCGCGATCGTCTACGCCCAAAGCAGCTAGGCGGCTTGGTAGCTTCGCCGGCGTTTCACTGGGCGGGAACTAGCCGGCTCATCCGGCCCATTCGACGCCCATCATCAGGCAGTTGACGCCCGAGCCGATACCCAGCAGGGCGACGCGGTCGCCGGCGTTGAGCACGCCCGCTTCGATGCCGAGCGACATCGCGCTGGGCAGCGCGGCCGAACCCGTATTTCCGAGCCAATCAAGCGTCGCGAAGTCACGGTCCAACGGCAGGCCGAGCGAGGCGAGCATCATCTTGCGATGCGCCCCGCCGACTTGGTGACAGAACGTCCGATGGATCTCGTCACGCGACCAGCCCGTCACCCCGAGCAGGCGTTCGAAGTTCGCCGCCCCGGCCTCCACGCCCGCCCGCATCAGACGCTCGCTGTCGGTCTGCATGACCTGCGACAGGCCTTCGCTCTGACACAAGTCGTGGTGAACCGTTTCGGCGTGGACGCTTGCGCCGACGAGCCGGTGCCCGGTCTGGCTGATCGATCGATGGCTCAGCACCATCGCCGCGCTCGCCGAGCCGATCGTCAACGAGGCGAACGAGTTCTTGACCGAGTCCCGCGTGAGCGACTCGTCGGCGTTCAGGCCGGCGACCGTGTTCTCGACCAGCTCACGCCCGCACTCCGTGCCGACAACGACACCCGCTTCGATCTGCCCGAGTTCGATCATCTGGGCGATCTGCAAGGCGCCGGAGAGGATCCCCAAGCAGGCGTTCGAGACGTCCTGCACCACGCAGGAGGTCGGCAGGCCCAGCCCGTGGTGGACACGGCAAGCGGTCGCCGGCTCCAAGCAGTCGCGGCAGACCGACCCGTGCAGGCAGGCCCCGAACTTCTCACGCGGCAGACCGCTCGCAGCGACCGCCTTCTCGCCCGAGAGCAGGCTGATATCGCCCGGCCGCGTGCCGGCCGGGAAGAACCGCCTTTCGCGGATGCCGGACATGAGCTCCAGCCGCCCGGGCGGGAGTCGCAATCGTTCGTAGAGCGGTGTGAGCCGTTCTTCGAGGGCATCCGACGTGACGATCTCGTCCGGCAGAACGTGCGAGACGGCCTCAATGCAAACGTTGTTGAACCGCACGCCGGGGGCCTCGATGGTGGCTAGAGCTCGATGAAACAAGACCAAGGTTCTTCTGGCGAGAGGCTATCCGATCCTTTAGCGATGCGTAACGGGTCGCGTGTGACCGATTTGGTCGACAATCGCCCAACTAAATCCGTTCAAAACGGTCTGGCACCACACGGTCTTGTGCTAGCGGGTTTTTTTGGGGCCAAAATCGTCCGTCCCGGTTGTGTCGTTGGTGGGACCGCGTACTCTCACGCTCGACTTGCACCTCAACACCTTTCAGACCGTCTGACACCGGTCGCAACCATCCAGGGCCGCAACCGAGGGATCGAACGAATACCGAAGCGGCGGTGCCGCGACTAGCATCCGGCCGGCCAGGAGGCCAGCCCGCTAGCAGCAGCACCGGAGCGGTGTGCTAGGGATAGCACGTGGCGGACGCCGAACACCGGCCGAAGCCATCAGCACGCCCCGCGTGGGAATCTTCTGACACTACCGAGTTCGCCCTCCGTGGCGTTCGGGGGGAGGCGACGGTCTACCGCAGGCCGCGCCGTGTCATAGGAATCGCATCTGCCTTTGTCTCCGATCGTGAACTTGCTTTTCGAGTGACGGATGTTCCGCCAGCTCGAACGACCCAAGTCGCCGCAGGGAGTGCAAGCGAGATGTCGAAGCCAGTTATCGCGTTGAATGCCGATTACCGTCCCGCCCAGGGGGATAAGCCCTCGGTCACCTACGTGCCGGGCGGTTACTACGACGCCCTCCTCGAAGCCGGCGCCCTGCCGTTCATCCTGCCGCCGCTCACGGAGCAGGAGGACCTCGACCAAGCCCTGCGGATGGTTGATGGCGTGATGCTCGTCGGCGGTGCCGACCTCGACCCCCGCCGCGACGGCTGGATGCTCCACCCGTCGGTCCGCCCGCTCGCCAACCGCCGCGAGAACTTCGACCGCATGCTCGCCCGCACCGTTTGCGAACGGCGGATCCCCGCCTTCGGCATCGGCGTCGGCATGCAGTTGCTCAACGTCACGATGGGCGGCAACCTCTTCCTGCACCTGCCGGAAGACAAGCCGGACGCGTTGCCCCACAACGACATCCTCGACCCGGCCCACCGCCACACGCTGGAGTTGGCCGCCGGCTCGATCATGGACCGCGTTTACGGCGACGGGGAACTCCGCGTTAACAGCCGGCATCATATGGCCATCGACGAGTTGGCCGAGTGCTTCACGATCACCGCCCGCTGCCCGGACGGCGTCATCGAAGCGGTCGAATCGTGCCGCGAAGACTGGTTCGCGATGGGCACCCAGTTCCACCCCGAAGCCGATACGGCCTCGGCCCTCGACCTGCGGATCTTCGAAGAGTTCCTGCTCGGCGTGAAGGAAACAGCCGAGCCGATGCGTCTGGTCGCCTAAAGCGACAGCAGGCCGTCATCGGACGACAATGTGTTGGCATGGATGCCAAGCTAGAGACAGCACAAGGAAGTGCTGCACGACGCGACCCGGCTCGAAGAGCCGGGTCGCGTTGTTTTTTGGGTGCCATTAAGCCTTGGCCATGCTCACAGGCAGCCAAGCGTGAGCGGCCAGCCACAGCGGGTATACCGCAAGCCGCGTCTGCTTGTGTGTAACCATAAAAAGAGGCGTGGCGCGGCTCGGTGAGCCTCGCCACGCCTTCGGTTGTTGTTTGTTGTCTGGCTCGCGTGTCGGATCAGCGACGCCGGCGGAACAGCAGGCCGGCGGTGCCGAAGCCGAGCAGGGCGGCCGCCGTCGGCTCGGGGACCAGCAGCGAGTCGACCGTGATCGAGACATTGTCGTACCACATCTGGGTCGGTTCGCCGGGGCCGTTGGTTGCACCCAGTTGCAGGGTGACGCCACCGCTGGTATCGGATCCCGTGACGGCGGTGAAGTTGAAGGTCGTCCAGACTTCCGGGTCGGCGTTGATCGCCAGGGGGGCTCCGCCGAGGATCTCGGCCGAGGAGGTGCCGCCGCCCGATAGCTCGGAGAAGAACTCGGCGAACGCCACGCCGCCGGGCACCGCGTAAGAACCGCGGGCGTCGAACGAGATCGTTACGGTTTGGCCGGGGACGAAGCGGCCCGGGGCCAGGTTGGCTTGCTTGAAGAGCGAGTTGCTAAATGTCACATCGTTTGAGATCGCACCGGAGTAGGTCCCGGAGGAGGGGTTGGCCGTCGAGGCCGTCTGTTGGCCGGGGCCGGTCTCAAAGAGTTCCCAGCCGGTCAAATCGCCGGTCTCGAAGTCGCCGTTCACGGCCAGCTCGATCCCGGCTCCGTAAGCCGACGGAACCAGCAGGGCGACTGCGCCGAGCGCAGCAAAGAGAGAGCTTCTCAGAATCGACATGAGGTCATTCCTTTGGGCGGAATCGCCCAGCGAGTAGACGGTGCGGCTCTAGGCGACGACAGCGACGCCGGTGGGAGAGCCACAACCAGTGTGGAACAGTTACAAAGACCTGTTACATCCATCGACGATGGTAACGCTTCGCAATCGTTTGGAAAGGGAAATGCATCAATCGAATCAATTAATGCGCAAATTGGTTAGCCATCCGTTGCGAGCAATCCATGGGGAACAGTTACATGGCATGGCCCAAGAAGCTAGCGATTTAGGACAGGCTGCCGTAGAAAAGACGCCCCGCCCCTAACGCTGAGGTGTTTAGCCCGGGAGGGCGAAGCTCCCGCTGAGCCTTGAAGCGGGTACCCGGAGCTGGCTCAGCAGGAGCTTCGCCCTCCCGGTGCGGATTTAACAATTGAGTTGTAGGGTCTGCCGCAGATAGGCTTCGCAACGATTGACCGCCGTGCTGCGGGGGCCTAGCTTGCGGGCTTGGGCTGGCAACACGCCGGCCCGTTCTCGATCACCACTTGTCTTCGCAACCGAATGATGCAGCTTGGATTCGCCCGTTTGGCTCTTGCCCTCTTGGTCTCGGCTGCACTGATCCAAGGATCGGCCCAGGCCTTCTTGATCGAGGTCGATTACTCGTTCGACACGAACAACTTCTTCGACACGCCGGCGAAGCGTGAGGCCATGCAGGCGGTCGCCGATCGCTACAGCCGGGTCATCACCTCGGAACTGAGCGCCGTCTCGCCCGGCGGAACCAGCACCGGCACATCCGCCGGTTGGCGCGTCGGCTTCACGCACCCTGGGACGGGCGCCTCGACGCAGATCAGCACCGCGACGAGTGCCGCGACCGATCCACTTATCGGCGGGACCACGACCGCTGCGAATGCCTACGGCTTTGCCGGCCTCGCCGCGAACCAATGGGTCCTCTTCGCCGGCGGCCGGCCTCAACCGGCGGCGGCGACTGGCGGGACGGGGACCGGAACAAATTTCACCTCGACGTTCAACGATCTCAACGGCCCGATGCACCGCGGCGTGATCTCCAACACGCCAAGTAATACGGTTGGCGACCTGCCGGCCTGGGGCGGGGCGATCTCGTTCGACACCGGAATCAATTGGCACTTCGATACCGGGACGGCATCGCCGTTTGGCAGCGTTGATTTCTACTCGATCGCCCTGCACGAGATCGGCCACGCCCTTGGTTTGAGCCTGAGCTTCAACCAATGGGAGCAATTCGATACGGGCGGGCAGTTCACCGGCCCCGAATCGCTGGCGGCGTACAATGCCGACAACGGGACGAGCCTCACCGCACTCGATCAAGTGAGCGCTACCAACGAGCACTGGGAAGACGGCACCTACGATTCGGAGATCTTCGCGTTTGCCGGGCCAAACTACGTGGGCACGGTCGGCGAAGGCATGCCGCAGGACCTGCTGATGGAGCCGATCGCCAACTTCTCGGGGACGGTCCGCCGGCTCGAACTGACGAACGTCGATGTCGCGGCCTTGCGTGATTTAGGGTGGTCGACAGTTGCCATCCCCGAGCCCTCGGCGGTCTTTTTCTTCGCGTTGATTGGCTCCCGCGTGTGGGCGACCCGTCGCCGCACGGATTCCGCCGAGTAATCCGACGGCCTCCTTAGCCACGAAGTTAGAGAGCGTTTGCCTCCCGTGCCTCGGTTCTATTCAGTCGATTGGGGGTCAACCCGCTTGCGGGTCCGTCTCGCTCAACGCGACCCCTTTCGGGTGCTTGCGGACCGCTGTCTCGACGAGGGGGTGATAGCGACGCACGCGGCGTGGACGGCGAGCGAGGGCGCGCCCGATCGATTCCAGTTTTTCTGCCAGCGGCTGGCGGCCGCCATCAACGGGCTGGAAGAACGCGACGCCGCCTTGTCTGATACGCCGGTCGTCGTGTCGGGGATGGCCTCTTCGTCGATCGGGATGCAGGAACTGCCTTACGCGCAGACGCCTGTCGGTGATGGCGGTGATGACCTCGTCGTCTCGTCAGGAGATCGGCACGACGCCTTCCCGGCCGGGCTGACCCTGGTGTCTGGCGTTGCCACTGGGGATGACGTGATCCGTGGCGAGGAGACCGAGTGGCTTGGGTTGGTTGAGCAAGGGTATCGAGGCGGCTTGTACCTCCTCCCTGGGACCCATTCCAAGCACCTGACCGTGGTCGATCGCTCTCTGGTGGGCATCCGAACGTTCTTCACCGGCGAATTGTTCGACGTCCTCTCGAAGCACAGTGTCTTGGCGGAGAGCGTTGCCCCGAGCCAGACCATCGGACCCGCCCCGGCCTTTCTCGATGCGGTCCGCGAAGCCCAGGGCGAGGCGGGCGAGGGGCCGCTTGGCAAGTTATTCACGGTGCGGTCTCGGTCGCTGCTGTCAGGCGCGACCCCGCGTGAGGGAGCCGAGCGTCTCAGCGGGCTGCTCATCGGTTCGGAGCTTGCCGCGTTGTCGCGAACGAGAGGTGCCGACCCGGTGGTCCTGAGCGGAAGCGGTTTCTTGCAGCCGCTCTACGCGGCGGCATTGGATGAACTCGGTATCACGTTTGTCGCGGTGAACGATCGCCAGCGGATCGAAGCCGTCCCGCGCGCCCACGCGCGGCTGCTACGATGGGGGCAAACCGGCACGCCAAACGAGGTTTGACCAACCGATGCTCAAGCGCAATCCCATCGTCGCGATCCTCCGGACGAAGACCGAGAGCGACCTCGCCCCCGTGGTCGAGGCGTTGTTCGAAGGGGGCCTCGGAGCGGTTGAGATCACACTCAACACGCCCGGAGCCCTCAAGGTGATCGCCCAGATCGGTGCCCGGCTGGGGCCTGAGCAGTTGCTCGGTTGCGGAACGGTTATGAACGCCGGCGAGGCCCGGCGAGCGGTCGAAGCGGGCGCCGGCTTCTTGGTGACGCCGATACTCGACCCGCCAACGATCGATTACGCGGTGCGAAACAAGACGCCCATCTTCCCGGGGGCTTACTCCCCGACCGAGGTCCATCGGGCCCAGAGCCTCGGCGCAGCCTGCGTGAAGGTCTTCCCGGCGGCGGGGCTGGGGCCGGACTACCTGCGGGCCTTGCTGGCTCCGATGCCGGACCTGCGTCTGATGCCGACCGGCGGCGTGACCCTGGAAAACCTGTCCGAGTGGCGCGACGCGGGCGCGGCGGCGGTCGGCGTCGGCACGACCCTGTGCCGTTCCGAGTGGATCGAGCGGCGTGACTATCGAGCGATCCGGCAGGCGGCCGAAGAATGGACCCGTGAGGCGGCCGGCTGGCTCTAGTCGGCGTTTGGTTCGGCGGCTTCGTCTTCGCTCTCCCGATCGATTGTTTCGAGCGAATCGGTGTCCAGTGTCTCGGTGCAGTCGATGAACAACCACGCCAGCCCAGCCACGACGTTCATCGCCGAGACCAGCACGAACATCGGCAAGAAATTGGTTACCACGACCGTTTCGCCATCGATGACTTGGGTCTGGCTGTAAGCATCGAGCAGGACGCCGATCGCCAGAGGCGTGAGGAGCCCGCCGACATTCGCGGCGGTGTTGATGATGCCGAAGGTCGTCGCGGCGTAGCGACCTCCCAGGTCGGTGCAGGTCCCCCACACCGAAGGCTGCGTCCAGTCGCCGCAGAACTTGATCAAGAAGAGCCCGAAAGCAACGCCGAGCGGCGTTTCTTGGGCGAGGGCGTAGAACATCAGGGCGGCCGCCAGCAGCTTGCCGGCGCAGCCGACCGACGACCGGGCCCACCGCCGGCTGCCTGTGTAGTGGATCAACGCGTCGTTCATCACGCCCCCGAAGACCCCGCCCAACGCCCCGCCGAAG
>CAYGUP010000076.1:0-19002 GCA_964353155.1 uncultured Planctomycetaceae bacterium | reverse complement strand
GCCATAGAAATCCCCCCCCCGGGAAATAGCCTCGCCAGACACCGACCGAGGGCGACCACGCCGACGGCCGATCTGGCTCGTCCTGGCGATCGTTCTCCTCGCGTCTTGCCCGTTACAGGCCGCCGACGATCCAGCCGCGGGCACCGTCAACCGGACCGCCCGCGAGGCGGCCCGGCGCGCCATCCCGTGGCGTGCCCTGCCGATGGCCGATCGCAAGGCGGTCGATAAGATCGTCGGCAAGGCGACGCTGTATCGGCGGCTGCCGTCCCGCGTCATCGATTGCGACGGCGAGCTGTTCGACTACCTGGTCGATCACCCCGAGGTCGTGGTCGATTGCTGGAACGTCATGGGCGTGAGCCGCTTGCAGCTCGAGCCCAAGGGCAACGGCCGCTACCAAGCGTCCGATACGGCCGGCGCGGTGGGCGATGTCCGTGTCCTGCACCGGGAGGGGAGCACCACGGCCGGCACGCCGCCGCTGCGGATGCTGATCCTGGCCAACGGCACGTACGAAGCAAAGCCGATGCCGCACGCGATCCGCGGCAGCAGCGTCATGCTGCTTCGTGCCGAGGCGGTCGAGGAGGCCAACGGTCGGTCGTACGTGACGACCCACCTCGATACGTTCATCCGCTTCGACCAAGCGGCCACGAAGCTCGTCGCCAAGACGCTCCAGCCGCTGATCTTCCGCACCGCGGACCACAACTTCATCGAGACCATGCGGTTCGTCTCGATCTTCTCGCGGACGGCCGAGACCAACCCGTCCGGCATGCAGCGGCTCTCGACGAACCTGACGCAAGTCGACCCGGCAACCCAACGCGAGTTCGCCCAGGTCTGCCAAGCCACGGCCGGCCGGTACGCCAACCGACAACGCCAACGGGTCGCGATCCGCCCGCCGGCTGTGATCCGCCGTTGAGTGGCCAAATCGTTTTGTCGCATGGTAGTGTCGCACGGCGGAAACGCCCCAACGACCCGAATCGGCCCCCTGTCGCAGGCGAAGTCGTTGCCACGCAATGACTTATCGTTTTGTCGCATCGATTGGGCCAACGGAGGGATGAGTGCGGGGTGCCTCTTGCCCGCATTATCCCACAGCCAAGCCATCACCTAAGCCAAATTGGCCACGCCTCCGAAACGACTCAACGCCTAACGGTTCTGATCACGGGCTCTTAATCTCTTTACTTGGGTCGCCGGCTTGCGGAGGGCGTCCCGTCGCGTTGTCTCGGTAGAAACGGTTTCGTTTCTCGTGGTACTCCAGGTAGTTTCCGATACGCCCCGGTACGTTCGCCTTGTCCCATTCATCCCACTGAGCGCGCAGCTCGGAGGTTAGAGAGGTGCCTCGGCCTGCCACGTTATTCTCCTCACCGACATCGTTATTGAGGTCGAACCATTCGGGCCGGTCCCCCGCTTGGTTCTTGAGGTACTTGTCGCCGTCGCTGTTCATCACGGCCCATCGGCGGCCATTTCTGCCCCGCCAATAGAGCGTTGAGTGGGGCGGTTCGGTCTTCTCGCCACGCAAGTAGGGGATCAAGTCGACCCCCTCCATGGCCGGCGAGGTCGAAGCGTCGGCGTCAGCGGCTTCAACGGCGGTGCGTGAGATATCGATCGCCATGACGGGGGAGTCGTACTCCGTGCCGGCCGGCAGGCGGGCTGGCCAGGAAACCACGAAGGGGACCCGGATCCCTCCCTCGTACAGACTGACTTTTCCGCCACGCAAAGCGCCGTTGGAGGAGCCATTCCAGAAGCCCTGGCTCCAACTCATCGGTTGAGGCCCACCGTTATCGCTGAGGAAGAAGATGAGCGTGTCTTCTCGCAAGCCGGTCTCTTCGAGCGAGGCGATCACCAGGCCGATTCCCTGGTCCATCACGTCGACCATCGCCGCATAGACGCGTCGTTTCCAATCAACGAGGTGGGCGTACTTGGCGATTGCCTCGGGGGGCGCCTGAAGCGGGGCGTGTGGGGCGTTGTACGAAAGGAAGAGGAAGAACGGCTTGGTCTGGTTGGCCCGTATGTAGTCCGCCGCGTCGCGGCTGAGGGCTGTGGTGAGGTAACCCTCGAAGCCGGCGGCCTGCTCGTTGCGAGTCAGGGGCTGAAAGTAGGCTTCGTGAACCGGCTTCCTGGTATCGATCGAGTAGTAATCATGGCCGCCGCCCAGGAAGCCATAGAAGTAATCGAAGCCGCGACGATTTGGATGGAAGGGTTCGGCGGCCCCCAGATGCCACTTCCCGATGCAGGCGGTCTGATAGCCGGCCTGCTGCAATCGAGCCGGGAACAGGGTCTCGCCTGGGTCGATACCCAAGAACGGATTCGACGGGTCGTAAGCCGGGTTGTCCTCGAAGCCGAACCGCTGCGCGAAACGACCCGCCAGGAAGGCGGCTCGGCTAGGCCCGCAGAACGGGTGGTTCACGTAGCCTCGCGTGCAGACCACCCCCGAAGCCGCAAGCCGATCAAGATGAGGGGTTTCAATCTCCTCCGATCCCATGAAGCCGGCGTCGGCATAGCCCATATCGTCGGCCATAATCACGACCACGTTGGGGCGTGTGGCTGCCAACAGATCGGTTGCGAAGAGCAGCCAAGCGATCGCCGCTTTGAAGAAGAGTCGACCTACCATGCCACCACCATAGATCGAGACCGAGTCCCGGAATAGCTGCGGATTATCGAGTAAGTGTTCTAAGCTACTGCCAAGCACCGCCGTCGGGCGGCTCCGCCAGACGAACCCGACCCCAGCTATTCAGTCGGAGTCGCTGCCTCACGAACGAAACGATCCCGGGGAGGTCTAGGACTTCCCCGGGATCGTGGTTGCGGTGGCTGCCATTGGCTGGCGGTTAGGCACGGGTCCTGCGACGACGCACGAGGCACAGAACCGAGCCGGCGGCCCATGCGCCTGTCAGAGCGGGTTCTGGGATCGCCGCGATGTTGATCTGCAGGCCGGCGATCGATGTGAAGTCGTTGTTGGTCGAGTTGTAGAAGATCGCCACGTTCTCGCCCGCTTCGACGGTCAACGTTTGCAGGACGTAGCTGCCGCCATCGACGAACGAGGAGACGCCCGACGGGTCGACCGTGGCGTCGTCGCCGGCGGTTGAGTTGAAAGTCAGGCCGGTGCCGGCTTGGATGTTCGAGTTGTAGTCTCTCGAACGTTGGTTCTGCTCGATCCCGATCGTGTAGAAATCGTGCGTGCCAGCCGGGAGACCCGAAATCAGCAGTGCGATGCCCGTTGTGTTATCGCGGTCGAAGAAGACTTCGCCGTAGATCGTGTCGTTGCCGAAGAAGCCGCTGCCGGGCGGGTTCGTGTCTTCGAGCCCCGGATTTCCGATCAACGGCGTGTTGGTGAAGGTGTGATTGACCGAAGGGGTGCCGAGGCCGCCGCTGCCGTACTCATTGAGCAGAACCGTGACACCGCCGCCAACGTTGAGTGGGACACTCGTCGCGGTTGTGTAGTGAAGCCACTCGCCAGCACCACCGGCGGGGCCGGCAGCGGTTGCGACCGCATCGCCGGCGTTGCCGAAATCAACGCTAACTAGCGTCGCCTGGGCCTCGTTTATCGAGAAACAACCAATCGCCCCAAGGGCTAGCAAAGCGTAACGGGTCTTCAGAGTGTGCGGCATAGCGGCGGGTTCCCAAATTAGTAGCGGAATAGCGCACGGATGAGAGTCAGAACAGGAACGAGCGATGAGACGCCGCCTCGTGAGCGCGGCACCGCCGTTAAAAGTAGTTGTGACTAGCCCAACAAAACCTCATCGAACTAATCTGAAAATACTTGCCTTCGGCCATTTACTGGTTACCGCAGGGGAAGACTCCAGGTGAGGGACGAAGCGTTGCTCGCTTTGCCGAAGCCACGCACACGCCGATTGTGGCCGGTGGCCGCTCCACGGCTTTCCGCGTACAACGCCAAGTCCCGCGACTCGCTTGTTCAGGAGCCACCCGAGATGCCAACCGCCTTCCGCTCGTTGCCGTTATTCGCCCTGCTGGTTGCCGCAACCGCCTCGCACGCCGAGGACTGGCGGCAGTGGCGTGGCCCCACCGGTGACAACCATGCCCCTGCCGGGGCGACCGCTCCGGTCGCTTGGTCGGAGGATTCGGGGCTGGCTTGGAAGACCGCGATCCCGGGGGTTGGGCATTCGTCGCCGACAGTGGTTGGCGATCGGATCTACCTGCAGACCGCCGACGCGTCTGCGGGGACGCAATCGCTCTTGATCCTCGATCGGGCGAACGGCGAGTTGCTGCGGGAGGTCACCACGCACGAGGGCGGCCTGCCCGCGCGGATCCACCCGCAGAACACGCACGCCAGCTCGACGGTCGCTTCGGACGGCCGGCGCGTGTTTGTCGTCTTCCAGAACCAGGATGCGACCTACCTGACGGCCTATGACTTGGCGGGTGAGCAACTGTGGCAGCAACGGTTGGGGACTTTCGACCCGCAGGCCTATCAATTCGGCTTCGGCTCGTCGCCCCGGCTGGTCGCGGGGCTGGTGGTGGTCGCTAGTGAGTACGATGGCTCGGACAGCGGGCTGTACGCGTTCGACCCGGCGTCGGGCCGCCGCGTTTGGAAGACGCCCCGGCGAGAGAAGCTGTCTTGGTCTTCGCCCTCGGTGGTGAGCCTCAGGGGCGTCCCCCAACTGCTAATGTCCGGCACGAATCAGCTCGCCGCTTACGAAGCGGCGACCGGCAAGGAGCTGTGGGCGACCGAGGGCTCGGCGAGCGCGACCTGCGGCACGATGGTCTGGGACGAGTCGCTCGGCCTCGGCTTCGCCAGCGGCGGGTACCCCAACCAGTTCACGCTCGCGGTCCGGCTCGACGGCGACCACGACATCGTTTGGCAGAACGGTGTGAAGTGCTACGAGCAATCAATGCTGGTCGTCGATGGCTACCTGTATGGCGTCTCGGATCGCGGCGTGGCCTACTGCTGGCGTGGCACCGACGGCAAAGAGATCTGGAAGAAGCGGCTCGGCGGCGGCTTCAGCAGCTCGCCGTTGCTGATCGACGGCAAGATCTACGCCACCAGCGAGGCGGGCACGACCTATATCTACGAAGCCAACCCGGAGCGGTACGTCGAGGTGGGCAAGAACCAACTCGGCGACCGCGGCTTCGCCACGCCCGCCCCGGCCGACGGCCGGCTGTACCATCGGTACGGTAAAGAAGGGCAAGAGTACGTCGTCGCGATCGGCGAGTGATCCTAGGCTAGAGCCCTCCGCGTCGGCCCGGGGAGTGCCTACACTCACGGCATGACGAACCGAGAAATCGCTGCCGCCCTGGAAGAAGTCGCCGACCTCTTGGAGTTCCAAGGGGCGAACCCGTTCCGCGTCCGCGCGTATCGCAACGGTTCGCGCAAGGTGAAGGACGCCTCGCAGTCGCTGCTCGGCGTGGTCGAGGCGTCCGGCGCGGCCGCTCTGACCGAGCTCGATGGGATCGGCAAGGACTTGGCCGAGAAGATCGGCGAGCTGGCCACGAGTGGCTCGTTGGCGATGCTCAATGAGCTGCGAGAAGAGGTCTCGCCGGACGTGCTCAAGCTGATGCGGGTGCCGGGGCTCGGCCCGAAGAAGGCGGCCGTGCTGCACAAGGAGCTCGGGATCGGCTCGCTCGATCAACTCAAGGCGGCGTGCGAGGCCGAGCAGGTCCGCGGTCTCAAGGGCTTCGGCAAGAAGACCGAGGAGACGATCCTCGCCGGCGTCGAGTTGGCCGAGCGCGCCAGCGGGCGCACGAAGTGGGCCACCGCGGACGCCGTCGTGCAACGGCTACTGGCCCACATGGACGGCCTCGACGCGATCAAACGGCAAGAGCCCGCCGGGAGCTACCGCCGTGGCAAGGAGACGGTCGGTGACCTCGATCTTTTGGTCGATATCGGTGCCGAGATGGACGGCGAGGCAGTCACGCAAGTGATGGACCGATTCGGCGAGTTCGAGGGCGTCGCCGAGGTGATCGCGCGCGGCGAGACAAAGATGTCGGTCCGGCTCGACAGCGATTTGCAGATCGACTTGCGTTGTGTGCCGACCGAGTCGTTCGGGGCGGCACTGCAATACTTCACGGGATCGAAGGAACACAACGTCGAGGTCCGCGGTCGGGCGAAGGCGGCCGGGCTGAAGGTCAACGAGTGGGGCGTGTTCAAGTCGGAGAGCGAGGAGCGAGTCGCGGGTGATTCGGAGGAGGCGGTCTACGCCGCGTTGGGGCTGCCGCTCTTCCCGCCGGAACTGCGAGAGAACCGTCGGGAGTTCGCGGCGGCCGAGGGTGGCGAGTTGCCAAGGCTGATCGATCTCGGCGACCTGCGCGGCGACCTGCACATGCACACCAGCGCGACCGACGGCAACGCGACGATCCGCGAGATGGTCGCCGCCGCCCAATCCCGCGGCCTGGAGTACATCGCGATCACGGACCACTCGAAGCGGGTCACGATGGCCCACGGCCTCGACGCCGAGCGACTGCGTGCTCAATGGAAAGAGGTCGATCAGGTCAACCAAGAACTGGCAGACGAGGGAACTGATTTCCGCGTACTCAAAGGGATCGAGTGCGACATCCTCGAAGCGGGGCCGATGGACCTGGACGAGGAGGTGCTCGCCAAGGCGGATTGGGTCATTGCGAGCCTCCACTACGGACAGAATCAGCCGCGGGCGAAGATCATGGAGCGGCTGCTCGGGGCGGTCGAGCACCCGAGCGTGGCGATCATCGCGCACCCGACCGGCCGCCTGATCGGCAAGCGGGCGTCGTACGACGTGGCGATGGACGAGCTCATCGCGGCGGCCGCCGAGCACGGCAAGTGCCTGGAACTCAACGCGAACCCGATGCGGCTCGACCTGGACGACCTCGCCTGTGCTGCGGCGAAGGAAGCGGGCGTGCCGATCGTCATCTCCAGCGACGCCCACAGCCCCGACGGGATGGGCGTGCTACGCTACGGCGTCCTCCAAGCCCGGCGGGCGGGGCTGACCGGCGACGACGTCGCGAACACCCTGCCGCTTGACCGCTTCCTCAACCACTCCGCGACACAAGGTTAGGCTCGCTTGTCCGATCGTGATCGCCGTGCTGGCGTGCTGTGGGGGCTGCTCGCGGTTCTTATCTTCAGCCTGACGCTGCCGGCGACGCGGATCGCCGTCCCGGAGTTCGGCGCCGTGATGTTCGGGATGGGCCGGGTGCTCATCGCGGCGGCGCTGGCGGCGGTTGTCGTCTTGGTTCGGCGAGCCCCGCTGCCCGATCGCCGCCACTGGCCGGCCTTCGCCGTGGTGGTTCTTTGCGTGCCGATCGGCTTTCCGCTGCTGACCAGCTTCGCCATGAAGAGCCTGCCGGCGTCGCACGGGTCGATCGTCGTGGGCCTGATCCCGCTCGCGACGGCGGCTTGGTCGACGGTGCTGCATGGCGAGCGGCCGAGCCGGCTATTCTGGGTCGGCTGCATCGTCGGCGTGCTGTCGGTGCTCGGGTTTGCCATCGCCGAAGGGGCCGGCCGACCCCAACCGGCCGACGCCCTGCTCTTTGCGGCGGCGGTGATCGTCGGGCTCGGCTACACGTTCGGCGCGAAGCTCTCGCAAGAGATGGCCGCGTGGCGGGTGCATTGCTGGGCGATGCTGTTCGCCGCGTTGCCGGCGGCCCTGATCTGCCTCGCCGGCGATTCGGTATCGCTGACTCAGACCAGCCCCTCCGGGTGGTTCGCGATGGCGTGGGTTGGCTGCGGCAGCATGTTCTGCGGCTTCTTGGCTTGGTACCGCGGCCTCGCACTGGGCGGCATGGCACGCGTCGGCCAGATGCAATTGCTGATGCCGCTGCTGAGCCTCGTTTGGTCGTGGCTGTTGGTGGGCGAAACGATCAACGCGACGGCTTGGCTCGCCGCGTTCGGCATCCTCGCGGCGGTAGGGGTGTGCCTGCGCTCGCGGTGACCAAGCCGTTCGCCGTCGTGATTCAAGCGTTGACGAGCAGCGACTCCGGTTTCGTGGTGCGTGTGTTCTTTGCTTCGTCCGCGGCTAGGCACTAGACTAGGCGGATGGCGACACTCGATCATCTCAACGACTTCTCAGCGTTTGCGGCCGGTCGTTTGAACGGCCATGCCGAGCCGTCAATCGACGAGCTCTACGAAGAATGGCGTGCCAAGGCATTCGCCGATATCGATGGCCGCGCTGTCATGGCCTCCGTCCGTGACTTGGAAGCCGGTGAGCGTGGGCAGCCGCTGGACGAGTTCCTCGCGGAGTTCGATGCCAAGCGGGCGAGCGGCAATTGAGCTTTCGCGTTCGGGTTCTCCCACGGGCAAAGTCCGACTTCACGGACATGTACGGCTACATCGAGAGGCGTTCCCCGTCGGGTGCGATGAGGTGGCGTGAAGCATTCGAGATGGCGATTGCCGCCACCGCCAAACAACCTGAAGTCGGCGGGATCGCCCCGGAGAATCCGTTAACCCGTTGGGAGCTCAGGCAGAAGCTCTTCAAGACGAAGCACGGCCTGACCTATCGCTTTGTCTACACCGTGATGAGAGATGAATTGCTGGTCCTACGCCTCCGTGGGCCGGGCCAGCCGCCGCTGCGAGCTGATGAGGTGCCAATCGAGTAAGCAACCCATCCGGCAAGCTGGGCAAACCCTGCGGATTTTGCCGAAGGTAGCGGCCAGATCCGCCGATACCCCTTTTGAGCCGCCTCGGCGAGGACGGGGGCGGCGGTTCAAACGATGGCGACTAATCGATGCGGCTTCGACTTCTCACCGGCGCTCTAGCAACGGCTCTCTTGGCCACGGGTTGCGCAGTGGCTCCACACGGGGGCGGGAAGTCGGTCACAGCCGATGTTGCCGGGTATCTGCATCGCGAATGGCCCCTCGCCGGGCCGCCCGTGATCCCGCCGGACGCATGCCAGGGCTCTTGCTCCTGCTGCGGCGGCGGAGCGACTGAGGCACCGCCGGAGGCCGCCTGCGAGGCCACCTACGGCGATGACTGGGACCAGGCCGGCATCTTGCCGATCGCCCGGGGCTATACGGACGACCCGCCGCCAGCGGTGCCGCTAGGGCCCGGGTCACCCGGCAGGTTCTTCCCGGTGCCGGTGAAACCAGCGTTCAGCCCGCAGGGGCCGCCGACTGGAGCGGGATTCTGAGCGTTTCTGAAAGCCGTCGTTCGACGCGTGTGAATCTGGGGCATCTGTGAGGGGGGCCGAATCTGCGGCTGGAGAGGAATCTACGGCGCACCCGATCGACGATTGTGCCGACCGAAAGGATCGGCCGGTTGTAGGGGGCGCAACGCACCGAGGTGCGTGGGCGGTCCCGGCCGCCCCCGACGCTCCCGCCGCCGCCAGCACCTATGCCCGTCGCCGCGCCTTTCCGTCGTTTGCTCTGTGTGGTCAGCCTGCTCGCGGCGGCCGTCCTTAGCCCTGCTAGCACGGCCGATGCGGCCGAGGTCTCTCCGCTGCGGATGACGCCGATCGTTCGCGCGGTGCAAGGGGCACGGCCGTCGGTCGTTAATATCCAAGGGCAGAAGAGTGTCCCGGACGAGAAGGGCCCGACCGGCACGACTCGCCAGGTGAACGGCATGGGGACCGGCGTGGTGATCGACCCACGCGGCTACGTGCTGACGAACCATCACGTGGTCGATGGCGTGCGGCAGATCCGCGTCACGCTCGACGACGGCACCGTCGATATCGCCCGCGTCATCGCGACGAACAAGCGGACCGACCTGGCGGTCATCAAGATCAACGTCGGCCGCTCGCTGCCGATCATCGAGGTCGGCAACTCGCGTGACCTGATGCCGGGCGAGCCGGTGATCGCCGTCGGCAACGCCTACGGCTACGAACACACCGTGACCCGCGGCATCGTTTCGGCCCTCGGCCGCGACGTGCAGGTCAGCGACACCCAAGCCTACGACGACCTCATCCAAACCGACGCCAGCATCAACCCGGGCAACTCGGGCGGGCCGCTGCTCTCGATCGAGGGCAAGATGATCGGGCTGAACGTGGCCGTGCGGGCGGGCGCTCAGGGGATCGGTTTTGCGATCCCGATCGATCAGGCGCTCTCGATCGCCGCCGAACTGATGAGCGTCGAACGACTCGAGAACAAGTGGCACGGCATCGACACGGCCGCCTCGCGCAGCGGCGACGACTTGGTCGTCCGCCGGGTCCGCCCCGGCAGCCCGGCGGCGAAGAGCGGCATCCGGCCCGGCGACGTGATCACGCGGCTCGGCGACGTGAGTGTCGTGCGGGCGTTGGACGTCGAGCGGGCCTTGCTCGGCCGGCAGGTCGGAGAACGCGTCGGCCTCTCGGTGCGTCGGGGTGGCAAGCCGGTGAGCCTTCAATTGGCGGTCGCCCGGCGTGGCCAGTCGGCCCCGCGACAAACCGTGGCGAGCAAGACCACACCCCGCCCCGTCGCCAGGGCGACCGCCGCGGGCGAAACGAACTCGAAGGCCTGGACGGTCCTCGGCTTGAAGCTCGACGCGGAGCCCAAGAGCACGTTCGCGCGTCGCAAGAGCCGTTACCGCGGCGGCATGCGGGTCGTCGATGTCCGCTCCGGCAGCTCGGCCGCCGCCAAGGGCATCCAAGCCGGCGATATCTTGGTCGGCATGCACCGCTGGGAGACCGCTTCGGAAGAGGATATCCGCTACATCGTCAACAACGACACGCTGGCGAGCCTCGGCGAAGTGAAGTTCTATGTCCTGCGGGGCGACGAGACACTCGTCGGAGCGATGCCGGTCGACGCCCCGATCCGTCGCTGAGCACAGGTCCGTCGGAAGGCACCGAAGAAAGATCCTTTGGGATCTCCCCTCCGTGATCTCCGTGCCTCCGTGGTTTAACTTGGTGCCATGGAGTTAGACTTCGTTGCCTGGTTGAACGAACGGCTGCCGCCGAACCCCGCTGTGCGGATCGGCGTGGGCGATGACGCCGCGTTGCTCGACCTGCCGAGCAAGCAACTCGTCACGACGGCCGACCTGCTGATCGACGGCGTGCATTTTTTGACCGCCGAGCACGCGCCGGAGCGCATCGGCCGCAAGGCGCTCGCGGTCAACCTGAGCGACTTGGCCGCGATGGCCGCCCGACCCGCCGGCGTCTTGGTAAGCCTCGCCCTGCCCCGCGACGGGGCCGGCGGCCTCACGCCAGACGACCTCGCCAAGCGGCTGATCGAAGGGATGCTGCCGCTCGCCGAGGAGTTCGGCTGCCCGATCATTGGCGGCGATACGAACGTCGGCCCCGGGCCGCTGGCGATCGCCGTCACGGCCCTGGGTGAGCCGACCGAGCGTGGCATCGTGCGACGGGAAGGAGGTAAGCCGGGTGACATCCTGTTCGTGACTGGGCCGCTCGGCGGGAGCCTTGCCGGCAAGCACTTGGACTTCACGCCACGTGTCGAGGAGGCCTTGGCCTTGCACAAGCAAGTCACGCTCCACGCCATGATGGACCTGAGCGATGGCTTATCGCTCGACTTGGCACGGCTTTGCGAAGCAAGCGGTGTCGGTGCCGTGATCAACGCGATGAGTGTGCCGATTTCCGAAGCCGCAGCGGCTGCTGCCGAAGCTTCCGGGAAGGCCGCCCTCGATCATGCCTTATCGGACGGCGAAGACTTCGAGCTCCTACTGGCAGTCGATGCCGATACGGCGGCCGATCTAGAGGCTTACCCGGCGGCAACGAGCCAGCTCGTGCGTATCGGCTGGGTGACCGAAAGGACCGATCGCCTGATCCGCTTCGGCAACGGCGACACGAGCCGCCTCACGCCCCAAGGCTACGAGCACCGATGACGCAAACGATCGAGATCGGCAGCGAAGAAGAGACCGTCGCCCTTGGCGAGCGGCTGGCGGCGGCGTTGCCGGTGCCTTCGGTGGTGTCGCTCGTCGGCACGCTTGGTGCTGGTAAGACCCGCTTGGTGCGGGCGATCGCCGAGGCGCTCGGCGTGACCGAGGAGGTCACCAGCCCGACCTTCGTGCTGATCAACGAGTACCGCTCGGGGCGGGTGCCGATTTACCACCTCGACACGTACCGCCTGAACGACGAGGACGAGCTGCTGGAGATCGGCATCGACGAGTACTTCGCCGGCGGCGGGCCTGCCGGTCCGGGCCTGACCTTCGTCGAATGGGGCAACCGCTTCCCCGATAGCCTTCCGCCCGGAACGATCACCGTGACGATCGAGTTGGTCGATCAGACGAGCCGGCGTGTGACGATCGAGGGCTTAGCCAAGCCGCTCTAGTCAGCCGTCGCGGGCCAGACGGGAGGGCGAGGCTCCTGCCGAGCCGAACCCGGGTACCCGCCGCATGGCTCGGCAGGAGCCTCGCCCTCCCGAGACCGCATTAGGGGTCAAGCGCGGGATCAGGCTTCGCTGGTGTCCGCGGGGGCATCTGCCTGAACTGGCGGCGGTTCGGGTTTCGCATCGGGGTCAGGCCCCGGCTTGCCGCTGACGATCTTGTCGAAACCGACCACGTTCTCGATGTGCCAGAGGATGCGGTCGGTCGTCTTGCGGTGGTACTTGTAGTCATCGACGACGAACGTCCTCTGCCGGCCCTTGGAGTCCTTGTAGCGGAGGCGGGCGATGCCCTTATCACGCCACTGCTTCTTGTCGATCTCGGTGACCTGGTCGAGCGAGAACGATTCGCCCCAACGGGACGTGATGCCGCTCTCGCCGAGCTCGAACCAGCGGCCGCGGGTCCGGTAGACCGTGAACAAGAAGTGGGCCGCTCCCAAAGCGGCGATCACCGCCATGATGTGCTGGTTGAGGATCGCGCCGTCCGTCCGCAGCTTCGCCGGCGGGGTCATCGACCAGCCCTCGGCGGTCGCTCTGCTCTCCCAGGCCGATTGGAACTCAGGATAGTCCGGCAGGCTCTCGACGAGGTGCGTGTAGTAACCGCCCATGCCGTGGCCGCCGTGCATGAGCTCTTCGCGTTTATCGACCGGGATGGTCTCCTCCGCGACCGTTAGGAGTGCCTCGCCACGGACCTTCTGGTCCGGGTAATTCACGAACCCGTCGTAGAGGCAGTAGGCCATGAACCCGAGGGCGGCGAGGCCGAGCCACAGGAAGCGGCTGTAGAACTTCGGGTTGTTCTCCGCACGAAGCGGCAGGGTGACGGCGTCGCTCACGATGGAGGGCTCCGTGGACTCGATGAGGTGGCGGGGGATCAGCGGCCGATGGCGACCGGGATTCTATTCTGCTCAGACCGGCGGGCCGTTGCGCTGCGATTCGGCCGATCGGCTGGCGTTGCTCGGACGCCGGCGAGCGGCCGACCGTTCCAACCGCCACAACCGGACCTGACGAACCGGCCTGCGGGGTCGGATCACAGGATATAACGGCTGAGGTCCTCGTCCTGGGTGACCGCTTCCAGCCGCTGGCGGACGTACGCGGCGTTGACCGGCACCTTGGCCCCCTGCATCTCGGGGGCCTCGAAGGAGAGCTCCTCCAGCAGCCGCTCCATGATCGTGTAGAGCCGCCGCGCCCCGATGTTCTGGGTCGATTGATTCACGGTGTAAGCGTATTCGGCGAGGGCGTCGATCGCGTCGTCGGTGAATTCGATCGTCACGTCCTCCGTGCCCATCAGGGCCGTGTACTGCTTGGTCAGCGAGCCCCGTGGTTCGGTGAGAATGCGGACGAAGTCGGCCTTCGTCAGGTCGTCGAGCTCGACGCGGATCGGGAACCGCCCCTGGAGCTCCGGCATCAGCTCGCTCGGCTTCACCTTGTGGAAGGCCCCGGCCGCGACGAAGAGGATGTGATCGGTTTTGACGTAGCCGTACTTGGTCTGCACGGTGGTGCCTTCAACAATCGGCAACAGATCGCGTTGCACGCCCTGCCGGGAGACATCGTTGCCCTTGCCCCCCTCGGTGGCGACGACCTTGTCGATCTCGTCGAGGAAGATCATGCCGGACTCTTGGGCCAGCTCGATCGCCTCGCCGTTGACCTTCTCCCCGTCAATCAGGCGTTCGCATTCTTGCTCGAAGATCACCTCGCGGGCCTCGGCGACCGTCAGCCGGCGGCGCGACACCTGCTTGGGCAGCATCTTCTCGATCATGCCCTGCATATCGAAGTCCATCTCGCCCCCGCCGCCCCCGCCCATGCCGGGGATCATCATCGCTTGGGCCTTCTTCTCGATCGCGATCTCGACGGTGCGGTCCTCCAACTCGCCAGCCACCAGCATCGCCCGCATCTTCTCGCGGTTGCGTTCGTGGCGATCGGTCGAGTCTTCGAGGTCGGACGTATCGATCGTGGTCGGCTGCGGGACGAGCTTCTCCAAGAGCCGCTCGACCGTCCGACGCTTGGCCTCTTCTTGGACTTCCTCGCGCATTTGTTCTTTGACCAAGCCGATCGCGTTCTCAACCAGCTCGCGGACCATGCTCTCGACGTCGCGGCCGTAGTAGCCGACCTCGGTGTACTTGGTCGCCTCGACCTTGATGAACGGCGCGCCGGTCAGCTTCGCCAAGCGGCGGGCGATCTCGGTCTTGCCCACGCCGGTCGGGCCGATCATCAGGATGTTCTTCGGCGAGACCTCTTTGCGGAGCTCGGCGTCGAGCTGCCGGCGGCGCCAACGGTTGCGGATGGCGACCGCCACGGCACGCTTCGCGTCGGCCTGGCCAACGATGTAGCGGTCGAGCTGCTCGACGATCGCTTTGGGAGTCAGTTCTTGCACGATGGAAGTCTGTATCTCGTTGAGTGGAATACCGGGCCGCTGGTCGAATCTCTACTGACGCGACGCCGTGGCGAGTGTCTCAACGACGATGCTGTGGTTGGAGTAAACGCAGATGTCCGCCGCGATCTTCAACGCCTCGCGGACGACGCCCTCGGCGTCGAGGTCGGAGTGGGCCATCAGGGCTCGTGCCGCGGCGATGGCGTAGTTGCCGCCGGAGCCGATCCCGAGGATGCCGTCGGTCGGCTGGATCACGTCGCCGGTGCCGGAGACCAGCAGGGTGTCCTTGCCATCGGCGACGGCGATCAGCGCTTCGAGTCGCCGCAGCGCCCGGTCGGTCCGCCAGTCCTTGGCGAGTTCGGTCGCGGCCCGCGGCATGTTTTGCGGGTGATCCTTCAGCTTGGCCTCGAAGCGTTCCAACAACGCGAACGCATCCGCCGCCGAACCGGCAAAGCCGGTCATCACCCGCCCCTCGCCCAGGACGCGGACCTTGCGGGCGTCGGCCTTCATGACCGTGTCACCAAGGCTCACTTGGCCGTCGCCGCCCATGGCAACGGTGTCGCCCTTGCGGACAGAGAGGATGGTCGTGGAGCGGATTCTTGGTCGGGACATGCGACCAATTGTCGGGTGAGCCACGACGGTTGGCCAGTGGGCAAGAACTGCGAAGGGGGAAGTGGGAAGGTGGAAGTGGGAGCAACGCAAGCGGCTGGGATGCTCGCTTTTTGGGGTCAGACCTCCTTTGAGTCGCTTAGAGGCTTGGCTTTGCAGAGGACGGCCTTCTTGACCGCCGCTCGTCCGCACTTGGTGCAGGCGTACTTGGGGCTCTCGACGAGTTCGCGCAGCTCTTCCCAGCGTTCGCGGAGGTCTTTCTTCGACCAATCGCAGAGGGCTTTCGACATGCTCTGAGGCGGTGGGACTCGGGTCTGGCGGTGGGTACGATTCAGTCCATCATACCTCACGCCGATCCGGATGCCCTCGATGCCAAGCCAACGAACCAGCCGCAGCCCCCTGCTGATGAGCCGAGACGAGACCGCCCTCGTGGTGATCGACGTGCAAGCACGGCTGCTCACGGCCCAACCGGCGGGCCCGACGATCGTCTGGAATACGCGGCGACTGCTCGACGGGGCCAAGGCCCTCGGCATCACCGCGGCGGTTACCGAGCAAGTCCCCGAGAAGCTCGGGGCGACCGTTAGCGAACTCGCCGAGCGGCTGCCCGAGCCGATCGCCAAGCAAGACTTCAGTGCCGGGGCGTGCGAAGGCCTCGTTACCGAACTACGCGAGGCCGGAGCGCGACACGTCGTGCTGGTCGGGATCGAGACCCATGTCTGTGTCGCCCAGACGGCGATGGACCTGCTGTCCGCGGGCTTCGAGCCGTTGGTGCCCGTAGATGCGGTCGGCTCGCGTTTCGCGATCGATCACGAGACCTCCCTGCGTCGACTCGAAGGCTCGGGCGTCACGCTGACGACGACCGAAGCGGTCCTCTTCGAATGGTGCGAGACCGCCGCCGACCCCGCTTTCAAGGCGATCAGTGCGTTGGCCAAGGAAACAGCGCCCGACTGACCCGGGTCACTTCGCCACGGGCTTGTCTTGGTCTGGCTTGGCGGCGAGGCGCTTCTCGGTGCGGAGTTTCACCTGCCGGAACTCGGCCACGCCGTCGCGCAAGTCGATCAACAGGGGGCTGGTCTGCTCCGAGTCGAGCCGGCCATAGCGAGTGACCAGCCGCTTGAGCCGATCGACCTTGGTCGCGAACTCCGACTCGTCGGGCGGTGAATTGAGCGGCGACGCGCCCCACATGATCGTTGTCTTGCCGGTCGAGTAGAGCTTGTAGCTCCAGAACCGGCGGCCGGCACGGACGTCGGGCAACGCCTCGACGCCGACCGAGAAGAGATCGAGTTCGTCCCAAAGCGGCCCGAAGCCGGCGACGATCGCCGCCGCCCCCGCGACCCGGGGCTCGGCCCAGACCTGCCCCACCACGGGCGGGCGGGTCTGGTACTCGTTGAACTCGATGCGTGGCATCCAGCTCACTTGGTCGCGTGACAGGTCACCGCGCGGCAACACGGCCCCCTCGACATCGATCGGCATCAGGTCCTTGCCCAGCACGACCGCGGCCAACGGCGTGCGGTACTCGACTTGAAGATCGACTCGGTTGGGCGGCGATTTCTGGATCGCTTGCACGGAACGGACCCACGGGTCCGAGGCGAACGCCTCGGCGAGCGGTTGCTCGAAACTCTCCGGCGGGTCGAGGACCGAGAGGGCCTGCTCGATGCCGCCACGCTGGAAGGCCCGTTCGACCACCGGATGCCGGACCCACGCGGGGGGCGGCGTGATGGTCGTGCTGGCCGGCGTGATCAGGTAGCGGTCGCTGTGGGCGATCGACGGGCCGACCGTGTTCCACAACGCCTTGAAGCCGAGGCCCAGGGCCGCCAGCAAGGCCATCGCGGTCAGCACGCCCCGGCGGGCGCGGATCGTCTGCACGAGCCAAGTGGCGAGATCACGCGGCGGATTGGCGACGGGGTCCGACATGACGGCTTCCTCCTTGAAGCACGCACGGCATGCCGACGACGCTTGCTAGCATCGCTGGTGTGCCGACTGAAGCTGGATTCGTGGGCGACCGTTACCAGATCTCGATCGCCAGCTCCAGCTCGATGCCCATCCGCTCTTCGACCCGCGAGCGGACCAACTCGATCAGCTTCTGTAGGTCATCGGCGGTCGCGTCCTCGCCGGCGATGAAGTAGTTGGCGTGCTTGTCGCTCACCGCGGCCCCGCCGACGGAGGCCCCCTTCAGCCCGGCTTGGTCGATCAGCATGCCAGCACTCATGCCACGCGGGTTGCGGAAGACCTGCCCCTGCCGCTGGTGGCCGCCCGGCTGGGCCGCCTTGCTGATGATCCATTGCTTCTGCATCCGCTTGGTGAGGGCGGACGGATCGGCTTGTTCTAGGTCGAAAACCGCTTCGACGATGACCAACTCGTCCAGGCTGCTCTCGCGGTAGCCGAACGACATGTCGTCGCGGCCCAGGGTGTTCGTCTCGCCAGTGCGGGTCAGCACGGTCGCCTCGGCGACCCACTGGCCGATATCGCCGCCGCGGCCGCCCGCGTTGTGGTGCAGGGCCGCTCCCACGACGCCCGGGATGCCGACCAGCGTATCGAGCCCGCCGAGGCCCGCCCGCACAGTCTCGTTGATGACCGTGGCCAGCGAGGCCCCCCCACCGACGATCGCCCGGGTGCCGTCGATCCGCACGGAGCCGAAGGCCTCCGCATCAAGCTGGAGCACCACGCCCCGCACGCCAGCGTCGCGCACTAGCACGTTCGAGCCGCTGCCCAGCACACGGATCGGGGTCTGGGCATCGCGGCAGCGGGTGACCACCTCCACCAATTGCTCGACATCGGTCGGGCGGACCAGCCAGTCGGCGTTGCCGCCTACCTTGAGCCAAGTCCGGTCCGCGAGCGAAACGGAGGGGGTGAAGATCGATTCAAGTCCAGCATTCAGTTCGGCCATACCCGCTATTCAAGGCGAAACCCCGCGAAAACGGAAGACCGGGCGCGCAGGCAAGCCGGAAGCGTCAGCGCCCGGACCGAATCAGCCCAGCGAATCCCCTTCAAAGCTCGGCCCCGGTCTGCCGCACCACCTCGTAAGCCGCCACCGCGACGCTGACCGAGAGGTTCAGGCTGCGGACGTTTTCGGTCGTTGGGATTCGGAGCCGATGGCCGTCGGCCGCGTCGGTCAGCGAGGGGGGCAGGCCATTGGATTCGCTGCCGAACACCAACGCATCGCCCGGGGCGTACTGCGCTTCGCCGTAGCCGCGATCGCCCCGCTTGGTGAAGTACCAGAGGCGATCGGTCGGCAGTCGGCGGCGGAGGTCGTCCCAGTCATCGACCACCTGCCAATCGAGGTGCTGCCAGTAGTCGAGGCCGGCCCGCTTCAATTGGCGGTCATCGACCTGGAAGCCGAGCGGCTTCACCAGCCACAGCTTCGCGCCGAGGGCGACACAGGTCCGGCCGACACTCCCGGTATTGAACGGGATCTCGGGCTGGAAGAGCACAACGTGCAGCGGGACGGGCATCGACGGGTCTCTGGCGAAGCGTTGAACAGGAACGCCTCAGAATACCGCAGCGCAAGAAAAAAGCGGCGGGCCGTTGCCGACCCGCCGCTTCGTTGTTGGTCTCGTCTTTTCTTATCGCGTGTCGAAGACAGCGATCAGATGACCATGTCCTTGAGCTTCTTCAGCGGGCGGACCTTCACGACGGTCTTGGCCGGCTTGGCCTTGAAGATCGTCGGCTCGCCGGTGAACGGGTTGGTGCCTTCACGCTCCTTGGTGGCCGGCTTGTGCTGCAAGGTGATCTTGCAGAGGCCGGGAAGCGAGAACATCTTCGGCGCGCCGCGGCCGGTGAGGGCCTTCTCGATCTGACCGTCGAGGGCGTCGAAGACTTCGCCGACCTGCTTCTTGGTCAGGCCGGTCTCTTCGGCGATGGCGGCGTAG
>CAYGUP010000075.1:0-19189 GCA_964353155.1 uncultured Planctomycetaceae bacterium | reverse complement strand
GGTTAGGGGTTAGGGGCTAGGGGCTAGGGATGGCGAGCCTGGAAACCAGCAAACCCTGGCCCCTAGCTCCTCGTCCCTCACTCCTCAACTAAGAACCGGGCAAGCGTCGAACCAATCACGCTTCTGCAAGCCCATCCACACGGCGCTCTCGGTCGGACCCCAGAGGCCCGGCTCGTAGGTGTGCAGCGGTGGGTCGTCGTTGCCGATCGCGTCGGCATCGGCCCAGGCTTTGAGGATCGGGTCGCAGATGCTCCAAGCGGCCTCAACCTCGTCCGCGCGGGCGAAGAGGCTGGCGTCGCCTTCGATCGCGTCGAGCAGCAGACGCTCGTAAGCCTCGGGGATGCTGCCGCCGAAGTTCTCGTGGTAGTTGAAGTCGAGGTCGGTCTGCCGCATCTTCATGCCGGCGTCGGGCACCTTGGTTTGGAAGTGCATCTGGATCCCCTCGGCCGGTTGCACCTGGATGACCAAGCGGTTGGCGTCGCGGATGTTCTTCGGCCCGCTCTGGAAGAGCATGTGCGGCGGCTGGCGGAATTGGATGACGATCTGGGTCGTCCGGCAGCTCAGGGCCTTGCCGCTCCGCAGGTAGAACGGCACCCCCTGCCAACGCCAGTTATCGATGCCGAGCTTGAACGCCGCGAAGGTGGCGGTCTTGCTGTCGTCCGGCACGCCCTCGGCTTGGAGGTAACCCTTGTACTGGCCGCGGACCGTATCGCGGGCGATATCCTCGGGGGACTTCGATCGGACGGCTTGGAGGACCTTCACCTTCTCGTCACGCACCGGGTCGGCCGCGTAGCGGGCCGGCGGTTCCATGGCGGTGACCATCATCAACTGCAGCAGGTGGTTCTGGATCATGTCCCGGACCACGCCGGATGTGTCGTAGTACCCGGCGCGGCTGCCGACATCGACGCTCTCGGCCACGGTGATCTGCACGTGGTCGATGTAGTTGCGGTTCCAGATCGGCTCGAAGATCGCGTTGGCGAACCGCAGCACGAAGAGGTTCTGGACCGTCTCTTTGCCGAGGTAATGGTCGATCCGGTAGACCTGCTTCTCGTCGAACGAGCGGTGGACGATCTCGTTCAGCTTGTGGGCGGTCGCCAGGTCGGTGCCGAACGGCTTCTCGATCACCACCCGGCGGCTGCAATCGTCGGTCTCGCCCGCCAGGCCGGCCTGACCGAGGTGATCGATCGCCGGCTCGTAGAAGCGGGGCGCGGTCGAAAGGTAATACAGTCGGGTCGAACTCGCTCCCTTCTCGAGCTCGTCCAAGAACGTTCCGAGCCCCTCGAAGTCTTCGGCCTTGCCGATATCGCCCGGGAAGTAGAAGACGCTGTCGGCGAAGCTCTCCCAGACGTCGGCCTTGAAGTTCTTGCCGGCGAACTGCTCGGTTGTCTCGCGGAGGTCCTTTCGCCACGCCTCGTGCTCGAACTTCGTGCGGCTGAAGCCGACGATCCGAGTCGCTTCCGGCAGCCGCTTCTTGCGGTGCAGGTTGTAGAGGGCCGGGATCAGCTTCCGGCTGGTCAGGTCGCCGGAGGCACCGAAGATGACGATCGTGTGCGGCATGTCGTGATTCACCGCGGAGGACGCGGAGGACGCAAAGGAAGAAAACACCCGAAGCCATAACCTACCGCGTCCCGCCGGGAGTGAGTAGCTCTATCGAAGCCGCTCAAGATGACAATCCAACGGTAGGAGGCGTCTCCTGACGCCAATGACGGACTGCCAGCCGTTTGATTAGGCGTCGCGTTATCGGCATCGGGAGACGTCTCCCACAAGGTGCTTGAGCCGTTCGGACGTCCGGGCGTAGACGATCCGCTCATCGCGGAACTCGGGGCATTCCTTCGGGGCAAGGCCGGGAGAGAACGTTAGCAACGCCCTCACCGGCGCCGCCGGGTCGTCGGCGGCGACCCCGTGTGGCTGGCCGGGCGGCAGGAGCACGACGCTTCCTTCCCGGATCGCCACCACACGCTCGTTCTCCCCCTCGCCGAGAACCATCCGCCCGGAACCCGCCAGCACGACGTAGTACTCGGTCGTCGCCGCGTGGACATGCACGGGCGAGTCGGTCATTCCAAGCACGGCCGACGAGGCACAGCGGACGTCGATCGTGTCGCCGTCCTCACGCGTGAACCGCCGCACCTCGTCGATCAAGAAGTCCTTCGCCCCACAGACGCTGACCTCCCCCGTGGGCGTGCCGGGCATCTCGGCGACAACGCATTGATCGGCTGCCTGCTCTTCCCCACGCAGGGCGTAACCGATTCGCTCCGCCGCCACTTGCTGGGCGCTCATCGCTTGGCCGAGCTTCTGGCGTTCGGCGTCGGTCAGTTCGGTGGGGCGATCCTGGTTCTTCATCGGGTCACCACGGAGAGCACGGAGGATGCGTGAGAAGTGCTGCCCTTTCAGGAACTCGGGACACCTTCTCGCGAAGCCGGAGCGAAGTCTCTGGCCCAGACGTTGCGGAAGCGGACGGGCGACTTGCCGTGGCTTTGCAGCGAGAAGGGCCGGCGGGCATCGTGCGGCTTGTAGGCGGGGGCTTCGAGGTGAGATGTTTTGCCGAGCACCTCGGCGTGGTTGAGGATCAGCACCCCGTTGAGCGAGACGGTGATGAACGCCGGGCGGTCGAGCGAGCCCCCTTCGCCGAAGCGGGGCGCGGTCCAGTAGATATCGTACGTGTTCCACTCGCCCGGCGGGCGGACCGCGAGCACCGCGGGCGGCACCTGCTTGTACAGCGCGCCGGCGTGGCGATGCGGGGCGGTCTGGTTCTTGTACGAGTCCATGATCTGCAACTCGTACTTGCCCATCAGGTGGACGCCGCTATTCCCCCGCCGTGCCCCGGTGTACGGCTCGGGCGGGTTGGGGGCCGACCATTCGACATGGATCTGGCAATCGCCGAACGCCCGCTTGGTCGTCAGCCACTCCGACCCCACGACCGCCACCCCATCGACGATCTCCCACCCCTCGCCGCCGGTCCATTGCGAGAAGTCGGTGCCATCAAACAACACGATGGCGTCCGACGGCGCCTGAGTGGATGACTCCCCCGGCGTGACAACGGCCAGCGGCTCCCAACCGGCGTTGTCCTCGGCGGCTTGAGCGGTGGCTGACAGTAGCTGCAGGATTGCAAGCAACGATTTGCGGGACATAGCTAGGCTGCGCAGGGCTAGTGCGTGAGACTTCTCTAGGCGGAGTGAATCAAGCTGAAACACCGGGGGCCACTGAGCTCATGGAGTAAAGGAGAAGGGGCTATTTAGTAGGAGTTCGGCTAAGTCCGCTTGCGTTGTTGTTTGGAGGTGTGCCAATGTCTTTGCTCAGTAAGTCTGTTCGGAAATCTCACAGGTGGAAGAGCCAGTGGTACTAGGCGGCATACTTCGCCAGGAAGCATCAAACGAGAGCGAAGAAGGGCCGCCTGGAACCAAGACCAACTCGCAAAGCTCTCCATGCTAATGACTTAACATGCGGTTGCCGGCCTAGCCACAGCGCTGTTAATAGACAACACGCGCCGCCTCTTCAAGGAAGTCACCCATGCTCGCGTAGGCGTCTTCAATTCCGATGGGATCGTGGGCTAGCAACTGAATGGGAGAGTCTTCGTCATCTGGATCGCAAATGAAGTAGTTTCCACAGCCGTCTCCGGCAACAACCAAGTAGTCCGTTAGCTCATAGTGGCCCCACTCAGTTCCTTCGAGCCAATCGCTCTCCAGTAGCACACAATTTGCCTCCAGCAACTCAGCCGGTGTGAGGTAGATATGGGCTATGTCTGTCGCGTGATTTGACCAAACAGCCGAATGTCGTGAACTCGGTAGCGATAGCAGCCACTCGCGATAGGCGTCCGGAAGATCGCCGAGTTGCTGTTCTACAGTGAGTAAGTCTTCTTCAGTCATTGAACTTACTAATGTTTGATTGCTTGAGCAGGCCTCACGAAGGCTCCTTCCGCAGGTCCAACCACTCGGTGTGGAACATCTCGCCGCGTGGCTTGTCGACTCGCTCGTACGTGTGGGCGCCGAAATAGTCGCGTTGGGCTTGCAGCAGGTTGGCGGGCAGGTTCGCGCGGCGGAAGCCGTCGTAGTACGCCAGGGCGGTGGCAAAGGCCGGGACCGGGACGCCCAGCACGGCGGCCTGGGACACGACGTGACGCCACGCCGACTGGGCGTTGTCGACCGCTTCGGCGAAGTACGGCGCGAGCAGCAGGTTCTCCAGGTTCGGGTCCTTGTCGAACGCCTCTTTGATGCGATCGAGGAAGACCGCGCGGATGATGCAGCCGCCACGCCAGAGCATGGCGCAGTCGCCGTAGTTGAGCGGCCAATCGTGCTCGGCGGCGGCGGCCTGCAACTGCACGAAGCCTTGGGCGTAGCTGACGATCTTCGACGCGTACAACGCCTGGCGGATCGCCTCGATGAACTCTTTCTTGTCGCCGTCGTACTTCGGTGCCGGACCCTTGAGCACTTCGCTGGCGCGGACGCGTTCGTCCTTGCGGCTGGAGAGACCACGGGCGTAAACGGCCTCGGTGACCAGGGTGCTCGGCACGCCAAGGTCGAGCGCGAGTTGGCTCATCCACTTGCCGGTCCCCTTCGCGCCGGCACGGTCGAGGACCTTGTCGACCATGTAGGTGCCGTCTTCGTCCTTGACGCTGAAGATGTCGCGAGTGATCTCGATCAGGTAGCTATCGAGCTCGCCCGTGTTCCACTCGGCGAAGACGTCGTAGAGCTCGTCGTTGGTGAGGCCGAGGGTCTCCTTCATCATCGAGTAGGCTTCGCAGATGAGCTGCATATCGCCGTACTCGATGCCGTTGTGCACCATCTTCACGTAGTGCCCGGCGCCGCGGGGGCCGACCCACTCGCAGCACGGGATGTCGTCGTTTGGGCCGACCTTGGCGGAGATCGCTTGGTAGATCGGCTTGAGCGCGGGCCAAGCCTTCTCGCTGCCGCCCGGCATGATGCTGGGGCCTTTGAGGGCGCCCTCTTCGCCGCCCGACACGCCGACGCCCAAGAACAACAGGCCGGACTCCTCGACCGCCTTGGTGCGGCGTTCGGTGTCGGCGTAGTAGGTGTTGCCGCCGTCGATGAGGATATCGCCCGGGTCGAGCATCGGGGTGAGCGTCTCGATGAGCGAATCGACCGCCGGACCGGCCTTGACCATGAACATGATCTTGCGCGGCGAAGCGAGGTTCTTGACCATCTCCTCAAGGGTCTCGCAGCCGACAAACTGCTTACCCTTGGCGCGGCCTTCGACGAAGTCCGTCATCACGCTGGTCGTGCGGTTGTAGACGGCCACCTTGTAGCCGCGGCTCTCGACATTAAGGGCCAGGTTCTCGCCCATCACTGCCAGGCCGATTAGGCCGAAATCGCACAACTCGCTCACGGGATATACTCGCGCTTGGGGTGGGAGGAACGCCGCCTTTTCGAGCCGTAAACAGTAGGCTGGCGGAGGGGTTTTGGTCAATCCACCCAGAGATTTAGTGGGGGGGCGGCCGGTGGGCCGGATCGGTGGCCGCGATGCCCCCTACAGGCCGCCCAGATCAAGCGTGCTGAGCGAGTACGCCGGCAGTTTGTCGATCCGTTTGTCGATCCGTTGGATCTGGGCGTCGTAACGAGGATCGCCCTGGCTGCCGAACCGTTTGATGAGCTCTTCCAGTTGGATCCCCTCCTCGAGCCCGTCGAGCGGAGGCAAGTAGTTCTCGATCCGGAAACTGGCCGCCAAGCCGAACAGCGGGGTCGTCCCGGCGGTAACGCCATTGGCGAAGCGGACACCGGCCCGGTCGGCGGCGAGGTCGGCGAAACTGAAACCGCTGCCGCCGTTGGCGTCGGAGAGTTCCTTGGCGAAGCCCCACAGGTTGGCCTCCTTCTCACCAACCAGCACGGTCATCGCCGCGGAGACAAAGAAGTGCTTGAGCGTGTCCTGACGGTCGCGGGCGGTCGGTTTGCCGAGCACGTTCTTGCGGAGCTGGCGTTGGCGTTGCGACTCGGCCTGCAAGGCCGCCTCGATCGTCCGTGGGTGCTTGGCCAGCGTGCCGGAATCGTCGAGGGCGATCCCGAGCCCAAGCAGCAGCGCCTTGGGCTCGGTCGCCGCTTTGGCGCCGGCACGAACGAGGGCATTGGTGAGGGCATCGCCCGCCAAACGGTCTTCGAGCGGGCGTTTGCGGTTGGCGGCGGCGCGTTGTGTGACTGCGGCGACCACACGGCCGGCGGCGGCGTGCTCTCGGTCTTCGGCCGTCACGACGGCTGGCGCCGCGCCGTGCCGGCCTTGGAGCCGACGCAGCATCTCCATGGCGGCGGGCTCCCCGGGGGTCACTTGTGCCAAGGTGGCATAGAGGCCTTTCAGGCGATCGAGCCTCGGCCGGCTGATCTGGCTGAATTGCCGCACGCCCCGCCGACGGACCTCTTCACCGACCATCGCGATCGCCAGCGTGTTGATCGCATCGAAGCGGATCTGGTGGCTCTTGAGTCGGACGGGCCTGTCGCCGAGCACCGGCCGCATCACACTGGTCAGCTCCGGGCTGTGGGCGGCGCCGAGGAAGTGCCCCAGTTCATGGACCAGCAGCTCAACGCGTTCGGGCTCGCTCACGTTCGGTGACCACTCCTTCACCAGGATGTGCCGGCGCAACGGCCCACGCGTGCCGCCGAGGCGGCGACGGCCGCGCTCAACGCGGTACTGGCTCGAGAAGCCGATCGCCAAGGCCCCCTCGGGCGGGCTGACGGCACGCTCGAACTCGGCGAGGGTCGCTTCGAGCCGGTTGATGTCGTTGTTCGATCGCCAGTAAGCGAAGCCGGCCGCCTCGAACGGGACGCCGGAGTGCTTCTCGACAATCGACGACGCGGCCGCCAAGCGTTTCCGCAGGCGAGCCTGCCACACGGCGTCGGTGGTCGGCTCTTCCTCGTCGACACAGAGGATGACCCGAATCGCTAGATCGCTGCGCCCCGCGCCGACGTTCCAAGCAAGCGGCGACGGAGGACCCTGGCGGAGGCCGGTCAGACCGATCTGCCGGAGTTGCAGCACCCGCCGCTTGCCCGAGGCGACCTTCGTGAACCAGTAGGCCGTGTCCGCCGTGAGGTTCTCGATCCGCGGGCCGGCGCTGGTGGGGTAGGAGACCGATTGCGGCGTGGTGGAGAAGAACGGGGCCGACTCGCCCGGCTCGAGCCGGGCCGGCCGCGACACCCCGGCACCGTTTGCCAGCGTGAACGCGACCGCGGCGTCGGTGTGATTAGAAAGAACCGCCACCGCTGCCCGCCCCGAGTTGGGGAGCGAGGCGAACAGCAGGGCGATTGTGAGAGTGTGGCGTGTCATGCGGGCATTCTAAGACGAAACCCGCCAGCGGGCGGTTCCGTTTTATCCCGAGTAGCTCGGGAAAGCGGCCTCGAAAGAGCCGGTGGTGATGATGACCGGCAGGGATTCGTCGGTCGCTCGCTTGTCCGCTTGCAGCTTGTCGATATGCGTTTGGCTTAGCCGGCGTCCGGCTCGCAGGAGGGTCTCGCCATCGGCGCGGACCAGATTGGATTGGAGGACCATATCCGGCTGCAGGTCCTCGACATCGACTGGCACGCCCTCGGGAACGCAGTCGATGGGGAAGACGGCTCGGGCCGCGGCGAGCAGTTGGGGGTTGAGGTTGGGGAGTGTCTTGGCGATCTCGATCTCGGCCTGTTCTGGCTCGATGCCAACATGGGACATCGATTCAACGAGCTGCGCGACGCGCAAGAGAACCGCTCCGATGCGTACCACATCGCCATCGCCACGAGGGTCGAGCACCGGCAGTTCGCCATCGGTCGACGCGGCGGAGCGGATGATCTGGCTCACGAGGCCCAGCCGTGGGATGCGATCGACCATCCGTGAGGCCGATTCGTAGGCTGTGGCGAGCTCTTCAGTCGCTTTCTTAGAGGTAGGCGCCGCGTTGCCAAGGCCCGGGTGCAGGGCCTGGCCCACGAGAGCCAGCTTGGCGGCGATCTTGTATTCCCATCGCGATTCGATGCCGCACCGCTCTCGCAGATCTTCCGCGAACTGTTCGGTCCGCCCGGCCCGCCCTTGCAGCTCCGGTTGAAGGATCTCGATCACGTCGCCGAGGATCCCCGTCGCGCCGACGAAGGTCTTGCTGAGCAATTTACGCTCGGCGGTATCGAGCCGATACTCACGCTGAGCGGTTGTGATCGCCGCGGCGATATCCGACGGGTCGCAAGGCTTGTTGAGGAAGCGGAACACCTCGCCCTCGTTCACGGCGCGGATCGCGGTGTGAACATCCTGATTGCCGGTGAGCATTAAGAAGACGGTGCTCTTGGTGAGCTCGCGAGCTTGCTCGATGAACTGGATGCCGTCCATCACCGGCATCTGCATATCGCTGATCACGACCGGGTAGGGATTGGTCGCTTCTTCGATCTTTCGCAACGCTTCGGGGCCGGAGTTGGCAGTTTCCAGCTCAAACTTCAGGCCGAGGCATCGCTCCATGCTCGAAAGGAGCATCTGGTCGTCATCGACAAAAAGAACACGTCCTGACATGACTTGATTGACTGGTTTGATGCGAGTTGGTTGTCTGCCGCATACGAAGGCTATGCCGGCCTACAGCCTAGGTAAGCTCGTCACAGAAGGGTTGCGGTAAGCGCGGTTGCTTTCCCGGAAATGGGGTAGAAAGACCTATAAGGCGGGTGACGTTGTCCTAGGTAATGCTTGGGTCGAATGCCCTCTGCTAGCGGACCCGCTGACGGGGAGCGTCACCCGCATGGTGGTTCCTTCTCCCGGAATGCTCTCCACGGCAAGTTGTCCACGGTGTTTTTGGGTGACGATCGCATGGCTCAGCGAAAGCCCCTGCCCGGTCCCCTTGCCCACTTCCTTGGTCGTGAAGAAGGGATCGAACACACGCCGCTGCACCTCCTCGGGCATCCCGGCACCGTTGTCGATCACCTCGATCTGAACACTCTGGTCGGACGAAATCGTCCGCACGGTGATGGCCCCAGGGGGGCCGCTGGGGTCATCCTCAAGTCGCTCGCCGATCGCGTCGGCGGCGTTGACGATCAGGTTGACGAAGACCTGGTTCATCGCTGCTCCGAAGCACTCGACCTCGGGCAGGTACGGGTCGAGCTCCAGTTCGAGCTCGGCGGCCTCCTTCCAGCGGTTGCGGGTCACGGTCGCCGTGCTGGTGAGGGCTCGGTTTAGGTCGGTGGGGGCCATCTCTTCCTCGCCCGGATGCGTGAACTCCCTCATCGCCCGGACAATCTTCAGAACGCGGTCGATCCCTTCGAGGCTCTCGGCGATCGCCTTGGGCGCCTCGGCGCGGATTCGGTCAAAGGAGGTCCGCTGCATCGCCTCGCGGATCGCCTCTTGCCGCTCTTTCCAGGAGAGGGGGTCGGCGTCGAGTTGGTTTTGGCAGAGGTCGATGACCTCGAACAGGGCATCGGAGCAGTCGCTCAAGAAGCTCACGTTGTTGCCGACGAATTGCAGCGGGGTGTTCATCTCGTGGGCAACGCCGGCCGCCAGTTGCCCGATCGATTCGAGCCGCTGGGCTTCGGCCAGTTGGGTCTCAAGCTCACGACGTTGCGACAGGTCCGATCCAATCGCCACGAACACGTCCCGGTCGAGCAACCTCGCCGCCTGAACGTTCATAATGACGGGGTACGTGGAGCCGTCTTTACGAACGTGCATCGTTTCAAACTCGAGCCGCTCCAGTCGACCGGTGGTTAATGAGTTGATGCGGTCGGAAAACTCGTCGAGGGTGCCGGCTAGCTTGATGCTTGGCGGGGAGAGTTGCCGCAACTCTTCGAGTGAGTACCCGAGGTTCTCGCGAGCTCCTCGGTTCACTTCCAGGAACCGCAGCGTCTGCCGATCCACGATGTACACCTCGTTGATCGAATCCTCGATGATCCTCGCCATGCCGGCATCGCGGAGTTCGGTCCGTTTCCGGGCGTCGATGTCGAAGAGGATCCCGGAGAGGCTTTCGGGCGAGCCGTCCGGGTTGGTTGCGTTCGAGCGGCCGAGCACATGGACCCACTTGTAACTGCCGTCCGGGCGACGCAGTCGGAATTGGCGGTCGTACGGTTCGTCCGCCGTGAGGCTTGCCGCATCGTCCGCGGTCCAGAAGCAGAGCTCATCGACATGGAGGAGTTCGCGGAAGGAATCGATGTCGGCGTTGAGCGAACGTTCGTTGTGCCCCAGCCGCTCAAGCCAGTCCACGCTGAGCTCGAAGTACCCGGAATCAACGTCCCAATGCCAGAGCCCGAGCTCTCCCCCCTTCATTGCTAGTTCGAGCGAAGTCTGGCTGGTTTCCAGGGCGCTGGCGAGGGTCTCGGCCTTCCGTTTCTCAAGCAGGATCTGACGCTGTGATTCGTTCGCTTCGGTATGGTCCTCCTGCAGCACGATCGCCGTGCCGTGTTCGTGATGAGGAACCCGCTTGATGCGAACCGAGTGCAGTCGCTCCATCCCGTCGATCAAGACTTTGAGTTCGCAAGAGATCGCTTCGAGCCGTCCCGAGGCAACCCCTGTGGCCGAATCGGCGACCTGCTCCGCGTCCTCTCCGACGGAAAGAGAGCGGTAGAAGTCCGAGAAGATCGAACCGATACGCCCGTTGCCATTTGTGCCGACCTTGTCGACAAAACGATCCCAAGCCAGGTTGGTCTCGATGATCTGGCCCGCTTCGTCGAGGATGCAAACCTGCGTGTCGAGTCCGTCGAGCACGTCACGAATAAGACGGCTGGAGCCCTGCTGCTGTTCTGCTATCTGGGCCTTGGCGACCGTCGCTAAGGAGCGGTGCTTATTGACCGTTCCGTACGGATCGCGCTCGGCTTCTGGCCCAGCGGCTAGCAAGCGTTGGAGCCCGTAGCTGAGGAAGAAGAACAACGCGACGACCGCCACGGCGGCCATCGGTGCAACCAGGTAGTCTGCCCCGGACGCCGCCGGAGCAACCACCGCCGGCACGAGCAGCCCGATCAGGCATCCGCAAAGCAGCAGCCACCAGCGATCGTAGTGGTTGAGATTCATCGGGCGCAGCCGCGGGCACAGGCGATTGAGGGGACGATCCCGAAGACTACGCCACGCGTCTTAGCTCGCGAGTGCCATCGCGGTAGACCGAACCCCACTTCGCCGCGCTGGTTGCAACGGTTATGCGGCCACCGGGCTGCTTCCGACGTCGGCGATCCGACGATAAGCGGCAGCAAAACGATCGGCAACCACGCCCCGATCAAACATCGCAGCGAATCGCTCGGCTGCGGATCGCCCGTAGCTCGCCAACAAGTCGCGGTCGCTATGGAGGCGTCGGATCGCGGCCGACAAGGCTTCCGAAGAACCCGCGGGGACGACGACGCCATCGATCCCGTCGCGAACGGCCTCCTTCATGCCACCCGCGTCGCTGACGATCGGGCAGACACCCATCGACATCGCTTCAAGCAACGCCACGCAGAGGGCCTCGGCGCGGCTGGGCATCGCGAAAAGGTCCGCCGTCGATGCCAAGTCCATTGCATCCGAGCGAAAACCAGCGAGGTGCACGCGGCCGGCAAGCGATGGATCAGCGGCGAGTTGGTTGATCCGCTTGTCGCGGACCTCGCCGAGCAGCAAGAAGTGGGTGCTCGGAAGATCGACGCAACGCTTGGCCGCTTCCACAAGCAGGTCGCCCCCCTTCACCCGCCGGAAGTTGGCGACCGAAGCGACCACGAAGGCGTCTTCGGGGATGCCGAACTCGGCCAACGCGGCTCGCGACACAGCCGGTTTCGGCGGGCGCGTCAGGCAGTTGTAGGCCAAGAAGCAACGCTCACGCCGCACGCCGCCGGCGAGCAGGCCGTCCATCGACGCCTGCGACTCACACGCATGCGCATCGACCAGCGGCGAGAGATACGTCAGCCAATCCTCGATCCGCAACCGCGACGCCCGACTCGTCACGCCACGGTAGCTGAAGAGCTTTGGCCGGTCCCGACGACCGAGCAGGGCCATCACCGCATGGGCAAGCGGACGAGAGCCGTAGGTCTGCACGATGTCGGGCCGGAACGCGTCGATCGCCTCGCGGATGTCAGCCGAGCACCGCCGCGAGATCTTCGATCGCTGGTGGTAGGGCAGCACCCGCAGCCGGCCTCGGTCGGTCGCCTCGGTCGCGCCGTGTGTCATCGCCACGACACGCAAGTCGTCGCGCTCGGCGAGGGCTTCGTTTACGGCCGGCTTCATGCCGACGGTCAAGATGCGGAGTCGAGAGTCCATCAAGCCGCTCGGCGTGCGTGTTGTTCGAGGCCGTACTCCAACGCGTTGTAAACGCGTCCGACGGCGAGGTCCTTCATGCAGCGGTGGTGCCCCAGCGGGCAGGTCCGCTTCCAGCAGAACTGGCAGTCGAGCGACTCGGTCAGCGTCGTCTCGCCCGCGTAGTGGGTCCGTGTGACATCCGGGTCGGTCGGTCCGAAGAGTGTGACCACCGGCTTCTCGAAGGCGATGCCGAAGAACCGCGGCCCGCTGTCCGTGGTCACGAGCGCCTCGCTCCGCTTGATGATCGCTTTGGAGAGGCCGATCGGCAGGTCGCTCATCTCGCCGAGGCTCACCACCCGCTTCGAGTCGGCCAGAGCGGCGACCTTGGCGGCGGTGTCGCGCTCGCCGGGGCCGCAGTTCACCAGCACCGAGCGATTGCTCTCGCCGACGATCCGCTTAGCGAGCTCGGCGAAGTGCTCGGCGGGCCAGCCCTTCGCATCGCCATACGCGCCGCCCGTATTGAAGACGATCACCCGATGCCCGGGCGGCAACGCCAGGTGCTTCCACGCCGCGTCGGCGGCCCGCTCGTCGGCCGCCGTGGTGGCCAACTGCATCTGCGGGCTCTGCCATTCCCCGCCGGCGGCGTAAGCCAGGTTGAGGTACGAATCGATCGCCGGCAGCGGCGCCCGCTTGCCCTTCTTTGTCGGTTCGCGGAGCCGTGTCGTCAGCAGCCACGAACGCTTATCGCGTTCGTACCCGATCCGCTCCCCTGCCCCGCTCCGCCACGCGAGCCAAGCGGTCCGCAGCGAATTGGTCAGCAGCACGATCGCATCGAGTCGCTGTTCTTTAAGGGCCTTGATCACCGCTCCGCCGCGGAGATCGGGATCGTTGGCCTTCGGCTTGTACTTGATCGCTTGATCGAATAGCCCGAGCCCATCAACAACATCCGACAGGTAGGGCCGCAACACGCCGACCACATGGCCCTCGCCATCCCGGTCGGCCAGCTCACGCAGCGAACGCAACGCCGGCGTGGCCATGACGGCGTCGCCGATCCAGTTCGGTAGAAACACACCGAGTCGCATCCGTGCGGCCCTGGGCTGATGGAGAGGTTGGCTTATTACCGGGCGAAGCGTACTCGAAAGCCGCCGGTGCCAGCAACGCGAGTTGCGGGCGTGCTAGCAAGCAATCCCCCGCGTCCGCAGGTCGCTTTCGAGCGTCGACGTGTCGGTGAACAGCACCGCGTCGATTCCGCAGGCGATCGCGCCCTCGACGTTCTCCGGCCGGTCATCGACGAAGAAGACCCGCTCGGCCGGCACCCCCGCCCTTTCGATCGCCGCTTCGTAAACGACCGGGTCGGGTTTCATGGCCCCGATTCCGAAGCTGCTGAGCCGGACCTCGAAGACCTCGTTCAGCGTCGGAAAGCGGCCATCGAGGAAGAATCGCCAGTGGATCGGGTTCGTGTTCGAGAGCAGCCCGAGCCGGTAGCCGCCGGCCTTCAGCCTTTCGAGCAGCCGCATCGAGGGCGCGATCTCCGCAAAGATATCGCTCGCCGCCAGGTCCAGCTCCGCCCGCGGCGGGCGGCAGCCGAGGCGCTCGCTGAGGCCTTCGTGGTACGCCTCCTCGGAGAGCTGCCCCGCTTCGAGTCGCCACTGGGCGTCACCCTCGCTCGGATCGCCGCTCGGCATCAACGCGGCCCGCATCGCCTCGACGCCCACGCCGGCGACCTCGGCCATCTGCCGCACCATCCGGGCGTGATCGAACGACAGCAGCACCTTGCCCAGATCGAAGTACAAGAACTCGGGAGTCGGTTTCATGCCGACGAGTCTCGCCCCATACCCCCTCCGGCGCAACCCCCGGCCGGCTAAGATGCTCGCTGCGTGATGGAGTCCCTAAGAAGGGAGATAGGGGGATGCGTGGAGATGGGGGGATCGTGTCCGCCACGGAAAATACCTTCTGCTAGTCGGCTCCCTTGCCGTATGAAGGATGACTTCCGGCTGCGAGACGAAGACTACCGAGTTGCCATCACCCTATCTCCACACATCCCCCTATCCCCCTTCTTTAAGCGACTCAACCAAACAGCTCACCTCTACCAACCCCCGCTCTTCGCCCGATGCTCAACAAATACTCCAGCCAGATCACGCAGCCCAAGTCGCAAGGCGCCAGCCAGGCCATGCTGTACGCCACGGGCATGACCGAGGCGGACATGAACCTGCCGCAGGTCGGCATCGCCAGCGTCTGGTACGAGGGCAATAGCTGCAACATGCACCTGATGGACCTCGCCGGCGAGGTGAAGAGCGGCATGCAGCCCGCCGGGCTGGTCGGCTTGCGCTTCAACACCATCGGCGTGAGCGACGGCATCTCGATGGGCACCAGCGGGATGTCGTACTCGCTGCAATCGCGCGACCTGATCGCCGACAGCATCGAGACGGTCATGCAGGCCCAGTGGTACGACGGCCTCGTGACCCTCCCCGGCTGCGACAAGAACATGCCGGGTTGTGTCATGGCGATGGGCCGGCTGAACCGCCCGTCGATCATGATCTACGGCGGCACGATCAAGCCCGGGTTTACGAAGCCCAAGAGCGGCGATGGCAAGGGCGAGAAGCGGGACATCGTTTCCGCCTTCCAGTGCTACGGCGAATGGCTCGCCGGCCGCATCACCGAGGACGAGCGCAAAGAGATCGTCCAGAAGTCTTGCCCCGGCGCCGGCGCGTGCGGCGGCATGTACACCGCCAACACGATGGCCTCGGCGATCGAGGTTATGGGGCTCAGCCTGCCGTACTCTTCCAGCATCCCCGCCGAGCACCCGGACAAGCTGGCCGAGTGTCGCAAGGCGGGCGAGGTGATCCACACGCTGCTTGAGAAGGATCTCAAGCCGCGCGATATCGTCACCCGCACGTCGTTCGAGAACGCCATCCGCTACATCATGGTTACCGGCGGCTCAACCAACGCGGTCTTGCACTTGCTGGCGATGGCCCGCGCGTTCGACGTCGAGCTCTCGATCGACGACTTCCAAACCCTCGCCGATAGCACGCCTTACTTGGCCGACCTCAAGCCCTCCGGCAAGTACGTCCAGGAAGAACTGCACGAGGTCGGCGGCACGCCGGGCGTGATGAAGCTGATGCTCGAGGCCGGCCTGCTCGACGGCACGCCAATGACCTGCACCGGCAAGACGGTCGCCGAGAATCTCGACGAGCTGCCCGGCCTCGCCGAGGGCCAGAAGGTCGTGATGCCGGCCGATCAGCCTCTCAAAGAGACCGGCCACCTACGCATCATGCGCGGCAACTTCTGCCCGGATGGGGCCGTCGCCAAGATCACCGGCAAGGAGGGCCTGCTCTTCGAGGGCACGGCCAACTGCTTCGACTCGGAAGAGGACATGCTCCGCGCCCTCGAAGAGAAGAAGATCAACAAGGGCGATGTCGTCATCATCCGCTACGAAGGCCCGCAGGGCGGCCCCGGCATGCCGGAGATGCTCACCCCCACCAGCGCGATCATGGGCGCCGGCCTGGGGCAGGACGTCGCGTTGATCACCGACGGCCGCTTCTCCGGCGGCTCGCACGGCTTCATCGTCGGCCATGTCTGCCCGGAAGCCCAAGCCGGCGGCCCGATCGCCCTGGTCCAGAACGGCGACAAGATGACGCTCGACGCCGAGAAGAACCTGATCACCGTCGATATCACCGACGAAGAACTCGCCAAACGAAAAGCCGCCTGGACCGCCCCCGCTTACAAAGCAACCCGCGGAACGCTTTACAAGTACATCAAGAACGTGAAGTCAGCGAGCGAGGGGTGCGTGACCGATGAATGAGGGAGGCACGGATGCTTTCTGGGTTTCCTACTTCGTGGTCGGACGGGCCTACCACGCCGTTGTGCTGACCTTGTGTCTTCTCTCGGGTCTGTCGCTCTTGAAGCTGCCTTGGTCGAGTGCAAGCTGGCAAGCTGCGGAGACACTAACACGCCTTGCCGCCGTGATTTCGATCCCGTTGGCTGTCGCTTATGCGGTTGAGGCCGCGATCGCTTTGTCGTCTATAGGTTTCGAGCGATTTGCCTTCATCAATCGAGTGAGAGGCCCGTCGTGGTGGGCCTACTGGTTTGTGATGCTTGCAACCTGCTGTGCGCCCCACCTTTTCTGGCTTGATAGTATTAGGAGTAATCGATTGGCCTGTTTCGTGATCTCGCTGACGATGCTCGTTGCTCTCGAGCTCGAAGATTTTGTCCTTGCGGTGGCAAGGTAGATTCTTAATGTCAAACAAGCGGTTAGCCCCAGTTCTTGAATCGGGGTGGCGGAGCCGCAAGAGGTTCTAGGCAGATTCACATGCCGACGGGTTGCAGAGTCTGACGTCTTTTCTCGTGCCGCTACCCATGATCGACGAGGCAATCTGGTGGCTTTGCAAAGGGATCCAAACGAAGCACCAGGCATGAACAAATCAGACGTCCGTAGCACCTATTTGAGAAGTGCCGGCGAGTACGACAGCTTCTTTGATGAAGTAGGCCGTCTTCGTAGCGTGCTGTGGTTGCGTTTCCGCCAATTCGTTTCTATCGGTGTAATGATGTTCCCCGTAGGACTACTTTGGTTTCCAGCAGGCATGCTGCTGGCTTTTACTTCCATCGCACCATGGTGGTCATATTGCTTAACCGTTAGATCGCTATGTGCACTGAAGTGCCCTAGATGCTCTCGAGTTTTTTGCGGTGATGGCGGAATGCTGGACTTGGGTACGCGAGCCAACGTCATGCGGAGAGCTTGCCGTTATTGCGGATTGGCCGACGGCCGCCGAGCTGCACTTGAGCAGAATAAAGTGGGTGGCCCAGATTCTTGAAAGAGGACGGCGACGGGTGGCGGGGACACTCCCGTGAGGGAAGCCCCCGTGAATCACCAAGCGGATCGCGCTTGCCCGGGGGGCTTCCGCGAAAGCGCGGAGCGTCCCCGCTACCCATTGGCTCTGATTCGCTCCGTACCCGTTTTGCTGTTTGGTGTAGAATTAGAACGCATTCCTCGATTTCACTGGGCTGGTTGTTATGGGCACCTTCCACGTCGCTTGCCGGCTCTCGAATGTCGTTGATCGCTCACGGTCCTTCGATCTCCCAGCGGTCATGGTCGGTACCGGCAGCGAGTACACGTGGGTGCCACGTGCCTTCTTGGAAGAGATCGGGGTCAGCCGCGAGAAGAAGGACCTCGCCTTCACGATGGCCAAGGGCGAGCAGGTGACCCGTTCGGTCGGCTTCGCAATCGTCCACGCCGGCGACAATTTCACGGTCGATGAAGTGGTCTTCGCCGAGCCGGGCGACTTGTTGCTCCTCGGAGCCAGGTCCCTGGAAGGCTTGAACCTGATGGTCGATCCGGCGCGCAAGCGGTTGGTAGCCGCCGGCCCGCTCCCTGCCGCTTGAGGGCTGTCTCTCGACACGCATCGGCTCCCATGCAACGACGCACCTTCCTCGAAGCCTGCTTGGCGAGCCCGCTGATCCTTTCGGTCCCCCGGGGAGCCGAGGCGGCCGAGCCCCTCACGGCTTCCCCCAATCCCGAGCTGCCGATGCACGGCCTGATTTCTCAACTGCAAGCGACCCCCGGCGATCGCGACGCGTTGATCGCGATCCTGCTGGAGGGCACGAAGGGCCTGCCCGGCTGCAAGCTCTACGCGATCGCGGCCGACACGGCCGATGAGACCGGCGTCTGGATCAACGAGGTCTGGGAGTCGGAGGCGGCGCACGCGGCGTCGCTCAAGCTGCCCGCCGTGCAGCAAGCGATCGCCGCCGGCAAACCGATGATCGCCGGCTTCGGCGCACGCCACGTGGTCACGCCCCACGGCCTCGGTAGAGAGCTTGACCAGCCTCGAATTCCATAAATGCAGAACGCCCCCGCCGACCGATGTCGGCGGGGGCGATCTTGCTTGATGACGTCCGCTCCAACACGCGGGGTCGGATCAGCCGCGGCGTCCGGCACGTCCCATGGCGACGGTGGTCGCGATGGCTAGCAGCAGCGTGCTCGGCTCCGGCACGGCGGCGGGCATCGGGGTATCGATTGATGCCCCGTAGAAACCGGCCCACAGGCTGCGTTGTGGCTCACCGATCGCCAAGCCGGTGATATCATTTGGCAGCGAGCCCGGCTCATTGCCAACCTGGTCACGCCAAACCGTGTAGTCGGCCGCGTTGACAACCCCGTCGTCGTTGTAGTCGCCTGGCAGGTCGTTTGAGATCGACAAGCCGTTGAGCACAATGAAGCGTGACGAGTTCTCTTGGGCGATCCCAAAATCGAGTTGGTTATTGTCGTCGGTGTCGTTCGCTAGGCTATGGGTCAGCGTCAGGACGATATCGTTGATTCCGTCTGATTCGATAGTTTGAACGATTAACCCGGCCGAGGCGAAGCCCTCAACGGTCTCAATGGCGGTCTGGTTGTCTTCGGCAAGCTCTCCGACGGTGAAACTGCTGGGATCGAAGATCCCGAACGACGAAGTGGCATCGACCATCCCGTTGCGGATGCCGGTCATGCCGCTGGCGTCAAGCAATTCGTAGTTGATGATGCCACTCTGGTCACCGTTGTTGTCGCGATGGAACGTGGTGAGCGTGTAGCTGCCGGCCGCCAACCCGCTGATGGTCACGGACAACTCGGGGACCGTGTCGGCGGTCAAGTCGGTTGCGCGGGTTTCAGCACTGAGCCAATCGTTCAGCAGCGTGTTGCCAGTTCCGCCACGGTTGAGTGCGCGGAAGCGGGCGAGGTTTGTCTGGCCGGTCGGCCCGAATCCAACCTCGATCGTCGCGTTGATCTCGCCCGGGCTGTTGTAGGAAACTGGAGCCAAGGACCCGGGGTCGCGATTCGTGGCTTCGTAGGCGTTGGCCGTGATGCCGGCGGTGGCATCCGAGAAGGTGGTCGATCCGCCCGGTTGGAAGTCGACAAAGAGGGGTGACAGCTGGGCCTCGGCCTGTGGGCAAGCCGCGGCGGTGACGGCCAGCACGAAGAGCCTGCCAAGCCGGACCGGTGATCCGACCAAATCAATCGAGTGGAGCATGATGCTAACAGCGAGGTGGGAGGGGTGGCAGCCTCGAGGGTGCCACCCCTCCCACCTCGCTGTTAGCATCATGC
>CAYGUP010000074.1:0-19212 GCA_964353155.1 uncultured Planctomycetaceae bacterium | reverse complement strand
AAAAAGTGGCGGGGGCCGGATTCGAACCGACGACCTCGAGGTTATGAGCCTCGCGAGCTACCTGGCTGCTCCACCCCGCGGTGGAATATCACAAGATACCCCCACCGAATCGGCTAGACAAGCGGGCAAACTGCAAGGAATCCTCCCTCAATCGTCTGGGTGTGCCGGGCGTGGCTGTTTGCTCGGTGCTGAACTGACCGATACGGTTGCAGTGGGCGTCGCTCGTCGGGCGTTGTCGTGCTCCGTTTACCCTGGTCAAACTCGTCGGCTTGGAATCTCTGACCTCAACCGCCGTGCCGCCCTCGTCGCCTCCGGTAGTTGTGGCGCGGACAGGCGTCGAGCCGCCACCAGCTGATGATGGCGACGGCGAGCGGCGTGGTTCGCTCGGGTTGGGGGCCTTGGCGAGCTGGATGGAGGCCGCTCCGGCTTGGCTCGCGAGCGGGATGCTTCATCTGGCGATCCTGATCCTGTTTGCGTTGCTGGCGATCGGCGCGGGGCGGGACGATACGCTGAACTTGACGATTGGTGTCTCCGAAGACCTCGGCGAGCAGCTCATCGAAGAGAGCCTGGACCTGACGGCGGCGACCGAGCTTGAGCTCGATGAGCAGGTGCTGACGCCGGACTTGCTGCCTGAGGTGCCCGATCCGCTGGCGACGCCCCCGATCGCCGCGATCAGCCCGACGGGGGTCGCGTTGACATCAGACTTGGTTTCGTTCACGCCCGGTGCCGCTCTTTCGGGCCGGACGCCCGGCAGCAAAGCGGCTTTGCTGAAGGCGTTTGGCGGAACGGTTGAAACCGAGAACGCGGTGCTGCTTGGCTTGCAATGGCTGTCGAAGCAGCAGAACAAGAAGGACGGCGGGTGGAGCTTGAAAGGCCCATACGGTGAGGGGTCAACGGCAGAGAACCGAGAAGCGGCGACCGCTATGGCGCTGTTGGCATTTCAAGGCGCGGGGAAGCTGCCGGGTAATTCAAGAGCCGACTTTGGTCGTGAAGTGAGTCGGGGCTGGCGCTTCCTCCTCAAACAGCAGAACGGCGATGGCTCGTTCTTCCAAAGAGGCCGCGACAATCATCGCTTTTATACGAATGCCCAGTGCACGATCGCCTTATGCGAGCTCTTGGTGATGACCAAGGACGAACAGTATCGCGAGCCAGCCACTCGGGCGGTGAACTACCTGATCCAAACGCAGAGCGACTTGGGCGGGTGGAAGTACTATCCGGGCCGTGGGAGCGACTTGTCGGTTACCGGTTGGGTGCTGATGGCGCTCAAGAGTGCCCGGATGGCGGGCATCGAGGTCCCCTCGCCGGTGTTCCAGCGGATCGAGGACCACTTGGACCGGGTCGCCAAGTCCGACTCGTTGTCTGCCTACGCGAACGTTGGGTCGCGATACGTCTACGAAGAGTCCGATACCTTCAACCGCGAAGCGATCCCGACGATGACGGCCGTTGGGTTGTTGTGCCGCGAGTACCTCGGCTGGCCGACCGACGACAAACGGATCAAGAACGGCGTCGACTTCCTGCTAACCCACAAGCCGGTGTGGAAGGATGGGAAGATCAACCTCTACTACTGGTATTACGCGACCCAGGTCCTGATCCACACCGGCGGGCCGAATTGGCCGAAGTGGAATCGCGTGATGCGTGAGTTACTCCCCAACAACCAGATCAAACGTGGTAAAGAGAAGGGGAGTTGGGACCCGCGGAAGGACTACCCGTGGGGCGGCTCGGGCGGGCGGCTTTATACGACCTGCTTGGCGATCTACACGCTGGAGGTTTACTACCGCCACTTGCCGCTCTACCAGCAACGGGCGACCCAGTAGCCGTCAGTCATCACCCAGCTTGAAAGCGAATTGCACGAAGCGGAATCCGCGGGGCGTGTCGTAAACCGCCGAGCCCGATGGGGCGGCGTGGCGCATCAGGGCTTCGAGCGGCGGGACGCCGGTCTCGTCGAGGGCGTCGCGGAGCCAACGCATCGGGGGTGCCCGATCAGCGAGCTTGTCGAGCTGCTCTCGCGAAGCGTCTGAGTTGCCGGCGGCGTGCCATTGCTCGAACTGCGAGCCGGGATCGTTGTAGCTCAAGAGCCGTCCCTCTTGGGTGCCGACCGAGGCCCTGCCGAGCCGCTTCGCGCGACTGGCCGTCAGCCGATAAGGCAAGTGGCTCACCAGCCTGTCGCCGACGCCGGCCTGGGTATCGATTAGCTTCTGCAGCAGCGCGGGTGTCTCTGCCAGGACGAGCTGGTCTTCGATCACCGTCAGGCTGGCGGACGACCAGGGGCGGCGGCGATTGCCCCCCTTCACCATCGCATACTCCACGCCGGCATGGGTCTGCCATTCGACAGGCACTTCGGTCTTCTCCAGCACCTCCCGGACGATGGCCATCGCCCATTCGGCGTCGTTCACGTTGAACAAGAAAGCCCTGGCGGGGGTAACGCGGACCGGCCCGTCTTCCGAGTTCTCGCCGTAGCCCTGGATCGACACGAACCGGCCGGTCATCTTCTCGAACAGCGTCTCGGGCGAGACGCCTACCTTCTTGGTGACATTCCTTTCGACCAGCTTGGCAAACTCGCCCTCGCCGCGGATCCGATCGTAGAGTTGCCCTGCCCCGGAAAGCGTGGCGCCGAAGTCGATCGAGCCACACTGATAGCTCGCCACGTCGGCCGGGATCGTTTCGCTGGGAGTCGTATCACACGGGAGCAGGCGGACCATCTTGAGGATGCCTGACCGCGGGTTGTCTAGCAGTAAGTGCGCGCGGAGTAGGCTGTCCCAATCGCCATGGTCGATCCACATCGCGGCAGCGCCCCCTTCGACACCATCCAGCCCAAGGACCGGCAGCGTGGCGAGAGCGACACGCATCCCGTTGTTGCGCTGAGCAATCGCACGAAAGATGCCTACCGGGTCGACGAACGCGCTCAAGATCGGCGGCTCGTTGTCGCCACCACCGATTCGTTCCTCGACACACTCCCTGAGCGACTCCGTGTAGGCTTCGTTGCTCGATAGCGACTCTGCGTATCGCTGCCTCAGGCGAGCCGTTCGCTTTGCTTCGTCGTCCTTGGCAGGCTCTTCTTCCGTGACCTCAACGTTGGCCCCCTCGGACTCATCCCATTTCTTGATGGCCGACTCCAACAGGATCCGATCGTTCGACAAGACAAGCACGCCTTGCCGCTCAACGACGCCGAGAGATTCACGCACGCGATCGCCATTTCGGAACACCGTTGCTTCGACCGAGCCAATAGGCTCCGTCGCGACACGGTCTCCCTCTTGGGCCCCTTTCGCTTTCAGGGCTTCGATCAACTTGCTGAGTCTTTCCTCGCCGTCTGCAATCGCCACCGCGTCACTGGCGTCGCGGGCTTGTGGGCTGGTTGAGTCCGCGAGCAGCAAGATCGCCGGCGACTCATTATTCCGCGGGATGACCCCGAAAGCGACTTCGCCTTGCGACAGGGCGAAGAGATCACCCAGCCCACCGCCGGTGGCCTCGCCAGCGTCGCCGGAGCGATACGCCTCATCCACTTTGCCGAACAAGGCCTGGATAAACGGTGCGATCTCGGGGTCTTGGAAGAGGGGCGACTCGCTGAACTTGCGGACAAGCTCCGAACCGTCGGGCGTCCGCACGAAGAAGACCGTCCGACTCGGGAACAGCCGCATCGCGTTGGGCCGCTCGGCGACGCCGACCCGGTTTGCGAGCAGCGAGAGCATCAATGCCAGTGTGAAAACGACGTTTTTCACGTTCTTCGAGCTCCGAGGAGGGACGATTGCACGGCGATCTTCGCGGGCAAGGCGGTCGCCTGACTAAGATAGAGCCTAACCGAATCGACACCCCAGGGGGCCTTCAGCCGATGCCCATCCGCCTGACTTCGCTGTTGTTCGCGGCTACCGCTGCAATCTTGCTCCCCTCAGCAGAATCGTTCGCCCAGAACCGCACCGCCGGCGGTGGCGGATTTGGCGGCGGCACCTCGTTCGGTGGTGGATCGTCTTTCGGACAGTCGGCGTTGGGTGGGCAATCGGGCTTCGGCGGGCAATCAAGCTTCGGCCAGAGCGGACTCGGTGGTGCCTCGTCCGGGCTCTCTGCCTTCGGCTCCGGCAACACGAGCGGGCTTGGCGCGGCGAGCACGGGCGAAGCGGGAACGACGCCGTTCGTCGGGCGGGGTCCGGCCGACTTGAAAGCCTTCTTCGGTGGCCTCAACGAGGCATTCAGCAACGTCGACCGATCTCAACGTAACTCGCGCCGCAGTTCCAGCAGTGGCGAGGCAGGCCGTCGCCCGCTCGTGCGTGTGAAGCTGGTTGTCTCTCCCGAACTGGCTGCCGCGGCCGAGAGTCGGCGTGCCACGCTTCGGACCCAACCGAATCCCCAGGCAAGCAGAACGTCACGGCTGCTGGCTCAACGCGGATTGAGCGGCGTCGCATTCGAGATCGTCGGCGGCAACGTGATCCTGTCGGGCGTCGTGGAGACCGAGTCCGAGAAGCTCCTCGCCGAGAAGCTCTTCGCGATCGAGCCGGGTATCCGGGCGGTCGACAACCGCCTCAGCATCACAAGCGACGTACCCGAGATCGTCCCCGCCCCGCGGTAAGCCCGCATCACTTGGGCAAACGAATCGTCGTCGTCGAGAGCCGTCGGCGGGGTTCTTCTGGCTTCTCTATGGCCGAAGGAGCCGCCACGCTCCCTTGGTAACCCGCTTGCTGCACCGAGTTGGGCGACACCTTGCTGGCGACCATCACCGCTCCCGCTTCGGGGACCGCGATCCCCTGCCCCGGCAGCCGTTGGCGTGCCTGGTCACTCACGACGAGCCCGCCCCCCTCGAGGGGCTCGAAGCGAGCGATCAGGCTGATATGCGTTGGCGTCCCTTTGACGCTGCCCCAAGGCAGCCAAACACTGTACGACGGGCCAAGCTCCGAGACACTCATGTGCTTGGCGAGTTGATCCGTCGGGAAGATGAATCGTTTGGTCGGTTTGTGGTCGGTTGGGGCGCGGCCGTCTTCCTCGAAGGCGTAGACCACCAGGCGGCCATCGACCGTGATCGGGTCATCACCACGATCATAGAAGTAGAGCCGACCACCGAATCCACGCTCGGCGGACTGGCCCATCGTCTGCCGCACGGTATCGCTCCACGTCGCCACGACACGCTCCGGCGTCCCGCTGCGTGGCTCGTCCGACGCGGCTCCCCACTCCATCGGATTGAGGGCCTTCGTGATCTTCCCCGTTCCCCCGCCCGAGACCGCTCCCCCGAAGGTGACCGGCAGGCTGCACCCCGATAGCAGGCACAGAGCAAGCCCGAAGCCGATGGCTGTTCTTGATGTTGGCATAGCAAGCGACTCGACAGGGACACGGTGCGACAACGTGAACGACACCATGACTACGGAGTGGGTGGCGGAAGCAGCCGGGGCATAGTTGGCTCGACGAAGGAGGCCGCTTCGACGCGGGTCCGGTCGGGCTCGTTGGCGAGCTTGGCTTCGTTGAGGTCCTCGGCCGGCGGCTCGACCTCGCCGTACGAGGGCGTCGTGATCTCGGTTTCGACCGGCACACATCCGGGGTAGCAGGTCTCGGCCTCGTCCCAGGCATCGCCACGGGTCCGCAGCCCCGCCGGTCCGTGCATGTCCACCACGTCCCCAAGCACCCAGCTCATCCGAGACGACTCGACCTGCTTGATCATCTCCGCATCGAGCTCGGAACGGATAACGCGGGGCGTTAGGATCACGAGCAACTCGGTCCGTGACTCCTCGACCCCGTCGTAGCGGAACAGATCGCCCAAGAGCGGGATATCGGCCAAGAGCGGCACGCGTCGATGCACGTCGAACGTCCGTTTGGTCAGCAGGCCGCTCATGATGATCGACTGACCGCTCGCCGCGCTGACGGTTGTCTGAGCTCGCGTGCCTTCGATCCGCGGCGCTCGGATCACCTCACCCGTGGGGGTGATGCTGACCACGGTCCCTTCTTGATCCGGACCAACCTCGGTCTTCTCCGCCTGGATCTCCATCACGACCTGCCCATCAGGCGTGATCCGGGGCGTGACTTCCAAGATGATGCCGACCGATTGGTAGACGATGTTGTTCCGTTGCCCGCCGAACTGCAACTGCTCCGAACCATTGATCGTTGCCACATCGGCACCCACCTGGATGCGTCCCGGGTTGCCATCGAGCGTGGTGATCTGCGGGCGGCTGAGCACCTCGAGCCGACGGTTCTCTTGGAGTGCCCGGAGCAGGAAGTTCAGGTTGCTGCTGCTCGCCGAGAGGACGAAGCCGCCGAAGTTCAGGTCGCTGTTGATCCGATTGAGGGCGAAGCTCGACAGCGCCTGGCCGGCGACATTGCCCGCCCGGGCGAGCGCCGCGGTCGAGCCGTTGTTGCCGAGGGTCTGGTTGTTGAAATTGAAGCCGGGCGTCAGGTCGCTGGAGATGATGTTCTCGGTCTCCGTGCTGACCGTGGCACCGCCGGGCGTCTGCGTATTAGTGGTCGTGGTGATTCGCTCGATATTCGACAGCAGTGATCGGTCGAAGAGCAACGAGTCTTGCAATCCGAGCTCGACGCCAAACTCATCGGTGTCATTCAGAGCGACTTCGGCGATGAGCACCTGGATGGTCACCATCGGAGGCCGCTCGTCGAGTTGCTCAACGATCCGCCGCAGCTCGGCCTCGTAGCGGGGCGTCGCACTCACGATCAGGCTGTTGGTCGCCGGCTCGGCCACGACCACCACCTCACGCTCGATGAGTTCCCTCGGGCTGAACCCGAGTTCGGCGTTGTCTTCGGCGGTCCGCTCTGTTTCGATCCACTCGTTGAGCACCTCGGCGACCCGCTGTGCCTCGGCGTTCTTCAATCGGAAAACGGTCGTCTGCCGCGATCGGACCTCGGCGTTGTCGAGCCGTAGCAGGATCGCTTCGACGACGGCCAAGTCTTCCGCGGAACCGGCGGCGATGATGCTATTGGTCCGCAGGTCGGTCGTCACGTTCAGCGGCGAAAGCCCGCCCGAGCCGTACCCGCCCGCCTCGTCGTCATCGTCCTCGGTCCCAAAAATCGATCGGAGCATCTCCGCCAGGGCCTCGGCGTCGCCGTTCGCCACGGCGAAGACTTTCAGCTCGGCGGCCGAGTCGGGCGACTGGTCGAGCCGATCGATCAGGCCGGCGATCAGATTCATGCTGCCGGCCGGGGCCGTCACCACCAGGGCGTTGGCCCGACCATCGGCAGACACCCGCACGCCGGTCAACACGCCGGACTCAAGTGCCTCGTCCCCCAGGCCAAGCCGCAAAGCGGCGGCACGGCTCGCTGTGTTGTCGCTATCGTTTGATTCGCCCGGAGTGATCGCGGCTTGGATCACCTCGGCGAGGTCTTCGGCGATCGCGTTGCTGAGCCGGAAGATCCGCACCTCATCGACCGCATCGCCCCGGGCGGCGTCGATCCGCTTGACCAAGGCCTTTACCTCAACCTGATCGCGAGGCGCCGCGCTGACGATCACCACGTTGCTGCGATAGTCCGCCACAACAAAGGCCCGAGAACGGAGCAAAGAAGCCCCCTCTTCTTGGCCCGCGTTCACCTGCTGCTCGAAGTAATCATCTACCAACGCCTTCACGTCCGAAGCGGCGGCGTGCTGCAACGGGTAGACCTCAAAGCGGTTCTTCGCTTCCACCGGCTGGTCGAGCTGATCGACCAACCCCATCGCGAGCTGGACATTCTCTGGCCGCCCCACCAGGAGCAGAGCGTTTGGCTTCGCCAACCCCGTCACACTGAGGTCACCGACACGCGGGCCGAGCACTTGCTGGTACACGCTCGCCAGCAGGCGGGCGAGCGAGTCGGCGTCGATGTGCTCGAGGCGGCGGACCTTGATCTCGGGCGTGGTCTCGGCGCTGAGTGTTTCGATCTGATCGATGATCTTCATCACCCGATCAACGTCCTCTTGATCGCCCCGCAGGACAATCACGTCGAGCCCATCGACGAACTCGATGCGGACCGGCCCAAGGACCGACTCGTCTTGCACGACTCCCCCCGGCTCGCGACCGGCGTTCGCCTGACCGCCTTGCTGCTGGGCAACGGGCGCGGCGGTTTGGATGGCCTTCAGGGCGGTCTTCAGACGCTCGGGCGGGGTATCGGCCGTCGAAACGAGCCGCACGCTGCTGCCACCCTTGGTAGCCTTTTCGCCCCCTAGCGACTCCTCCATGGCCGTGACCACGTCACGCCATGCTTGGACCGCCTCGGCGGGTCCTTCGATGTCCACCATGCCGGTGGCTGCCTCGACACGGAATTGAACACCGGCCCCGTCGCCGAGATTCGCCGGGAAGCGGAGCAAGGTCCGACCAGAGTCCCATGTCGCCGGCAACGGACGCTTGGCGAGTGCTTCGAGTCGGGTGTGGAGTTCGGTCGGCGAGACGCTTTGAAGCCTTAGTGTCGAGCCGCTGACGCTGTTTCGTTCGGTTTGTGCAGGGGTTATCGCGGCCTGCCCCCCTGAGGGTTGGCCGACCCCAATCAACCGCAGCAAGTCGGCGTGGGTTTCCAACGGCCCAAGCAGCAAGAGCCGCCCGGTCCGTTCGTCCCAGACGGTGCGTGTCGTTTCGGGCAAGGTCTTCCGCCAGGCCTCGACCTGGTCTCGACGCTCGGCCGGGATGCCATGCGCCTGCAACACGCCCTCGTCCTGGGATTGGGCAGGGGCGGGAACCACGGCAGCCGCCACCAAAGCGATGGCGACCAGAGCCACGGAGGCTCGCCGAGCGGTTCTAGCGCAAAGGTTGGGTCGTGCAGAGATCAACGTCGGGCCCCCCGATATCGCGTCCAAGACCGACCCTCGATACGCGAGAGGCGGTCAGGGCGCACCCTGGTCGCGCCGATCGGCATGACCGGCGTCATCCGGATCATCGGCAAGGCTTAACACCCGCGGCCACGATTTCCGGCGGAACGCCGTATCAAGTTGAGCCAGAGGGCATGGCTTCGCCTTCGCGCAGCTTGTCGCCGATGGCGATCCGCCACAACTTGCCGTCATCGGACTCGATCACCATGCGGTCTCGTAGCACTGCTTGCACCCGCCCCTTGAAGAGGCCGACCTCCAACACATCGCCCTCATGCAGCCGGAGCTGCTCGCCCGTCGTGCGGACAAGGACCCACGCTTGGAGCCGTGGGCCGGTCTCGACGATGCCGGTCAGTTGGGCGTGCTTCGCGTCGTCGAAGGCGGGCGGCTTTGGCTTCGGCGGCTTCGGCTTGCTTACCACCTTCGGCGGGTCGGGACGCGGGGGTGGGGGCGGCGTGTAGCTAGCAAACAAGTTGCGGCCAACAACGCTCTCAACGTATTCATCGGCGGTCGCCAACCGCAGGCGTCCCGCCGGGTTCTCCACCGGATCGGGCAGGCCCGCCTCTCGCTCGGCCCCATCGACCACCAGGGCCACGCTGGTGAACGTCACCGCCCACAGCTCACCCTCCTCGTCGATCGACCGAAGCTGGTAGTTCACCAGTTGATGAAGCACGTCGAGTCGGTAGTACGCGTCGAGCAGCTTGGTCACGGCCTCCGGTGCCCCCTGCGCCGCGGCGCTGAAGGTGATCGCGGTGGCTGCCTCTCCCTGGCGACGCGTTGAGTTCCACTTAACGCTCCCGAGTTCGAGCCCGGCGGACTGGATCGTCTCCACGAGCCACGCCGAGTAGGCCGATCGAGCCACCTCGGGATCGCTCGGCAACGACTGCCCTTGGTAGCGTTCGAGCCGCTGGAGCGCCTCGCGTGATCGCCTTGCTTCGAGGTCTTGTTCGAACAGCTCGTCTTCGAGGTCGGCCAGTTCTCGGACACGTTGGTCGTAGCCATCTTCGTACGACACATAGCCCTGCCACAGGACCCAGAAGCCAACGAGGGCAACGATCGCCGCCAGCAGACCCTTCTCGCGTTGATTCATAGCGAGCCCTCCGCCGCATCGGCCGACGGTTTGTCAACGGCTTCGGCTTCCTCGCCAACGGGCTCGGGGTCCTCTGCCGCCTGAGGCTCGTCGGCGTCGGTCTCTTGGAGTTCCACCTCCTGGACCTCCGCGGGGGCCCGGAGCAGGACGTTGTACTTGTAGCGGTAGGCGTCTTGGGCGGGGGTTTCCGAGGTCGAGATCGGCCGCACCGGGTGCAGCGAATCCCGGAGGCGGCTCTCTAGCTCGCTGGTCGAGGTGCTTCGAGCCTGAGCGACTAGGTCGATCCGACCGCCCGGCTCGTCGCCTCCGACCAAGGCGGTCGCGACGAGTTGCGTCACGCGGAGGTCGTTCTCGGCGGGAAAACCCTCGCTGTCCAGCGACTCGGGGCGGAGCTTGCGGCCAAGGCGTTCAAACTCGTCGAGCCAAGTGACATCGCTCTGCCGCCAATCGTCGAGTGTCGCGACGCGTTCGCGGTACGGGTCAAAAGCCTTAACCGACTTGCGTGCCTCGGCGATCTCGGCCTGCTTCTCTTGGATCTGTCGATCGAGGCTCGCGACGCGTTCGTAAGCCATCCAGGCTCCCGCAGCCAGGACGGTCGCGGTCGCGGCAGCCAGCAACACCTGGCGGCGTCGGCCGGTCTCCGCGACGGGCGGCTTCCGCGGGTCGACCAAGTTGAGCGCCGAGATATCGCCGCGTTGATGGGCGAGTGCTAGGCCACAGGCCGCCCCCGCCGCGCGGAGCTGTGTCGCGGCACCTCCGAGGCTCTCGGCGACGGCCTTCCAATCCAGGGGCGTGGCGGCATTGCCTAGACCATCCGCTCCGCTAACAACCATGGGCTGCTCATCACCGGCAACCTCGTTCAGCGCGAGCAGCGTGCGACGAAGCTCTCTCGACGCCCCGGCTTGATCGGATCGTGCCGACCTCAGCAAGTGGGGAACCCCACCGACCCGAACCACAAAGTCGATCGCCTCGCCGGCATCGGTCGCGACGACCACGATCGGGGCATCCAAGTCGGCGGCTAGGGCGATCGTCGCCAGCGGACGCGGGGCAGCGATGGAAAGTTTGCCGCCGAGGCCTTCCGCAACGGCTCTCCAGAAATCGAGAACCGAGGCTTCCGTCGAGGCAACGAGCAGTGTTCCCTGTTCGGCAGGAGATTCGCCGGGTGGTAAGAAGTCGACCACCAAGCCCTCGACGTCCACCGCCGCGTCGCGGGCCGCTTGCATCGCCACAATCGCGGGCAACTCTTCGGCCGGAACCGGGGGCACGACTAGCCGGCGGACGCGCGCCGTATCGGCCCCCAGCGCGATGCCGACCTCCAACCGCCCGGCCAGCGACTTGCCGAGCGATGACTTGAGGGCCGCCACCAGCTTCCCCGCATCGGCCGGCAGATCGACCGAGGCGACTCCCAAAACACCACCACCCGGCGTGCCATCAACGACCACCGCCGTGACGCCGCGGCTATCGGTTTGTAGGGCGAGGAAGGGCACAGGGCTCATTAACCAGGACGGAGAGGACAGAACACTAGTTTAGCCAGCCCGGGACTACCGACGCCAATCAACGCGACGCGGCTTGCTCCGGCACCAACGCAACCTCGGGAGAAAAGCCGGCCCCGAGCGGGCTCAGATCCCTTCGCATCACCACCCGCGGGGGTGAAACCGTCGTATCGAGCACCACTTCGATCCGCCGAACCGGGCCGCCCGCCTCGTAGCCGCCTAGCACCTGGGCGCGGTAGGCGGCCCCTTGACCGGTGATATAGGGTGCCAGGGCACGCATCTGCTCGAGGTCGAGGTAGCCCTCGGTTAACAGCCAGGTCGCTTGCTGGCGGTCCTCCCGCGACGAGCCGGCGGCCATATCACGGACCGACAGGATGGCATCGACTGTTGTCAGCGGTATTTCGGGGAGACCGGCCAATACCGATCGCGGCGCCTGGTTGATGTTGATCCGGCCGGGGATCGCATCCGCGTCGGTCGCTGTCAGCGCCCCCATCATCTGGCTCAAGGCGGTTGAGAGAGAGCCATCCCCTTCTTGCCATGGCGAGTCAACCAGCGTGACGCCCAACTCGCCTTGCTCGACCACCTTGACTCGGACGCCGACTAAATCGAGCGGGTCCTGGATGGCAACCGCGGCCGGTGCCTCGAAGTCGATGTTGATCGCCTCGGCGTCCTTCTCGGGTGGAGCCCCGCCAGGAATCTCCGCCGGGGCAAGGTCGTCGGGCGAATCGCCGTCCAGTTCGTCCTCGGGCTCTTCCTCCGGGCCGCCCTGCCGATACGCGACGACGAAGCTAGCGGCCGCTTCGCCGAGCACTTGGCTGACCTCGCTGTGCAACTGACTGAGGTCCTCGTTGTTGACATAGATTTTCGGCGAGCCATCGGACTGCACGTTGGCCTCGACGCTGTGAAGCGTCAGCAATGAGGCCCACCCACCGTCGAGTTCCCCGGCGGCGTTGTCGACCGGCAAGGTGGTGGAGGCCACCTCGACTTCTGAGACTTGGTGATCGCGATTTTGGTCGGGCCCCCACAACAACTCGGGGGTGACCTCCTTTACCATCAGGAGTTGCTCGATCGTGGCCAGTGGCCCATTCGTCGGGGCGTAGGGTGGGTCGAGCGATGAATAATAATCGGCCTCGGCACCGAGCGACCTCGGCTGGTCGTCCTCGTCGATCCAATCGAGGATCGAGTCGGCGATCGACTCGGTCATCCCGGGCAGAGCGAGCAACTGATTCTTCCCGGCACCCTCTTCGCGGGTTTCGGCGACCAGTAGCGTGTTCAAGTTGAGGCGTCCCGATTCGTCCTCTAGGCCGAACCGCCCTCCCTCCGGACGCTGCGTGCCCCATCGCGGTGCGATTACCGCGGCGCGGCAACGCAGCTCGGACTCGATTCCATCGACGACCAGCATCGCACGGAACCGAGCCGGATTCTCATACCAACCGCCGTCTTGGTTGATCGTCGCCGCGTCCTGCGATAGATACACCCGGAGCATCTCCACCGCCGAGTCGGCCGCCGCGTCGGCTTGCTCGCGGCGTGTCACCGCATTGGCTGCCTGCCGCTCGGCGAAGGTCCACTCGTAGTACGAGAGGTTGGCGATCGACAACAACGCGACCACGACCAACACAACGAGCAACAGCACGCCACGGCGATCGTCGGCATCTCGGCGAGGGCTTCGCTTCATGACGAGAAGCCCCCCGTCGCCGAGTCGTTGGAGTCGTCCGCTGGCGGCTGCCCATCAGCCGCAGGCAGCCGGACGAAGCGACGATAGGTGCGGGGCGTGCGGCGTTCGAGCGGGGCGTCCGAGTCTTTCGAAGCATCGGCGGGCGCAAGCGTCAAACGGATTTCGATGGCCAACGGCAAGGCTTCCTGCTGCTGCATCTCCCAGGCTTCGAGCGGCTCCGCCGTCGCATGGTATCGGAAGCTGAGCCCAACGACTTCGGACGCAATCGGCAGCGTGGGGACCGCGGCCTGCCCCTGCTCCACTGCCCATAAGGCTCGGTCGCGTGAGGACTCGGTGCGTACCAGCCCCGGGGACTCGGGCACCTGCGAGAGGCTGTAAGCAACCTGCACCCAATCGGCCGTGAGTTTGGCGATCGGCGTGGTCGCTTCGGCCGGCGTCACGAGCGTTTGTCGCACGACACGGCGATCGACGGTTAGGCTATCGATAGTCCCGTTGATGCCGGGCAGAATCGCCTGCTCGGCCTGATCGCTATCAAGATCCGAGGTAACCTCGTCGACCTCATCGACATCGAACTGAGCCGACGACTCGGCCGCCATCATCAGCGCACTCACGTCTTGCGGCACGGTGATCGACGCCGCTCGCAGATCGCCCGCGATCCGATCGAGGATGGCCCGGGCGACCTGGGCTTGTTCCACGGTCGAGCGGCTCTCTTCGAGCCGCACCAGATGTAGATTGATTGCCAACCCAAGCAGCGCGACCAGGGCGATCGATAAGCCGATCGCCAGCACCAGTTCGATAAGCGAGAACCCGGGTCGGTGGGTCATGGCACGCCCCCCGCGTTGGAGCTGCTATCGGCCAGCGAGGGATCGACCATCCAACGAACGAGTTCAACCGTATCGATCGAGTCGGCTCCCTCGATACTAGGGCGTGCACGGACCCGGATCGCCAGGAGCCCATCCAGCGGGCCGTTCTCGATCCCGACCGAGACCAAAGCGATCGCCGGCTTGGTCGGGTCCGCCGGGTCGGCGACCCCTTCTCCGTCGATCGCTTGCAACGGGCGTAGGCCGGTGAGGATCTCGTCGAGCACCGACTCGGCGACAAAGGCGAGCTCCGACTCATCGGCGGCCCGCCGAGCGTTGCCGTGCGAGCGGCCGGTTGCTTGGCCGAGCGTCGCCAGGGCGAGGCCGAGGATCGCCAACGCCAGGATGACTTCCAGGAGCGTGAAACCGTGATTCGAGCGACGACGCATGGCTACCCCCCTGCCCCGGAGGAACCATCCTCGATCCGCGCCGCCCCGGTCAAGCCACGCAGGGTGATCCGTCTTTGGCGGCCGTCGGGCGTCTGGATGATGGCGAAGGCATCGTCGGTTGCGCCGTCCGGACGGAAGACGAGGCAGGCTGGCACGGCCGGATCGACCGTTGGATCGGTTCCGTCGCCAAGTGACAGTTGCACGAAGGTGACTCCGCCGAGTTCTTCGTAGTCATCGTCGGCCAGCTTCGCTTGGTCGGCAACTTCTTCGGAACCCGCCTGAGCGGCGGTCGCATCGGCCAAGGTCGACAACGTGTAGAAGCCCTCGCCGAGCCGGCACTGGAACGCGACCGACTCGCCGCCACGCATCGCTTCGAGCCGGGCGTCGATCCAAGCGGTACGCACCTGCTCGGCGGCCGCATCAAGGCGGACCTTCTCGAGTGTCCCGCTCAGGGAGGGCGACACCAGCGCGGCGAGCATCACCACCAACGCGAGCACCAGCAGCAGCTCAACCAGGGTGAAACCGGCCGGCCGCCTCGCGTCACTCACTGGTGGCTCGCCCATTCATCGCCCCCGTATCATTCGTCGTCCGACGAGATATCGTCGTCGGTGCCGTCGCTGCCGTCGGGGCCGGTCGACCAGACGCGGTAGCCATCGCTCTTGGCTTCGAAGCGATAATCGTTGTCCCACGGGTCGAGCGGGATCTTCTTCTTGTTCAGATACGGCTCGCTGCCCCACTTCTCCGCCTGCTTCGCGTCGCTCGGCTTCTCGATCAGGTCGGTGAGTTCCTGCGGGTACTTCTTCATATTGAAGCGATACAACTCGATCGCCCGATCGAAAGTCTGGATCTGAGCGCGAGCCGACTGTTTGAGGGCCTTGTCTTGTTGACCAACGACCGCCACGGTCGCCATGGAGCCCAGCACTACGAGGATCACCAGCACGAGCATCACCTCGAGCAACGTAAACGCCGCCGCTTGCCGCCGCCTTCTCAAACGCCTGTCCATGCGAAGCACTCTTCTGAATCGGTAGGTGGATTGGGAGCTAAGTCAGCGGACTGACTCTAAGGAACAACGTCCGGTCCCTGCTGTTCCTTCGGTAGATTCTCGATCTTCTTGGCGGATATCGTTTAAAGAGCCCCGCCGGCGTTGATGATAGGCATCAGCAGCGCGATCACCACCACCAGCACCGCCCCGGCGAGCAGGACGAGCATCAGCGGTTCGATCAGCCTCACAGCCAACGCGATCTTACGCCAAGTCGATCGCTCAAGCGAATCGGCGACCTGCTCCAGCACGGTTTCCAGGCTATTCGATTGCTCGGCGACCGCGATCATTTCGCAGACGTCCTTGGGGAAATCGCCACTAGCTCCAAGCGGAGCGGCGAGCGATTCACCTGACTTGATATTCTCCGCCGCATCCCGCACGACGCCGGATAGCACGCGGTTGCCGGCCGAATCGGCCGCGATGTCGAGCGCCCGCACGATCGGCACGCCACCTTTCAAGAGGGTGCCAAGCACCCGGCAGAGCCGGGCGACCGATAGGCTCCTGGCGATCGGGCCGTAGAGCGGGGTTTTGAGCCGGACCTTGTCCATGATCTCACGCCCACGTTCCGTGGCGACCCAACGCATGAAGCCATAGATCGCCCCGCCGATCGCGGCGAGGACAAGCAGCCCGTACGTGCCGAGGAACCCGCTGAACGCCAGCAACGCTTCGGTGACCCAGGGGAGCTCGCCCTTCTCTTTCAATCGCTCAAAGATCTCGGCGACCATCGGCACCGCAAAGACGATCAGCCCGGCGACGATCAGCACGCCGATCACGGAGAGGATCATCGGATACGCCAACGCCCCCATGACCTTGCCGCGGAGCTCGGCCTGTTGTTCGGTGAAGTCGGCAACGCGATCGAGCGAGTCTTCGAGGAAGCCCCCCTCGCCGCCGGCACGGATCATGCTGACCGAGAGTTCCCCGAACGTCCGCGGATGCCGCGACATCGCCTCGGCCAAGCTGGAGCCATCTTCGACCTGGGCGAAGACATCCTCCATCACCGCTTGCAGTCCCTTGTGCGATGCTTGCTCCTTGACCACGGCCAGCGACCGCAGCAACGGCACGCCGCTCCGCAACAACGCGGCGAGCTGGCTGTAGACCGGAGTGACCTTGGCAGCGGGCACGCGGTACGAGCCGTCCGCCGAGGCAGCGACCGCCCCCTTGGCGGCCTCCACCTTGAGCGGGAAGAGCTCTTTGGCTGAGAGGGCCGCCATCGCCTCGCGTTGCGAGCCGGCCGTGAGCGTCCCCTCGAGGAGCTCGCCGGCGAGGCTTCGGGCTTGGTAGGCAAAGTCGGGCATGACTAGGTTCGATCACCCCGCGTGACGCGAACGACTTCCTCAACGGTCGTCACGCCGGCCAAGCACTGCCGCCAAGCATCCTGGCGGAGCGTCAGCATGCCGGTCTCCAACGCCGCCTTTCGGATCTCCCAACTGCTGGCACGGTCGTGGGCGAGCTGCCTCACCGGATCGGTGGTCGCACAGAGTTCAAAGATGCCCTGCCGACCCGAGTAGCCGATCTCACGGCAATCACGACAACCACGCGGCTGATAGAGCGTTCCGCCGGCGGCCTCGAACTCATCCCAGGGAAAATCGCTCGGCAGGTCCTCTCGGCGTGGCGTCACGGGCTCGCGACACTTCTCGCAGAGCCGCCGGACGAGCCGCTGGGCCATGACCGCTTCGATCGTGCTGGCCACCAGGAACGGCTCGATGCCCATATCGATCAGCCGCGTGTAGGCACTCGGCGCGTCGTTGGTGTGCAGGGTGCTGAACACCAAGTGTCCCGTAAGGGAGGCCTGGATGGCGTTTTCGGCGGTCTCGTGGTCTCGGATCTCACCCACCAGCACAACGTCTGGGTCGTGGCGGAGGATCGACCGCAACGACGCCGCGAACGTCAGCCCGATCTTCGGATGGACCTGGATCTGAGCGATGCCCGGCAACTGGTACTCGACCGGGTCTTCGGTCGTGATGATCTTGGTCGTCTCTTCGCGGATCTCGGTCAGGGCGCTGTAGAGGGTGGTCGTCTTGCCCGAGCCGGTTGGGCCGGTCACCAACACGATGCCGTGCGGCGCTCGGATCAGATCGCTGAACTTCCCGTAGAGGTAATCGCCCATGCCAAGAGCTTGCAGCGAGAAGTCCATGCGTCCCTTGTCCAACAGCCGCATGACGATCCCCTCGCCATGGACCATCGGGATGACCGACATCCGGACATCGACCTCGCGTCCCTCGACCCGCAGCTTGATCCGCCCGTCCTGCGGCAGGCGTTTCTCCGCGATGTTCAGGTGCGCCATGATCTTGAGGCGGCTGGTGATCGCGGCGCGGAAGTGGTTGATCTCCGGTGGCGTCGGCTGCTCAACCAGGAGACCGTCGATCCGATAGCGGATGCGGATGCCGGCGGCTTCGGCTTCGATGTGCACGTCGCTGGCGCGTGACTGGATCGCTTCGAGGAGGATCTCGTTCACGAGCCGGACAACGGACGCCTCTTGGGCGTCCTCGGCGAGTTCGGCTGCCTCCGCGTCGATCTCCTCGAGCAGCTCGACACCGCTCTCCGCCTGCCGAGCCGCGACGAGGCCCTCGACCGTCTCGCTGCCCACACCGAGGTGCGTCTTGAGCCGTTCGGCGATCTGCCGACGCGTGGCGAAGAGGGGCTCGATCGAGAGGCCGGTGAGCGTACCGACCTCGTCGAGTGCCTCGAAGTCGAGCGGGTCGCTGGTCGCCACCCGGAGCGTGTCGCCCTCTCGGCTGATCGGGAACAGGCCATGGCGGTGCATGAGCCGCTGCGGGAACGCGTCGAGCAACGACAGGTCGGGATCAACCTTATTCAGATCGATGCACTCGGCCCCGATCGCCTTGCCGAAGGCCTCGAGCACTACCTCCTCGCCCGCCAAGCCACGCAGGATGGCGACCTCGTGAAGCGGCTTTCCTTTCGCCTCGCCGTTCAAGCCGCGCAGCTCCGCCGCCGCCTCGGGTGTGAGGGCGCCGTGTTTCAGGAGGACAGCGACCGAATCCATGCAAGGAGTCGTGGAAAGAACAGGGGGGCCGAGGAGCCATGGCGGCGTACTTGATTATCAGCACTAGCCAGCGCCGCAGCAAACCGAAGCCCGAAAAGAAAAGCCCCTGGCGCCCAGCATTTGCCGGGCGTCAGGGGCCGATTGGTCAGCTTATCACCAGATCAAAGCTCATCGCGAGGCGGGGGCGGGGGACCGGGACGGCCGCCGGGCCTGCCTCCGCGACGCCCCTCGGGGCCGCCGCGTCCACGCTGACCGCGTTCCCAACGAGGCGTTGGCATCTCGAACGGCTCGCCGGTCATCGCTTCGAGCTTGGCCCGTTGCTCGCTGGTCAGGACCTGCATTAGTTGCTCGCGGGCCTCCTTACGAGCGGCTTGGATCTTCTTCTGGAGGTCGGCTTGGATCTCCTTGGACTTTTCACGGAGTTGTTCCTGTTGCTCCTTAGAAATCCCAAGCTCCTCAGCAAGGGGGCCGCCCGTCAGGGCTCGGGCTCCGCCACGGTCGATCTGCACCTGGGCGTTGATCTGCTTCAAACGTTCGAACTGCTGCGTGCTTAGGATCTCCGAAACGCGGCCCTCGGCTTTCTCGCGGAGTTCCTCGAATTGGGCTCGCATCGCCTCGCGATCACCCCGATCGCCGCGATCTCCCTTCTCGCCGCGTTTGCCGCCGCGGCGTCCTCGGAAGAGGTCACGCATCTCGTCTCGCATTTCGTCGGCGAGCTCACGGAGTTGTTCGTCCTGCTCGTCGAGGATCTCTAACTCGGCACGGACTTGCTGCGAGCGGAGGAGCATTCCCATGCCGCCACCCGGTCCGCCGGGTCCACCGGGGGGGCCACCACGTCCGCCGCGGGGCGGGCCGCGCGGTTGGGCACAGGCCAGCCCGATCAGGCCGGCGTAGGCCGCGAAGGTCAGCA
>CAYGUP010000073.1:0-19481 GCA_964353155.1 uncultured Planctomycetaceae bacterium | reverse complement strand
GTCTCTCCTGCGGGTTGGCGGCAAATGCCGGCCATTCTCGCCGCGGAAGAACGTCGTCAAACGTCATTCCCGATTACAGTATCTATCACCGCGTTTGACGGCGTTGACTTCGAAGCCCTGCCGTGGCATCCCTAGCGGATGACTGAGACGAGGCCGAAGCATATCAGCGATGCGATTACCGACAGCGAAGACGACTGGCACGTCAACCGTGGCATGCCATGCTGGTCTAGGTCTCTCGATGATGGAGAGCCAACCCAGAAGGGAAACCAAGCGTATATCCAAATCGACGAATTCGCTTCCTTGGGGAAGCTCGAATCGGCCGAGTTGGCGGTGTCGCAGATAGCCGGTCTAGGTGCCAAGCTCGAGATCGTCCTCCAGAACCTGAGTCAGTTGCATGTTTACGGGAAGAACTCCGAGGCATTCATCGCGAACGCCGGCATGATCAAGGTGCTTGGTTGCTCCGACGAGACCACCCTGGAGTACTTCTCAAAACGGCTCGGCCAGACCCAAGCCTTCAATCGCTCGGCCAGTGCGCCGACCTTCGATCAAGCGGCGAAGCAGGCGGTGACCGGTGAGTCGTGGTCGGTCGCCACCCATCCGCTGATGACCGCCGAGGAGATCGGCCGCTTCTTCGCCCGCGACGACAAGCAACTGCGTCAACTCGTGCTGCGGCCCGGCTACCGGCCGATGATCCTGCAGCGGGCGTTCTACGACAAGCACGAGGTGTTCCGCGGTCGCTTTGCGGAGGACGACGCATGAGGCAGCGAGTCACCGCCCCCGGTTTGCCGTCGAGCCCGGCGATCTACTTCGACAAGGAGGCTTTGCAGGCGAAGGTCTCGCTGCGGCACCCGACGTGGCGTGGCACCGAGAATGCCCTGCAGGTTGTTGAACTGCTGGTTTGGGTCGCTCGTATTGGGTTGGGAGTGTTCCTTTGGAACCGGCTCGGCGAGGTCGATCCGTTCGGGCGGTTTATCCTCGTCTTCCTGTCCGTGGCCGTCGCCGTCCCGGTGCCCGCCATCTTGTTCCGCTTCGCAGTTAGGGGTTTCTTCGCACGTCGGGTCTTCCCCTCGCGGACTACCCTCTGGGCGACTCCCGATGCGATCGCGATTGAAAGCCGTCTGTACCGCCAGCCGGTGCTGATCTGGCGACGGTGGAACGAGCAACCGATTGGCATCCGCTTCATTTTCGATCGGGATCACTCGGCCGAGCGATACAGCTTCGGCCTCAACTACAAGCGCAAGCTATCCAAAGACCACTTGAATGAATCGGTGATGCTCTACGCCGTCTTAACCTCAACCGACGCGGCGAGCCCAGCCTACAGCGGGCACCAAGACGCGAGCATGCGGGCGATCCCGATCACCGAGATCGGATCGGGCGACGCGAGCCGGGTCACGATGGCGTTCGCTCACGCAATGACCCTCACGGCCTCTCGACCCGAAGAGGCACCAACTCAGACCAAGGCGGGGATCGATATCGATGCCATCTAAAGAGCCGGCAGATCAGCTCGTGATGCTGACCATCAAAGAAATCGCCATCGCACTCAAACTGAGTGTCAGCAAGGTCTACCGCCTGGTCGAACGAGGCGAGATCGCCAGCTTCGCGTTCGGCCGAGCCAAGCGGGTCCGACTGAGCGACTTCGAGGACTACGTCGAACGCAACCGCGTCATCGATACCCGGCTGCCGCCCGGCTACCGAAGGCACTTCTGACCACCTCTTACTCGTTCTTCTATCGCCCTCCTATCCCGGGATTCTGATGGCCGTCATCCCCAACCGCTACCAACGATGCCAAGCCACCGGGCTCTACAAGAACTCGATGGGCGCGACGCGTGACGCCAATGGCAAACGATTGACGCACAGTTACGAGCCGAGGCAACGGCCAGCCACCAAGCGGCACGAACGGTACGACCATTGGGTCGCGAACGGCTACGACGGCAAGCCGCTGGAGTTCCAACGGCTCGCCCGCACCACGCCCGAGTACAACATGGCGGCCACCGGTGAACGCGAGAAAGCGCCCCTCCGGGCACGCACGTCGGACGTTAAGAAGAGCTTCTCGACGGCCCACGAGGGTCCGCGCGAGAAGGTCGGCACGCCCGAGAAGCATCTGATACTCACTCCCGGTGGCAATGTAGAGCGCGAAGTCTACGCCAAGCGGGATCAAGAAGCGGCTAAGCGGAACCAACAGAAGGACGCCCAGATGCGGGCGTGGCGGAGCATCAAGATCGGCACGACACGCGAGTTCAATACCCGTACCCTGCGGCCCGAGCACCTACGCGAGCGGGTCACGCCCGAAGTGCTGCGAGCCCGACATAACGACCGCAGCCGCGAGCAGGGACGGTAGCCTCACTCGCCTCGTTCGCAGGCGTCTTCTCTCAGTTGCATCAAGTCGGCGAGCGTTTGGCCCTCGTTGGAGCGGAGCAGGCGGCTGATCAGCTTGTCGAGTTGGGGGTACCGGTCCGGTAACTCTCTGGGATCTTGGTGGTTGTCTTGCATGGTGGTGGCCTTTCCTTGGCATTGGTGGGCGGACGTTGAGAAACCCTCCAAACGAAGGAGCCACCTATTCGGGCCAGCGGCCCTTATTCGGCGGCCATCCGACCATAAGGCCGAATGTTTGGACGGGTTCTCACTCCCGGCTGGATAACGGCATCCAGCTCGATCACCGTGCCACAGAAACGGGGCCAAGGGCAAGCGAAAACGAAGCGGTCCGTGTGCACGAAATGATGCACGCAACGAGAGCTAGCCGAAGTGATCCAAGGGAGTGGGTGGAATCGGTGATCAGCTTTACCGTGCGATAATGCGAGCCGATATGACCGATCTCGACTCGGCGACATCTGGCATGTCAACGAAGGCTTCTGGGGGGTGACATTCTGTCCCACCTCGACGGGAATCGATTGGCTCGGTCCAGACGAACCGTCGTCAAAGCACTCGATGCGAGGCGTTTACGACAATCCGGAAGGTTGTTTCCAGTTCCAGAAACGCGATTAGAGGTTTCGACCCAAACCCCGCCCGATCCACGCGATTATGCTGGAATGTGTCTTGTGATGGCCGCAATCCGACATAAAAATCCACTTGGGCTTTTCGTTCTACGAACCCCCATCCTCGGAACCGAAACCATGCGTCTCTCCAGCCCTCTCGCACGATTTGCTGGCCTCGCCCTGGCAAGCTTTGCCGCCTCGGTGGCCAACGCTGACTCTATTCTGTTTGAGAGCGCCACGCTCGACAACGTTGGCAGCCGCCTGGGTGACGTAAACTCCGCGACGGTTAGCGAGTTCGTCTACACCGGGGTTCGCTTCGAACTGGACCGCCCTGTCATCACCTCCGCCATCGGTGGGCACTTCGTCGGTAGCGGCAACTTCTTTGGGGCTTTGGTCGAACTTGATGACGCAAACGACACGCCCGACTCGATTGACTTGACCACGCCCGACGTGCTCGGCGTCGTAACAGCCGAGTTCCCCGATCCCTCGGCGGAGATCGGCGTCGATCTGTCCCTTCACCTTGATCCTGGGTGGTATGCCATCGTGTTTGGCAGTGGGCTCTTTGGAACAGCCGGTGTTGGTGGCATACCCATAAGCAATGCTGCAGCAGCCATTCCATCGTACCTTTCAGGGCAACAAGGTGCATGGTTTGCGATCCCTGCTGCAGGCAGGCATCGTCGCATAGACTTGCAAGGTACCGTGGTCCCTGAACCAACCGTCCTCTACTTAGTTCTACCACTCTGCATCGGACAATCGTTGGCCAGGCGTAGATGAACTGGACTTCAGAAACACCTTACAGGTTTCACGAGCAATAACTAAATCATGCAAGCAAGACTTAGTCGCAAGCCGTGCCTCGAATGCCTTGAAGAACGGCGAGTGCTAGCTACTTTTGTCGTTGATGACCCGGCAGACTACGCACCGGCTGCTATCGATTTTTTTGATGAAATGATCTCACTGCGAGAAGCTGTGCTGCTTGCAGAAGATCAAGATGACGTTGACCTGATCAAGTTCGACCCGACAGTGTTCGGCAGCGGGCCAGGGTTGGAGGCCACGATTGAGCTGCTGCACGGCGAGCTGGTGATCACGAACCCGGTCATCCTCGATGGCAACGAGCCGACCCTAATCAGCAATGAGCTGATCCCCGGCCCTGGCTGGGAGGGTCTCACGATCGATGCGTCTATGGCGACGGGTAATACTTCGGCATTCGGCGACGGCTCGCGTATCTTCAACATCCAGCTGGGGCAAAGCAATCAAGAAGTCGAGATACGCGGCTTGACGCTCACCGGCGGCGATGTCGATGGTGATGGGGGCGCTGTTCTCGGATCATTTCCGTCAGCTGGCACATCAAACGGCCGACGTCTCTGGATCGATCAAGTATTGATTCATGACAACATTGCAACGGCCAAAGGAGGTGGGCTCAGTGTCGAAGGAGCCGGGTTGGTTGAGCTTACATAATCAATCGTTGAAGGGAATCGGGTCGAGGTAATTTCGGGAGGGACAACCCCGCCCCTGGTTTCTGGCGGCGGCGCATACCTGCGGGCTGACACGGCCATCATCGACCGCACCCTGATCCGCGATAATTCGGCCAATGACCAAGGATTCGCAACTAGCGAAGCCCCGTACGGTGGCGGTGTCGGCATTACTAGAGGCAATGTTTTAATTCGGGAGAGTCTATTCAGCGGCAACGAAGTGGGGCGGCTTACAGCTTCAACTACCCCTGATCCCAATGGTGGCATTTCTCCTTTGTCCGTGACGAACGGATCGGGCTCTGGCGGGGGGTTGGCGGTAAGCGTTCCGGCAGGCTCTCAGCCCGATTTCAATTATCGCACGGACATTCGGATCGTGAGCAGCGCGTTTGTCGGTAATACCGCCTACAAGGAAGGTGGTGGCATATGGACTGGTCGCGAGACTGATTACGAACTGCTGAACTCGTTGGTTTACGAAAACACGGCTGAGTTGGGTGGTGGTATCTACTCGAATTCGGTCGGCAGCGATGACCCGAATCGCCAAGTCAGGATCGCTCATAGCACGATCGCAAGGAACACGGCCGGCCATCGGTTAGATGACGGAACACTCGTTATTACGAACAACCTTGTTGCAGGCGGCGGTGTTTATGTGCGAAGCGACCTCTTTGACACGTCGCGATTGATCGTAGACAGCTCGGTTGTTGCCGAGAACCAGTTTGCCGCAAATATCCTCATTGAATCAGCACACCTTGTTGAAGAGGTAGAGCGATTTGGCAACAAAGTCGTCCCTTACTTTCGTACGGAGTATGGCAAAAACGTTGGATTCGAAGTCGAAGATGATGACTTTGATGTGCCCGAACCCGGTGTCAGAAGGGCCACGCTCTTAGGAACCGACTCTTTCGTGGGCCTCAACTTATTCAAGCTCGATTTACTGCCGGGCGTCGCCTACGAGGGCATTACCGATGGCTTTTCCAACGACCCTATCTACGAGGCTTCAACTTCTCGACTGCTCGACTCGACAGTAATCAGTGACGGCCAAGCTAGGTTCGCCCCAGAACTCTCACAGGACAGCGGCACTCACTTCCTCGACTGCACCCGGATGCCGGTTTTGCCGCTCTTGCCAGGCAGTGTTGCCATCGATGGCGGCAGTGTCTCCGGCGGTGGCAACCCGACCTACCTATTCGATGGCGTCACCGAGACAATCGATACCGACCTGCGTGGCGAGGACAAGTTTGGCAACAAGTACGATCGGGTAGTCGATTTTCCCGGCGGGCTTGCGGGCCCGATCGACGCGGGTTCCTATGAATTTCGCTTAACAACGCCATCTGGCTCGGCTCGCAATACCCCAACGGGCGACAGCCTAACCATCTACCTCGACTACGAGTGCCTCACGCCGGCTATCCAGCAACTATCGCGTGAGTTAGATCGAGAGATCGATGCGGCCATGATCGCCCAGATCAGGTCGGGCATCACGACCCAGATGAAGCGGACGTACGGAGCTTTTCGCGGCGTCACGGTGACTGACCGCGAACCAGAGGTGGATGCAAGCCTGTATGACACCGTGGTTTTCCACCCCGGAGCCATATCGGGCCGCCTCGGCACGTCGGGAGAGTATTTCGGCGACTACCGCAACGAGTGGACCGGTGATGTTGCCGAGGTCTACCCCAATCAGTTTGGGGGACTGCTGACAGAACGCGGACACCAAGGCAACACAACCGACAGCAGCTTGGTTGATGATCTGATTGCCATGCTGACCGGGACGGCGGCCCACGAACACGGCCATACGGCCGGCTTGCAGCACTACGATCCATTCGTGGATCAAGGAGCCGCGCCCGCCGGGACGCCAGGCGACAACACCGGCGAGGACGGGATCGATCCCACAGCGACCGCGGGGCAACAGAACCTCTACCTCATGGCAACCGGGTCCACCGGTCTCGATGAGGACGATCGTGCTAGGCTCCGCACGTTCTCGCCCCAGTCGGTCGCCAAACTCGAATACTCGAACGGCTTCAGTGGAGCGTGGCCTTTCCAGTCGCCGACATCCGCCGAACTCCCCGGATTGACCAGCACCTCGATCGGTCAAGAGATCCCGATCAATGCTAAGGACCGGCAAGCAGTTGGCGGCCTCCGCTCGGTCAACGTGATCGGCGCATTCCAAGACGACACGAACGACGCGGATGTCTATTGGTTTGAGGCCAACGCGGGCGATACGATCAGCTTCAACGCGTTGAGCCAGTCGCTCAAGCGACGCGAGACGGTCAATCTAGGCAACGGCCCGGAGCCGTTCGACCCGGTCGGGCTGAAGATCGAGATCGGTCAGATGACCAATACAAGCAGCGATCTCAACAACCCGGTCTGGGAGATCAACGAATCGAGCATCTTCCGCTCGAACGACGATTTGACGTACAGCCCGGGCCGGATCGGTGATGCCACCCTGTTCGACGGCAGCCCGATCACCGACGAGCGGGTCCGCCGCTACAGCGAGGATATCGATGATGTGCTGATCGCCAACGAGACGTTCGATACGGCCGGTCGCTACTTCGTGCGAGTAACGCGAGGGGAAGATCTCGTAGCAGGTGACTTGACCGATGTTGTCGAAGATTACGAGCTCTTGGTGACGCTCAAGTCGGCCGCGGTGGGTTCTCCTACCGATCCGTCCGGCACCCCGTATGGCGAGGTGGGGATCGTTGGGGACTTCAACCACGACAACGTCGTCAATGCCATCGACTACTTGGTGTGGAGAGAGAGCTACGGGATCGTCAACACAGGCACGCCCGAGGTGCCGGTCTACCCTGGAACGATCATCACCGCTGGGCTCGGTGCGGACATCGCCGACTCGCAGTTCGTGCCGACTATCCTCAACACTGAAAACCCACCCGAGCTGGAACGCAACCCGTCTCCGATCGTTGCCCCTAACGGGGTGGTTGACGAGGACGATTATGTCGCTTGGGCATGGAACTACGGGGCGATCACCGGCAAAGTCGTTGGCGATTACAACGCCGACGGCTTGGTTGATATGGCGGACTACGAGCTGTGGGCGAGAACCTATGGCAGCACGACCGACCTGCGCGCCGATGGGACCCTCGACCAAGTGGTCAACGCCGCCGACTACACAATCTGGTCTGATACTTACTCCAGCACTATGGAGCAGCCGGCATTCGGGCAGATCGCGGTGATCGCGGGCGACTTCAACGCGGACGGCAACGTCAACCAAGCCGACATGGCTCTGTGGGAAGCGGACGATCCGTCGGCCGATGCGGATGGCGATGGGAATGTCGATCTGGACGACTACGATCTTGTCCGTGAGCGGCTCGGAGCGACAACCTTCTCGGGCATCGAAGGCGACTTCAACGAAGACGGGATCGTCGATACGGCCGACTATGCCTTGTGGGCGAGCGGTGATCTGGCGGCCGACACGAACGACGACGGCCTCGTTGATCTGATCGACTACGGCGTTTGGGACACAAACTTCGGTCGGTTCAGCGCAGGGCTCTTGCCGCAGATGCTCACCGGTGAGATCGGCGTCCTCGAACGTCCCACTAACGCCCCGACGATCCTCGACTTGGCGATCAGCGCGGCCGGTTCCAATGCCTACAGCTTCGCCGGCGTGGTCGGCACGGGCGAGCAACTCCGCAGCGTGCCGGTGGCGGGGGCCGATACGGTCAGCATCACGTTCAGCGAGGAGGTCTTCGTCAATCAGAGCGACCTGCTGCTGACCAACCTCGATGGCACCTCGCCCTCGACCGTGACCGATTTCGCGTACGACCGGGCCACTCAGACGGCGTCTTGGACGTTCGACAGTGCGTTCGCCGATGGCCGAACGCTTCTAACGCTTTCCGATTCGCTCTACGACCTCGACCGCGAGTCGCTCGATGGCGAGTTCTTCAATGCGTGGTCGCTCGGCGACGCCCAGACCGGCCTGTTCGACACCGGCGACGGCGACGCGGGCGGCGAGTTCCGCTTCCACTACACGATCCTGGCTGGCGACACCGATCGGGACAACGTGGACGTCTCAACCGACTACAGGAACTGGCATTCGACCGAGCCGGGGGCGATCTACGTCTCGACCACCGTCGATGAATGGGACAGCGACCTGAGCTTCGGCGATGTGAGCCTCCGCGAGGCGGTCAACTACGCGAATAACGCGACCGAGCCAACGACGGTCTATGTCCCGAGCGGTCACTACCTCCTCACCCGAGCGGGCAGTTCGGAAACCGATCACGCGGCCAACGACTCGATCAACGACCTCGATATCACAGGGGATGTGGCGGTCTACGGGGCGGGTCCCGGGCGGACGATAATCGACCCGAGTGGCTTGTCCTACGCCACCAACCTGTGGAACTACCGGGCCTTCGACCTGCGTGGAGTTGGGAGCGACCTCGAACTGTCGGGGGTGACTCTCACCGGGGCAGTCGCCGATAAGAACGGCACCGCGGTCCGCATCCAGAACGGGGCAACGGCTGTGGTTAAAGATACCGCGATTGCTGCGAACCTGTCGTCCCAAGGGGCGGTCGCAGTTCGGGCACGCGGCGGTGATATCACGCTCTTGCGGACGGTGGTGACGGCGAACGTCGTGACCAACTCGATTTCGGGCGGCGCGGTGGCGGCCAGCCCGCAACACGGTTACGGAAGTCGGATCACCATCGGCGATTCCATCTTCGCGCTCAACCAGTCCGGAGCCAGCAACACGGGTGGCAAGAACGTACTCACCAGCCCGGGCACGATCGAGACCAACTTGGGTGGCAACTTATTCGACGACGCTGCGGGTGGCTTCTTCGATACGCATCCGGGCCACGGCGATTATCTCGGGACGCCCGACTACGTCGTGACCTCGCTCGTCGATGACTACGATCACACCGACGGAGTGGCCCTCCAATCAATCCGCGAAGCGGTCGATCTGGCCAACCAAGCCACCGGCACGCAAGAGGTCTGGCTCCCCGCTTGGAAGTTCCGACTCACCCGCGACCGGACGACCTATGGTGGGGGAAGTGCGACCGATATCGATGCCGCGTTTGGGGACATCGATGTCAAGGATAAACTCGTGGTCCGTGGGGTGCGGAACCGGACTGAGGTCGCTTGGAAGGCGGGAGTAGTCGATTCGGTCTTTGACCTAATCGGCGACTTCAACCAAGACGGTCAGTCGGATCAGGATGTCAACGCAGCCGACCGCACCGTCTGGCAAGACAGCAATGGAAGCGGGTCAGGGGCGGCCTCGGATTGGGAAGTCTACGCCGCGGACGGCGATGACGATGGCGATGTCGATGCCAGCGATGAAGCCCTGCGTATCGCCTACTATGGCAACTCGCTCGATCTGTTCGATGTCGCTTCTTGAGTTCCAATGCCTGCGAACTGTCGACTTGGCTTGCGTGTTGGCAGCCGTGCACGAAATCGTGCACGAAACCCATGACAAGGCAGGCGATTCAGTAGAAAGCAGAGAATCGCGAGACGCCAAGAACCCCGGAAGATAGCGGGTTCTTGGTCCTAGGCGTCCGCGTTCCCAAGCTGGATTTCTGGGGGACAGACTCTATCCTTGGCAAGCAAATCGACGGCCACGTCTGCCTCACTCAAGCTGGTGCCAGCGTCGAAGAACGTGAAGCAGCAGCCCTAGGGTCTCTTCTCGGTCCGCTTCTTTGATTAGGTCGGCAAGCTCGGATGATGGCTCAGCAAACGCAGGTGGCGATTTTGCACCCTCCGCCACGACCTTTGCGAAAGAGGTAGCCACGGCCGCATCCAAGGCGGTTCCGGAAAGGCCGAAGACGCTTGTTCCCCGCATACCAGTTTCCCTGTTGCCCACTTATTCGATCCTTCGTTCGGTGCACCTGTCGGTGGACAAGAGTATCCCGGGTGACACATTGTGTCACCCCTTTTTGGGCCTGAGTGGACCTAAGCAGGAGGGCAATCTGGCTATGATGTTGCCAGCACCTCCATCTAGAAGAGACGGACAATGCGCTGGCGCAGACCTAGAATCGAAGACGGTTTCACGTTAGTTGAGCTATTGGTTGTGATCGCCATCGTCGGAATTCTCGTAGCCCTACTACTGCCGTCGGTGCAGTCGGCTCGCAGGGCGGCACGCCGCGTGCATTGCACGAACAATCTCAAGCAGCTTGGGCTGGCGAACATACAGCACCACGACTCCCAAGGTCATTTTCCTTCGGGAGGATGGGGAGAAGCTTGGATCGGTTTCTCGGGTCGGGGATCGGGGCCGAATCAGCCGGGTGGCTGGGCATACTCGATTCTCCCACACCTCGAAGAGGGGGCCTTGCACGACTTGGAAGACGGGCTGCAAGAGCTAGAGCGTGCAGACGCTCGCGCCGAGCGACTATCAACCCCTGTGCCTGCGTTCGTGTGCTCGGAGCGACGGCCAGGCTCAGCCTGGCCGATAGCAGGCTATTTCCTGGGCAGTGAGTCGATAGACCGTCCTCATCTGGCTCAGCCCCGTGGCTCGTCAAGAATCGAGTTGGCGGCTCGAAGCGACTATGCGATGAATCTCGGAAGCAGCTTTGTAACTAGCTGCCAAGGCCCCGAGAGCCTCGAACTGGGAGACAGGGGGGTATTCCCGTGCCCCGACGTGCGGAAGTTCAACGGCATTGCACACCTACGCTCAAGGGTGCGGATGCAACAAGTCACCGACGGTTTGACGCATACCTACCTCGTCGGTGAGAAGTTCCTTTCCCCGCTGCACTACGAGGATGGCTTAGCGATCGGCGACAACGAGACCCTGTACACTGGGTTCTCGTCTGACTTGTATCGTGCGACGCGGCTAGATCTGCCACCAACTCGCGACCAAGAGAAGCCTCGGAGCTTCCTAGGCGATTGGCGATATGGCAGCGCTCATCCCGATTCCTTCCAAATGGCTTTCTGTGATGGCTCGGTGCGATCGCTTACCTACGACATCGATGCGGCTATCCACATGGAAAACGGTTCGCGTGGCCCCGCCTTCCTGCTTCTCCCGAGTCGACCTCAGTAAACGCTCGTCCAATGAATTGCATTGCGATACGGTTCGGGCTAGCGTGTTGGCATTGCGAGGTTTGCCTCCGACATCTCATCTCAGCACTCCGGACGCCCATGCGAAGCCTAGTTATTCTAGGGCTGGCAGCAATTGGAGCCGCCACCCAGACGGCAGAGTCAGCAGTCTTTCTTCAGTCTACCGCCCAGGCATCGCAGCTAACGATCACACCGCAAGAGCCTGGAACGATGGTCTTTGAGTTGGCGAACGACTCGGGGTTCGCTACTCAGCCAATCATTGCTGCGAATATAGCGGTAAGCCTTGTGAATTCGGCTGGGCAACCAGCCGAAGGGATTGTCGTGGCAGGCGCAGGTCTGGTTGACGATGGCTTCTTTGCTGGGGCTACGCCTCGAGTTTTGACGAGGTCTGATGCGACTTTGATAACCCTCGGCGCAGCCCCTCTCGGCCCATTCCCAACTCTAAGTGCTAATGGCGTTGCGCCGTTGCTGTCACTTGAGTTCCTAGCAGCGGACGCCGCGGCAGGTAGCTATTCGCTGCTATTACTTCCATTCAACCCAGTTGAGCCGGTTAGCTCCGGTTATCTGACAGGCACGGCACCGCCAACTGCCCAGCCATTTGAGAATGCTCCGAGTACAGACAATCCACCGGGTAGTCTATTGCTAACCGTTCTGGTGGTTCCCGAACCCACCACGACGGTCCTGGCATTGGTTGCCTTCCTTGCGGCCACCACTAGCCGGCACAGTCGAGTTACTCGACTTGTGCAGAGTCCTCGATGCTCTAACTCGCGTGCTCGTTTTCAGGGGTAATTTCGCAGCCAGCTTCGTTGTCAACTGGCGAAACATCGACGATGTTGTCGAAGGCGATCACGACCTCACGCTCGGCTAAGACTGAGAAGCCCTTGAGTGTTAGCCCTTGTTGGGTCCTGTCGATGCATCTTGGGACGATTTGAGTCTGCACGGTGCGATTGCTCGCTCTATGGGTAATCTCAACGGCTTCCCCCTGCCGGGCGAGACTGACGAGGTCGGCTGCGAGTTTGTCCGCGAGAGTGGGTGATCGATTCGCTTTGGATCGAATCGGATCAATCACGGCTAGCAGGCGATCGAGTTCGCCCCGCGAGTCTGCTTCGAGAGAACCTCTCAGGCTCTCAATGGCGAGTTTGGCATGGGCCGGTGAAATGCCGTAGGGGTGCATGCGAGTAACCGCAAGGGCGACTGCCGCCGCCATGCGTTGTTCTTTTGTCGGCAAGCATCCGTTTCTACGGTCCAGTGCCGCACTGGCCCCGACTAGCTCGAATGTAATTGGATCGAGGGCCACCTTGAGACTCGGCTGCTGTCGGATATGCTGCAGATCACGAAAGATCGTGCGTCTGGAGCAGCTAAACTCATGGGCTATGTCGTCAACGCGAACGGCCTGGCCGCTTGATAGACGCAGGGCTATCGATAAGCGTCGAGAGGTTGCGTTGGCGGCAAGAGCGACCTTCTCAGTGCTGGATTCTTGGCTGGTCACGTAATCCCGAAGGCTGCGAGCTGAATAGAATGCTTCAACTGGGGTTTGCATGAGCCCCGACTGACCGGACATCGGACCGACAAGAAAGAAGAAAAATGAGGGAAGCGATCGACTTTGCTGACCTGCTCAAGGCTGCTGAATCTGGTTCTCAGGAAGCGATATGGGAGCTGGTGTCGCGGGTATCGCCATACCTTTACCGGGTTGCCCGTCGCCGCATGCAGCCCGGTCTGCGAGTACGGTATGAGTCTGCCGACTTCATCCAGATGGCTTGGAAGTCCTTCCTGCTAAGAGAACAGCCTTTGACAGACTTTGAGTCGGAAGAGCAGTTGCAACGCTTTGTCGCCGGTATCGTCGCCAATAAAGTGTTGATGGGGGCACGCAACACCTTCGGTAGTCAATGCCGCGACGCCAGCCGAGAGACAACCTTCACGGCAGCAGAAGCAAGGCTCACTTCGTCAGCCGAACCGAGTCCTAGCCACGTGGTTGCGTTCCGTGATGCTTGGGAGGTCTACCTCGGTAGCCAGCCGGAGCATCATCAGCGCATCGTCCACATGAAGGTGGAAGGGGCGACCTGCCAAGCCATTGCTGATGAGCTACGACTCAACGAAAAGACGGTCCGGAGAGTCTTGAAGAAGCTGTGCAGCGAGGTCTTGGCGTGAGTGCTCTCCCACCCGGCTCGACCAAGCCGCTTCGCAGTCTGGCCGAGGAAGCTATCTCGACATGGCGACGCGGAGCCCCGGCAGATGCCTACCAACTGCTCGTCAGGCAACCTAGTCTGCTGTCGGATCGATCCTGCGTTCTCGATCTTGCTCTCGAAGAATACAGCCTGCGACGTTCTCGGGGCGAACACTTGGGGCCAACGACCTTCCGTGAGCGTTTTGAGTCATTCGGAACCGACCTCGCGGCTTCGATCGGACGCCTGGTTGCAGTTGAAGACCTCGTCAACCAACACGACCTCTCTTGGCCTGAGTTGGTGTGGCCAAATGAAGGCGACCGACTCCATGATGACTTCGAGGTACTTGAGGAGGTCGGCCGAGGCGGCCTTGCGCGGGTTTACCTTTGCAGGCAACTCTCGGTCGGAGAACGGCTAGTCGTTGTCAAGCTTTCCAGGTTGTCCACCGACGAAGCTAGTTGTCTAGGGCAGTGCGAGCATCCTAATATCGCTCCCATTCATGGCGTCAGCAAGCTAGCCGGCGGGCAAGGTTCCGCGATCTGCATGCCCTACCAGGGCAAAGTAACTCTAAGCCACTTGATCGCCTCAACGGTCGGAAAAGGGATAGCCTGCGACGGGTCTTCTCTACGTACAGTGCTCGTCGCCAACGAGCATCCAGGCAGGCCGCTTGTATCCGAATCTTCGGGAAGAGGTATCTATGCTCAAGACGAAAGATCGTTGCGGAGGTCACTGCTCGGTGGAATCACGGCCGGGCTTGCATGTGCACACTCCGCCGGTGTCGTGCATGGCGATGTTAAACCCAGCAACGTTTTGGTGACAGAGCTAGGTTCTGTGCTTATCGATTTTAATCTCTCTAGAACCGACACGATCGAACAGCGAGTCCTCGGTGGTACACTGCCGTATCTTCCGCCCGAGCTGTGGCAAGCTTTACCAGGGCTGGAAGGCTCGACGTTACTTGGCTGCGGCTCATCGGGAGATGTCTTCTCCTTCGGCATGACCGCAGCCGAAATGATATGCGGCGAGCAGCCGCCGATCACCGACGATCAAGGCGAGCTTACCGAACGCACCGCCGACCAAGCCTATGCGGTTCAGCGATCATACGCCTTGGCCACGTACGATCGTCTTTCTGGCAGCGATGATCGCCTACGAGACCTTCTTATTACGTGCGTGCAGAAAGACCCTTCGAAGCGTCCGTCCGCTGCGGAACTTGCAAGCGAGTTGGCGTCCGATTCGAAGCCTGAGCCGTGGAGGAATGCAACGCAGCCGAGAATCGGCCGACGGGCATTGATAGCAGGTGGCATCGCAGTCACCGCACTGGCCGTCATCAGCCGCCCGCGAGCCAGCAACAGCTACCGACTCGGCACACGATTGCTGTCGGAAGGCGACAATGAGGCAGCCATCGCAGCACTCACCCAACAACTCCAACACGACCCAAGCCACTTCGAGACGAGGTACGCACTGGCCTGGGCACTAATCCGCTGCAGCCGGTTCGAAGAAGCCTTTGCCGAGCTAAAAACCCTCAGAACCATCCGCCTAGACGACCACGTCCGTGCGACTTGCGGATACTGCGCTGCCGCCAGCCAGAGGTACGACTCCGCCATCGTGTGGTACGAATCAATCCGAGCAGATCTGATTAGCACGGCAGCTGTTATGAACAACTTGGCTTGCAGCCTCTGGTTGGGACGCAGCGATCGACCACGCGAGATGCAGATAAACCAAGCCAGAACGCTGTTCAAGCTGACCCTCGACGCGAGACGTGAGACTAGCCAGGTCGCACTTGCCAACCTGATCAACCTAGAATCTGCGCTGCTGATTTCGGATCGCGAGCTAGCAGACCGTGACTATGCTCTCTTCGCAGTCGAGAAGGCGACCGCCGAAGCATGTAGCGATACGGACCGGCTTGCCAGGTTGCGGCTTCGTTGCCTACTTGGGACTGACGATGACGTACGTCTAGCAAGGGAAGGTCTTGAAGAACTTCTGTCTAGAGGCTTGGCACCAAGCTTGTCGGCCTGGCTCTCTGACCCTGCTTACGGATGCCTCCGTTCAGATCGCAAGCTAGATAGGTGGGTTCGAATTGCGTCCGGTCGGATACCCCAGCCGCCGCTGGTTTTCATTGAGCACAGGGTAATCTACCCCTCGATTCCCAACGCCACCGAGTCAGCCTAGCGTCAGCAGTTATTCGATATTCTGTTTTTGGGGCGTCCGGTGTGCCACACGGTTGGCAAACCCCTTCTAGGGTTGGCTTTCTAAGCCGATCTCTCAGCGTCGCTGTATCTACAGCGTCGGAAATTCTCATGCAGATGATTCTGAGGGGGCAGCATGCGCACCGAGATTCACAGATCTGACCGGGTCCACTTTAGCCACGAAGCTCTTGAGAGCCGCTGCGTACTCTCCGGTGCTCCAGTAGTTACTGCGGTTGAATGGGGAAGCACTCAGTGGGATAGCTCATTCAACGAGCACCTTGGCAACGAGTCGCTAGGAGAGAACGGCTATGCCGTGGCTGCAGGGCTGGATCAGACGCACTCTCTTCCTTGGGTCAATCTTGACCGCCTCACGATTGCATTCGATCAGGATGTAGAGATCGACATCAACGACCTCACGCTTACTGGCGTCAATTCAAACCAGCATCACCCGATTTCTTTCTTCTACGATCCGCAAGCTCAAACGGCGGAATGGACCTTTGCACAAGCGTTCGCAGAAGAGCGTCTGCTCATTGATCTGAACGCCGATGGTGCGGACCCAATCACGAACTTGTCAGGAGATCGACTCGACGGCGAGTGGACCGATTCGGTCAGCACTTTCACCTCGGGCGATGGTGTTGCGGGTGGAGACTTTGAGTTCACCGTCGTCATTACTCCCGGAGATGTCGACCGCGACACCTGGGTCAGCTACTTTGATTCGATCTACGTCTACTACGGGGGTGGCGTCACAACCGCCGACCCAACCTACCAGCCGCTCTACGACGTCGATGGAAATGGCGCTGTCGATCTTGCCGACTATGACCTCGTCTTCGCAAGGTTAGGAACCGGAGCACCGTTATCAGACCCTGCGGGGGTGGCCAACAACGCCCCAGATTCTGCTCCGAACGCTTACCTCGATGTCGAAGACAACGCCATTGACTACGCTATCGATCTCGATGCCCTATTCGAAGACGTAGAAGACGCCGATTCGCTACTGAGTTACACAGTAGTTCAAAACGATGCTGCGTACCTTTTCGACTCACTCAACATGTCGGCTTCGACTGGCGAATTGATCGTCAACGGTGCTAGCGGTGTCGCAGGGCGTGCCAGGGTTGTCGTTCAGGCAGAAGACACTAGCGGGCTTGCGTCGATCACCACCGTGACAATCGACGTTAATCGCGACAATCTTCCGCCAAAAATCCAGTACTTCCACTCCACTCCACATATTGACGGCACAATCCAAATCATCGCCTTCGTGACAGATCCAGACGATGATACGACGGGCTGGACTGTCGATATCGGTGGTGCCTTGGATACCCGGGCTGCAGTCTGGGATGATAGTTGGATCGACTTCCGCATCCTGGACGACCCGAGTTTGTATGGCCCGATCGTCGCAACCGTCAGCGACCCTCACGGCGCCACCGCCTCAGCTTTCGCTTCGATTGGATATTCATGACAGCCGGTAAGCGCTTTATGTACAGATACCCGGATTCTCCACCCCAGTTTCTCCGAGAAGGTCAGCTCTGACACGATTGCAATTGGCGGTAGCTTAGTAGCTTACAGTAAAAGGCTGCGACGAACTCTAGAGTGGGATAGCAGGACGCCAGCAGTCCCGTAGTAGCGATCTATTCATGTCACTGGTCGGTAAAAAACCTGAAACAAATACCGTAAAACACGAGGTAGAAGTGCAGGCGCATCCGAGTTCCTAAGCTGATCGCGGATGACGAGGCTCGATTCCCAAACGGCCACGTGTCCAGTCGAGTCATCGACCAAAAAATCGTGCACGAAACTATGCACGAAACCGGTGCTAATAGAGGCTACTCTGCGGAACTGATGGAAGCCGAAAACGCCTTAAGTCCCGCAAAACGCGGTGCAGAGGAGTGTACCCCTATGGGTTTGCAAGCTGGATGTCGCAGGTTCGATCCCTGTCAGCTCCACTCTTTGTAAGTGCTTAAGGCGTGGGACCTTACGGCCCAACCCCGCGGTGGTCGCGGGAGCTGCCAGCAGCCGATTCGGTTGTCAATCTGACAACTCTTGGCCAAACGCATGCCCAAACCACCTCGCGTCCCGTCTTATTGCCACCACAAACCGAGCGATCGGGCCTTCTGCAAGGTCGCTGGCCGGTTCATCTACCTCGGTCCCTACGGCTCCGAAGCAAGCCGTGCGGCGTACGCTCAAGTCGTCGAGAGGGTGCTCTCCGGCCGGACCAAAGCGGCCCCCACCGATCAGCCTGCTGAGCTCTCCGTTCGGGAGCTTGCGGATCGCTACATCGCCCATGCCGAGGCTTACTACGTCAAGAACGGCAAGCAGACCAACGAAGCGGCGATGGTCGCTACTGCCTGCAACCGGGCCGCGGAGATCTTCGGAGATTTGCCAGCCAGGGAGTTCGGGCCGCTCTGCCTGGAAACGGTCTGCGATCGCCTGGTGGGGCTCGGACTATCCCGCAGCTACACCAACGGCTCGATCAATCGCATCCGCCGCATGTTCCGCTGGGCTGGCTCGAAGGAGCTGGTGCCGGCCTCGGTCCCGCACGGTCTATCGCTGGTGCCAGGCTTGAAGAAAGGGCGTACAGCTGCCCGAGAGACCGCTGCCGTGCTCCCCGTCGCCGACGATCTTGTCGACAAGACGCTCGCAGAACTGCCGGAGGTGGTTGCTGATATGGTGCGGCTTCAGCGTGCGTCGGGCATGCGGCCTGGCGAAGTAATCTCGCTGCGTCCTGCTGACCTGGATCGCTCCGGCGACGTGTGGGTCTACCGACCCGCCAGCCACAAGTCTGAGCACCACGACCGCGAGCGAGTGGTCTACCTGGGGCCGAAAGCTCAGGCCGTCTTGCTGCGGTATCTGGCTCGAGATTCGCAGACGTTCTGCTTCCGACCGTGCGATAGCGAATCAAAGCGAAGGGCAGGGCAACACGCCACGAGAACGACGCCGCTGTCGTGCGGGAATCGGCCAGGTAGCAACCGTTCTTCGAGTCCGCTCCGACCGCCGGGCCAGCAGTACGCGAAAGACAGCTACCGCCAAGCGATTCATCGCGCGTGCAAGCGGGCCGGCGTTGCGAAGTGGAGCCCGAACCAGCTCCGCCACACCGCGGCGACGGAGGCCCGCGCCGAGTTTGGCCTGGATGGTGCCCAGCTGATACTCGGCCATGCTCACGCGAAGACGACTGAGATCTACGCAGAGAAAAGCGAAGCAACTGGACGCGAAATAGCGAGGCGATTGGGATGAGCACTTGGGAAGAGACGTGGAAGACTCCTGAATCGCTTGAACAAGAAGCCTTAGCCTGCGAAAGGAGAGATTCGCATCCGGTCATGAAAGCGATAAACCTGCGGCATGCTGAGTCATGCCGCAGGGCAGCCGGCGACCTCGCGACATGGCTTGAAGTAACCGATGCGCGTTGGGCTTCGTCGTACAAGGTGCGTGTGCCTTACTCGCTGAATGACGCCTACAAGCTCGCTGGAGTTGTTAGCTTGCCGCCAGATCAGCTTGAAAAACTTGGACGGGAAAAGGCTTGCGAGTTCATCGAAGGTGGCCTGCTCAATATCCGCCGAGAGCGAATGAACCGCGAAGCAGCGATCGACTTGTCTGAGAAGCTTCAAGCCTCTCAGAGCCCACAGGAACCGGCCGTGACTCAATCGCAGTCGATGATATTGAAAGTGCTAAGGCAGCTAGGCCCTGTCTGAGAATCACACGACGGCCATCAATCTTAGGTAGCGTTTA
>CAYGUP010000072.1:0-19495 GCA_964353155.1 uncultured Planctomycetaceae bacterium | reverse complement strand
GCCTTCGCGGCCTTCTTCTCCGCTAGCTTCGCATTGATCGCGGCTTCGAGTTCTTCGTCGGTTGGATTGGCATTCGCAGCGGCCGCGGCGACCGCCTTGGCGGCGTTCTTCTCGGCCAGCTTGGCGTTGATCGCGGCTTCGAGTTCCTCGTCGGTCGGCACGCCAGCGGGGGCGGCTTCCGCCGGGGCTTCGGCTGCCGGCTCCGGCGCCACATCGTGCGTCGCCTCGGCGTCCGGCTCGTTGCCGATCTCCATCGCCGCCGCGGCGATCTTCTCGAGCTTCGTGATATGGTCGCTGACGTCGGCGTTGTTCGAGTTCTCGACATCCTCGATCAAGCCCTTCAAGGCGTCGGCGCCCTTCAGCATGTCGTCGACGATGGCCGACGTCGGTGCCAGCTCCTCGTTGCGCATCATGTTGAGGATGTTCTCGAGGTTGTGCGACAAGTCATTGACCGTCCGCAAACCGAGGAAGCCGGCGGCCCCCTTGATCGAGTGGATCGCTCGGAAGACCTCGTTCACAAGGTCGGGATCGACCTCGGGAGCGGCTTCTTCGATCGCGAGAAACTGGTTCTCAATATCAGCCAGGTGCTCGTTCGCCTCGACGACGAAGTCATTGAGCAGTTCGGTGTCTTCCACGGGGGCTCCTGGGTCAGTCGACCACAATCAGTTCGCATGTCCGTTATGGAGACCCAACGGCTAGCGTGGAGGGTCTCGATCGCGAAAACGTAAGTCACGAATCCGCGCACGATCTGCGCTCTGAGTAACCCGCGAAGATTTGGGACAAGAAAGTCCGCAAGACGGGGCGGAAGCGTGCCACCGCGAGTCGGGTCCTGCCGAATGGAACGATTGTGTCGCTGGGCCTTACCGCTTCGGACGATCCGCCTCGCCCTCGGCGGGCGGGTCGCTGTCGAGCAGGTCGTCGGCGTAGCCGGGCGGGAACGGGTCAAAGATCCCAGCCCCGAAGGGCTTGGAGGGCTTCTCGGTCGATTCGGTCATCGGCGGCCGGCGGCGTCTCTTCTTCTTGGAAGGTTTCGCTGGGGCAGCGGATGAGGCCTGCTTCGCCTTCTTGGCGTCGGGCGAAGCTGCCTGGCGCGGACGCGGCAGGGGGGCATCGGCCGCTTCTTTCTCGATCGCCGCGAGCGCGGACGGGTCTGAGAACGCCTCGACCCATTGATCGGGTGACCCGATCGCCTCGGCGGGCTTGTCGGTCGGACGCGGCCCGGCCTCGCTGCTGCGGCGGGCCAGTCCGGTGAACCAGGGTTCGCTATCGACCCACTTCGCGCCACTCGCCCGAGCGGCCCGTTGCACCCGCCGATCGCCGGAAACCACGGTCAAGTGCTTCGCCCCGTGCACGCCTTCGAGCAAGGCCTCGATCATCGTGTCCGCGTCGGGGTAGTCGCGGGCGAAGCGGAGGTCCATGCCGGCGTGCTCGATCCGATCGGGCAAGCCGGGCGGGGCCTCGGCCGCATCGAAGACCACCACGGTCGCCGAGCGTTCCTTCTCGGTCAGCCGCGTCGCCAGGAAGCCAACCAGGGCCTCCCGTGACCCCCGCAACGTGCCGGCCAACTCGCCGACGCCGAACAGGTCGGTCGCGTGCAGCAGGTTGTAGCCATCGATGAGCAGACGCACGGGACAGGCCGGAGGCGGGAGGGCGGGTAGGTAGGGGCGAGGGCCGACTGTCTCTTTCCTACAGCCTCTGGCCTCGAGCCTCCAGCCTAATCAGCTGCTGTACTCGTGCCGCTCGTTAAAGTTGCGGTGGTAGTAGCGATCGATCGCCCCGTCGGCGTCGAGCAGGTGGGCGAGCAACGCGGCCCGCGCCCACATGCCGTTGCGGGCTTGGCGGAAGTACATCGCTCTTGGGTCGCTATCGAGCTCGGCCGGGATCTCGCCGAAGTGCTGATCGCGCGGGAACGGGTGCAGGATCGGGGCGTAGGCCTTCATCCGATCCACCAGCGTCTGGGTCAGCTTGTAGGGCGACAAGTCGAGCCTCGCCATCGACTCGGCGTCGTCGGCCGTGTCGTGTTCTTTTTGAACGCGGGTCATATAGAGGGCGTCGAGGGCCTCGATCGCCGGGACGCCGTCGATGGGCGCCTCGAACGAATCGACCTCGACGACCGTCACGCCCCGATCCGCCAGCCGCTGCCGCATATCATCCCGCATGCGGAGCTTCGGGTGGTCCGGCGTGATGAAGACCAGCCGCACGCCCGGGTGCTCGGCCAGCAGCATCGCCAACGACCGGACGGTGCGGCCGCGGCCGATATCGCCGCAGAAGCCGTAGGTCTTGTTCTCTAGACCGGGTGCCAGGTCCGTGTAGCCGTGGCGTCCCCGCAACTCATCGAGCCGGCTGACCGGCGAGTCGGCCGGGTTCTCGAATTGGAACGTCCGTCGCAGCGTGTAGATATCGAGCAGCGCCTGGGTCGGGTGCTCGTCGGCCCCGGAGCCGGCGTTGAGGATCGGCACGCTCCGTTGCCCGGTCCGTTGCAGGTCGTTCATCAAGTAGCCGCACGACTCCGCCAGGCGGGCGATCGGCGACCGCATGATGATCAGGTCGAAGTAGCTGGAGAACATCCTGATGGAGTCGAACCGGGTCTCGCCCTTCGCCTCGCTGGAGGTGCTCGCGTTGCGGACCTCGTTGCACGTGATGCCGAGGATCTGGCACGCCGCGGTGAACGACAGGAACGTTCGAGTCGAGGGCTGCGTGAAGTAGAGCATCGCCCGTCGATGGGCGCAGAGGTCGCGGAGGAAGTCCTGCCCTGGACGCGACTTGGACATCACACGGACCTGATCGGCGGTCTGGCAGAGGTCGCTGAGCAACTGCGGCCAGAACTGGCCCGCGAAGATCACATGGCGCAGGCGGCCGTCCTTCTCGAGCTCGGCCGCCTTCTCACGGACCGGGCGGGTCAGGCGGCTCTCGTAGGTCGCCAGATCGAGGTCGTCGCGGGTCGGCGTGTCGCGGCGTTCGGCCATCGGGCAACTCGGCCTTGGTGGAGGATCACTCGTGGCCTCACCGCCCGGGCAAAGGGCAGCGAGGGGGCCGAACCCTCGATCAGTCCGCCCACGCCGCGTTATGGCACAGCCGCTCCGCCCCGGTCAAGCGGCTAGGCCGGTTCATCAAGGGACTGGCGAGCCTAGTGCCGATGGCCCCTTCGAGGGAGACAACGACAGCGAACCGGGTGATCGGCGAATCTTGTGCTAGGCCCGGTTGCAGCTAATGTGGGTCACTCATTTGTACTTACGGCGGGGTGGCAAAGGCTGCCCAGCTTGCTTGATTTGCCGAGACGAGGCGGCTATCTTACGGGCCGCCGAAGGACCGTTCAGCCCTTGTCGGGCGTCCGATAAGCGGCGATTACGTTCGGCTCTTTTCACAACCGCCGCAGCTACAGAGGTCGTCAAAACCGATGTGACTTTGCGGCATCGCTTCCCTGCTGATATCGACGCAACTTCGCTCAGTTTGAGCGGTGGCGATCAGAACGAGGTTGAGCTGACCGACGCAGGTTCGCGGAGGCCCCAGCAGTGAGCGGGTGGTCCAACCTCGGCGGCGTAGACGGAGCCGAATTCTCGCCAGATTGACTAAAGTCCGCTCCATTTCGGACGTCATGTCGGGACGCGTCGTTGAAACGAAAATCAAAATGGGCAATCCCGGCCGAGTACGCGGAGGGATAAAGATGATGTCCTGCCGTTGCGACCGTCTCGTCACCAATCGAGCCACTTCATGAACTTTCGATTGATCTTCTATATCGGGGTAGGGCTCACGATGGCCGCCTCCGAACACGTCGCACGGGCGTCTGACGGTCTGAGGACCGTGGTCTTGTCCGGGAGGTCGATCCCTGGCGAGCCAGCCGGCACGACGTTTTTGACCACCGGTACCGCGGTGATCAACACCTGGGGAGAGGTTGCCCTGTCCGGCTCCTTGCAGACCATCGACCCTCCCGAACGTTTCATCGGGGCCTATTACAGCGAAGGGGGAGGAACGCCCCGGGTGGTCGCCCGACGCGGCGACCCCGTGCCCGGTCGGCCCGAAACGACCGTGTTCGCGTTCGGTGAACTATGGCGCCCAAAGATCGCCGATTCGGGACGGACCACGTTGATCGCGGACATCCTAGACACCACGACTAGCCCCACGTTTGGCCTAAAGATGGCGCTTTTCGCGGATGACGGGTCGCGCCTCTCGACGATCGTGGCTTCCGGCGACCCGGCGGTCGGCCTCGCGGACGACGCGTCGATTACTTTCCCGCTGTCCGTATTCTCCACCACACTGGGCGACGATGGCTGGTTCCTTTACAGCGGTTTGTCGCGGACGCCGGCGCCTGACTTCTTACGAGGGACGGTCCTCTACTCGAATACGGGTTTCGGACCCTCCGTCCCGCTGCTTGCCACCGGGCAGCCCGCCCCGGGGCTGGGTGCGGACGTGGAGTTCGGTGAGCGGCTATTTGCCGCCAAGCCGGTCGGAGACCGGCTGCCGCTCCTCGTGCGGCTTCAGGGCCTCGGCGTCGACAGCCGCAACGATGACGCCCTGTTTCTCTACACGCCTTCCGAGACGACGCTACTAGCGAGAGAGGGGGATCCGGCACCGCACCTTCCGGCCGAGACGATCGCAAGCCTCGACGGAAATGGATTGCCAACCTTGAGCGAGCGGGGAGACCTTCTGGTCATGGCGGGGCTCAGCAGCCCGGAACGCGTCCAGATCGACTTCGTGGTGCTGAAACGGGACGCCGCGGGAAGCTGGTCAACCCTCCTGCGACCAGGCGACCCCGTGCCGAGCGGAGCATCCGACGAAGTCTTCAGTCGCCTATTCGGACCGATCGCAAGCGACGAGCGGGGCGGATTCGCCCTTCGAGCTAGGATCGCTAGTCCCGGCATGCCGACCCGCGAGGCGCTCGTCGAGCGGGACGGCGAGGGAGTGCGGGCGATCGCCGTCGAGGGCGACCTGGCTCCTGGCACGCCCGCGGGCTTTCGGTTCGGGTCGCTCTGGCCCGAGAGTCGCATCGCTCGCAACCGGCACGGACAGACCGCGTTCCTCGCAGACATCGGCAACTCCACCGATCCGACTCTCAGCGGGCGGGCGATCTACGGCCAAACGCTCGACGGAGAGCTCCGACTGATCGCACGAGAGGGAGGCTTGCTCGACGTGAGCGACGACCCGCTCACCCAAGACCTCCGCGAGATCTCGTTTCTCGACTTCGAACCAAACAGCGGCTCCGGTGGCTCAAGCGGGCTGAACGACGCCGGCCAGATCGTCTTCGAAGCCCGCTTCACCGACGGGACCAATGGAGTCTTCGTCTCGAACATCGTGTTAGTTCCCGAGCCGGCGACTTGGCCGCTCATGATCGTCGGAATGTCGGCTGTGAGTTGGCGCCGTCGTTAGCGAAACGCCCGCTTCGACTCGGCGTCTCGTCGGGCCGTGATCGCCGCGTCGATGGCGGCCCGTTGTTCTTCGGTCAGTTCAACCGCCATCGCGTCGGGTGCCACTGCCGACCAAGCCGGACAGCCGCACCCCCGTACTGTTTCGCGGTCGGTTGGATCAGCCGCCGCGGATTTTGCCTGCGGCAAAGTCGCAGAGGTGGAGCGTAACGGCAGCCACCTCCCGCCGCTGAACTTTCCCGCTTCTGACCCAAAACCGGAAAGCCACCAACGCCGAGGTCGGCTGGCCTCGGCGTTTTCTGTTGGCTGTTTGACATCGCCGGGCATTGTTTTCGAAGAGTCAGGTGAGACTCCAAGTGCGTAAGGTGGCGTCGACATTGGTCCGTCAACCGCCCAGCCGCCGAGAGGGCGCTAAGCCAGCCAGCAACGTTGCCAGGCCGAGGACTAAGGTCGTTGGCTCCGGGATCGGTTGGGCGGTCACTTCCAGGGCCAGTTCGTAGAGCTGCACGTCGTCTCGCGAACCGCTCACTCGCACGAAGTAATCGACGCCCGGGAGCAACTCGTGTTGCACGATCGCCTCGGCCAGGACGCCCTCGTCGACGCCGTCGGCGAGGGTGGTGACCCCTCCGCCGCTGTCTTCTCGGAGGGTCAGGTTCAACGGGTTGCGTTCCGAGTTGACCAGCGGCTCTTGATCCCCGTCTTGCGGCCCCTCGTTGTAGGTCGCGCCGACCTGCTCCAAGCGAATATCGACGAGGCTCCGCTCTGCCACGCGGAACTGGAAGTAGTCGGCGTCGGTGATGCCGTCGATGCTCACGAAGTCGGTCTGTGTGCTGGCGACCTGGGTCGAGCTGCCGTCGGTGCCGATCGCCCACACCTCGCCGTCGTCGAAGATGCCCAGGTCGACCGAGGTGCCCGGGCCATCGTTCCCGCCGTTCTTCTCCAGCACGTCGCCGTAGAGCCGCTGGATGCCGAGGATGTCGTCGATCTGCGGCCCATCGAACGCGGTCGAGATGAACGGCTCCATCAACTGCCGCGAGTTGCTCGACTCCAGGTGGCTCAGCCCGAGCCCGTGCCCGATCTCGTGCATCAGCGTATTGCGGAGCGATCGCGAGTTGTTCGAGCGTCGGTTGAAGAAGCCGGCGTTGTCCGTGTCGATGACCATGTCGCCATGGGTCGGGAAGTAGTTGTAAGCGAGCGTGTTCTCGCCGGTCGCGCCATCGATCGAGTGCCCGCCGATCCGGGCGTCGGCGTAGACGCCCAACTGCCCGCGTGGCGTCGAGGTGTTGTTCAGCGGTGCCCCGCCGTCGTTCGACTCGTAGGTGTAAGTAACGCCCGACAGTTCCGACCAACGATCGAACGAGCTCTCGAAGAGCCCGAACCAGGGGGTCGTCTCAACGCCGCCGCTGCCCGACCCGTACAAGCCGTTGAAGGTCGCGATCAAGTCGCTACCTGAGGTCCCCTCCGAGCCGGTGATCGTCGTCCCATCGGCCAGGAACCCCCAGGTCAGATCGATCGGCGTGCCACGGCGGTTGATGCTTGTGCCGTTGGTCGCCGTGCGGCTCCAACGAGGGCCGAGGCGGAACTCGGAGCTGCCAACGACCTGATCATCGCCCACGCTCATGACGGCAGAGCATTGGCTGCCCGACAGGCATCCGAAGCAACCACACGCGGCGTGGACGGCCACCGCATAGAGCACGGCGACCAAGAAGGTGCCTAGCGATACCACCCCGCGCATGGCGGAACGGTTCTTTGGTGGCATCATGGAGATCGACTCGGCGACTGAAGGAGCGTCGGATGAGGCCGGACAACGCCAATCGCCGGCGACGGCGATAGAGCATTCTCTGCCCTTCTAGTCTCAACAGCCGAAGCGGGGGCGTCAAACAGTTGGCATAGCCGAGACGGTTAGCCACATCACGCAGGCGGTTTTTCCCGAGTAAAGACCGGCTGCGTCGGCTTCGAGAGCTCTTCGTTGAATCGATAGCCGTCCGCGTCGAAGGCCTCGATCGCCTTGCGGCCGGCCGTGCGTGAGCGGACGAGGTGCCGCGCCATCGCTCCCCGCGCCCGCTTCGCGTAGAAGCTGATCACCCGGTACGTGCCTTTCTTCTTGTCCTTGAAGGCGGGCGTCACGACCTCGCCGTCGAGCTGTTTCAGATCGACGACCGCCGCGTACTCGTTCGACGCGAGGTTTACGACCAGCGGCTGCTTCTGGTCGGCGAGGTCCGAGTTGAGGGCCTGGGTGATCCGATCACCCCACCAAGCGTACAGGTCCTTGCCGCGTGGGTTGGTCAGCTTGCGGCCCATCTCCAAGCGATAGGGCTGCATCAGGTCGAGCGGCCGCAGCACGCCGTACAGGCCCGAGAGGATGCGGACCTGCTCTTGGGCTTTGGTGAGTTGCTTATCGGTGAGCGTGTCCGCGTCGAGGCCTTGGTACACATCGCCGCGGAAGGCGAGCCCGGCCTGCTTCGTCCCCTTGGCGTCCCACTTCGCTTTCCAGTCTTGCAGGTAACCGTGGGCGGTCGCGGCAAGCTTGTCGCTCAGGTCCATCAGCTTGGCCACGTCCCGCTCGGAGAGTTCCTTGGCCACCGACGCGAGCTTCTTCGCGTCGGCGTGGAGAACCGGCTTGGTGGTGGGCAGGTCACGCTCGATGGGCTCGAAGTCGAGTGTCTTCGCGGGGGAGAGAAGGATCAGCATGTCGCGTGTTGAGTCGGGGGAGGTCGGCAACCGTCGAGTGGCCAAGAAGCGTGATTGCTCAGTGGAAGCAAGCAACCACAATGGTTCTAGGGGTGTCGTGCCTCGGCGGCGAGCGGCGGGACGGTCGTTGTGGGGCCGAATCGATGCGACAAAACGCAACCCACGCCTACCTAACGACTTGCGGTCAGAAACCTACGGAACGGGCTACCTGCTGCAAAACGGCGGTGCGACAAAACCGTGCGACAAAACGATTTGGCCACGGCTTGAGGTTTTTGGTCGGGCATCTAATCGGCGACTCGCCACCTAGTCTTGAAGAGCCATAGCAACAGGCCGAAGACCACGCCGTTGTACACGAGCGACCAAGCCACATAGACCGCCGCGAGCAGGGGCTGGCCGGCCGCCTGGGCCGCGGAGGTGGCCTCCTTGCCCATGTCGAGCGGCAGGGCGAAGACCGCCGTGAACGGGCTGACGGCACTCGCCACGGCCACGGTCTGAGCCGCCGGCGTGCCTTGATAGAAGGTGTCGGCGAAGTACCGCGCCGCCAGCGGAGCCAGGAAGAGGCCGATGATGACCGCATAGCTCGCGATCAGGCTGGCCGAGGTCTTCGAGCAGACCGTCGAGCAGACCAGCCCAGTGAGCGAGGTCGTCAGGCAGGCCAGCAGCACGATGACGAAGTACCCGCCCATGGTGGCCAAGTTCAGCAGCCACCGATCACCGCCCACGACCGGCATCATCAGGCACGCCAAGAAGACGGCCCACATGAGGAAGCCGGTCAGCACCGTCGAAACCCGCAGCCCGGCGAGCAGCTTGCCCCAGAGGATCTGCCACGGGGTGATGAGCGTCGTGAGCAGCAGGTCGAGCGTCTGCCGCTCCCGCTCGCTGGCGACGCTGCCCGCGGAGATCACCGGCCCGACCAGCATGTTGAACAACAGCACATACGCCAAGTACCACGGCGCCAGGTGCGGCATGATATAGAGGCAGACCGCCATCAGCGGCAACGCGAGCACGATGGAGATCTGGATCACGATCCGCATCATCAGCGTGCCGCTGGAGAAGATCTCCGACCGCATCTCCTTGTCGTAGATCGGGTTGGCCCCCTCCGGCAAGAAGTCGGTCCGCTTCGGCGGCGCGAAGAGCTTGTCGGGGAACGCATCGCGGTCGATATAGAGCCCGACGGCCTCGTCGGCCTCGGTTTCCAGGTCGATCGCGTCCTGACCACCGGCACCCAGGTCGGGCGGATACAGCAGCCGCCGGCGGGCTAGGTCCCACAGGAGGATCGATCCGGCGAGGCAGACAAGTGGGATGATCGTGAGGGCCAGCAAGACACGCTGCTCGCCGAGCGACGCCAAGGCGTTCCAAGCCAGCACGCCGACCAGCGCCATTGGCAGGATGATCAGGTACGAGACCACCAGCGAGGCGACCGTCCGGCCGAAGAAGCTGCTCGCCCACAGGCTGACCATTCCAAACAACGCGACGCTCGACGTCATCGCCACGTAAGCCGCCAACACCTCGTAGGGCGAGACGCCCCCCAACGGCAGGCAGAGCATCACGATCGGCAGCGAGGCCACCATCAGCACCGCGAGGTGCGTGAGCGAGGCCAGCAACTTGCCGACCACGATCGCCCCCGGCTTGAGCGGCGAGGCGAGCAACTGCTCGAAGCTGAGACGCTCCTTCTCGCTGGTGATCGCTCCCGCGGCAAAGCTCGGCGCCATTAGCGATGCCAGTAAATACTGCCCCAAGAAGAACAACCCCACCAGCCGCTGCGCCGCCTGCGTCTGGGTCATATCAAGAACCCGCTCCTGCGGCCAAGCGAGCAGCACGATGCCCCCCAGCAGCACCACATATGCCGCCAACAGCAAGAACGCCCGCGGCCGCCTGAGATTGGCAAGCAACTCGTGCTGTAGGACGGGGTTTTGAGTCAGGTACACGGGGGCGGCTGGCGGGCGTTAGGAAAGGAGATGTTGGGGATGAGGGGGGTAGGGGGATGGCGACTTGGCGGGGCAAGGCTAGCCACAGGCTTGGCAGTCGATTCCGTCTTGCTGCAGGTAGAATTCGAGATTGTTCGCGACGTATTCGTCGCGATTCATACCCAGGAGTCGCACTTCAAGCCGGGAGCAGGAGCGACCATCTACGAGTCGTAGGTCATACGCGACAAAGCCCTCCATGACGTAGTCGCGAAACCTCGTCCAATCGTTCAGGTCTTCTAAAACTTGCGGCTGCTCTGAGTGACCTGCCCAACCAAAGGTAATTAAGCTGTTGTCGTCCAAGCGAAAGAACTTGTCTTTGAATTCGTCAAGCGGCATTTGCACCTGCCAAGCCTGGACAGTCGGTCCGACCGAGCGACCATCCCCCTCATCTCCATCCATCCCCACATCCCCCTTCCTCTGCGTTCAGTACGAACGCGGCCGCACGGTCCCTTGCACGCGGCTCGGCAGGCCTTGCAGACGCAGGAAGCCTTCGGCGTCGGTCTGGTCGTAGGAGCCGCCGCCTTCCATGCTGGCGATCTCGGCATCGTAGAGGCTGGCCTCGGCTTGGCGGCCGTTGACCTGGATGTTGCCCTTGTAGAGGCCGAGGGTGATCTCGCCGGTGACCGGCTTCTGAGCCTCTTTGATGAACGCCAGTAGGGCGTCCATCTTCGGCGTGTACCAGAAGCCGTTGTAGACGATCTGGGCGACTTCCGGTGCGAGGCGGTCGCGTAGCTGCACCAAGTCGCGGTCGAGCGTCAGCTGCTCCATCTGGAGGTGGGCCGCGTATAGCACCGTCATCGCCGGGGCCTCGTAGACGCCTCGGCTCTTCATGCCGACGAAGCGGTTCTCGACGATATCGATCCGCCCGACGCCGTTGCGGCCGGCGATCGTGTTGAGCTCTTCGATGACCTTCAGCGGCGAGAGCTTCTTGCCGTTCACGCTGACCGGCACGCCCGACTCGAATCCGATCGAGACCTCTTCAACCGCGTCCGGCGCTTCCTGAGGCGAGACGCCCATGCCGAAGTCCGGGATCGCGACGCCGCAGTTGTCGACCTCTTCGAGCTCGCCCGCTTCGTAGCTGATGTGCAGGCAGTTCTCGTCGGAACTGTACGGCTTAGCGGCCGAGGCTTTGACTTCGATCTTCTTGATGTCGCAGAAGTCGATCATCTCGGTGCGGCCGGGGAACTTGTCCCGGAACGATTGCATCCGCCAAGGGGCGATGATCTTTACCGTCGGGTCGAGTGCCTCGGCGGCCAGTTGGAAGCGGCACTGGTCGTTGCCCTTGCCGGTGGCACCGTGGGCGAACGCGACCGCACCGACTTCCTTGGCGACCTGCAGGCAGGCCTTCGAGATGATCGGCCGGGCGATCGACGTGCCCAGCAGGTAGATCCCCTCGTACTTGGCCTGGAACTGCAGCGTCGGGAAGGCGAAGTCGCGGCACATCTCTTCCTGCACATCGACGATCCTCGCACTCTTGGCCCCGCAGTCGTGGGCCTTCTGCATGATCGCCTCGCGATCCTCGCAAGGCTGGCCGACATCGACATAGACGCAATGGCAGTCGTACCCCTCGTCCTGGAGCCAACCGAGGATCACGGAGGTATCAAGGCCGCCGGAGTAAGCAAGAACGCAGCTGGGCATGGCAGTAGGAATCAGGTGGGTCTGGGAGCGTATAACACGATTCCCCAGCCTAAACTCCAAGGGTCTTGGGCGGAAGCTCTAGTATCCCGCCCCGAGACGCGTCGGCGTTGCGGTCCCTGCTTCGCCGAGGCGTCTGTTCCGCCGCTTCCTTGCGGCGGGGCGTCGATCTCCGGATGGGGGTCGGAGACCGTCCATCGCGTGTCGCGACCGTTTTGGGAGGACTAGACGTCCCGGCCACGTCGCTCTGGTTCGATCGATTCGTAAGAACGGGGACGGGGCTGTTGTGCCCCAAAGCGACAGCATGGCTCTCGGCAGGATTTCCCAGCAGAGTCAGTGACGCCCGCCCCGTCCCCGTGATTAGTATCGTCGCCCTAGCAGCGAAGCCGCCATCGACCGGGCCTCGACAACCGCCTGCGCGACGCCGCCGTTTCATCGACGCCGGCTCGACAATCAAGAGGACGCTTCCCGACGCGGCCTCTGGTGACTTCAATGCTTCTATGCCAATCGATCCCAGCAACCCGGAAACGCTCGCCGACAGCTATGTGTTGGTGGTGGATCCCGACGGAACCTGTGTGCTGAACCCGCGTGTGCCTGATCATGTCGGTGAGAAGCCTTGGGAATGGTGTATCGACGAGGACCGTGAGGCTTGTCGTGAGAGCTTCATCCAGGCTTGCATGTTCCGTGAGGTGATCCCTGCTTTCGAGACACGCATGCGATACCAAGGCCGGGTCGTCCGGCTGGGGATGCGGCTTTATCCGCTGGACCGTGATGCTTCCGGCGGCCAGGTGCTGTGCGTCTATCATCGGGTGTTCGATGCCGAGCTGACTCCGCGTGAGCGGAACGTGCTCGCCCTGGTGGCCGGCGGAGCTAGCTCGAAGGAGACGGCCGACGCGCTCGGCGTCAGCGCCTCGACGGTCCGCGACCATGTCGCCGCGATCAAAAAGAAGCTGCGGATTGATACTGCCGAGGGATTGGCCCTGGCGGGACGCCACTACGGGCTCGCCGGTGCGGGGAGCCAGTCAGCCGGGACCAAGCGTTCCAGTTAGAGAAGAGCTCGAACCAATCCAGTCGCTGGACTGTCGTAAGAATTTTTCGAGTCTTAGGAGTGTTTAGGGAACGTGGGAGCTGACGAGACGAATCAGTGTTCGATTGTCGTGTGTCGGGCTATTGCTGGCAGGTTGAAGGTCAGGCGATCAGAACCATCTTTGTTGCCCTTGATAATCAATTTTTGAAACCTTATTCCAGAAATCGAGCCCCTTATCACTTTTGCTAGCGTAGATGACGCGGTAGATCGCCGACTTCGACGTACGCATGACTTCACCACTAAAAACGGTGTACCCCAGAACTTCCTGCAGTTGCTTTCTCAATAGTCTTTCGAGCATCAGACCAACAGCTGTGCCGTCTTCGTGTTTCGGCAGCTCGTTGTATGCGGCTCGCCAATCGCAGTCTGGGCCGAGAAAGTCATCAAGGTTGGATGATGATTGGGAGTGGTAAAGCTTGATGTTTCTAACGGCATCCATCCGATCCGCTAGAAGAATTAGCAGGTTGACCCTACGACCGTCTGCAAGCTTGCGAAGGGTCTCGAACTTAGCGTGAAGCCCTTCAGGGTCAACGAAGGCGAGTGTCAGAGCACGTTCTGGTATGCGTTTGACAAGGTTATCAATCTGTCTGTTGCAGTCCCCGACAAAGACCTCAGAACGTTGCCCAGCCCCAGACGAAGCGAGTCGTGCCAGGCATGTTTCAGCCGTTGCAGGATCTTTCTCGCAGGCAAGGATGAGATCGAACGGTTTAGGCGTGTTTGCCGCTAAGAGTACCGATCCAGGTATTCGCTTGCCGCTGTCACGTAGTCTGAGGATTCCCGGACCTGCAAAAAGATCGACATAGACAACAGCCGGCCAGAAAGGGCTTCCGACCATCGCAGTCGTTGTGATCTCTAGATATCGATTCCAGTAGAAGAGCTTGTCTTCCGTCCAAGAACCCGCCTCCCTAACGGGCAGGCCATCGTCTTCTAGAACAAGGCTGCACAGGTCTGGCCAACGATCTTTCTTACGCGGCATTCAGTTCGCTCGCTGCAATTGGCATCTCGTCCCAGGTCCGTCCGTCCAACTCTCTCCCGGTCCTTGATTTCTGCACTCCGCCCCACTGCTTGAAGAAGAACGGCACCTCACGTTTGACGCACTGATCACGGATGCCTGTGACCCACTCGTGCAGCATCGGGCGAGCGCCGGGACCCGACTCGCCGCCCACGATGGCCCAATGGACACCGCGTAGCGGCAATCGACGGATCGGGCCGAGCAAGGGTTCGACTGAGAGAAAGCGGACTTTGGCTGGCACGCGGACCAGCTCATGCACCCGCCAAGTGAAGTCAGCGTTCTCGACGCTTGTTCCCATCCAGATGTTCGTCGTCCAAGGCAGTCGGCTCCCCAGTTCGGCAACGCGTTCAGGCCGCTTGGTTAGCACTTGGAACGTGTGCTGTGAGGCAGCAGCCATCGTTTCGAAGCAGCGTGCGATGAAGTCGTCAGGAACGTCCTTGTGGAACAGGTCGCTCATTGAATTGACGAAGATGACCCGCGGTTTTTTCCATTTGAGCGGAAGCCCAATGAGGTCTTCTTGCAGCGTAAGCTGGAATCCGTTGCGATACCGCTCTTGGCCCATCGCATGCAGTCGCTTAGCCATCCGATCGGCGTAGCAAAACTTGCACCCAGGGCTGACCTTGTTGCATCCGGTCACCGGGTTCCAAGTCGCTTCGGTCCACTCGATCTTCGATGCCTGAGCCATAGCGATCTCTCGATGGGTACGCCTGTATACTATTCGCAGCGGCGATCACTGCAAGCAGCAAATCGGCGAATGTTAGGGATCAATCGGCTTCGCCATAACACCGATCAGCATCGGCCAACCTGTGCTAGCTGCCCTCTGCGGCGAACCCTCGGGGTGCTAGATTGTCGCTGACTCGCGGGCGTTGCCCGCTCCGCCCGCCACTCAGCCTGCCCCCCTCGCGACGATGTCCACGGAAGCGACCCCCGCCCAAGAATCCGGCCCCTCGAAGAACTTCATCGAGCTGCAGATCGACGCCGATCTGGCCGCCGGCCGCAATTCGCACGTGCACACCCGGTTCCCGCCGGAGCCCAACGGCTACCTGCATATCGGCCATGCCAAGAGCATCTGCCTGAACGCCGGCGTGGCCCGTAGCTATGACGGGCGCTTCAACCTCCGGTTCGACGACACGAACCCGGCGAAGGAAGAGCAGGAATACGTCGACGCGATTATCGACGACGTCCGTTGGCTCGGGGCCGATTGGGAAGACCGCCTGTGCCACGCGAGCGACTACTTCGGCACGCTCTACGATTGGTCGGTCGAGCTGATCAAGGCCGGCCATGCCTATGTCTGCGACCAGAACGCCGACGAGATGCGCGAGTCGCGTGGCTCGCTGACCGAGCCCGGCACGCCGAGCCCGTTCCGCGATCGGAGCGTCGAAGAGAACCTCGACCTCTTTGCACGCATGAAGGCGGGCGAGTTCGCCGACGGCGCGAAGACGCTCCGCGCGAAGATCGATATGGCCTCGCCGAACGTGAACCTCCGCGATCCGGTGATGTATCGCATCAAGAACATCGACCACCAGCGGACTCTCGGCGAGTGGTGTCTGTACCCCGCCTACGACTGGGCCCACGGCCAAGAGGACGCGATCGAGGGCATCACGCACTCGATCTGCACGCTCGAGTTCGAGAACCATCGCCCGTTGTACGATTGGTACCTCGACCGGCTCGAGGAGTTGAAGCTGCTGCCGAAGCATCGCCCCCGACAGATCGAGTTCGCGCGGCTCAATCTCACGTACACCGTGATGAGCAAGCGGAAGCTGCTGCAACTCGTGACCGAGGGGCACGTCGCCGGTTGGGACGACCCGCGGATGCCGACCATCCGTGGCTTGCGGCGTCGCGGGTACACGTCCGAGGCCGTGCGGGCGTTCTGCGAACGGATCGGCGTGACCAAGCAGAACAGCACGATCGATATGCTATGGCTCGAGGACGCCGTGCGTGAGCACCTCAACGAGACAGCCCAGCGCCGCATGGCGGTGCTCCGCCCGCTCAAGGTGACGCTGACCGGCTACGCCGACGGCACGCCCTTCCCCGAGCACGACGACCTCAAGGTCTGTGAGCTCGACAACCACCCGCAGGACCCTTTGCAGGGCAAACGCGAGGTGCCGCTGACGCGTGAGATCTGGATCGAACGCGATGACTTCATGGAGGAGGCCCCGAAGAAGTTCTTCCGCCTGAAGCCCGACGGCGCCGTGCGGCTCCGCGGGGCGGGGATCGCGATCTTCGGCGAGATGATCAAGGACGAGGCCGGCGAGGTGATCGAGATCCGCTGCACGTTGGACCCGGACACGTCTGCCAAGTTCAACGACAAGAAGGTGAAGGGCACCATCCACTGGGTGCCCGCCGGCGAGGCGATCGACGCGGAGGTGCGGCTCTACGACCACCTCTTCGCTACGGAGAACCCCGACGCGGCTGAAGAGGGGAAGACCTTCCTCGATCACCTCAATCCGAACTCGCTGGAGATCGTGATCGCCAAGCTCGAACCATCGCTAGCCGACGCCGAGCCGGGCGAGCGGTACCAGTTCGAGCGGCTGGGCTACTTCCACGCCGACCCGATCGACTCGGTCGTCGAGGCCCCGGTCTTCAATCGGACGGTCACGTTGCGCGACGCTTGGGGTAAGGAAGCTAAGAAGTGAGTCTCGCGCGAAGACTCGGAGACAGCAGAGGGTGTTGCGGTTAGCTTCTTGACGGCTTCGCGTCTTGGCGTGAAGCCGAACGGGTCCAGCCGCACGCCAAGGCGCGAAGCCGTCAAGAAAAGAAGAGAGAAGCAATATAGTCTTCTCTGCTGTCTCCGCGTCTCTGCGCGAGACCAACTAACGTTGCCGGATAGCAAGCAACGAGCAGGCGAATGCTGCAAGGATTTGTGTCGTCGGCTCGGGGACGGCCATCGCCGTTGCGGGGGCTGACAGCGTGCTGCCGTAGGCCGCTGCCCAGAGGGCGTAGTCGGCGTTATCGACCAGGCCGCTGCCGTCGAAGTCGCCGCGGGTGAACCAGGGGACTTCCTCGCCCAGGTTGTCTCGCCACACGGTGTAGTCGGCCGCATCGATCAGGTTGTCGCCGTTGGCGTCGCCCGGCTCGTTGACGAGGGTCAGCGTTAGGAGGCTTTCGTCGAGGATGTTATCGACCCCGCTGGGGGAGAGTTCCAAGCCGATCGCCCCGCCGAGTGCCAGATCGGCCGCCAGGAACTGGCCTTCGCGTTCCGTGATGGTTCTCGATCCGATGATTTCGAGCCCGTCGATCGAGGCGCTGGTCGCAAAGATCTCCGCGTGGCTATCGCGCCCGTTCCGGCCCGGGGCACCGAGGCGGAAACGATCTCCAACGACGCCGCCCAGGATATTCATCTTGCCGCCGAAGGCGCGGAAGCCGCTCTCGACGGCCCCACCACGCAGATTGAAGACCGCGCTGTCGAACACGCCGCCGTCTTGCTCGAGGCCGCCGCCCGACATATTGACCACACTGTTTTCGGTCGCGGTGAACTCGCGGCCGACCGTGCCGCCGAGGATGTTGAGTGTCGAATCGTCGAACGTGTGCATCGCCCGACCGGTCACGCCACCGGCGACGGTGACCACGGCGTCGTCGCGGATGCTCATGAAGTGATCGATCGAGCCGCTGGTCATGACCAGCGAGGCCGATCCTTGCACCTGCACGTTGTCCTCGACCGAGGCACCGTCGATCGTGACGATCGAGCTGCCCTCGGCGATCAGCGATGGCACCCCGCCCGGCGGGTTCAGGCCGATCTGCCCGCCGGTCGCGGTGAAACGCGTGTTGCCTTGCATCGTCAGACGCAGCACGGTGAGGCCGCCCGACATGTTGACATGCGTCTCGCCCGTCCTACCGGCGAAGGTCGAGCCGTCCTCGATCCGGCCGCCCGTCATGTTGAACGTGCCGTTCTCTTGATACGACCGTAAGAACCGGCTGCCAATCTGGCCGCTGCCGCTGAGGTTGACCGTGGTGCCGCCAAAGTCGAAAGCGTCTTCCGGCCCGCCGACGGCAAAGAAGCCGCCCGACTCGACGTTGGTGATCGCGCCGGGATTGGCCGCATAGAACGCCTCGTCCGGCAGGAAATCGTCTTCCTCGTTGAGGGTGATGATGGGCTCCGCAGCCGCGGAGGCTACCAGGGTCGCGGCAATCAACAGGGCGAGGTGGCGGGCGGGGGCATTTGGTTGGGGTCGCATGGGATTCCCTCCAGGCGAAGACCAGATCGGCCGTCGTGGGCCGAGTGGCCGCACGTTCTGACCCCTTAATCAGCGGGGGGAGCTGGCGCCCGACAGACGCGGCCGATTTCGTCGCCGATCGCCAAATCCGCCGACCCGGATTGACGCCGTCGCCGGCTGGCGTACCCTGTTAGGCACACGAGCCGGTGTGGCGGAATTGGCAGACGCGATGGATTCAAAATCCATTGAGGGCAACCTCGTGTGGGTTCGAGTCCCACCACCGGTACTACTTTCCAGGAAACGACTTACGTTCGATTGTGCCTTCTCTCGATTTGCTCTCTGAATCGGCACTGGTACCTGGAATGGTACCCATGGTGGCCCAAAGAGCTTTCGCAGTCTCGTTGGCATCATCCCCGACGTAGTAGGCCATCGTCGTTTGTAGACTGCTGTGTCTCATCATTTCACGCAGCACGGTCGGCATGACGCGGCGAGACCACCGGGCACCGAACGCCCGCCTCAGGTCGTGGGCGCTGGCGTACTTTTTCCGCTTGCCGGAATCATCGACAATGACGCCAGCGGCCTTGCCGAAGGCAGAGACGACGCGAGACACGTCCTCGGAGCATCGATCAACGCGAAACACCCGGCCGCGTCTATCGCTCTCAGGAACCGATCTGAGAAGCTCTGCGAACTGCGGCGTCATGGGGAGCAAGCGGTCCTTGTGGGCTTTCTCGACCTCAGCCGGGATACGCATCATCGGGTAGCGGCTGTCAAGCTCGACGACGATTGCCTGCGGCTGCTCATCCCATGACAGGGTCAGAGACTCAGTTAGGCGGAGACCGGACTCCCACAGCCCACGCAAGTAGAAGACCCATTCGGGGCCTCGAAGCTTCGCCTTGTCGATCAAGCGGTCGAACTCTTCGCCGGTGATCGGACGGCCCCGCATCACCTTCGCCCCGCGGATCCGCTTCGGCATCGTGATCTGTGGCAAAGTTGCCAGCAGGCCTTGCCGGTTCGCCCAACGCGTCATCGCTTTGAGCGTCCTCAGGTGCCTCGCAACCGTGGCCTCTGAGCACTCCTTGCCACGCAGGTAGGCCACGAACGCGGTGATTCTCGCCGTCGTCAGGTCGGAGACGCTTTTCGGCCGGCAAAACTCTTTGAAGCGGTTCACCGTTGTCGAGTAGACGGCCCGCGTACCGGGAGCCAACGCGGCGAGAGCGTTCGATTCGTAGAACGCCACGAACTCCGCCCAGCCCATCCGTGCATCACGTTGATACCGACCCTCCTGGAGCTCCGACTCCCACTTCGCGGCGACCTTCTCGGCCTTGCTTCTCAGGTTGGTTCCGGTCGATCGCTGTATCTGCTTTCCGGTCAGCGGGCAGACGTACCGCATGACTAGGTTCTTTCGGTCGCCGTACTTCACGACGTGAACGGTGATCTTTTGCATGCATCCCCCCCCGGATATAAGAATCCGCGCCGCCCAACAGGGGCGGCGCGGCGATCGTCGTTAACGTCTATCCACCAGCTTCTCGACCTTCCTTCGCACCACCTCGGCACGCTCGATCAGTCGAACCGCCCTATGCAGGTTGACCTCG
>CAYGUP010000071.1:0-19765 GCA_964353155.1 uncultured Planctomycetaceae bacterium | reverse complement strand
CCTTCTCGATGCGAGAAGCCCGCGACCTGTTGACCGACGAGGACCTGCGGCCCAAGCTGTGGCATTATTGGGTCGATATGCTGGCCAGTTGGGCCGGTCTGCTGGCCGGGATCGAACTGATGGGAACGGCCGGCCTCCCGTTGGCGGCCCGCTTGGGCGGATTCGCGATGGCGGTCGTTCTCGGTTACCGCAGCGCATTGTTTATCCATGAGCTGGCTCATCAGCCGGCCGAGGAGTTCCGCACCTTCCGCCTGGTCTGGAACCTGCTGATCGGCATCCCGTTCCTGATGCCGACGTTTGTCTACCAAACGCACCTCGACCACCATCGCCGGCGTCACTACGGCACCAGCCACGACGGCGAGTACCTGCCCTTCGGCACCCGGCCGGTCTGGCACCTGGTGGTCTACCTGGCCCAGAGCTTCGTCATCCCGCTGTTGGCGATCCTTCGCTTCGGGGTGATGACCCCGCTGACTTGGCTCGGCAAGCCGATCCGCGATTGGGTCCACCGGCATGCCTCGTCGATGATCATCGATCCGACCTACGTCCGCCCGTTGCCATCCGACAAGCAGCTCCGCCTGATCCGTTTGCAGGAGGTGGCCTGCTTCCTGTTCTTGCTCGGCGTGGGGACGCTGGTCGTGCTGAGTTGGAACGGCATCGGCCCGCTCGATCCGTGGCTCTTGCCGCAGGTCTATGCGGTCACCGTGACGATCATCCTCATCAACGCCGTCCGCACACTCGGCGCCCACCGCTACTACTACGATGCCCACGCCGAACAAGACCGGCCGATGACCTTCACCGAGCAGTTGCTCGACTCGGTCAATTACCCCGAGCGTCCCTTCCTGACCACGCTCTGGGCGCCGGTCGGCTTGCAATACCACGGCCTGCACCACCTCTTCCCATCGTTGCCGTACCACGCGATGCGTTCGGTGCACGCTAGGCTGATGGAAGGCCTGCCGGCGGATTCGCCATATCGCCAGACCGTAAGCCCGGGGTTGGGGGTTGCGTTGGCGGACCTGTGGCGACGGGCCTCGCGAAGTGGGAAGTCGGAAGTGGGAAGTGGGAAGGCGAGCAAGAAGAACGCGGAGCGGTCGTCCGAGTCCTCGGCTGCCTAGCGGCCAAGGTCATCTCGCCTTCGTCCTTCCGCCCTCCACCTTCCTACACCGCCTTCTCAAAGACACGCCAAGTCTTGTACTTCACCGCGCCCCCTTTCTCGATCGTCTTGCGGCTGAGGTCGTTCGATTCGAGCACCCAACTGAACTCGCAATCCGTGACGCCGTGGTCGAGGGCCGGTTGGAGCATGTCGCAGGTCAAGCTCACGCCGACGCCCCAGCTCTGATACTCCGGCAGGACGTTGGTGCTCACCAAGCGGATGCGTTGGAGTCCCTTCTTGTTGGCAAGCAGCTTGTACCAACCGAACGGGAACAGCCGGCCATCGATCTCCTTGATGCGCGGGTTGAAGTCGAGCAATCCGAAGACGCACCCGACCGGCTTGCCGTCGACCTCCGCGATGCGGGTCAGCTCGGGGATCAGCAGGTGCTTCAGGTCGTTCGCGAAGTGCAACACCTCGGCACGCGACATCGGGACGTGGCCCCAGGTCTCGGCCATCGCGCGGTTGTAGATCTCGAGGAAGATCTCGATCTCCTCGGCGAACTTGCCCGCCCGCATGCCACGCACGGTCACGCCGAAGCGGTCGCGGACCATCTGGTCGATCGTGTTGAGCTTGGTGTCGGCCTTGATCGCCTCGAGCATCGACACATCGCCGCGGTAGGCGTGCAGGTCGTGGGCCTTGCCGTAGCCGGCCCCCTCGATCAGCCGCTGGTAGTACGGCGGGTTGTGGGTCAGCAAGAAGTAGGGCGGCGTGTCGAAGCCATCGATGAGCGTGCCCAGCTCGTAGTTGATCGCCGGGTTCATTGGCCCCCGGCACGAGGTGAGCCCCCGCTGCCCGAGCCAGCCCTCGGCGGCTTGCAGCAGCCCGGTCGCGGCCTCTTGGTCGTCGAAGCATTCGAAGAAGCCGAAGAAGCCGGTCTGCTCTTCGTGGTGCCGATTGTGGACCCGGTTCTCCACCGCCAGCACGCGACCGACCGGTTCCTGCCCCCGCATCGCGAGGAAGGCCTGGCGATCGCACTCTTCCCAGATCGGGTGCTCGCCGAACCCCGCCAACCGCTTCTGAGTGTCCCGCAGCGGCGGAACCCAGCACGGATCGCCCCCGTTGACCTTCCACGGCAATTCGAGCCAATCGGAGCGTTCGTAGCGGGTCACGACCGGCTTGATGGTTAGCGGACGCATACGGCCAAGTGGGATGTGGGAAGTCGGAAGTGGGAAGAGCTGCTCACCGCGTCGCTTGATAGCAGGGCGCCGGCGTGCGAGTTTATCTGCTCGACAACAGATATCCCACCGACGAATCCGCGTGCCTCGGGGGATTCCCGCTTCCACCTTCCAACTTCCCACTTCAAATGCCTCGCACCCTCGTTACCGGCGCCACGGGCTTCATTGGTCAGCGGCTCGTCGAACGCCTGGTTGAGCGGGGCGACGAGGTGGCTTGTTTGGTGCGGGCGACCAGCCGGGTCGAGCCCCTGGAGGAACTGGGCGTGGAGCGGGTCGTCGGCACGCTCGACGATCAATCCGAGCTAGCCGCGGCGGTCCGGCAGGCGTTTGGGGGCCGGGGCGTTGAGGTCGTTTATCACTTGGCTGGCCTCACCCACGGGAGCCGCCTGGAAGACTTCATGCGAGTCAACGCCGAGGGGACCGAGCGGCTCTGCGCGGCGATGGTCGAGGCCCGCCAAGACGACCCGCCGGTGGTGGTGCTAGTCAGCTCGCTGGCGGCCGCCGGCCCCTCGCCGCCGGGCGTGCCCCATACCGAAGCGACCCCGCCTGCGCCGATCTCGAAGTACGGCCGCAGCAAGCTCGCCGCCGAGGTGGCCGCCCGGCGCTACGCCAACCAGCTCTGGCTCTCGATCGTCCGCCCGCCGGCGGTCTTCGGTCCCGGCGATCGAGACGGCCTGTTGCTCTTCAAGTCGTTGCGGCGTTTCCCGTTGCACGCGGTCCCGCAGATGAAGGGCCTCCCGCTCTCGCTGATCCATGTCGATGACTTGGTGTCGGCGCTGGTGGCCGTCGGCGATCGGGGCGAGCGTGTGATCCCGAGCGACGCCGAGCACGACCCAACCGGCCTCTACTACGCCGCCGACCCTTCCGAGTCGTCCTACGCCGAGATGGGCCGGATGGTCGCCGCGGCGCTCGGCAAGAAGGTCTTCGTTCTTTGCCGTCGGAAGTACCCGTTCTTGCCGCTGGCGCTCGTGGGCGACCTGATCGGCAAAATCCGCGGCAAGGCGCCGATCTTCGGCATGGACAAGCTCCGCGAAGCGTCTGCTAGCGGTTGGGTCTGCGACCCGGCGAAGATCCAAACGGAGCTCGATTGGTCGCCCGCGGCCGGCCTCGCCCCGCGTTACGCCGAGACAGGCGAGTGGTACCGTCAGGCGGGCTGGTTATAGGGCGGAACCACGGCCCCGTTTCGAGCGTCTGCCGGCTATAGCGGCCGCCCCGGCTTAGGCCGTACAATTTTGCGACCAAGATTACCCGCAGCCGAGCGAAAGGCATCAACGCCTTCCCATCCCCCCAACAGCATCGCCGTGGCAAACGCTTACACCACCGAAACGCAGGCCGAGCCGATCGAGCTTCCGAGCCCGAAGCTGGCGGCGCTGCTGGCTTGGTTGGTCCCCGGCTTGGGGCACCTGTACCAAGGCCGGCGGACGAAGGGCGTCCTGTTCATGACGTCGATCGTTAGCCTGTTTGTCGCCGGTATGGTGATCGGCGAAGGCAAGGTGGCGTACGCCTCGACGCTGCCGCTCACGCCCGCCGGCAGCTACCTGTACGACGGCTGGCCGTTCATCTGCCAATCGGGCATCGGGGCGGTGGCGATCCCGGGCTGGCTCGAGCGATCGAGCTACTTGGAGGGCAAGGGGCCGATGTTGGTCTCGATGCTCTACCCGCCGCCGGGAGCCGATCGCGATGGCGATAAGACCTCGATCGACCAGGTCGGCAACGAGGTGCGGCACCCCGACGGGGCGGCGAAGCGGCGATACGACCTCGGGTTCCGCTACGAAGTCGGCATGGTCTACACGGTGATCGCCGGCCTGCTGAACCTCTTGGTCGTGTACGACGCCCATTCGGGGCCGATGCTGCCCGACGAGGAGGAAAAGAAGCCCGACGATACGCCCGAGCCCGCCGACAGCTAGAACCCTCTCCGAGATTTCCCCTACCAAGCCCGGTGCCGACCGATGCTGCCGCTGCTCGCCGAAGTCAATCGCCTCGTTTACGCCCCGTTCTTGTTGATCGTGGTCAGCCTCGTCTATGCGGCGACCCGGCACGAGGACCTGCGGTCGATCCTCCGCCACGCCAGCAGCTTCGGCGTGTGGACGGTCGCTTTCATGGTCGCCGTCGCGGCGGCTATCGAAGCGTTCGCCTTTTTCCAGTAAGCTAGACTCAACGAGACAAGAAGCCATCGGGGCCGAACTCCCCCCGACGCCGTTTCTTCGACACGATCGCGGCCACGCCGCACCAGCACGCCCTGGTAGTTCAACTGGATAGAATATCGGTCTTCGAAACCGAGGGTTGCAGGTTCGAATCCTGCCCGGGGCGCTTTGTTTTAAGAGTCTTTCGCCCGTTTTTTTGCGGGCAAAACGGCGGACGCAGCAAGAGTCAAATCAAGCCTCTGGCTAGTCTTTAACGATTGGTCTCGCCGCAGACCTGGGCGAGCACGGCCTCGGTCTCTCGCACGCGATCTTCGAGGCCGAAGCGTTGAACGGCCGATTCGCGACCCGCCTCGGCGGTCTGTTGTGCGAGCGTTGGATCGCTCAGCAGGCGATGGATTGCGCTGGCTAAGGCGTTGGCGTCTCCGGGCGTGGTTAGCAAGCCGGTCACGCCGTCTTGCACGATCTCCCGCGCTCCACCTGCCTTGGCGGCCACAACGGGGCGGCCGGCCAGCATCCCCTCGACGATCACCCGACCGAATGGCTCGGGCTCGGTCGAGCAGTGGATGATCACATCGCACGTCCGCATGAGGGTGGGCACGTCCGATCGATGGCCCAGCCAATGGACCCTGCCTGCTAGCGGCGGCTTAGCCGAGTCGGATTTCAATTGTTGGGCGTACCGTTGGTCGTCCTCGGTGAAGAGTGCATCGCCGATGAAGAGGCCGTGCACGCTCGCAAGCCTTGGATCCTTCAACGCTTCTAGCAGGACGTGTTGGCCCTTCCACTGTGTGAGCCGACCGAAGAGTCCCACGACCCGGCTGTCGCTCGGAACGCCGATCGCCTCTCGCACGGCCCGTGAATCGTGGTCCGTGACCGCGTCGAACGGGGCGGTCTTGATCCCGTTCGGGATGATGGTCACCGGAACGCGGCCGCCTTGCTCTCGATAGGCGTCGGCGGTCGCCTGGGAGTTGGCGATCACATGCGACGCGACGCGGTTTGTCATCCCCACCACGACCCGCCGGTTGGCGGCGCTGAAGTGCCCCGCGTTCAAGATGTCGTGCAGGTGCCAGATCAGCGGCTTGCGGGCGAGCCAAGCGGCGACCGCTCCGATGACCGCTGCCTTCTGGGTGTTGGCGTAGAGGGCGTCGTGCTCTTTCGCCAAGCGAGCCAAGCGGCGGGCCGCGCCCACCACACGCGGCACCGAGGCGAGTTGCCCGAGCAAGCCGGTCGCCTTCTCAACGCGGATGCTGAGCGGCAGGGTGGTGACCGCGATCCCGGCCGCTTGCAATTCGGCCGCGAACGGTCCCTCGGCGAATAGTGCGACTCGATCCCCGGCGTGACCTTCCGATCGACGCACGGCGAGGCAGTCGAGCAGGCACAGCTCCGCCCCGCCCAGTTCGCCTGACTGGTCGATCGCGAGCAGGCTGTAGCTGGGCTCATCCACCATGAGCGGCGATCGCCTCGCGGTAAACGGAGAGGATCCTCTCGGCGACAATCGGCCAGTCAAATCGCGATCGAGCATACTCACGACACGACTCCGCGTCGGGCAGGCCTCGCGGATCCTTCAGAGCAGCGATCAAGCCGTCGGCCAAGCGCCGGGGTGCGGGGCCGTCCAAGATGAGGCCTTCGGAGAGGCCCTTCACCACTTCTGGCATCCCGCCTATCGGGGTCACAAGCGCCGGCGTGCCGGCCGCCAGCGACTCGGGGATGATGAGCCCGAAGCCTTCGAGCGACTGCGAGGGCACGATGGTCAGGTCGGCCGCACGGTAGGCGAGCGGGAGGTCCTCGTCGGGCACGAAGCCGAGCAGACGAACCGATTCGCCGAGGCCGCTCTCCTTGATCAGTTCCTCGATCGTCTGGCTCAACGGCCCCTTGCCGGCGATCAGCAGCAGGGCATCGGGGCAAGCCTCGACGACGGGCTTCATCGCCGCGACGAGTTGCTCAAGCCCGACCCGATGCACCAGGCGGCGAACGCACAGCACGATCGGTCGATCCGTTGCCCAGCCCAACCGTGTCCGAGCCTCGTCGCGTGACTCGGACGGATCAAACCGGTCTGCATCAACGCCGCCCGGCACAACACGGATCAGGCTCGGATCGATCGCGTATTGCTCAGAGAGTACGTCGGCGAAAGCTTGCGAGAGCGTGAGGCAGCGGTTGCCTGTCTTGTAGACGGAGCGTTCGATCCATCGTTTGAATTGAACGGCGAGCCGGTTAGCCCCCTCCGCCCGCGACTCCTCGGCCCACGGCCCGTGGAAGTGAACCACATGGGGCAGGCGTTGCAACTGCTTGCGAACTGGGTAGCCGTACAAAGCGAAATGAGAGGTGACCACATCGGCCTCGGCCGCGTCACGCCAGCCCCCTCGTATCGCACGCCAACGCGTGCGTAGCGGGTCGCTCGGGCTGGCGACCGAACGGACCGAAGCCCGGGGGGCCGCCACCACATCGCCATCGCCCATCGCCAGCCAGGTCTGATCCGTATCGAGCCCGGACAACCCGCGGGCAAGGCCCTCGGTGTAGCGGCTCACGCCGCCGGCGCTGACGGTCAGCCACTCGGCACCGATCTGAGTCAGTCGTAGAGGGCTCGTCTTCATCGTCGCTCGTGCTTCACTCACGGTGGGATGCCCCCGACTCGGTGAGTCCTTCAAGGAGTCGGACATAACGATCGCCGACGAGCTCCCACGATAACTCGGAACGCGCGTTGCTGGCATTCTGCCCGCACACACGACGGTGCTCGGGGTCGTCCAACAGTCGGCGGATCTCCCGCACCACGGACGGGACATCGGTCGGCTCCGGCACCACGGCCCCGGCGTTGTGTCGTCGGACAAGGGCACACGAGCCGACGGTCTCCGCCGTGAGGATCGGCACGCCGACCGACATCGCCTCGCCGATGGTGATCGGGCAGGGGTCGTAATGACTCAGCAAGGCAAAGACGTCGGCTCCCGCGTAAAGGCGGCGGACGTCATCACGGAAGCCGAGCAGCCGCACCCGATCCGAGAGCCCGAGCCGATCAACCATCGCTCGGTACGGCCCGCCCTCGTGGCGGCCGGCGGCGACAAGCACCACGCTCTCTGGCAAGGACTTCAGGGCGTGCAGCAGGACATCAAGGTTCTTGCGAGGCGTCTGCAACTCGGCGGCGAAGAAGATCACGAACGTTTCTTCGGAGACGCCGAACTGCTCGCGGGCCCAAGCACGCATTGCCGACGGGTCGGATTCTTCCAACGGGTCGAGGCCGTTCTCGATAACGCAGACCTTCTCGCGATCGATACCCACCAAGTCAACCAGTTGCTGTTTAACCAGGTCAGAGACCGCGACGACTTGCTCTGCCCGCTTGTAAGCGTTGCGTTCCCACCACTGACTCTGTTTGGTGTAGGCGTACTGGTAGTAGCCCCACAGCCGCCTGGTGCCGGTGGCCGCTCGCCAAGGGTGCTGTGCCGACCGGACCCAGCCCGCGTGGACGAAGTGGCAGAGGTTGATATCCGCCGCCGCGAAGCTCATCCCGCCGTTAGCGATGATCAGGTCGTGGTCTTCCCGCAGGGAGCGGATAGCCTTGGCCGATCGCCACCCGAAGGCAAGGTGCTTGAGCAGTTGGGTCGGCACGCCGCGCACGGGATTCAGCGGCAGGACACGGGCGTTGGCCCGATTGCCGAGGTGGTCTGGGACCTCCTGACCGGCCAGCGTCACTGAATGGCCGGCGTCGAGCAGGGCGGCGGCGACCTTCGCGTTCACCTTGCCCTGGCCGTCCGTCGCGCGGAACGTGTGGTTGACGATAGCGACTTTCACATTGTCATCGGATAGAGGGAGCGGAGGCGGCGAAGGCTTGTGCGGGGGAGGAGACGGTGTCGAGGAGGCTTTGTTAGAGGTCGAAAGAGTCTTCGTCATACCACTGCGACGCCACGTCGAAGGTCTCTTCAAAGACTTGTCGTCGTGTCTCGACCGGCACCGACGCGAGCCGCATCTTGAAGATCTCGCGGCTGTTGCGGTTCAGGTCTTGAAAGACACCGCTCCGAGCCTCGGCGGGGTTCTTGGTACCCGTGCGTTTCTGCAAGACCTTCTCTAGTCGAGCGGGCGGCTGCCAGCCGATTCGCTCGAAGAGGTCTCGGAAGAACGCCAAGGGCTCCGCCGCCATGTCCTCGATCCGGACGACATGCCAATCGTATCGCTTCGCCCACTGGCCAAGAAGGCGATACCTCCAACGCCATTCGCGGCCCGTGGCGATCGCATCACTGCAATGATCATCGATTGCGTAGTCGAGATCGGTAGGCGCGAGCTGCTCCATCATGGCCGGGTGGCAAGCGATGGTCTCTTGGCTGCTCCGCCAGCCGGCTCGGTCGTAGCTGGCGACTTGCGACACAGGGTGTTTGACAACCACCACGACTTTCGCCCCGTAAGCCTGGCTGATCCATGGGCAAAAACGCCAAGCGAAGGGGTCTTTGATGACTCCACGTTCACAAAAGCGATGCATGACCCGAGCACGTCGCCATGCTAGTAAGCCGCGGCCACCGATCAGTCGCTTAGCGAGGCGCCGTCTCCAGGTGTCGATCGGCGGCACTTGGTTGCCGTGCCTCCCACGCAATTGAAGCAGTTGCTCGATAGCAACCCGGGCAGGTTCAGACTCCGGTTGAAAGTCGTTACTGCGCAAGGGAGTGTGGTTCCAGGAGATGCCCTGGATACCAAGGGGCGAGAACGGTTCATGGAGGTACAGGGTTTTGCTGGCGAGGGCTAGCGTATCGCCCACAATAGTCGTTCCGCTCCGTGCCATGCCCGTGACGAGACACCAATCGAGCGGATCAGACAACCCTTGCCTCGAACCAAGGCGATCAGTCTCTCTCATGGTGGTCCTCGTATCGCTTGACCACTTTGGCCGGGTTACCTGCGATTAGGCACCGTGTAGGGCCGGGCTCGAAACTCCCGACGACGACCGAGCCTGCAGCAACAACCCAATTATCGGGGATTGAACACCCCACCAAAGTACATCGTGCCCCAACGTAACAGCCCTCGCCGATACGGATGGACAGCGGCCTGAGGTCACCTTTCGGTGTAAGCGTGTGAGACCATAGGTGGGTGTCGCGGCCAGCCAAGATGGCGCGGTCTGCTATCTCAACGGTGCCAGACACATCGATAAAATGACGGCTCATGATCCCGACCTGTTCGCCTATAGAAAGCGTGGCGGGGAAGTCCGGGTAGCTCCGTGTGCCAAAGAAGTGATTGCTGTTAAGGATGTAAGAGTCGCTCCCGATCGAAAGCTTCTTGATCCGCCTGAAGACATTCAGGTGACCTATCCGTACTTGATTGCCGATCGAACCGGCATCGGCATCGATCCAACTCAGGCCGACGGAAGACTTCTTGCCAGTAGTGATTCTACGAGGGATATACATGGCTTCGGGCTATGGGTTAGTCGCGATTGGGGGGGGGCTGAACCGGATCGAGGAAAGGGAACGGCGATGTGAAATCGAGGCTCGATCCGCTGGCGGACAGACGATCGGTGCGTCCAATAACGACACCCAGAAGAACCCAAATGTAGGGGACGTGAGGGAGCCAATTGCCGCCAATAAACGCAACCGCTCCGGAGACAAAAAGGCAGCAAAGAAGTAGGGCGTCTGGATCCCCCGTAGATCTCATCAGTCGACGGCAAGACTGCCAGCCGGTCCACAGAATGCTAAAGAACAATCCAGCGCCGATCCATCCGAAGGTCTGGAGCACCGACAGAAAACCTGTCGCATCGACGACGGCACCCGTTTCGCCATTCTCGAGGCGTGAGCCGCCACCCTGCGCGCCAAAGCCGAGGCCATAAGGCTCGGTTGCTACGACGGTCAGACCCCTCAAGAACAGAGTGACTCGAGAGTTCGCGGAGCCGTCTTCCGACAGGTTGCCGAAGCTTTGCAGCCGTCCTTGCAGTTTCTGATCGCTTCCAAGCGATCCGAGTAAAAGACCACCAAAAAGAACTGACGCGACGGCAAGGGCCGCTACAGCACCCAATCCGCGGCCCTTCCCATAGATTGAAGAGCAGGCGATCGCCACAACCACTTGAATGATCCCGGTCCGGGCATAAGTCAGCAACAGGGCGTAGACCGAGGCTCCAACAAGTGGGTAACGGAGGAAAGGCGACCATTTCTCTCGGATGACGAGCAGGATGATCGTCACGGCGAATACGGCCTTGGCCGGCCCTCTCTCGGCTAGGGTTGAATAGAGTGTCATCCGTCCCGGAGAAGGCCAGCCCATGTATCCAACGAGGCCCGACCCCTTAAGCCATGCGGCGTCCCAGGGAGGGATGGTGTGGAACTGGTAGATCCCATAGATGACCGCTGCCAAGCCGGCATACACCGCGGTGGTACGCCATCGTTTCACGATCGCGGCTTCGTCGCAGTACTGGATGCCGTACCCGAGCAGCCCAAAGAGGCCGAGGTAGGTGCCGAGTTCGACGAGCGCCGCCAGTTGGTTCCGGACTAAGCCGACCGCGAGGGCCAGTACTCCTGCCCAGATGAACCAGGTCAGCACCTTCTTACCTTTCCTGGTCGTGCGACTCGTATTTAGCCTGCTGATGACCATGTACGCGGCGATGGCGCTCACGATGAGCGGTGCCAGAAGCACCAAAGACTTCGGATTGAAGCCGCCGGAGTAGTAATCAACGACGCGGCGGATCCCCCGATTCAAGACGAACAGCCAGATGGCGTAATCGACTAGCCACCCCGACTTTGACTTCGCAAGAGCGAACGCCGGCAAACAGAGTGCAACGAGTGCTACGACGCCGAGCGCGTTCAAGCCGACCTCCGCGGGCACCAGGCCCTGAGGGTCGCGTTTGTCGGTAGGCCCGCGGGCTTGCCGCTCATCGCGAGCCCTCCACCGCCGCCTCGGTCACCTTGCCAACCGGTCGACTCAGGTCGCCCCAATAATCGGCCGGCTTGCCCATCTGGGCGAGGAACGCTGTGGCGTCATCGGCGAGTTGTTGGATCGCCCAGTTGAGTGACTCGTGGTCCCAGACCGGCTTGGTCTCGGGCTTTCGTCGGAGGGATTCTTTCAACGCGGTGCGGATCGATTGAGGCAGCAGTCGCTCGCGATTACGCGCGACGGCCTCGAACCCGGGCAGGCGTCGGATCAGCGACATGGCCGGAGTGTCTTCTAGGTGCTTAGAGCGGCCGTTGCGGGCATCGAGGTCCGGGCATACGAATCCCTCGTCAACACCCAAGAAAGCGAAGGCCTTCCGCACCGCGTCGCGGGTGTCGGCGGCGAAGTCCTCGAAGAACAGCACCAGGACCCGCTCGGGCGAGACCCGCTCCACGAGGCCCGTATAGAACTCATGGTACCGGCTGCAATCGAGGTAGTACGGGCGCTCGCGGACCGACTCGCCGAGCGATGGGACTTGCGTGCCGTTGTGCACCTCTTGCGAGTAGTACGACTCCATCCGTTGGATCGGGTGGCGGGCCATGAAGATAAACTTGGCGTCCGGTGTATCGCCCAAGATGCGGTCGAGCAGGTTGGTGTGGACACGCGGCGCGGCGTAAGTCGGTGTGCCCTCGCCTCGGGCGGCACACGACTCGCTGTCACGATAGTACCGCAGGTACCAATCGAACCCTTTCTTGTAGTGTGACTCGTCGCAGTAGTAGTGGGTCTCTTTAGGATCCGTGACGAACACGTCCGGATGCTGCGGCAAGTAATGGCAGAGGCTCGTCGTGCCGGCCTTGGGCGCGCCGATGACGAAGAAGTTGGGGTGGATTGGTGACATGGTTAATTTCGCGAGGGAGTTGATATTCCGGGCCCAAGGCTGCCGGTGGCCGCCGGGTCTGGCGAGGTGGGCTCGCCCGGTTGGGTGATGTTTTCTGTTGGGGGCGGTTGCAGTTCGGGTGTCGGTCGCCGCGAGGTGAGGCAGGTGCGTGTCCCGGCGAGCCGCCCGACGAAGGTCGCCCACCAACGGCTGGCCGCGGTGCTGGGGCGGGTCCCGGTGAGGATGAGTCTTGCCAACTGGGCGAGCCCTGGGCATCTCCTGATCCCAACCAGCAGGGACCAAACCGCGAAGGCCATTCGGCCCGCCGGTCGAAGGTGGCTGAGCAACAGGAACGTTTCGTTGTGCACGATGTCGCGTAAACGCTGGGGATCGAAGCCTCGCCGGTGGCTGTCGTCTCCGTCCTGGCAAGCGGCGACGTGGTGAAGCAGCGTGAGCCCGGGGTCGTACACCAATCGCCACCCCGCTCGCTGCAAGGGGAGGCACATCGCCATTTCCCAATGGACGACGTTGCCCTTCCCCCGAAGACGCCCATCGACACCGAGACGCCGCAACAGGTCGCCCCGGAAGCAGCAGTTGACCCCCTTGAGCAGATCAACATCGCGTGGTTCTCCACGACCCGCATGGTGGTTTCCAACGATGCGGCCGAACCATTGCACTTTGCCAACGGTATCGGCCCGCTCGTCCTCGCGTCCCGACAGCAGGTCCCTCCCGCCAACGGCTCCCACGGTGGAGTCAGTGAAGTGAGAGACGAAGCTAGCGAGCCAGTCAGCGGGGGCCTCGGAGTCATCGTCGGTGAGCGCGACCAAGTCGCCTCGGCTGCCGCTAATCGCCGTGCGAAGCGAGCGAGCGAGGTTGTCGCCGGGGCTGAGTAAGACCTCCTTAATCAGTTCGCGAGTCTCGGGTGGCAAGTCGGCAATCGTGTGACGCGTCTCCTCATCGTCCGATCGGTACGACACGATAACCTCAACCGGCGGGACGGTTTGGTTGGCCAGAGCACGCAAGCAGACGGCCAACGCCTCGGGGCGACGGTAGGTTGGGACGACCACCGAGAACCGCGGCGCGTTTTTATGTAGGGCAGCGCTCATGCCGGCCCCCCGTTGTTGCTCAATCCGTCCTGCGGCTTACTGCGCACCGACAACGGACCTCTAGAAGAACCGACAAGATCGGCGACCAGCCAGGGGATGCCACGCCAAGCGTGGGCGAGGTCGCCGCGTCGTATTGCCGTGAGTGCCAAGTGAACCGGCGCCACCGCGGCAAACTTTGCCATTCGCAACGCGGCGGGCTGCCAGCGAACCAGACGCCGGGTGACGGTCATGAAGCGAGCCCGCTCGGCTTGCCAATGCCGTTGTGCCGAAGACACGGCGCGGGTGGGGGGGAGGTGCGAGTTCACCAAGTCGGGCCGGTGGGAAAACCTCCATCCCCGTGCGGCGAGCTGCGAGCAAAAATCGCAGTCCTCGTAGCCATAGACAATCCGCTCGTCGAAAGACGCCGTGCGGCCTGCTTCGAGCGGCAAGACATTGCAATTAAGATTGATGTTCTGCAGCGGGGATGCCTCGTTCGGCTGGTCGCCGAAGTGCCCGAGGAAACGCTGATTCGAGGGTTGAACCCGCCGGACCCCATCTTCCAGAACGTCCCCCGAAACAACCGTTTCCGGCAACTCGTCGATCACTGATAACGCTCGTTCGACGAACTCGGTGCCTACGACCGAGTCGTCGTCCAGCAGCGAGATGTGCGTCGTGCGAGCGGCGTCGATCACGCGGTTCCGATTGGCACACAACCCACGACGCGGACCCTCCAGGTACTCGGCGAAAGGATAGCGGCCAACGATCGCCTGCAACGCCTCTCGATCGGCCGGTGCTGGGCTGTCATCCGACACCAATACCGCCGACGGCAGCACCGTGCCCACGGCGATCGATTCCAGGCAGCGCGCCACGACCTCCGGCCGACCGCAGGCGCAAACGCAAATCGTTAGTGTGGGATTGATCGGCACTTGTATCTCAGATCATGATGCCGAGGGCTTGCGGGCCGAAACGACAAACGAGTTAGCGAACGACGGCACCTTGGACGCTAACGCGTCAACCGGACGGAACCATCTCCGTAGGTGCTTTGGGTAATGGTAGCCTCGCGTTTCCTCGATCTCGAAGCCGCAGTCTTTGAGCAGGCGACACCACTCCGTCAGAGTTCCCACTCGGATATGCCGTGGGTCGCACCTCGCGTCATACGACTGGTTGGGCGACACACCAGGTGCCCCGCATGGTTGACGGCCGAACAAGACCTGTAAGCGGCTCCACCACCATACGAGGTTGGGAGTGGTCAGGACGAGCAATCCTCCCGGAGCCAGCACGTTGGCGATTGCTTTGACGAACCGTTCGGGCTCCTGGATGTGTTCGATAACATCCATGGTCAACACCACATCAAGCGACTCAGCAGGGACGGGGGGATCGCTTTCCCCGGCCACCCATACATGCGTGAGAAGGCCGCGCTCTTGAGCTTGGCGAAGGGGTTCCGCTCCGACCTCAAACGCATGCGCTTCGGCGGCGTCAAGGAAGTCAGCAAAGTGACGTGTCGCTCGGCCATCGCGGCTGCCTATCTCAGCGAAGCGAAGCCTCTTCCCTTGGCAGCCGAGAGACCTAAGTGCCGCTTCAACCGCGCCCCGCTTGTGGCTCTGCCATGCCCATTCGCTCGAAGCTTTGTCGCTATCGACCCCTTTGAGGTATTCCGAATTGGACTGATTTAGGACGGCCATCATGCAACTAAACGAAGGGACCCGCTGCAAAGCATCGAGTGCTGAGCGTTGGTGAGAATATGGGAATGCAGTAAAATGCAGTAAAAGGTGCTTGGGCTAGTCGTCTTGTTGTGCTACTAAGGCATCGCGTGAGTCGTTCGACTGACTGGCATGCCGAGCCGTGTCAGCAACCGCTGAGCGATCGCCAGCGGTGAATAGTGTTCCATCGCCCATTGGCGGCCGCGGGCACCGATCTCAACCAGACGTTCCGTATCACGGATCGCGTCGAGTTGCTGCTTGGTGGGTCGCGCGGGGTCGATGTCCAAGTAATGCTCACCCGCCACCGGGGCGACCGGCAACTCACAGCCGTAGCGATCGAGGTCCGGGAGGATCGCACAAGCTCCTAGCGAGAAAGTCTCCCACAGGCGGAAGCTGTCCCACTGACCGAGGGCTGTAAACCGGCGTTGGATCGGTCCCGGCAGCCGGTTGGCGAGCCGGTGCATCAGGCCCGACTCCGGTAACTGCCAAGCCGGCAAGAGCCAGCCTCCATAGCAAGCCACCGCCGCCGAAGCCGCGACGGTCTTGTAAAACGAGGGCCGGTGCCGGCAGTGCGTCTGCCTGTAGAGCAGGTCATCCGAGGTTGTCGATTCCGCTTCGGATTCCTCGGTCCTGAGCCGCGTCCGCTGGCTCAGCTCGTCTCGGACGGTGCGATTGGCCGCCACACGCGAGGTGTGCGGCGGCTGCTTCATCGTGAATCGCCAGACAACACCGCCCCGCTCTTTTGATTCAAACCGTGGGTTCAGGTTGACTAACCGTTCAGTCAAGCCGAAGGGTTGCGGGTGCACATTGGGAGCACTCTTGAACCGACGATTCATGTGGGTCCGAAACACCGCATCGAAAGCCAGGGCTTCGTCGCGAGATGAGATCAAGCCACCACGACGGAAGTCGCCTTGCACCAAGCAGACAATCGGGACCTTGCCTCGGAACGCCATCAACCGTTGTCGCTCTTCTTCGCCAGCGGTGCGCCACCAGTAGTTGGAGACAACGATCAGATCGGAACCGTCCATCCCGCTGGGAGCCGGTCGAAAGAGCCAGTCGGCCGTCTCGTTCGCTTTCCAAACCGGGACCTCCGCCCCAATCTGCCACCCCAGACAGCAAAGGCCTTCGGCGATCGAGATCGCCACGTGGAAGTAGCGTGCCGGGCTAAGCGGGTCTCGCTCATCGCGGGGGCGGTCCAGCAGAAAGTACGCCCGGGGCGGCGTCGTTCCAGGGCCTGGGGCGCGAGACGGCAGGTCGGCTTGGGCTGGACTCATCACACGGCCGGTTGAGTATTCGTAAACCCGAGCTAGCGAATATAAGGGAGGCTGAAAGCCGGATCGGATAGCGATGGCTCGCACGGACGAGTCTCGAAAGGTCTTTCGAGTCGCTGTGGGAAGGGGGCAGGCCATCAAAATGGCCCGCGGCGGGGGAGGAACCGACTATCCCGGGCTGACGTGGGACCCGGGCTGACGTGGGGCAGGGGCAATCCCAGGCAGCAGCCAGGAACCGGCTCCTTCTATCGCCCAAATTAAACACTATTGGGCCGAAGACAACGGAAAACCGGCCTGAGTAAGCCCACTTTGTGCTGTCTAGCCGCCCGAATGGCAGGCTGTAGCGAAAAAGCGACCCGCAGCGTACTCCGGGCTCGAACAGCAATACTCAGACGCCGAACCCAGCGGCCGATCGCAACCGGGACATCCGCGATAGCAACTTCGCAGACGCGAAGCAGCGATCCCGACAAGGTCGGGGTCGTTGCATCGTCAATCGAACCCGGCCTTGAAAGGCCAACCAAGCACGCCCAGCAGGACTCGAACCTGCGACCTGCGGATTAGAAGTCCGCTGCTCTATCCAGCTGAGCTATGGGCGCGTGCGTAGGGCGTTGGCGAGGGCGGGCCGTTGGGCCGAGTGCCGCCGGTCCCCGGGGGAGAGTATAACGGGCCGGTACCGTTCGTACGATTCGTGGCCGGGAGGCCCTGCCGCGGATGTTTGGGTCCCCTCTTTCCGACCGGCCTTATCCGATGCACTTAGCCGACTTCCAGAAGCTCATCCGCGAGATGTACCACGAGAAGGATGTCGCCCGGGGCGTGGACGGGACCTTCATGTGGTTGATGGAGGAGGTGGGCGAGCTGGCGGCGGCCCTGCGTGAGGGGACCCTCGAAGAGAAGCGGGGCGAGTTCGCCGATGTGCTGGCGTGGTTGACCACCATCGCCAACGTGGCGGGCGTCGACCTGACCGAGGCGATCCAGGAGAAGTACGGCTCCGGCTGCCCCGGATGCGGCAAGATGGCTTGCGATTGTGCCGACTCCGAGAAGCCTTAGCGACGCGGATTGGCGGCTTCTGCCGGTCGACTCGGGTCCCCCGAATAGCCACAATGAAGGCTCTCCTATCCAGCCGTTCCGCCCCGCCACGACCGTGATGACCGCACGACTCCTGCGATACGGAATGATCGTGCTAGCGGCCTCGATCGGCTGGTTGGCGTCCGGCGGAGCGTTTGCCGACGAGAAGCCGCGGATCGCCGGCGTGCACCTCGGGCTGGGGAACCAGTACAAGCTCGGATGCTGGGCCCCGTTGCGGGTGGTGATCGAAGGGGGCACCGAGCCGATGGCGGTGCAAGTCGTCGCGGCCACGCCCGATAGCGATGGCGTCGGCGTGGCAACGCTCGCCCCGGGCGGCAGGCCGACGGCCGCCGAACCCGCCCGACTCAGCGAGGAACGGCTCTACGTGCGGATGGGCCAGATGAACGCCCCGGTGGAGGTGCAACTGCTCGGCGGCAACCGTCGGATCGATCGCCGCGTCTTTCGCGTGGTTGGTGGCGACCCGGAAGCACTCGCGGCCGGCGAAGAACTCCCGTTGCCGACGCCCTCCACCGGGCGGCTCTTCTTGCAACTCGGTGCCGAGTGTGGCTGCCAGCTCGCCGTGGAAGAACTCCGCGGCAGCGAGAGCTGGCGGAACGATATCTCGTCAACCGTTGTCACGGACATCGAAGAGCTACCCCGCGATGCGATCGGGTACGAAAGCTTCAACGCGGTCGTGCTGGCGGCGGGGACCTCGGGCGACAGTTGGCTCGCCGAGCTCACGCCAGAGGACCAGCGAGTCCGGGCCTTGATCGATTGGGTCGAGTCGGGCGGCCGCTTGGTTCTCTCGTGTGGGTCGGCCGCCGCCGCGGTCGTCGCGCCCGGCGGACCGCTGGCGGAGCTCGCCCCGGGTGACTACGCCGGCAGCGAGACGCTGAGCCTCGCGACCGCGATCGAACGCTACTCGGAAGCCCCGATCGAGTCCGGCTCGATCGAGCTTGGGGGGGCGACGCTCGCGGTGAGTCGTTTCGACAACCTGCGTGGCAAGGTCGTCGCCTTCGCGGGACGGACCGACGACGAGACGCCGCTGGTGATCCGCACGCCCCGTGGCTTCGGCGAGGTGACTTTGGTTACGTTCGACCTGGACGCGACGCCGCTTAAGGGCTGGAAGGGACGCGGCGCGTTGATGCAGCGGTTGCTCGGGATCGAGCCACGCTCCGGGACGACCAATCAATACGGCGGCTGGAACAACGGCGACCGCGATGTGGTGAACCGATTGATCTCACGCCTCGACCGGGCCTTCACCGGCGTGAAGACCGCCCCGTTCTTGTTGGTGGTCGGGCTGGTGGTGCTCTATCTCTTGCTGATCGGTCCCGGCGATTACTTCTTCGTGAAGAAGGTCCTCAAGCGGGTCGAAGCGACCTGGGTCACCTTCCCGCTGCTGGTCATCGGCACCAGCGCCGCGGCGTTCGCCGGCGCGTACTGGTTGAAGGGCGACAAGCTGCGGGTCAACCAGGTCGAGATCGTTGATGTCGAAGCCGCGACCGGCCGCGTGAGGGGGACGCTCGTCACGCACCTCTTCAGCCCGCGGGCATCGCGTTATGACTTGGCGCTCGCGGCGAAGTCGTTGGGTGGCCAGACGGTGCGGCCGGACTGGTCGACCACCGCTTGGCTCGGCAAGCCGGGCTACGGGTTGGGCGGGATGACCAGCGGCGGGGGCGGCACCGGGGCGTCGGGCGTGCGGATCGATTACCGGATCGACGCGACTCCCGAGCTCAACCCGAACCAAGACACCGTTGCCGGCCTGCCCGTGCAGGTCTGGAGCACCAAGACGCTTGTCTCCCGCTACGCGACCCAATCGTCCCGCCGGGTCGAGAGCACGCTCGCCCCGGATGGCGACGGGCTGATCGAAGGCACCCTGACCAACGACTCGGGCGCGGAGCTCGTCGATTGCCGGTTGCTGCACGGCTCTTGGGCGTGGCGGCTGGACGACCTGGGCGATGGCGAGACGATCACCATCGATAACTCGATCTCGCCGGTTCGTATCAAAACGCTCCTCTCCAAAGGCCAGGCCGGGTCGAACTGGCTGGAGACCACGAAGGATCTCAGCAAGCTGATCGAGTCGGTTTCCGCCGGCCAGGCCACCTCGGACCAAGGGAAGCTAACCAACCGTTACCTCCACAGCCTGGGGCTGAGCCACCACCTCGAAGCGGGCAGGGCGTTGTTGCTCGCTCGCGTGGCGGGCGAGGCCCGCAGCGAGCTGTTGCGCGAAGGCGAGTCGCTCACCGACGGCCCGCTCGAAGAAGGCCCCAGCCGCCGCGGTTGGGTCTTCGCCCGTTTCTTAATCGACATCGAGAGTGATTAAGGGGCTGTGCACTCCCACGACTGGCGTCGTGGGCTCGCAACCATCAGCCGAACAAAACTAACCCGCGCCTCGCACCTCTTAACCCGCGCCTCTCATGATCCAAATCCGCGGACTCACCAAGAAGTACGGCGAGCTGTTTGCGATCCGCGAGATCGA
>CAYGUP010000070.1:0-20108 GCA_964353155.1 uncultured Planctomycetaceae bacterium | reverse complement strand
GGGTGAAGGGGCGGGGCTAACTAGCTTAGTCGCCCCGGGGCTGGCGTCGTAGCACCGCCGCGGCGAGGAGGCCAACCGCCGAAATGACCGCCAGCACCAGCCAGAGCCGTTGATAGCCGACCAGCACGTCCCCGTTCTCGCGTGCCGAAGCGATCAACCAACCGCCCAGGAGCGGCCAAAAGATGTCTGGCGTGAAGCCGACCAGCGAGATCATGCCGGTGGCCGTCCCCGTGAGCGAGAGCGGGATATCCGAGTCGGCGAGCAGAGAGAAATAAATCCGCAGCCCACACCCGGCGGCCCAGGCGACGGCGATCGTCGCCACGATCAGGCTCAGGTACCCGCTGGAAACCGGTGCCGCATAGAGCCCGGCAAACGCCAAGGCCAACGCCCCGAAGCAGAGGAACACGGTCCGCGACGGACCGAGCCAACGGTCCGCTAAGAGGCCGGCCCCGACCGCGGCGATGATCCGCAGGAACGTCAGCGACGAGGTCAGCCGCGCCGATTGCTGCTTGGTCAGCCCGTAGATGTCTTCGGTGAATTGGCCGTAATAGTCTTGCGTCTTGTAGGTGCAGTAGGCGGCCAGGACGATCGTCGCCAGCAACCAGACGGTCGGGCTTCGCAGCAGTTGTTTGACCTGAGTGAAGTCGGCCTTGGGGCCGTCTGCTTCCAAGCGATCGAGCACGGGCGGCAACCCGAACCAGGCAAACACCGCGACCGCCAGCGTCACCGCCGCATAGCCGACAAGCACCCAGGTCATCGCCTCGGCGGCGGCCCCCGGCTCGGGCGAGAGGTATCGGCCGATCGCTTCGGCCGATACGGCGGCGATCACCCAAGCAACGAAGCCCCGGCCGCCATCGAGCACGCCGAAGGCTTGTCCCTGCCGCATGTCACCGCCCAGCTCGCGTGTGGCCCGCACCAGCGGCGACCAGAAAGCAAAGATCGTCGAGACGCCCCAGAAAGCGAACAATAGCTTCAAGCCGAACAAACTCGGGATGGTCGCCATATAGAGGCTCCCCAGCGCCGTGGCGACCAGCGACCCAACCATCAGCGGGCGGGTGCCGAAACGGTCGGCCAGCGGGCCGCCGAGGCCGTACGAGATCATCGCGGCGATGCCGTACCAGGCGGCCGCCTCGCCGAGCTGGAAGTTGTCGATGCCGAACGCTTCGAGCAGGCTGGTGCGGAAATATCGGCCCGGGTGGAACGCCGGCACGAAGATCACCTCGCCCGCAAGGATCAGGCTCACCATCGCCAGGACGCGGCGGATCGGGCTCAGTTCGGCGGCTTGCTCGGCTGGCTGCACGGGGGATCTCGGAAAGCCGTTGGGTCAGTTGATCGGCAAGCAGCCTACTGAATCGGCCGCCCACGGCCTATCATGCGTCCGTGAGCACCGCAGCTCCCGACGCCCCGATGGCGGCCGCCAGCGTGCTGGCACGGCTGACCGATCGACTGAACGACGACGCCGACTTCGTCCGCGTGGTCGCCAGCCTGCAAGCAGGCCACGGCGGCACGCTCGGCGGAGTGTGGGGGTCGTCGCGCGCGCTGGTCGCCGCGGCCCTGGCTCAAAAGGCCCACGGCCCGCTCGTCTTGGTCCTGCCGCACCTCAGCGACGTGGCCCCGCTGTACGCCGACCTGGCGAACTTCTTCGCGGACCTGGGCCGCGTCACGCAGTTCCCCGCCTGGGAGAGCGAAGCGGCCGAACGCCGCGTGGCCGATGACGCCTTCGGCGCCCGCCTACGAACGCTCAAGGCCCTTGCCGGCACGCCGGGCGAGGCGCCGCAGATCATCGTCTCGTGCATCCAGGCCCTGCTCCAGCCGACGCCGGTGCCGACCGCCATCCACGAGGCGACCCGCCGGCTCGCGGTCGGCGATTCGCTCGACGTAGACGAGCTCTGCAAGTGGCTGGTGGATCACGGTTGCCATCGCACGACGGCCGTCGAGCTGCCGGGCGAGGTCGCCGTGCGGGGGGGGATCGTCGATCTCTTCGCCCCGGAGGCCGAGCACCCGGTGCGGATTGAGCTGTTCGGCGATGAGGTCGAATCGATCCGCTCATTCGACGCCGCCACGCAACGCAGCCTCGAGACGCTCCGGGCGACCTCCGTGACGATGCTCGACCCGACCAAGCCGGGGCGATCGCACTTCACGTCACACCTCGCCGGCCCGTCGGGCGAGGCGACTTGGTTCGCGTTGGTCGAGCCGGCCGACCTCGAAGAGGAAGGCAAGTTCTTCCACGAGCGGGCCATCGATCCGAAGTCGCTGCACAGCGTGCGGATGACGCTCGCCGAGGTCTTCAAGTATCCCTCGGTCACGCTGGCGGGCGTGCCGGCGGGGTCGTTCGAGGAGACCGGCCACCTCGCCTTCGAGTCGGTCGAGCGGTTCAGCGGCGACCCCAAGAAGGTCAAGGATGAGCTTGAAACGATCGGCCAGGGCCAGCGGGCGGTGATCGTCTGCCCGACCGACGCCGAGATCGAACGCCTCACGGATCTATTCGCCGAAACCAAACACGCCCAAGAGGGCCGGCTTGATCTGGTGCGCGGCACCCTGAGCGAGGGCTTCCGCTTCGTCGGCGACAAGACCTTGGTGCTCGGCTCAGGCGAGTTGTTCAACCGCCGCGAGGTCGCTCGCCAGCGGGGGCGGGCGATCACCGGTCGGGCGATCGATTCGTTCCTCGAACTCCGCGAGGGCGACCTCGTCGTCCATGTCGCGCATGGCATCGGTCGCTACCGCGGCATGAAGCTGGTCGAGAAGGAGGGCCGCGCCGAAGAGCACCTCGAGATCGAGTACGACGGCGGCACGCGGATCTTTGTGCCCTGCTCCAAGATCGAGTTGGTGCAGAAGTATGTCGGCGGCAAGAAGCTCAAGCCGCCGCTCGCCAAGATCGGCGGCAAGGCCTGGGTCCGGCAGAAGCAGGCGGCCGAGAAGGCCGTTACCGACCTCGCCAGCGACATGCTGGAGGTCCAAGCCCGCCGCGACGCCCGCCCCGGCATCCGCTTCCCCGACGATACGGATTGGCAACGCGAGTTCGACGCGGCGTTCCCGTACGAGTTGACGCCCGACCAGAAGACCGCCGTCGCGGCGATCAAGGAGGACATGCAATCGACGCGGCCGATGGACCGCTTGCTGTGTGGCGATGTCGGCTTCGGCAAGACCGAGGTCGCGATGCGGGCCGCCTTCAAGGCGATCGACGCCGGCTACCAAGTTGCCGTGCTCGCGCCGACGACCGTGTTGGCCGAGCAGCACCTGCGGACGTTCCGCGAACGGATGGCCGAGTTCCCGTTTGCGATCGAGGGGATGAGCCGCTTCATCTCCGCTGGCAAGCAGAAGAAGACCCTCGCGCTGGCCAAAGAGGGGGCCGTTGATGTGCTCATCGGCACGCATCGGATTGCTTCGGCCGATATCGACTTCGCCAACCTGGGGCTCGTCATCATCGACGAGGAGCAGCGGTTCGGCGTGGCGGTGAAGGAGCGGCTTAAGGCCCTCCGCTCGATGGTCGATGTGCTCACGATGACCGCGACGCCCATCCCGCGCACGCTGCACATGGCCCTGCTGGGAGTGCGCGGCATCTCGAACCTCGAAACGCCCCCCGCGGACCGCCTGCCGGTCGAGACCCGCGTCACACGGTTCCAAGAAGAGATGATCCGCCACGCGTTGCTGCGTGAGCTAGGCCGCGACGGGCAGGCGTACTTCGTTCACAACCGCGTCCACGACATCAAGAACATCGCCGCCCGACTCGCCCAGATCGTGCCGGAGGCCCGCATCGCCATCGGGCATGGCCAGATGGCCGACGGCGAACTCGAAGAGGTCATGACCCGCTTTGTCCGGCACGAGTACGACATCCTGCTAGCGACCACGATCATCGAATCGGGCCTCGATATCCCGAACGCCAACACGATGATCATCGACGATGCCGATCGCTACGGCCTCTCGGACCTGCACCAGCTGCGGGGACGCGTCGGCCGCAGCGGGCGGCGTTCTTATTGCTACCTGCTGGTGGACGAGGACCGGCGTCTCTCGCCCGAGGCGGCCCGTCGGCTGCGGGCGATCGAAGAGTTTAGCCAGCTCGGCGCCGGCTTCGCCTTATCGATGCGGGACCTAGAGATCCGCGGGGCCGGGTCGCTGCTCGGCACGCAGCAGTCGGGGCATATCGCGACCGTCGGCTACGAGTTGTACTGCTCGTTGCTAGAGAACGCCGTGCGGCAGATGAAGCAGTTGCCGCCGCGCCTGAGCGTCGATGTGAACGTCGACCTGCCGAGCGAGGCGTTCTTGTCGGCGGGCTATGTCGGCAATCAACGCGATCGGATCGACCTCTACCGACGCCTCGCTCGCGCTGCTAGCGAGGCCGAGGTCAACGACTTCCGCACGGAGCTCGCCGACCGCTTTGGGGCCCCGCCCCCGCCGGCCGAGCGGCTCCTCGAGCTGGCAACGCTCCGCGTGCTTGCCCACGGCTGGACGATCCAATCGATCCGCCGCGAGGACAGGTACCTGGTGTTCGGCTACACCCAACGCCCCGCGATCCGGAAGCTGGTGGAATCGTCGGGCGATCGGCTGCGGATCGCCGATGCTAGCGAGGCCTATCTTCCGATCCCGCCCGAAGCCGACACGCCGAGCGGCCTCTTGCAGCTAGCGGAAACGCTCTTGCGGGCGGAGTGACCGGGCTCCTAGACTCCGCCGCCCTCCGATAGATCGAGGGTCTCCATCCGCGTTGTCCACCCACTCAGGGGCTGGCCTTGCTCGCTATCCGTCTCCGATCAAATCCGCTGGCCGCTTGGCTCGCCTTCGTCGCCTGCCTCGGCACCGTCGCGCCTGCCTTGGGTCAAGTCTCTGGCCAAGAGCAGCCGCTCTCGGAGTGTGAGGTCATTGCGCGAATCAATAGCGAGGTGATCCTTGCCTGCGAGCTGGACTGGCAAGTGCGGATGATGTTCGAGCAGCGTTTCGGGCCGCAGGCCAAGGAACTCGCCAACTCGCCGATGCTGGTGCAGGCCCGCAAGGAACTGCTCAAGAACTTGGTGCTCGGCAGGATCGATATCGCCCTGCTGTACGCCGACTTCCGCAGCAACGCGCCCGGCGCCGACCTGCCGTCGATCAAGAAGCAGCTCCAAGAGCCCTTCCAGAAGTCCGAGATCCCCCGCCTGATGAAGGTCGTCGGCGTCGAGGACGAGACGCAACTCGAGGCGAAGCTCAACGAACTCGGCACCTCACTCGCCGAACGCCGTGAAGATTTCATCCGCACAATGATCGCCCGGACGTGGATGACGCAGTCGACGACCTACGACAAAGAGGTCACGCACGATCAGATGCTCACGTACTACTACGAGCACAAGGAAGAGTACAACCAACCGCTGCGGGCGCAGTGGGAGGAGTTGATGGTCCGGTTCGACAAGCACCCCACGAAGCGAGACGCCTGGGCGGCGATGGCCCGGCTCGGCAACGAGGCCCACACGGCCTCCCAAGCCGCCGCCGTCGGCAAGCCCGCCTTCGCGAAGATCGCGCCGGCCAAGTCGGACGGCTTCACCGCCGACGAGGGAGGGGCGCACGATTGGACCACGAAGGGTTCGCTCGCTTCCGAAGCGGTCGATCAAGCCTTGTTCAACCTTCCGGTTGGGCAGATGAGCCCGATCCTCGAAGGTCCGATGGGCTTCCATATCGTTCGGGTGATCGATCGCAAGGAAGCCGGCCCGACGCCGTTCGTCGAGGTGCAGGCGGCCATTCGCAAGGGCTTGCAAGACGAACGGTACCAAGCCGCTACCGAGAAGAAGCTCACCGAGCTCAAACGGTCCGCCCGCCTCTGGACCGTTTATACCGGCGATCTGAGCTACGAAGAGCTCGCGGCGTTGCAGGCCGGACCCACGCAGCAGCGATAAGCTGGCAAGATCGGCGTGCGGAGGGCGAATCGCCTTTCGTTCCGCGTCCCCCGATCACGTCAGGCTGCCATGCCGATCCTCAGGCGATTACCGCCAACCGTCAGACGCTATGGTCTGCAAGCCGTGGCCCTGTTTCTGTTTGCCTTGGTTGTGTGGCGCAAGTGGCCGATCGAGCTGGTACAAGATGACTTTCTCGGCCTCCTCGAAGGCCTCTTCGGACTGGCTTGCGTGCTTGGGCCTGACGAGGTGGTTTACTATGGGTCGCTCCGGGGGCAGGGGTACAGCTCTTATACCGGCAGTGAGGCCCGCACCTTCGAGGACACCGACCTGATCCGTGTGGTTGGATTCGTGCTGCTGCTCGACGCCTTATGGGGAATCGGCGAGTGGTTGATCTGGTCTTGGTGGTAAGACGCCCCGACTTGATTGAAGACTCGGGCGTCTGAATTAGGCTGGGAGGCTTACGATTACGAGTCTCGTCGCGTCCGCCAAGCCATGCCCTCACCGCGTCATAATGCCTCTCAGCGACTGGTTCTGATTGCCCTCGCCATCGGCTGGCTGGCCGTGCTCATCGGCAGCCAGGTCGTTGTGCCTTCGCTGATCGGCTCGGCGTACGACGGCGAGTCGATCGAGTGGCTTAACAAGAAGATCGAGTACCACCGCGCGTACCGTGCCGGTTCGGAGCTCGATGCCAGCCGTGAGTGGTACCTTGATTGGGCCCGCGGCTACGCCTTGAAGGCCTCGGCGCTGGCCACGCTGGGGGCGGTGGTCACCGGTGCCTTGATCGCGCTGCCCTCGGCGCGCCGGCGAGTGAAGCGGTTCTTGTTCGCCTCATCAGCGCCGATGAACTTGGCCGTGCTCCGCCTCGCCGCGTTCAGCATGCTGCTCTACTTGTTGCGCACCGAGAAGATCCTCTACTACGCGGCGTGGCCGCGCGAGATGTACGACTGGCCGGTCCTCGCCGGGCTGCTGTACAAGTTCTTGCCGATCACCCCAGAGATCGCCGGGCCGTTGCTGACCATCGCGATGGTCACCACGGTGCTGACAATCGTTGGCGTGTTCACCCGATTCAACGCGATTGTGAGCGTCTTGCTTGGTGTCTATTTGCTCGGCATCCCCCAGCTTTCTGGCAAGGTGAACCACATGCACCACGTGGTGTTGATCGGGGCGGTGCTCGCGTGCAGTCGATGCGGCGACGCCCTGTCGATCGACGCCATCTGGCGAGCCATCGGCCGTGCCGACCAGGGGATCGTGGCACCGATCAATCGAGCGGTCCGCTACGGACTGCCGATCCGCATCGCGATGCTGGTGTTGGCGACCGTCTACTTCTTCCCCGGCTTCTGGAAGATCGCCAGCAACGGGCCGCAGTGGGTGTTCAGCGACAACCTCGAAAACCACATGTTCCAGAAGTGGTTTGAGCTAGAGCACTATGTCCCGCCGATCCCGTTGCACGAGATGCCTTTCTCGGGCCCGGGCGGGGCGCTCTTTGCCGTGGTGTTTGAGCTCGGGATCCCGCTGACTCTGCTCTGGAAGCCAACGCGGGCGTTGTGGGGCGTGCTCGGTCTGACCTTCCACAACCTGACCAACCTGCTGATGAACATCAGCTTCATGACACTGCAAGTCATGTACGTGATGTTTGTTGACTGGCAGCGGTTATTTACATGGCTCGGCACGAAGCTGTATGGCGAGCCGATCCGCGTCCTGTACGACGGCAACTGCGGCCTTTGCCGACGAACCATGGGAGTGCTGGGAACGCTGGACTGGTTCCGAACGCTCAAGCCGGTGAACGCCCTCAATCGCGAGGCGGTCGTCGCCGAAGGGCTCGATCACCTCGACGATGCCGCCCTCATGCAAGACATGCACGCGGCGTGGAGCGACCCCGATGTCGAATGGCGCGACGCCAAGGGGTACGCCGCGTACCAAGCGATCGCCTGGCGGGTGCCGCTGCTCTGGCCGGTGCTCCTGCTGCTCTACCTGCCGCCGATTCCAACGATCGGCCGGGCCGTCTACCGCCGTGTCGCCGACAGCCGCGCCTGCCGCGTGCCGGTCACGCCGAAGGGCGGCGGCCAAACGCCGGCCCGTGTCGTTCCCAACTGGTGGTGGCGGCCGGTGGCTTGCTTGGCGGGCTTCGTGCTGCTCGGTCAGTGCGTCCTTGGAGCGGGACGGCTGCACAAGTCGTGGCCGCTGGCGTGCTACCCGTTGTTCGACCAGATCGAGGACAAGACCGTCGTCTGGCCCGAGTTCGAGCTCATCGACTCCGCCGGCGGGACAACCGTGCTCGATGACGATCCGATCCGCGACCGGCTCGGCTCGGCGCGTTACGTTGTCTCGATGAAGCTGCTGATGGCCACGCCGTTGGATGAAGAGGTCGTCAACCAAACGCTCCGGGCCTTCGTCGAGGCTTGGCGAGCCGAGGACGCGATCCCGGCGGGCGCTACGGCACCTGATCGGCTCGTCCTCAAACGCTCAACCTACGAGCTGACCGGCCCGCTGCGGCCCGAGGCACCGATCAGCAGCGAGCCGTTCTACGAGGCCGCCTGGAGCGAGATAGCGGCCGAGTAGGAGACTCATTCGTCAAACGTCCGCTTCCGCCGCAGCAGGTGGTGGTAGTGCTGGGCGAAGCGGTGCGACTCGTCGCGGACGTATTGCAGCAGCCGCAGGGCGAAGGCGTGGCGGCTCAGGCGGATCGGCTCCGACTCGCCCGGGCGGTAGATGAGCTCTTCCTTCTTCGCCAGCGAGATCACCGTCGGCGGCGTGATACCGAGCGACTCGAACGCCTCCATGCCGTGCGAGAGCTGCCCCTTGCCGCCATCGATCAGCAGGATATCGGGGAACGACTCGCCCGCTTTGTCGAGCCGGCCGAACCGACGGGCGACCACCTCGCGGATGCTGGCGAAGTCGTCGATGCCCTTCACCTCGCGGATCCGGAACCGGCGATAGCCCGGCTTGAACGGCAGTCCGTCGATGAACTGCACCAGCGAGGCGACCGTCTCGTTGCCACCGAGGTGAGCGATATCCACGCCCTCGATCACGCGGGGCATCTCCGGCAGCTTGAGCACCTTCTGCAGGCCGGCGAGTCCCTTCTTCGGATCGACATAGAAGACCTCCGGCTGGACGTCCTCTTCCAGCTCGCCGCGCTCGTCGATCCGTTCCAGCAGCCGGATTTCATCCCGCAAGCGGGCCGCTTTTTCGAACCGGAGGTCCTTCGAGGCGGCCTCCATCTCGGTGGTCATCTCGCGGAGCAGCTTGGTGCGGCCGCCATCGAGGAACGTCCTCAGCCGAGCGATGTCCTTGCGGTAGTCTTCCTTGCTAACCCGCAGGTTGCACGGCGCGGTGCATTGATCGATCGAGGCCAACAGGCAGGGCCGGAACCACCGCCAACGCTCGTCGCCCTCGTCGATGTCCAGGCTGCACGTGCGGAACTTGAAGATCTTCTGCAGCACCTGCAACGCCCCACGCAACGCGCCCATGCTGGTGAACGGCCCGTAGAGCTTCGCGGCGGAGGCCTTCGGCTCGCGGGTGATCTCGACGCGGGGAAAGTCCTCGTGCGTGGTGATCTGCAGGTATGGGAAGGTCTTATCGTCCCGCAGGTCGCGGTTGAACTTCGGCTGGATATCCTTGACCAGCCGCGACTCCATCAGCAGGGCGTCGACCTCACTCTCAGCGTCGAGGTACTCGATGTCGTACGCCTCGCGGACCAGCTGGGCGGTCCGTTGGTCTTCGGCGGCGGCCTTCAGGAAGTAGCTGCCGGCACGGGCTTTGAGGTTCTTGGCCTTGCCGACGTAGAGGACGCGGCCCTTCTGGTCCTGGAAGAGGTACAGCCCCGGCGTCGTGGGGAACTTGGTTCGGACCTTCTCGCCGGCGCGGCTGAAGAACTCGGCCTGGGTCTTCGGCAGGTCGCGCGGGGCCGATCCGTCCTCCCCGTCGGGGGTCGATTCGATCGTCGTGGGGTTGGTCTCGTCCGCCATCGCGTGCCTGCTCCTGGTCCAAGCAAGCGTAGGCGAGCGTTGATCCGGCGGCGAGCCCGGGTGGCCAAACCCCGTTTTGTCGCACGATTTTGTCGCACCGCGGAAACGCCGAAAGCCGCCCAAATCGCCCGATTCGCTTCGCAAGCCGTTGGCTAACAACAACTTGCGATTTTGTCGCATGCCCGGCCGGTGAATAGGGATCAACCGGACACGCAGCGACCTCGCAACCGATCGCATTATCGCATGGCGGATGACCAAATCGAGCCGCCAGGCGGTGAGTTGAGTTGGTATGGGAGTGGTATCAGCAGGGTGGCCTCAACTGGACTTTGAGTCCTCGGCGATGGCGTTGGCAAGCAGTCGGATAGTCGTCTCGAAATCACCTTGAAGTTGGGTTCGCTTAGCAGCCTCGGCATAGCTCGCCGCGGCATCGTAGTTTTCCAGCTCTCGACGCATCGAGGACACCACCTCATCCGATACATCAGTCTGCTCCTTCATCTGATTAACGATTTCGTCGAGCACATCGTTGGGTGAGACAAGCTGAGGTTCGTCCCGAAGCATCTTATAAACGTTCGGGTCGGGACCGATGGCGGCATGCTGTGCCGCCTCGATGGCTGTGTGCCCCGTGATGTCATTACGAATCATCGTTTCGGCAGCAGCTTCAAGCAGCAACCGAACAACCTTCGCATGTCCCTGGCTGGCTGCTTCCATGAGCGGTGTGTTTCCGCCATCGATCTCTGTTCGCTGATTGACGTCGGCGCCTACATCGAGGAGAAGCCTAACCTTATCGAGTTGACCGCGGGCCGCTGCCATGTGCAGCGGCGTCCAGCCGCTGGTTCCAGCGACACGCGTACTGGCTCCTGCTGCAATAAGGAGACGCACTATCTCAAGAGACTCTTCGGTGTCCGATTCGACGGCAGTCAGGAGACAGGTATAGCCATCGTTGACAGCAACATCAGGGTCTGCCCCTTCGGCAATCAGGAAGCGGACGATCTCTACTTGTTCTTCATCAATCGCGGTCAACAACAGCGTATCGCCGAACGAATCGCAGAAAGAGACGAGATCTGGATCAGCGTCAACGAGTTTCCGAAGACTAGCCAAATCGCCTTGGCTTATGGCATCGAAGGCTGGGTGACTGTCGTTTGGTTGCGTCATCATTGGTCGTGTTCCTGCTCGCGACGAGTAGAACGATTCGGACTCTAAGAGCCATGCCATTAAACGAGTCTATCAAATACCGGCGTCTCTCTACGAATCTGGGCAGTCAGAGCGGATTGGGATACGGCTTAGGCAACTGCCCCGCCTCAACCGGTTGAACTCTGCCGCTCGGGAGCCCAAGATATTCGGCTCACTAGGCGGCTCGGGCTGGGTGCGGGGTTCCGTGCGCCGGCCGGCCTTTTCTTTCTGACAACCCAGCAGGCGGCACGATGGCCCACGCACCGAAGTTGGCGGTGTTTGTATTCGCATGGTTCCTGGCATTCTCGTGCGCAGCGAGCCCCGGCTTGGCTCAGGAGGCCGCGACCGAGGAGGCCCCCGCGGCAACGGCCACGGCGGACACCCCGGCCGATGAGGCTCCCGCCGAGGAATCCCCCGCCGAGGAATCCGCTGAGGAAGAGCCCGCCAGCGAAGCTGCCGGCGAGGAAGAGGCGGCCGAAGAGGCCGAGCCCGCGGCTCCGCCGACGATGGACGAGCTGGCCGTCGGCGTCGAAGAGGCGAAGCTCGCCGGCCACAACGCGTGGATGCTCACGAGCTGTGCCCTCGTGCTGTTCATGACCGTGCCCGGCCTCGCCATGTTCTACGGCGGTCTGGTGCGGCGGAAGAACGTGCTCAGCGTGCTGATGCAGTGTGTCTTCTTGATGGGCCTGATGACCGTCCTCTGGGCGCTGTACGGCTACTCGCTCGCGTTCGGCGGCAACGACAACGGCGAGAACCCGTATATCGGCAACGGCGAGTTCCTGATGATGGCCAACGTCTCACAGACCTGGGACGACGCGGCCGGCGCGCCCGTGACGCCGATGTCGGGCGCGATCCCGACGCTGACCCACATGGCCTTCCAAGGCATGTTCTTCATCATCACGCCGGCGCTGATCTGCGGGGCGTTCGCGGAGCGGATGAAGTTCTCGGCGATGGTCGCCTTCTCGATTCTGTGGGGCACGTTCGTCTATTGCCCGTTGTGCCACTGGGTGTGGGACGGCGGCATCTTGGCCTACGGGTCCGATGTGGCTTGGGGCAACGGCGCGCTCGACTTCGCTGGCGGCACGGTGGTGCATATCAGCTCGGGCATCTCGGCCCTGGTGCTGGCGATGATGATCGGCAGGCGGAAGGGCTTCGGCACCGAGGACATGCGTCCCCACAACCTGACCTACACGGCGATCGGCGCCGGCATGCTGTGGGTCGGTTGGTTCGGTTTCAACGCGGGCAGCGAGTTGGCCTCCGATGGCCTGACCTCGCAGGCGTTTGTCGTCACGCACTTCGGGGCGGCGGCGGGCGTGCTCGCTTGGTCGTTCTACGAATGGGTCACCCGCGGCAAGCCGAGCGTGCTCGGTGCCGCGTCGGGTGCCGTGGCCGGGCTGGTCTGTGTCACGCCCGCGGCCGGCTTTGTTGACCCGATGTCGGGCCTCATCATGGGCGCGGCGGGCGGCATCGTGTGTGCCTGGGCCGTCGGCCTCAAAGGCAAGCTCGGCTACGACGACGCCCTCGACGCGTTCGGCGTGCACGGCGTCGGCGGCACGTTGGGCGCAATCCTGACCGGTGTCTTCGCGACGCGGGCCGCTTGGGACATCGGCGAGGGAACGAAGCTCGGCCTGATCGAGGCCGGCTCTTACGGCGACTCGGTGATGGGCGGCCAGCTCTGTGCGACCGCTGTCACCTGGCTGTTCAGCATCGTGGCGACGGTCATCCTCGCGGCGGTGGTCAACGGCACGATCGGCCTGCGGATCGACGAAGAGGGCGAGCGGAAGGGCCTCGACCTGGCCGACCACGAGGAAGAGGGTTACTTGCTGTAAGAGCGAGAACTTGCACGATCGCTATTCGGGAGGGCGAAGCTCCAGCTGAGCCGGAAGTGGGTACCCGCTTCATGGCTCGGCGGGAGCCTTGCCCTCCCTTTTTTCCGAGCTGCGGCGGCGTCTGGGATCGGTTTCCAGGACGCCGCCTTTTTCTTGGTCGGCGGTCGTTCGTGGCGCTGTTTAACACGACGAAACGACGGTTCGTGTGGTGGTTGGCATCACGCGTGGCCAAAGTGTCGAAGGTGGAAGGGGGTTAGTGGAAGCGGAAGGGGCGTCCGCCTTCTTTGGTTCGTCGTTTCGTTTGTGACTCATGAAGCCACCGAAGAGGTTAGCCCAGGTGCGGCCGCTGTTTTTGCCCGGTCGTGACATTACTCTGGTGGGACGCATTCTCTTCAATCGATGGGCTCTTCATGCCTAAGCACCACGCTCTTCACTTTGCTGCCTTGATACCGCTGTGCCTCGGCTGGCTTCCCGGCTCGGCCGGGGCCCGACCGCTCGCCGGGAGCCGGCCGAATATCGTGCTGGTGATCACCGACGATCAGGGCCTCGGCGAGATGAGTTGCTACGGCCACCCGGTGCTGGAGACGCCCCACCTGGACCGGCTGCGCGACGAGAGCACGCGGCTGGCCGATTTCCACGTCAGCCCGACCTGCGCACCGACGCGGGCGGCGATCATGACCGGGCGGCACGAATTCGCGAATGGGGTGACGCACACGATCCACGAGCGCGAGCGGCTGACGCTCGACGCGACAACGCTCGCCGAGTCGTTGCAAGCGGCCGGCTATGCGACAGGCATCTTCGGCAAGTGGCACCTGGGCGATGAGGCCGCGTACCAGCCGGAGCGACGCGGCTTCGACGAGGTCTTCATCCACGGCGCCGGCGGCATCGGCCAGGACTACGGCGGCAGCTGCGCCGACGCCCCGCCGAACGAGGAGCGGCTCTACTTCGGGCCGATCGTGCGGCACAACGGCGTGTTCAAGAAGACCGAGGGCTTCTGCACGGATGTCTTCTTCGAGCACGCGTCCGGCTGGATCCGGGACCGCTCGGAGGGGGATAAACCGTTCTTCGCCTACATCGCAACGAATGCGCCGCACTTCCCGCTCCTCTCACGGCCCGAAGACAAGCAGCCTTACCTTGATACGGGTTGGGATGAGAAGACGGCTGCTTGTTGGGGGATGATCAAGAACATCGACGACAACATCGGCCGGCTGCGTGACCGATTGACCGAGTGGGGCTTGGATAACAACACGCTCTTCATCTTCATGAGCGATAACGGGCAGGCCCATCGCTGGGGTGAGAAGGATGGCAAAGGCCAACGGCTCTTCAACGCCGGTCTGCACGCCGGCAAGGGGAGCCCGTACGAGGGGGGCACGCGGGTGCCGGCGTTCTGGCATTGGAAGGGGCGTTTGGCGGAAGGGGTCGATGTCGACGCGTTGACCGTTCACATCGACTTGTTCCGAACCCTCGCGACGCTGACCGGGGCGGAGGTTCCGCCGGGCCAAGTCGAGGGCCGCGACCTGACGCCGTTGCTCGAAGACCCGAAAGCCGCGTGGGAAGACCGGCTGTTGTTCACGCACGTCGGCCGGTGGGAGCCGGGTGATAGCCCCGAGCCGTTGAAGTACGCGTCGGCCGCCGTGCGGAGTGAGCGATTCCGCTTGGTGAAGAACGCCGAGCTTTACGATATCGACGCCGACCCGGGCGAAACGACCAACGTGATCGACCAGCACCCGGCGGCCGTCGCGGAGATGCGGAAGGCGTACGAGGCGTGGTGGACCCGGATGTTGCCGCTGACCAAGGTCAACGAGAAACCAACGCCGCCGAGCGTGCCGCCGTACCATGCGTGGTACGAGGAGCAGGCGGCCGGCGAGGGCATCCCCGATTGGCAGCGGCCCGAGTGGTAGCTTAGCCCTCGGCCGTTTCGCCTTCGCTCGGCTTGGCCGCCGGCGGGGAGGCTTTGCGGTCGGTGGTGGTGCCCGGCACGAGTTTCGGCTCGGGGCTGGCGTTTTTGACGATCTCGGCGAGTTGCTCCGCGTCGATGACTTCCTTCTCAAGCAGCGTGGCGGTGATCGCCTCGAGCGCGGGGCGGCGGATCGCCAGGATGCGACGCGTCTGTTCGAGCGCCTCGTCGATGATCCGCTTGACCTCTTGGTCGATCTCGCGGGCGGTCTGCTCGCTGTGGTGTTTGGCGTAGCCCCCCTCTTGGCCGAGGAAGCCGGTCGTCCGCTCGCGGTACGTGACCCGCCCCAGGCGGCTCATGCCGTAGTCCATGACCATGCCGCGCGCCGTCTCGGTGGCGCGGTCGAGGTCGTTGCTCGCCCCGGTGCCGACGTCCTCGAAGATCAGCTCCTCGGCGAGCGTGCCGGCTAGCATGACTTGGAGCTGGCTCTCGAGTTGGGCCTTGGTGACCATGTACCGATCCGCCTCGGGGCGCTGCTGCATGTAGCCCAGCGCGCTGAGGCCGCGGGGGATGATTGAGACCTTGTGGACCGGGTCGGTGTTCGGCAGCGAGTAAGCGACCAGGGCGTGGCCCCCTTCGTGCACGGCGAGGCGGTGCTTCTCCTCGTCGAGCATGATGCGGCTCTTCTTCTCGAGGCCGATGCTGGCCCGCTCGACCGCTTCGTAGAATTCTTCCTTGCCGACGAGCTCCTTCCCATTGCGGGCGGCGAGCAGGGCGGCCTCGTTGACCATGTTCGCGAGGTCCGCACCGACAAAGCCGCTGGTGATGCCGGCCAAAGCCTCGACATCGACTTGGTCGCTGACCTTCACGCTGGCGAGGTGGACTTCGAGGATCTGCTTGCGGCCCGTGACATCGGGGCGATCGACCAGCACGTTGCGGTCGAAGCGGCCGGGGCGGAGCAGGGCGGGGTCGAGCGTCTCGGGGCGGTTGGTCGCGCCCATGATGATGATGCCGCTGTTGCTGCCGAAGCCGTCCATCTCCACGAGCAGGGCGTTGAGCGTTTGTTCGCGTTCGTCGTGGCTGCCCATCTGGCCGTTGCCACGCGTCTTGCCAAGGGCGTCGAGCTCATCGATGAAGATGATGCACGGGGCGCGTTGCTCGGCCTGCTGGAACATGTCCCGCACGCGAGCCGCGCCGACGCCGACGAACATCTCGACGAAGTCCGACCCGCTGAGCGAGAAGAACGGCACGCCCGCCTCGCCGGCGACCGCCTTGGAGAGTAGCGTCTTGCCCGTGCCAGGAGGGCCGACCAACAGGACGCCCTTCGGGATCCGTCCGCCGAGGCGTTGGTAGCGCTCGGGGTTCTTGAGGAAGTCAACGACTTCGCGGAGCTCCTCGACCGCTTCGTCGATGCCGGCGACATCGTCGAAGGTGACCTCAAGGTCTTCCTGCGCGTAGAGCTTGCCGCGGCTGCGGCCGAACGCCATCGGCGACCCGGCCCCGCCCAGGCGGCGGAGCATGTAGATCGCCATCGCGATCATCAGGCCCATGAAGATCCACATCGGCAGGTACGCGAGCCACTCGCTGGGGCGGGCGGCGGCGGTGTACTTCAGGTTGTTGGCGTCCAGCAGCGGGCCGATCGGCTGGAGGTTGCGATTCCAATTGACGCGGAAGCGGACCTCGGTCGGCTCGGTCGAGTCGCCCGCCGAGCCGAGCAACAGCGTGCTGCTGGACTCGGTGGCTTCGTCCGATTCCTCGCTTGGCTCAACGCCGTTGGGCGGCAAGACTTGGCGAGTCACTTTTCCAATCACGCCCTCGTTGCCGACGACCAGCTCCTTGAGGTTCGACAAGCGGACCTTGCGGGGCGGGGTCATGCTGCGATCGATGTACTCGATCTCGCCCGTCCCGGCTTCGGCGGGCTCGGCCGTATCGCCTTCTTTGACTTCGGCGTCGGCTTCGAGGTCGGGGACGGTGTAAGAGGCCTGGGCGAGCCGCTCGAACTCGCTCCACTTGAGCGTGACCATCGAGTCGCCGCCGAAGAGCGTGACGCCCAGCATCAGCAGGACGAACATCGCCAGCAGGTACCAAACGAAGCTGACGGGCTGACCGCCCGGCTTCTTCGCCTCGCCGCCCCGCTTGTCGTTGTCCGGGGTCGGTTTCGTGGGCTTGTCCATGTCGGGGTCGGTCAAGATGGGGGCGGAGTGAGCGAATAGACAGCCGGTGAGGCCGGTTTTCGGGTGGCTTACCTACACAACGCAGGCCGGCGGGGGCCGGTTCGCCTTGTCGGGCCGATTGCGGGTCCACTAGAATCGGCGGACTTCGCTAGCGCGGCCGGATCGTTGCAAAGGCAAGTCTAGCAACATATTAGCGACGCGGTCCCCGGCTTGGGGCACCGCGAACCTCAAGGTTCAGCCCAACCGACAAGCTTCCCGCCCGCGTAACCCGCCCGGGCGGGGCCAACTGCTACAACCGGCCGCCGGAGCAGGCTCCCAGCCGCTCCGACACCGATCGCTGCTCTGCCTCTCCCTTCCGTTCTCCAACCTCTGCCAACCCGTTCATGGCCGCCAGCCAGTCTTATCCAGCAGGGACGGGGCCCACGGCGTCGGCTCGGCGTGTGGCGGTGCTCGGCTCGACCGGCAGCATCGGTCGCAACGCGATCGAGGTCATCGAGGCCTCCGGCGGGCGACTGCGGGCGACCGTGCTCACCGCGCATAGCCGCTTGGATGAGGTGATCGAGCAGGCTGTTCGATTGAAGCCGAAGTTCGTTGTCGCCTCGGATGAGCAGGCCGCCGCGGAGCAGTCGTGGAAGCAGCTCCCAAAAGAGACCAAGCTGCTGGTCGGCCCGGAGGGGCTCGAAGAGGCAGCGACCGACGACGAAGTCGATACGGTGCTAGCTGCTATCGTCGGCGCGGCGGGGGTGCGGAGCACGCTGGCCGCCTTGAAGGCGGGCAAGACGATCGCCCTGGCGAACAAAGAGACACTGGTCACCGCCGGCCCCATCGTGCGACGCCTGCTCGATGACGAGCGAGCCAAGGACCCAACGGTCGGCGAGCGCCTGCTGCCGGTCGATAGCGAGCACAGCGCGGTCTTCCAATCGTTGGCGTGCGGACGCCGAAGTGAGGTCGAGCGGATCGTGCTCACGGCCAGCGGCGGGCCGTTCCGCACTTGGGCGCGTGAGCAACTGGCCCAGGTCACCGTCGACGAGGCCCTCGCCCACCCGACGTGGGACATGGGTCCGAAGATCACGATCGACTCGGCGACGATGATGAACAAGGCGTTGGAGATCATCGAGGCCCGTTGGCTGTTCGATATCCCGGCCGATCAGATCCGCGTGGTCATCCACCCGCAATCGACGATCCATTCGATGGTCGAGTTCGTCGATGGCTCGGTCGTCGCGCAGCTCGGCCCGCCCGATATGAAGCTGCCGATCCAGCACGCCCTCGATCACCCGCATCGGGTGAGCGGCCCGGCGGAGCGGATCGATTGGACCCGGTGCCACGAGCTCCGTTTCGAGCCCGCTGACTTCGAGCGTTACCCGGCCCTCGAACTCGGTTTCGAGTGCGCCCGCAAGGGAGGCACGTCCGGCGCGGTGCTCAATGCGGCGAACGAGGCCGCGGTGCAATCGTTCTTGGATGGCGAGCTGCACTTCACGGAGATCATCCCGGCCTGCCGCAGCATCTTGAACGCCCACGACTTTGATCCGGACCCGACGTTCGAACGGCTCGAAGAGCTCGACCGTTGGGCCCGCGAAGAAATCCATACCTGGGTCTTTGCCTGACGAGGAGCGAGGAATCATGGGGGAGGGCCAAGAACGGCCCGTGACCCAGGGTCCTCGCCAGCCGCCTTGCCTCGTCCCGAACCCTTAGCAACTCCGCTCTCTCCTGATGCAAAACGTTCTGCCGATCCTCCAGGTCGCCGCCGGCCTTGGCTTCGTGATCTTCGTTCACGAGCTGGGGCACTTTCTCGTCGCCAAGGCGTGTGGCGTGCGGTGCGACAAGTTCATGATCGGGTTCGATATCGGCGGCATGAAGATCGGCCGCCAATGGGGCGAGACGTACTACGGCATTGGCATCCTGCCGCTGGGTGGGTACGTGAAGATGTTCGGCCAGGAAGACAATGTGCAGAACATCGCCGAGGAGATGGAGAAGTCGAAGGCCCTGGAAGGATCGCCCGACGCCAAGGAGGTGATGGGACCCGACGGCAAGAAGGTGTGGATCGACAAGCGGAGCTACATGGCCAAGAGCGTGCCGCAGCGGATGGCGATCATCTCGGCCGGCGTGATCATGAACGTGATCTTCGCCGTAATCATGGCTTGGGTCGCTTTCGGATTGGGCGTGCCGCAAACGCCCGCAACGGTTGGCAGCACGATCAGCGGCGGGGCGGCCTGGAAGGCGGGCCTGCAAACGGGTGACCGGCTGACCCGGATCAACGACATCGAGAACCCAAACTACGAACAGCTCAGCAAGGCGGTCATCCTCGGCGACCTCAAGGCGGGTCTCGACGCGACTGTCGAGGCCGCGGATGGCTCCACGCGGCAGATCACGCTGCGTCCCGAGATGCAGAAGATGGCACCGCAGGTTGGGGTGCTCAGCACCAGTCGCCTGCGGCTAGCGAGCGACGACGCCGTGCAGCCCAACTCTCCGTCCGCCGCCGCGGGCGAGGACGGCTTCGAAGATGGCGACCAGATCATCGAGGTGAATGGTCAAGCGATCGAGACCTTCGCTGAGCTCCGCGCGATCATGATCGAGCATAAGGGCGAGCCGCTTTCTTACACGGTCATTCGTGGCGGCAAGGCCCCGCTGAAGGACCCGTTCGGCAAGGTCGAAGGGGGCGAGCGCGTCAGCTTCGAGATCGGGCCGAATCGGATGGAGCGGCTCGGCATCGTGCCGGTGCTCGGCCCGGTGACCGCGATCGAAACCGGCTCGCCGGCCGAGGAAGCCGGCCTGAAAGAGGGCGACCGGATCGTCTCGGTAGATGGCGTGACGATCGGCACCGCGCCGGATGGCGAGGAAGCGATCGACCCGGTGGCCCTCGAAGACCGCCTGTTCGCCGCGGCCCAAGAGGGTCGGACGGTCGAGCTCGGCCTCGCAGCGGAGGACGGGGAGCCGACGTCGGTCACGCTAACTCCCCGCCTAGCGACCTGGAGTTCAACGCCGATCGATAGTTCGCCGTTGGCGTTCAACACGATCGGCGTCGCTTGCGAATTGCGGGCGGAGGTCGCGGCGATCGTTGGCGGCAGCCCCGCGGCGGGCGCCGACCTGCGCCCCGGCGACCGGATCGTGTCGGCGGTGATGCGTTCGGAGGACAAGAAGGACTTCACGACCGACAAACCGCTCGCGTTTGGCGAGGACGACCGCAACTGGCCGTTGATGCTCTCGCTGATCCAGAA
>CAYGUP010000069.1:0-20641 GCA_964353155.1 uncultured Planctomycetaceae bacterium | reverse complement strand
ACGGCACCGGGCAGGTACGCGAGTAAAAAGGCGTACGCCGTGCTAGCACGGCGTAAATCGGTGCTGCCCCGTCGCTTGGGTTCCCCTATTATCTGGCCGCCGCCATTTAAAAAGACCCTCGCGAAAACGCCCGTGTCCGACGACCTCCTTAGCCAAGCCGAGATCGAGAGCCTGCTCGGCGGGAAGGGTCCGAAGGCGCCGTCCAAGCCGGCCGTGACCCCGGAGGCCGCCCCGCAATCGCAGCCCGCGCCCGCGGACGGCCCGGTCTCGTTCGGTGGTTCCGGGGTGGTGCAGGAGATCGCGCCGCTGCCGAAGCCGAACGAGAAGGTCACGACCTACGACTTCAAACGCCCGGAGCGTGTCGGCAAGGAGCAGATGCGGGCGCTGCAGACGATGCACGAGGGCTTCAGCCGCAACTACGGGGCCGCGTTGTCCGCCCTGCTGCGGACGATCGTCGATGTGAAGCTGACGAGTGTCGACCAACTCACCTACAGCGAGTTCGTGTTCAGCCTCGAGAACCCGACCTGCTTCAACCTGATCAACGCGCCCCCGCTCGAAGGCCAGTTGATCCTCGATATCAATCCCTCGCTGCTCTTCCCGATCATCGATCGCCTGCTCGGCGGTGGTTCGGATACGACCGTCCCCTCGCGCCGACCGCTGACCGAGATCGAGCTGCTGCTGACCGGGCGGATCACGTCGCTGTTCCTCGCCGAGGTGAAGGCGGCGTGGATGAACGTCATCGAGCTCGAGCCGGTCGTCGATCACGTCGAGAGCAACCCGCAGCTCGTGCAGATCGTGCCGCCCAACGAGGTAGTCGTGCTGATCAGCTTCGAGCTGACGATCGGCGACGTCCGCGGCATGATGAACCTGTGCATCCCGTTCAACTCGATCGAGCGGATCGGCGGCAAGCTCAGCGCCAATAGTTGGGTCAGCTACAGCAAGAAACCCTCGACGCCCGAGAGCATCCAGCAGATCGGCGACAGCCTGGGCGGGTCGATCGTGGAGATGGCGGTCGACCTGGCAGAGTCGCAGATCTCGACCGCCGACCTGATCGGCCTCCGTGTTGGCGACATCATCACGACTGAGAAGGACACCCGCTCGCCGCTGGTGGTCTCGGTCGAAGGCCGCAAGAAGTTCCACGCCACGCCCGGCTCGTTCAAGGGCCGCAAGGCGGTGCAGATCGCCGAGCAGATCGAAGAGCAGCACATCAACGTCGGCAAGGCGAGCTAGCCGGCGGCGGTAAACACGGTGCTATAGTGAGCAAGCGTTGTCGCCTCACTCCTTGCCGCCGGTGATCCTTTGCTTTGGCCGTTTATCCTGCCGATCCAGATCACGCTCTGGCTCTTGATCGCCGTGGTCACGACCGCGCTGGCCTGTGCCGCTCGGTTTCGCTGGAAGCTTGGCAGGACGCTTGCTTGGGCGATCTTGATCCCGGGCATCGCCTTTATCCCTTCGTGCACCGCGATCCAATGGGTCCTCGACGCCCAGCGGTTCGGTGTGTTTGAGTACGAAACCTATGCGGAGGTGAAAGACTTCCGGGTCGAACGCCACCTGCCGCCGGCCGCGACCGATATCACGTTAGAGAAGTTTCCCAACCGGAACCGGGCAAGGTACAAGATCGCCGAGTCAGACCTGAGGGTTTTCCTTGAGGGCCAATGGGGGGGAGTTCGAAGACCTACCGATTGTTACACGGGATAATCTCGACTATGGCGAGGTCGTCAGCAGGGCCCGCTTTGAGCATCGCTTCGAGGGACTCGGTTGGTCATTGCCCGAAAAGGCGACCAAGTACGCGACTCCCGTCGAGCCCGACGGGGGCGGAGCGACTTACTACTACGATCGAGAAACGGGTACTGCGTACCAGAAAGGCGGCTACTGGTGACGGCCGCCGCTTAGCTTGCTGGTGTCGGGAGGGCTGATTCGACTGTCCCTCGCACCTTCGGCCAGACGAGCAGCGCCTCGATCGCCATCCAGGCTTGCAAGCCAAGGATGATCAGGCCGAAGGCCAGGAGCGGCCACTTGCCGTTGGGCAGGAAGTCGTAGAGCACCTGCTGGCCCATCGCCCAGGCGGGCATGACGAACATCAGCAGCATCGGCAGCAGGGCGAATGCGATCGGCAGGCCCCGGCGGGCCAAGTAGAAGACCAAGACCAACAGCGCCAGACCGGCCAGCAGTTGGTTCGTCGCCCCGAACAGGGGCCACAGGATCAGGCCACCCGAGCCGGGTCCGGCAGGCCCCGGGAGCAACGCCACGGCACCACCCGCGACGACGGCCAGCAGCGTGGCGGCGTGCTTGTTCGTTATCGGGGTGACGCCCGTCGTCGAGGCGATCTCTTGGATCACGTAGCGCTGGAGCCGCGTGGCCGTGTCGAGTGTCGTGGCCGCGAAGCAGGCGACCAGCACGGCGATCGTCGCGACGGCCAGCTTCAGCGGCACGCCGAGCGCCGCGACGAAGTTCGCCCCGCCCTCGACGAACGCGCCGACCTTCTGCGGCAAGCGATGGTTGTTCCACCCGCCCGTTGTCGTGGTGGTCCCGTCCGCGGCGGTCGTGGTGACGATCTGTGCCTGGTACTTGGTCTTCCAGGCGGCCGAGCCGGTCAGCCGCGTGCCGTCGGCCCCCGTGACGCCCATGCCCAAGCCGGCACAGCACGCGAGGATCACCGTCACGGCGAGCGCGCCTTCCATCAGCATGCCGCCGTAGCCGATCGCCCGGGCGTTGCACTCGTTGTCGACTTGCTTGCTGGTCGTGCCGCTGGCGACGAGGCAATGGAACCCGCTGCACGCGCCGCAGGCGATCGTGATGAAGAGGAACGGCCACATCGGCGGCGCGTCCTCGGGGATCTCGGTCGCGACCATCGGGGCGGCGTTCAAATCGGCCGCCCCGCTCGCTCCGGCGACCAGCATGCCGGCGACGAGCAGCACCATCGCCACGAGCAGTTGTTGGCTGTTGATGTAGTCTCGCGGTTGCAGCAGCAGCCAAACCGGCAGCACCGAAGCGAAGTAGCAATAAACCAGCAAGACGCCCGTCCAGAGCACGATCGGCGTGCCATACGGTCCGAGTGCCGCGACGGTCGGCATTTCGATCGGCAAGTAGTACGCCCCCAGCCAGACGGTCACGTACAGCAAGGCGAGGCCGATGAGCGAGGGCACCAGCAGCGGCTTGCCCGGCTTGATGATGAACCGCCCGATGAGCATCGCCAGCGGCATCGCGGTCCACACGCTCAGCACGCTCTCGGGGTAGACCTTGAAGATGACCGCGATCACCAGCCCGAAGATGCCGATCACGATCGTCAAAGCGAACGCCAGCACCAGCAGGAACAACAGCTTGGCCCGCGGCGAGATGATCCGGCCGGCGGCTTCGCCGATGGTTTGGCCCTTGTTGCGGAGGCTGACGACCAGCGAGCCGAAGTCGTGCACCGCGCCGACGAAGATCGAGCCGAGCACGACCCACAGCAAGGCCGGCAGCCAGCCCCAGAAGACCGCGATCGCCGGCCCCACGATCGGCCCCGTGCCAGCGATGCTGGTGAAGTGGTGGCCGAACACGACCGGCGTGCTGGTCGGCACGAAGTCGATATCGTCCCGCTCGGTGTGGGCCGGCGTCTGGCAGGCGGCATCGAGCTTGAACACCCGCCGGCTCAACCAGCCGCCATAAACGCGGTAGGCGATCCAGAGCGTGGCGAACGAACCCAGCGCGACAGCGATCGTGAGCATCCGACGGTATCCCGGTTAACCGTTCGAGGTCGATGCGTGCAAGGAATAGCAGGCATGCGGACAAGCCGGGGAGCCAAACCGCCGATCCTTCCGTAGTATCGGAGGCCGTGGTTCCCCGCCGCCCCGCTCTGACACGGGGCTCGCCCCGCCACTATAATCCCGCTTCGGGCATGGTCCCTAGGCCATGCCTCCCGCCTTTCTCGCAGCGACCAACACAGGAAGACCGCTCCCGTGCCCGAACATGTTGTCATCATCGGCAGTGGCCCTGCCGGCTGGACCGCCGCCATCTACGCCGCCCGTGCGAACCTGAACCCGGTTGTTTTCGAGGGGGCTGTGACCGAAGAGAACCGCCAAGACGGCACCCTGCCGCTGGGCCAGCTCGCCCTGACAACCGAGGTCGAGAACTTCCCCGGCTGGCCCGCCGGGGACCTGTCGACGTATCTGAAGGACTCGCTCGACGAGGAGCACGGCTGGCTCGCCGATATGCACCAGAAGGAGGGCGTCAGCGGCCCCGAGCTGATGCACCTGATGCGCCAGCAGGCGAAGAACTTCGACACCCGGATCATCACCGACGATATCGTCGAGATCGATCTCAAGAACGGTTCGCCGTTCAAGATGAAGTCGGCCGGTGCCTCGGGCGAAGTCCACGAGATGGAGGCCCACGCCGTCATCATCGCCACGGGTGCCAGCGCGAACTACATCGGCCTAGAGTCGGAAGAGAAGTACAAGAACCGCGGTGTCAGCGCCTGTGCCGTCTGCGACGGGGCGTTGCCCCGCTTCCGCAACAAACCGGTCGTCGTGGTCGGCGGTGGCGACTCGGCCGTCGAAGAGGCCGACTACCTGACCAAGCACGCCGAGAAGGTGCTGCTGGTCCATCGCCGCGACGAGCTCCGCGCGTCGAAGATCATGGCCGATCGGGCGTTGAACAACCCGAAGATCGAGATGCAGTGGAACTCGCAGGTCAAGGAAGTTCTTGGTGACGACGACAACGGCATGACCGGCGTCGTCCTCGAATCGACGACCGGTGAAGCCGATCGCCAGCTCGACGCCACCGGCATGTTCGTCGCGATCGGCCACACGCCCAACACGAAGTTCCTCGGCGACCAGCTCGAGATGAACGACAAGGGCTACCTCACGTGGACCGTGCCGTTCCGCACGAACACAAGCGTCGAGGGCGTCTTCGCCGCCGGCGACGTGTCCGATGACTACTACCGCCAAGCCTGCACGGCCGCCGGCACCGGCTGCATGGCCGCGCTCGACGCCGAGCGGTGGTTGGCCGCGAAAGGCTTGTGAGAACCAGGAAGGGAGATAAGGAGATAGCAGGGGGATGAGGTGATGGCTGTCTGAAGAGGCGTGTCCAAACGGCCTTCGAGCGTCAGGACAAAGCATCCGTGCTGCTCGGTTTTCTCGTTAGAGAAAACGGTTCCGACGGGGTTTTGTCCGCTGAGTCTTAGTGGCGTCTCTTCCAAGCTGCGGAAGACGGCTGTTTCAGCCTTCTCGGCCAACGCTGTTAAGAGCGACATCCCCTTATCTCCAGACATCCCCACATCTCCCTTCGTAAAGTCGCTTATCACGATGCAGAAACTCTCGGTAAAGGACGCCCGACAAGAATCGGCGATCGGCACGTCGGCCAAGGTCCAGGGTTGGGTCCGCACGCGGCGGGACTCGAAGGCTGGGTTCTCGTTCATCGAGGTGAACGACGGCTCGTGCCTGGGCAACCTGCAGGTGCTCGCGCCGGTGGAGCTGACGAACTACGAGTCGGAGGTGAAGAAGCTGACCGCCGGCTGCAGCCTGACGGTGATCGGCGAGATCGTCGCCTCGGGCGGCAAGGGGCAGGCGACCGAACTCAAGGCCGACTCGCTGGAGGTCCACGGCTGGGCGGAGCCGGAGACTTACCCGCTGCAGAAGAAGCGGCACTCGCTTGAGAAGCTGCGTGAGTGGGCCCACCTGCGGCCGCGGACGAATGCGATGGGCGCGGTGATGCGGGTCCGCAACCGCGTGAGCCGCAGCATTCACGATTACTTCCAAGAGGACGGCTTCCTCTACATCAATACGCCTATCATCACCGCCAGCGATTGCGAAGGGGCCGGCGAGATGTTCCGCGTCACGACGCTCGACGCGGCCACGCCGCCGATGAACGACCAGGGCGAGGTCGATTTCAGCAAGGACTTCTTCGCCCGCCCGTCGTACCTGACCGTGTCCGGCCAACTGGAAGGCGAGATCTACGCGTCGGCGTTGGGGAAGATCTACACCTTCGGCCCGACGTTCCGCGCGGAGAACTCGAACACCTCGCGTCACTTGGCCGAGTTCTGGATGGTCGAACCGGAGGCGGCGTTCGTCGAGCTGCCGGAGAATATCGATCTGGCCGAAGGGATGCTCAAGCGGATCGTCAACGACGTGCTGAGCGATTGCCAGGAAGACCTCGGCCTCTTCTCGCAGCACATCGACAAGGGGTTGATGCCGCGGCTCGAGAAGCTCGCCGGGACGGGCGACTTCATCCGATTGCCCTACACCGAGGCGATCGAGATCCTGCTGCAAAGTGGCGAGGAGTTCGAGTACCCGGTCAGTTGGGGGACCGACCTACAAGCCGAGCACGAACGGTTCCTCACCGAGAAGCACTTCGATTCACCCGTCGTGCTGACCGACTACCCGGCGAGCATCAAGCCGTTTTATATGTACGTGAACGAGGACGACTCCGAGGGCCGCAAGACGGTCCGCGCGATGGACGTCCTCGTGCCGGGCGTCGGTGAGATCATCGGCGGCAGCCAACGCGAGCACCGGCAGGACGTGCTCGAAGCCCGCATGGCGGAACAGGGCCTCAACGCCGAGGAGTACTGGTGGTACGTCGACCTCCGCCGCTACGGCAGCGTCCCCCACGCCGGCTTCGGCTTGGGATTGGAACGGATGGTGCAGTACGTCACCGGCATGCAAAACATCCGCGACGTGATCCCGTTCCCCAGGACGCCGGGCTCGGCCGAGTTCTAGTCCGCGAGCCGACGACGCCAGTCGTCGGAGCGACACCGCGACAGCAGCCAGCAAGCAATCAGAAACGGCCCAAACGTTAGCGCTTCTAGCAAACCAACCGATAGGTTTCTCTCGCTCCAAGCCGACTGAGATAATTCGAGCGTTTGCAGCCAAGGAATCGGCAGGTTCAGCCGATAGCTCGTGATTGGCCAACCGATCTCAATCCCGAGGCCGTGGTTGTAGAACGAGTCGAGCAGCAGGTGGCTGAGCCAAGCCATACCGCCGGCCAGCAGCAGACGCGTTGGCACAACGCGACGGAGCGACCACCCCGCGGTAGCGATCAGGGCAAGCGTGACTGCCAGGCTATGGCTGACGTGGTAGGCGTCGTGCCCCCAGCCGGGCAGGGGGGCGTCGGGCAGGTTGGCGAGCACCACGAATCCGGCCAAGGCGATCGCCCGGTCGCGTGGTCGCCAGCCACGCGTTGCCAAGGCGCCGATGGCGAGGCCGGTCAGGCTGTGTCCGACGGGTGACATGCTCGATCTGACGCAATCCGTGCGCATTGGTTCCCGGCTAGCGAGTTGGCGACTCCGGTGGAGGAGGTGTAAACTCAGCGGCTCGGCTTATCCCACGACTCCTCCCAACCGACAACGAAGATGGCAGACGCTCCCCACGCCGGCGCAATCGATACGGTCATGCACGAGTCGCGGCTCTTCCCGCCCTCGGCGGAGTTCGCGGCCAAGTCGCGGATCGGCTCGCTCGAAGCGTACGAGAAGCTGTGGAATGAGGTCGCTGCCGACCCGGTCGCTTACTGGGAGAAGACCGGCCGTGACGAGTTGCATTGGTTCGAGCCGTTCGCCGAAACGCTCAAGTGGAACGAGCCCGATGCGGAGTGGTTCGTCGGCGGCAAGACGAATGCCTCGTACAACTGCTTGGACAAGCACTTGGACGAAGGCCGCGGCGACAAGACCGCCATCCTCTGGGAGGGCGAGCCGGGCGACACGCGTAACCTCACCTACGCCGAACTGCACAAGCAGGTCTGCAAGTTCGCCAACGCGTTGAAGGGCCTCGGCATCCAGGCCGGCGACCGCGTGAGCATCTACATGCCGATGACGCCCGAGCTGGTGATCGCGATGCTCGGCTGCACGCGGATCGGGGCGGTCCATTCGGTGATCTTCGCCGGCTTCAGCGCCGAGGCGATCGCCGACCGCAACAACGACGCCGAGGCCGTGGCGATCCTCACCGCCGACGCCGGCTGGCGGCGTGGCAAGGCCCTGCCGCTCAAGCAGACCGTCGACGAGGCGCTCAAGAAGAGCCCGACCGTCAAGCATTGTGTCGTGCTGGACCGGGTCAACGAAGCGGTCCACTGGGAGCCGGGCCGCGACCATTGGTGGCACGACCTCATGCGCGAGGCATCCGACGACTGCCCGGCCACGCCGTTGGATAGCGAGGCCCCGCTCTTCATCCTCTACACCTCGGGATCGACCGGTAAGCCGAAGGGCATCGAGCACACCACGGCCGGCTACAACCTGTGGGCGAAGAAGACCTTCGAGTGGGTCTTCGATTACCAGGAAGACGATGTCTATTGGTGCACCGCGGATTGCGGCTGGATCACCGGCCACAGCTACATCACCTACGGCCCGCTGTCGGCCGGCGCGACGTGTGTCATGTACGAGGGGGCCCCGGACTACCCGGCGCACGATCGGTTCTGGGAGATCGTCGAGAAGTACAAAGTCTCGCTCTTCTACACCGCTCCCACCGCCATCCGAGCGTTCATCAAGTGGGGCGACGAGCACGTCGAGAAGCACGACCTCAGCTCGCTGCGGGTGCTCGGCACCGTCGGCGAAGGGATCAACCCCGAAGCGTGGATGTGGTACCACACGAAGATCGGCGGCGAGCGTTGCCCGATCGTCGATACGTGGTGGCAGACCGAGACCGGCGGCGTGATGATGTCGCCGCTGCCCGGGGCGATCGCCACGAAGCCGGGCAGCTGCACCAAGCCGCTGCCGGGCGTGATCCCCAAGATCATCGCCGAAGACGGCACCGAGTGCGGCCCCGACGAGGGCGGCATGCTCACGATCGCCCACCCGTGGCCCGGCATGCTCCGCGGCATCTGGGGCGACGAAGAGCGGTTCAAGGAGGTCTACTGGTCCAAGGTCCCGGGCAAGTACCTCGCGGGCGACAACGCCCGTTGCGACCGCGATGGCTACTACTGGATCATGGGCCGCATCGACGATGTGCTGAATGTCTCAGGCCACCGCCTGAGCACGATCGAGATCGAGTCGGCACTGGTCAGCCACCCGAAGGTCGCCGAGGCGGCCGCCGTCGGTCGGCCGCACGAGTTGAAGGGCGAAGCGGTTGCGGTCTTCGTCACGGTCAAAGGGGCCGAGCCCTCCGAAGAGCTCCGCCAAGAGCTCAAGCAGCACGTCCGGAAGGAGATCGGCGCGCTCGCTCAGCCGGACGATATCCGTTTCACCGGCAGCCTGCCGAAGACCCGCAGCGGCAAGATCATGCGGCGTCTGCTGCGCGATATCGCGGCCGGCAAAGAAGCGGTCGGTGATACGAGCACCCTGGAGGACTACTCGGTCCTAGCCAACTTGCGGCAAGACGACGAGTAAGCGATGGCAGAGTTCGACGGCGTAGGAACCGACGCTCGCAAAGACAACTCTGGCGTCCAAGCTTTGTTGGGGGTCGTCATTCCTTCGACCCTCTTGGTGTACACGCTCTACTGCTTGGCAACTGGCTCGGTTTATTTCCCTAAGGCGACCGGGGCTGGCTTGGCTAAAGTTCGATTCGAGTGGACGGAGGACAGGCTCCGTTTTGGAATGGCGGTCTCGCTCCAGATCGCAACCAGTTTGGCGTTAGTGTCTTGGTTCTTTTGCGCCAACAAGAAGTCGCTAGAGCATCTCACCACCGCGGGCCTGCTTGCCGCGGTAATCGTGTCCGCAGGGGGGATCCTTGTGACCGTTGTGAGAGTCCTTATCTCGTGAGAGGCGGAACGCCGCACCGGTTTCTGGTGTCTGACGCCCCCCGGATGGGCTACGATGTCGGCTGGCGTTGGGGGAGGTTGGCCCCCGTTCGCTGTACCCAATTCTCAAACGTAGGTGGACACCCTCATGGCAGCTCTCATCCCGATCTTGATTCAACTGGTCAGCGGTGCGGCGGGCGGCAACGTGATCGGCGCGTTGTTGAAGAACCTCCCCGTTAGCAAGATCCTGGCCACCATCCTCGGCGCGGTCGGCGGTGCGGGCGGGGCGCAGCTCGCGGCGTTCCTTCCGATGCTTGAAGGCCTCCTCGGCGGGGGCGGCAACATGGCGGCCGACGCGGGTGTTGGCGCAGGCGGCGGCGCGATCCTGACCCTTGTGGTCGGGCTCATTAAGAAAGCGATGGCCGGCGGCGGCGGCGGCGCTTCGGCTGAGTGACCCGTACCCGGATGGCCAAAAACCAAAAGCGTCCGTGGCTCCGCAGGTTGGAGCCACGGACGCTATGTGTATGAAACGCCCCTGAAAACGTCGTGCGCTACTGGGCCTTCGCTTGGTTCGAATCGCACAGCGGGCGAGACTGGCTCCGCTCGCTTAGGACCTTGGCGAGGGTCGCTCCGGCGAAGCATGCCTCGACCGTTGCGATGGCGTCGTCCATCTTCCGGTGCAGCGGGCAGAGGTTCGTGCCGTGCGAGGAGATCTTGAGCGGGCAGGTGGGGATCCGTTCCAGCGGATCGACCGCGTTCACGACGTCGAGCATCGTCAGGTCGTCGATCGAGACCGCCAACGCAACGCCCCCGCCCGAGCCGCGTTGCGATCGCACAAAGCCCGCGCGGATCAACGACTGGAGCACCTTCGACAGGTAGGCGACCGGCACCTGCGTCGCTTTGGACAGATCGCTCGTAGTGGTGGTGTCGGGCGCTTCGGAAGCGAGGTGGGTCACCGCGCGCAACGCGTATTCGACGGTCTGTGAGAGCATGACGTTTTAATTGGACGTTGACATCCGCTTAGGCCGTGCCTAATTTAGACTTGCAGATATCTTCGTCCAGAATACCCGGTTTGTCGAGTTTTCGTTAGGTCGCTTCGACGAAAGCCCCGGCTTGGGGGTGTCGCTATTCCGAAATCGAGTCGCCGCATCGTGTTGCTGACGCCGCTATCGAGGTCGCTGCTCGCCGCCTCTGCGCTGCTAGCTGCGTTGGTGGAGCCCGCGGTGGGGCGCGACGAATTGGACGCCGAGCCGATCCGTTACTACTCGGCCCCCACAACGGACGCGGTTGCCAAACTGCAAGAGGCGATCGATTCGGGCCGGGTGCGGCTCGACTGGGACGAGCGGTGGGGATGGCTCCCCGCGGTGCTCGACGAACTCCAGATCGATCGCGAGTCGCAGATGCTGGTCTTCTCGAAGACCAGTTTGCAGGTGCACAAGATCTCGCCCCGCCGACCGCGAGCGCTGTACTACAACGACGACGCCTATGTCGGTTGGGTCCAACGCGGCGACGTGCTGGAAGTCACGGCGGTCGATCCGATCAACGGGCCGATCTTCTACACGCTCAAGCAACGAGAGACCGAGACGCCTCGCTTCAAGCGGGATACCGGCCACTGCCTCTCTTGCCACCACAACCGCCGAACGCGGGACGTGCCCGGCCTCTTGGTCCGATCGGTCTACCCCGACGACCGCGGCCACGCGCTGTCGCACCTCGGTGGCGATGTGACCGACCCGACCACGCCGTTGGAGAATCGCTACGGCGGCTGGTACGTCACGGGCGATCTGGCCGGGGCGTCGCACCGCGGCAACACGCTCTACACCGATCCGAAGAGCGACCCGGAAGCGAGCGCCGAGCCGACCCCGCTCGAACCGGGCAAGTCGTGCAATCTCAAACGCTACCTCACGCGCGACAGCGATCTGGTGGCCTTGATGGTGCTTGAGCATCAATCGCAGATGCACAACGCGATCACCCGAGCCTCGTACGAAGGCCGCCGAGCCGACGCCTACAACCAGACCTGGGGGAAGATGCTCGAGAAGCCGGAGGGCTTCGAGTTCGAGGTCTCGATCAGCCGGCTCGATCGGGCGGCCGAGCAGTTGCTCGAATGCTTGCTCTTCAGCGGCGAGCAGGCGTTGCCCGGGCCGGTGGCCGGTTCGTCGGGCTTCACCACGAGTTTCCAAGAAGCGGGTCTGAAAGACGCAACCGGCCGATCGCTCCGCGACTTCGATTTGCAGAGCCGGCTCTTCAAGCACCCTTGCAGCTACCTGATCCACAGCGAGTCGTTCGCGGCACTGCCCGAGCCGATCCTCAAGCGGGTCAGCCGGCGGCTCGGCGAGGTGCTCGGCGGCGAGGATCGGTCGCCCGCGTTCGCGCACCTAACCGGGGCGGATCGCCAAGCGATCGCGCGGATCCTGAGCGAGACGAAGGCCCCGGTCGAGATCGAGTTGCCGTGACATATCGCTCGCTCTGGCCCCGCTTGGGGGCGATATCGCGTTGCTTGGGGATGATTAGGCGACTAGATTGCATACCAGCGGTTCGACCAACTCTTGCTGTCTCCCCATGCGGTGCCCGATGCTTCGCGTCTCAAGCCAACGGCTGCGATCGCTTCTCCCCCTGCTGTTGCTGCTGGCGGGTGGTTCGAGTCCTTCGCTAGCAGGGCTGGTGGGCGTGGTAAATGATCGCCCCGGCTTCGAGGCGACCGCCAACTCGCGGTTCTTGTTCGCCGGGCTGGAGGGCTTCGAGGACAACACGCTGAGCAGCGGCTCGATGAATTTCGGTTCGGGGCTCTCCGATACCTCGACCAACTCGCCGTTTCCGAATGGCCTGGGAGTGCCGGTCACGATCTCGTCCAACAGCGGGCTCACCGCCACGAAAAATACCGGCGGGGTGATGGGCACGGTGGTCGGCAATCGCAATCGGACCAACTCGCTCGTGCTGACGTTCGCCGAGGAAGACCAGGTCGCCGCCGTCGGCTTCAGCCCGGTCACGCCCCTCTCCGGTTCGGCCCGCTTTGACGTAACGGTGAGTCTGTTCGACGGCGCGAACCTCAGCCTGACGCTCAACCCGGTCAGCGAGGCGGGCACGGGGTACTTTGGTGTGCTGACCGAACTCGGCGACTCCCCGATCCAGTCGATCATCCTCGGCGTGGCACGCATCAACGGGATGACTACCGACACGAACAACGGGCTCGACAACCTGACGGTCTTCACCGCCGTTCCCGAGCCGACAGCGTTCGGTGTCTTGGGGGCGGTTACGGTCCTCGGAGCGGTGTCGATCTCTCGCCGTCGTCGGTTCTAATCGCCTTCTGAGTCAGCTTCCGAAGAGGGTTTCCCAAACGAGCCTCGCCACAACGACGTACGCGTTGTCCCAGGCTTCGGGGCGGAAGAAGGTGACCGCCAGGGTCGATGAGCCGATGAAGGGGCGCAGCAGCCACGCGAGTTGGGTCGCGACAAATGCGTAGGCGATGCCCCACGCCAACAGCAGGCGGCGGTGCAGCGGGTTTCGACTAATCAGCGGCCGGAAGTGGCTGCGGAGGACGACCTGACCGGCGAAGCTGGCGGTGGCGAACATCGCCCCGTTGAAGAGCAACGCTTGGCGGTAGTTGCTCGACGAGCCGTAGAAGACCAGCGTCAGCGGGGCCAAGGCCGACAGCGTGATCGCCATCGCGGCTTGGGCGGCAACCAACGCCCGCACCGAGCGTCCGAAGTCGCGTCGCAAGCCCAGGAGCGTGCTGACCACGAAGAAGGTCGGCAGGCTGACCGCGAACGAGCCGGTGATCAGCAGCGGCGTTTTGATCGCCGAGTAGCCGACCTGCAGCAGCCATCCGGGCTGCCCGTTGAGGCCACGGTAAAGCCCCATCGCCGCGCCGTAAGCGCCGCCGAACAGGACGACACAAGCCAAGAGCCGGGGCAGCGTCGCCAGTGGGGCATCGGCTCGGACCGTCCACGCGGCCCGTCGGAGGATATCGTCGGGAGTGCGTGACCAAGAAGGAGTACGGGGTCGGCCGGGTAGCGTTTCTTGGGAGGGCATCGCTTGCTCGTTGTCTCTAGCCTTCGAGGCGAAACGGCGATTGGCTCGCTCCGATCAAGAACCGAAGAGCAACTGGATCAACGAGCCGAAGACCGAAGCAAAGAAGTTGGACTCCCGGTCGCGGAAGAGGGTGAACGGCAAGTCGGGGTTCCCGATGAAAGGACGCAGCACCCACCCCATCTGAGCGCCGACTAGCGAGAAGAGCACGATCCAACAGCGGAAGACCAACCGTGTGTGGCGGCCGAGCATCTGCCCCGCCGGCATCTCGATGGCGCTGTGGGCTTCGTCGGCTTTAGCGGGCTCACCTTCCAGGTTGGGTTCGTCGTGCGACGCCTCGTCGAGACTGTCGGCATCGATAGCGGCCTCAAGCGGTTCTGCTACCTCGACGGCAAGAGGGTCTTCGTTGGGATCGTTCGGTGAGAGGACCCGGTGCAGCGTTTGCAGCAAGAAGCTCAGCCCGAGCAGGCCGGCGATGCCAAACGCGGCGACATTGAGCAGCACGACGAACGAGTAGCTGGTCGTGGTCAGCGAGAAGAACAGCACGATCGTCCCGAGCGAGGCCAGCACAGCCAGGTTCACCGCGATCGAAGCGGTCAACAAGCGGGTCATGCCGAGCAGCGTCAACCGAGAGCCGATCAACGCATTCGACACATACAACGAAGGCAGCGTGACGACGAGCGTCAGCAAGAAGAGGGCGGGCGTCTTGCCCATGGAGGCCAAGACTTGGAGCAGCGGGCCGTACGGGTCTTCAAGCGTGGCCGGCGTTGCCTTGAGGAGCGAGAACGAGCCCATGCAGGCGCCGTAGAAGACTGCGAGCAAGACCGCGATCAACGCCATTCCTCGCGCCGAGACCTCCAGGTGGCGTCCCGAGCCAGCGTCTCCCGAGGCGAGCGCGTCGGGCTGAGTCGCTTCGCCTCGCAGGAGCCGATCGAGCTCGACGAATCGATCACGCAGGTAAGCGGTCCAACGCGACAGGGCTTGGGGCACGAGCGTCTTCCTGAAGGGTGGGTGAATCCACAACCAATCGGTTGACGTGTGTGACGCGGTGGCCTTGCCAGCGGTTCCCTGCCTCGCAATCGGGCCGCAGCAGCGCTGTCCTCAGTCGTTCTCCTATTTCAACGGCGGCGGCTCGCGATGAAGCCGGAAGCCTCAGAGGACGCGTTCGGCACCGGTCGGGCCGCCGATCTCGGACAAGAGGCTGTACTGGGCGTACTTGCCGACGACTTCGCCGGTGGTCTCGGCGCCGAACTTATCGACGATCTTGGCCCGGTCGCCCTCAATCGTGCGAACCGAGACATCCAAGGCTCTGGCGATTGCCTTGTTGAGCTGGCCGGCGACGATCGCTTGGAGCACCGTCTTTTCACGAGGCGTGAGCTGCTCGACCGAGGCACCGATCTGGTCAAAGCGTTGCCGTACCTTATCACGGACCTTGCTCAACTCGATCGCTGCGGTGATGGCTGCCAGCAACTCGTCGGCACGGAAAGGCTTTGATAGCAGAGTAGTCGCTCCTTGCTGCAAGAAGCGAACCGCTTCGGGCACCTCGATCTGTCCGCTGATCACGACGATCGGCAGTCGGTGGGAGCTCTCGAGCAACCGCTGCTGGAGTTGCAACCCATTGATGCCGGGCAGCTTGTGATCCAGCAGCAGGCAGGCCGGCGGGGTGGCCGGTTGCGAGGCAAGGAACTCCTCCGCGGAGCCAAAAGCCTCGTATCGGAAGCCTCGGTCGGTAAGCATCGCGGCAACGGTCTCGCGGATGGCCGCGTCGTCCTCGATAACCTGAACAAGCGAGTTCTCCATGCCCGTCGGGCTGGGGTTGAACCGTTGGGCTTCTGCCATCTGATTTGCCTTTCCGTCGGACGCCGTTGAGGGCGTGTGCGAGCCATCCCGGTAAGCGTCCATCCGCCGGATAGCTGGGTGTGGTGGTTTGCTTCCTATGGGTTGATAGCAACTCCGCGGCCCGCCGCATTACGGCTAGGCGAAAATATTCATGGGAATTTGGCTGACAAGAGAGCGTAAACCCCTATCATGACGAGTGTTAGGGTCGGCGTGGGGGCGCGATATAATTGCCAGATGACGGGATGAGTCAGATGGGTCAAGCCACACGAATCACACTGCTCGACCGGGTCCGCCAGACCCAGGCGGGCGATTCGTGGGCCGAGTTTGCCGCCGTTTACGATGCCCTGATCGCGTCCTGGCTGCGGCAGCAGGGCATCGGCGAGGCGGATGCCGACGACATCCGCCAAGAAGTGATGCAGACCGTCATCACCGATATCGCCCGCTTCGAGCACAACGGACGCACCGGGGCGTTTCGCAATTGGCTGCGGCGTATCACCGCTAACCGCATGCGGCGTTTGTGGCAGCAGCGGAGCCGGCGCGGCCCCGAGCACCGTGGCGTGGACATCGGCGAGATGGCCGATCAACTCGACGACGACCGGAGTCGGATGACCCATGTCTGGGACGCCGATCACGATCGGTTCGTGCTCAACCGCTTGCTGGGCATGCTCAACGGTCGATTCACGCCGAACAGCCTGACGGTCTTCCGTCGCTTGGCGATCGGCCAGGAGCCGGTCGAGACGGTCGCCGCGGAGTTGGGCATGACCGTCGGCGCGGCGCGGGTCGCTCAACACCGCGTGCTCCGTGCTCTCAAGGGGCTCGCCGAAGGGATCGTCGACGTATGAACAGACCCGAGGGCTTCGCAGGGGGCGACGCCGCGCACCCGGATGACACCACGCTGTCCGCTTGGGTTGCCGGAGAGCTTGCCGCCGAGTTAGCGGAGCCGGTCGAGGCACACCTCGAAGGCTGCGATGCCTGCGCCCGCCGCCTCGACGACCTCGAGCCGAACGACGACCCGCTCGTGACGCGCCTGCGTGGGGCGGCCGGCATGCTCGACTCGGTCCATCAAGAGCCGGCCCCGCCACCCGGCGAAACGAACCTGCTATTCGGCGCGATTGCCATGCAGGCCGGGCTGATCACCGCGCAGCAGTTCGCCGACTCTTCGGTGTTGTGGGCGTCGCGGGGTGGGATGCCGCTGGCCGACTTGCTAGTCGAGCAAGGGTGGATCGATGAGAGTGCCAGACAATCGGTTCTGGGCCTGCTCGCCGCACGGGGCGAGGCGGCTCGCGGCTCGCGGCCGGCGGCCGAGACCCTCTCGGGTCGCGCCGCGGGCTCGGCCGCCATCGGCGAGACCCTCATGCTCTCGCCGCTGCCTTCGGAGCGATTGCGGCTGAAGCAATTGCACTCGCAGGGCGGGATCGGCCAAGTCTGGCGTGCCCAAGACACGCTGCTCGGCCGAGAGGTCGCCCTCAAGGAGCTATTGCCCGAGTTGCGTGGCTCGAAGAAGCACCGCGAGCGATTCTTCCGCGAGGCCCGGGTCGGCGCACAGATGTCGCACCCCGGCACGGCGCCGGTCTACGAGTACCGAGAGGAGGGCGGGCGGTGCTACTACACGATGAAGTTCTTCTCCGGCCGCACCCTGAGCGAGTCGATCCTCGAAACGCACGCCACCGCGGCCAGTGAGGGCGTGGCCGAGGAATCGAGCGCGCCGATCGAACGGCTCTTCCCGTTGCTCGAACACTTCCTCTCCGTCTGCGACACGATCGCGTACGCCCATGCACACGGCATCGTTCACCGCGACCTCAAGGGCGAGAACATCGTCTTGGGGGAGTACGGCGAGGTCACCGTGATCGATTGGGGGCTCGCCAAGCTGATCGAAGGCGGCTCGGGAATCGTCACGCCGGGGCACGAATCGAGCTCCGGGTCGCCGACGCTCGAAGGGGAACGCCTCGGCACGCCCGGGTACATGGCTCCGGAGCAGGCACGCGGCGAGCTGTCGGCGATCGATGAGCAGACCGACGTGTACGGCCTAGCGGCCGTGCTCTACGAGGTGCTGACGACCCGGCCGCCATTCTCCGGAACGACCGCCAACGAGATCATGCACCGGGTCGAGGTCGAGCTGCCCCCGCCGCCGAGCCTCTCGCACCCGACCACACCCCACGAGCTCGAAGCGATCTGCTTGAAGGGTTTGTCGAAGCTCAAGGAAGACCGCTACCCATCCGCCGCCGCACTCCGCGACGCGGTGCGCGACTGGCTCGGCGATCAGGTGCGGCAGCAACGCGAGTCCGATCGGCAAGCCAAGTTCTTTGCGCTCTCGCAAGACCTCTTCGTCTCATTAGACGATCGCGGCGCCGTTGCGCAAGTGAACCCCGCCTACGAGCGGTTCTTCGGCCGCGACGGGCGGCAATCGATCGGCAAGCACTATCTGGCGAGTATCCACCCCGACGATGCCGAACGGGCGAAGGCGATCTTCAAGAAGGTGCAACGTGGGATTTCGCAGCCCGACGCGATACTGCGGGTCGCCGATGCCGAAGGCGTTTATAGACCCGTGAGTTGGACGCTGACCCGCGTGCCCGGCGAGGCGACCATCTACGCGGTGGGGCGGCCAGAGGATGAGGAGAGTCGCCAGCGGCGTCTGGCCGAGGAACGCTCGCGTTTTTTCTCGCTCTCATCGGACCTGTGCGTCACGATCGACGCCGAGTACCGCATCCGGCAAGTCAACAAGACTTGGCTCGAGGTGCTCCGCTACCCTGAGGAAAGGGCGATCGGCGGGATTTGCCTCAATGGGTTCCACCCGGACGACCGGTCTCTGGTCAAGCGCAAGATCGATTCGATGCGGGACGGCGACTCGGTGCACGACACCGTGGCCCGCTCGTTGACGGTCGACGGCGAGGTCGTTCCGATCAACTGGACCCTCACCCGGGTGGCGGGTGAGGACTTGATGTACGGGATCGGCCGCCTTGTCGATGCGGAGAGTGAGCAGCGACGCATCATCGAGGCCCAGTCGCGATTCTTCGCGTTGTCGCCCGACCTGTTTGTCATCTCCGACGAGAACGGCCACGCGGGGCAGATCAACGAGGCCTGGGAACGCACGCTCGGCTGGACAGCCGACGACATCCTGGGAAAGCCCTTCCATCAATTCTGCCACCCGGACGACGTCCCCGCGGCGACCCGGGCCGGACGCCGGGCCTTGTTGCGCGAGCCGGTAATCGATCTAGAGACTCGGGTGGCCACCAAGGAGGGCCACTATCGGACGATCGCTTGGACCCTGTGCCGGGTCGCCGGCGATCGGGTGAACTATGCCATCGGCCGCGATGTCACCGAGAGCAAGCGGGCCGAAGAACGCTTGCGAGCGATCCTCGATAGCGGCCCCGAGGCGTTGGTTGTGGTTGGGGGCGAGGGCGAGATCGAGTTTGCCAACCAGGTGCTCTGCCGACTGTTTGGCTATCAGCGAGAAGAGATCGAGGGACAACGAATCGAAGCCCTCATGCCCGAGGAATACCGGGCACGGCACCAGCAAGTCTTTGAGCAATTCATGCAGGCCCCAACCGTTCGCTCGATGGGCCGGGGCGCCAAGTTCCCCGCCCTGCGGGCCGACGGCACGCGCTTCGCGGTGCAGATCAGCCTGAGCCCGTTGTGGCTCAGCAGCGGGTCGCTCTCGATCTTGGCGGCCTTGCAGCCCGACTTCGATTGACCCGGATCCGATTAAAGCCGGCCGGTGTGCCTCGAATGGCGGCTCACTTCGCGAGCTGCTTCTCGATCGCGGCGGTCAGCTCGGGACCGGTCGGCTCGACGCCCGACTTGTAGCGGCCGACGACCTTGCCTTCCTTGCTGACCAGGAACTTCTCGAAGTTCCATTTGATCGGCCCGGGGTACGACGATTCGCCGGTCAGGTAAGCGTACAGCGGGGCCTGACCGTCTCCGTTGACATCGACCTTGCCGAGCATATCGAACTCAACGCCGTAGGTTGCGGAGCAGAACTCGGCGATGTCGCTGGCGCTGCCGGGCTCTTGCCCGCCGAATTGGTTGCAGGGGACGCCCACAATCGCCAAGCCCTGCTCGCCGTAGCGGGCGTGGAGTTCTTGCAGCCCCTCGTACTGGCGGGTGTAGCCGCACTTGCTCGCGACATTCACGAACAGCACCACCTTGCCGGCGTACTCGTCGGCGAGGTTGACCGGCTCACCGCTGAGGGTCTCCATCTCGAACGCGAGGGCGGCGGGAGAATCGGCTTGCATGGCGTTGGCCTGGGCGAGCAGCAGGGTGGCGGCGAGGCAGGTGAGGAGGCGGTTCATAGGGAGCTGTCTCGTGAGGGGTGAACGACCGGAGTCGGGTATCCGCGTCGTGCTTTTACTCTAGTTGCGGTTGGTCGGGAGACCACCGTCTACGGCGGTGGCGGCGAAATGGTTCATCCCGCGACCCAATTGCTCGAAACTGGTCATTACGTCGATGTACTCACCGGAAATCGCCGTAACGTCTTCCGCTGAGACGACTTGCACCGTGCCGGTCCAGGGATCGGGCGAGTTGGGAAGGTAGACGATGACGCGGCCGTCGCTATCGCGTTCGACCTCCATACCGACCCGCGTGGCCGGCCCGATCCTCACCAACGCCGGCTTGAGCGTGCCCCCGCCCAGGTTGCCGGTGAGCTGATCTTTGAAGACCGCGTAACGCGGGAAGAGCATCGTCAGGTAACGTTCAGCACGCCCCGTGAACCATTGCCCCAGGGACCGGCGAGCGATCATGCCGGCCACGAAGCAGATACCAAGCATCAGCACCAGCGACGCGGCAAACAGCGAAACGTAGCCGCCGGTGTCCAGATCGGCGTAGGCTTCGATATCCTTCTGATGATCCGAGACGTATTGCTGAACGGCGGAGAAGACGGTCCAGACGATCTGGGCACCTTGGCCGAGCAGCCAGCCGACCACGGCCAACGGCAGCATGAAGACGATGCCGCCGAGCAGCGTCGTCTTGAGGAACCCGAAGTGACGGACAACGTGCTTCCGCATGGCGTGGCTCGCGGGGTAGGGGCGGTCGGATGCGTCTGACGATACTCAACCGGCCACGCGTCTACGAGCCGCGGCGCATCCATTCTGCCACCCGGCTCAGGCCCTCGACCTGCTGCACGCCGGGCTGCTTGGCGAGCTGCCGA
>CAYGUP010000068.1:0-20846 GCA_964353155.1 uncultured Planctomycetaceae bacterium | reverse complement strand
CCCCCCCAACCCCTTCTTTCATTATGCCTGTAACGAATACCGATGCGGTCCTCTGGTACAAGGTCGGCGTCTTCGGAGACGCCGGCTACGCGGTTCCTAACTGGTCGAACGATGTTGGCAGCCTCAACCCGCAGATCCTCGATTGGGTCGAGTTGGTGGGGCGGAACCTCTTTCACCTGATGCACCACGAGGACGTCGATCTGCGGATACCGCCGTCGATCAACACCTGCAAACGCGTCCACAAGCTCTACCTGAGGGCGGCAAACATCCTCGCGGGGCGGGCCGTGGCGCCGGGGTCGGATAACATGGAGGCACTCCATTCGCGACCGGCCGGCGAGGTATTCCGGGTTTACCCCGTGCCGTTCTTTAAGGTCCGCAACCCGTTCATGCGGCGTTGGGCCGGGATGGTGCTGGTCTCGCTCGCCGAGGCGATGCAGCACACCGAGAACCGTAAGGAGATGGAGATCTCGACCGCTTTCGCTGGGCAAGTCGGTCAGTACCTGCGGCGTGTCTACGTGAACATGTCCGTCGAGTTGTTTGGCAAGTCGCGGGAGGAGGCCATGCAGGATGGTTTCATGCTGACCGATGCCGACTTGGCGGCCTACGATCCGTCGAAGTTCTTCACCTCGACCGAGATGGTCGATACGGTGCCGCGTCTGGATCGGGTGTTCACCGAGGACCGGCTCGAACTCCTCGCCGAAGGGATCCCGATCACCGAGTTGCCCGCCGACATCGCCCCATGGCCGACGAACCTGTCGAGCTACTACGGCGTGGTTCGGCGTGATGGCAATGCGACATCCGGCGGTGCCGAGGGCACGGTCGCCTCGGCGGCGGCTGGCCCGATCATCCCGCCCGCGCCCGGCCCGTGAGCCTCAGTCGTCCGCGGGGGGGCGTGCCCCATCCCACCAACGGCTCGGCGGCCGCGAGACGGGTCGCGAGCGGGGTGCGCCTCCCGCGGAGTGTGATGTTGAAACCTTCCTTGTAATACGAGGCCTTGCCGGATGGTGAGAGCAAACAACAACCGAGAGCGGGTGCGGCTCGCGCCGGCCGACTGGGGCGGGCTGTGCTCTTTGGCGCTCGCCATCCTGACTCTGGTCGGGGCGACGCTCTACAAGGTGCACGAGATCGCGCAGACGAATCGGGAACGGCTCGCTTCGGTCGAAACGGAACTGACAAGCCTGCAACGGAACGTGGGCCTGTTGCAGTCTGATGTGCGAGACCTTGCTCGGAGGACGCGGCCATGAAAATACGAGATCGTGTCAAAGAACTCCGCCGTGTCCGAGCGGGTGACTTGGAGCCGCACCCGAAGAACTGGCGGACGCATTCACGCCATCAGCAGGACGTCTGGCGTGGCGTGCTAACGGAGCTCGGGATGGCGGGGGCATTGCTCGTGCGTGAGCTGCCTGACGGCACGCTTCAGTTGCTGGATGGGCACCTGCGAGCGGCACAGAATCCGTCGTCAACGGTCCCCGTGCTGGTGCTCGATCTAGACGACGCGGAGGCGGAGAAGCTGCTGCTAACTCACGATCCGCTCGGCGCGTTGGCCGGGGTGGATGATGGCCGTCTGGTCGCGTTGCTTGGACGAGTCGAGACCGAAGCCGAGCCTCTACGCGAGTTGTTTGGCCAGCTTTCCAGGCAGATCTCAGACGAGACGTTGATACCGGAGCCGCCCGACATCGATATCAAACCGAGTTTTCAGGTGGTGATCGAAGTCGATGGCGAGGAAGAACAGCGAGTCGTCTACGAGCGGATGCGTGCCGATGGGTACGCCTGCCGGGTGCTGACCCTCTGACACCAGCCCATTCCCTGTGGCTCAAGGAGCCCGCGATGCCAGAACTATCGGTTACCGTTGATTGTGCCGTGCGCGTATCGTTCCGTGTGCAGCAGGTGGCGGGGATGTTCGATGTGCCGCTTGGCGAACGTGCCGAAGCCTCGTTCGAGGTCGAAGTGCCCGACGCCGAGGAAGACTGGTCGATCGGTTTGATCGTCGGGCCGTCGGGCAGTGGCAAATCGACGATCGCTCGCGAGGCGTTCGGCGGGGGGCTCTACCATGGCGAGGCTTGGCCCAACGATCGGGCGGTGATCGATTGTTTCGGCGAGACGCCCGTCCGGAAGGTGGTCGAGCTGTTCACGGCGGTAGGTTTCGGCTCGCCTCCCTCGTGGGTGAAGCCGTACGGTGTGCTGAGCAACGGCGAGCAGTTCCGATGCGACTTGGCGCGTGCCCTGGCGAGGGCATGCACTCATGGGAAGGCACCGGAGCTTCCGCTTGTTGCCTTCGACGAGTTCACAAGCGTTGTTGATCGCAACGTGGCCCGCATCTGCTCGGCTGCGATCGCCAAGGGGGTTAGGAAGGGGTCGCTGCCGTGTCGGTTCGTTGCGGTGAGTTGCCACTACGATATCGCCGAGTGGTTGGAGCCCGATTGGGTCTTGGATATGGCGACGGGGCATCTTACCCGGAGGCGTCTTCGGCGGCCCAACGTCGAGTTGGAAGTCCATCGCTGCCGAGTGGCTGCTTGGCGATTGTTTGCGCGGCATCACTATCTGACCGGCTCGATCGCACCGCAGGCGAAATGCTATCTGGCGACCTGGAACGGCGAACCCGTGAGCTTCGCCGCCACGCTGCCGATCATTGGCCGCAAGGGGCGTCGGCGATTCACTCGCATCGTCACGTTGCCGGATTACCAAGGGGTGGGGATCGGGATGCGGACCGTCGAGGCGGTTGCTTCGATCCAGAGGGCGGAGGGGCTACGGGTGAATGTCACCAGCAGCCACCCCGCGTTGATACGGCACTGCCGCGATTCGCCGTTCTGGCGGACCGTCGCCGTGAAGCGGACCGGTCAAGCGGCGTCGCGCAAGCGAACGGCCTTCACGGCCTACCGCAACTCGGCCGGGCGATCGGTCGTTTCGTTCGAGTACTTCGGCGCGGAAGGAGCGAGCCATGTTGAATGACGAACAGAAAAACGAGGCGGTGCTGATTGCGTCGGTCGGTTGCGACCGCGAGACGGTGGCTAGCTACCTCGGCTGCAACCTCGACGAGATGAACGTCGCTGCGATCGAGGATCCTGATTTTGCCAAACGCTACCGACGTGCCGAGGCGGGGTGTGAGTTGGCTCATATGAGGGCCGTCCAGCAGGCGGCCAAGGACGAGAAGAACTGGCGAGCCAGCGTCTGGTGGCTCGAACGACGCCTGCCGGAGCGTTACGGCAAACGCGGTCCGGGGACGGTCGGGCGGCGGGACTTGGTGCAGTTCCTCAAGGCGGTCGCCACGGGCATCGCCGGCGCGGTGCAAAACGACGACGATCGCCAACGCGTGATCGAGACCCTGCAAGGGATCACTGGCAAGCTGACCGATCCGTTGTCGATAGAACAAGCCGAGGTCGATTCGGAAGAACCGCATGATGAGGAGGCGGCGTGAATCGTTTGTCGGCTGGCGTGACACAACGGCTCGGCCGGGCTTTGCGATCGGCGGTCGCCTCGGCGTTCGACGGCGATCCAACGCCAAGGCGAGACGCCGAAGAGCTCGACCTGATCGCCTGGGGACAGGCGTACCTGCCGAGCCACTTCGCGAAGCGACCGTCCGCGTTGCATCGGTGGCTGGCTGGCGAGTTTGATGCCATGCGATCGTGTCGCGGCACCCGCGTTAATGCGGTCGGCCCGCGCGGGGCGGCCAAGTCGACCATCGCCACCCTCGCCGGGGTATTGCGCGGAGCGGTTGAGGGCGAGGAGCCGTATATCTGGATCGTTTCGGACACCAAAGCCCAGGCGCAGACCCACTTGTCGAACGTGAAGGCAGAGCTCTTGGAGAATCGAGAACTCGGCGACGCCTACCCTCGATCGGTTGGCAAGGGCCCGGTCTGGCGATCGGCGGGGATCGAGTTGCGGAATGGCGTTGTGATCGAGGCGTTCGGAACCGGGCAGCGACTGCGCGGCCGCCGCCGGCGGGCGGAGAGGCCGACGCTCATCGTGTGCGACGATCTCCAGAACGACTCGCACATCGTTTCGGCCGTTCGACGGGAGACGTCGCGTGAATGGTTCGAGGGGGCGTTGCTGAAAGCAGGGACCAAGCGGACCAACATCGTGAACGTTGCGACGGCGTTGCACCGCGACGCGCTAGCGATCCGACTGGCAAAAGCGCCGGGGTGGCGATCGCGGACGTTTCAAGCGATCGTGCAATGGCCCGAACGAATGGACCTGTGGCGTGAGTGGGAGGCGATCTACTGCGATTCTAACCAGGCCGACGCAGCCGTCGAGGCGAGGCGTTTCTACGGTGACAACCAACAAGCGATGCAGGCAGGGGTCGAGCTTCTATGGCCGGACGAGGAAGACCTTTACACGCTGATGCGGATGCGTATCGAAGGGGGAGCGGCGGCCTTCGAACGGGAGAAGCAGAGTTCGCCGGTCGATCCGGAGCGGTGCGAATGGCCGGAGGCCTATTTCGACGAGGCTTGCTGGTTCGATGAGTGGCCGGGCGAGTTGACTTTGCGTGTCGTTGCCTTGGATCCCAGCAAAGGGGGCGATGCGAGGCAGGGAGACTATTCGGCGTTGGTGATGCTGGGGGTTGATCACGAGGGCGTCTTGCATATTGAGGCCGACCTCGCCCGGCGTCCAACCGCTCGGATGGTGGCCGACGCCGTGGCTTGCTGCCAGCAATTCCGACCCGATGCCTTCGGGGTCGAAGCCAACCAATGGCAGCAACTGTTGTCCGGCGAGTTCCTAGCCGAATGCGCACGGCAGGGCGTGCTAGGCGTTTCGCCTTGCGAGATCAACAACCATACCAACAAGGCGATGCGCATCCGGCGTTTGGGACCTTACCTGTCGCAGCGGCGGCTGCGGTTCAAGCGTGGGTCGCCTTCTACCGAGTTGCTCGTCGAGCAATTGCGAGAGTTCCCGATCGGATCGCACGACGATGGCCCCGATGCCTTGGAGATGGCGGTGCGTCTTGCCGAAGAGGTGTGGCGCACGCGAGACGACGATGAGCGGTTCGGCATCGGTTGAGGATTACCACTAGCAGCAAACACGAGGTTGGCATGATGGATAAGGACGAGGCAGAGCAACGACTACAACGCCTTGAAGGGCGTCTGCTCGAAGCATTCGACGGGGTGTGGGACGACTATGTCGATCCGCGTGAAGCGTACGCGGGCGACAGCGGCGAACTCTGGTCGCCGGTGGGGTCGTTGGGGGGCGGGGTGCATGCCCAGTTCTCGATGCCCCAGTTGGCCGATCTCCGCAACGAGTGTCGCCGGCTCGCGCTGACGAACGAGTTTGCGATCAATGGCCACGAGAACCGGATCAGCTACATCGTCGGTGCCGGCCACGTTTACCACGCGACGGTTCGCAAAGGCCGCGAGGCATCGATCGAACTCGCCCGGCGAACGCAGGGCGTCATTGATGAGTTCCTGTCGCTCAACGACTGGCACGACCGACAGCAGGAGATCGTTCGCCGGCTCGATCGCGACGGCGAGGTCTTCTTGAGATACTTCGCGGATCACCAGGGAGCGACACGGATTCGCTTCATCGAGCCGGATCAGATCGCCCCACCGCAGGAGATGGCAACAGAGTCATCGACTAACCAGGGGATTCTGACAGATGATCGCGACGTGGAGACCGTGCTCGGGTACTACGTCGATGGTACCCTGGTCGAGGCGGCCGAGATCCAACATCGTAAAGCCAATGTCGATCGCAATGTGAAACGCGGGCTGCCGATGTACACGCCGGTGAGAGCGAATTTGCGGCGGGCGGAAAAGCTGCTTCGAAACATGAGTGTCGTGGCGGAGATCCAGTCGGCGATCGCTTTGATCCGCAAGCATCGGAGTGCGTCGCGGGTTGGTGTCGAGCAGTTTGTCGCCGACCGAACACGTGCCGCCGGCGCGGACCGCTCCGGTAAGACTAGGCGTGTTACGGAGTATGGTCCCGGCACCATCCTCGATGCCCCGGCCGGGCTGGAGTATGACTTCCCGGCGACAGGGATTGATGCGGCGAGCTACGTCGCGATCCTCCAGGCGGAGCTCCGCGCGATCGCTTCGCGGCTGGTGATGCCGGAGTTTATGTTCACGTCGGATGCCTCCAATGCGAGCTTCTCATCAACGATGGTCGCCGAAGGCCCGGCGGTGAAGATGTTTGAGCGGTTGCAGGCGGCGACGATCGAACAGGATCGGGGTGTCTTCCGTCGCGTGATCGAGAACGCGATCCGAGCGGGGCGGCTGCCGAGCGAGGTGGGTGATTTGATCGAGGTCCAGGTGACCGCACCCACACTCCAACACCGCGACCGTGCGAAGGATGCCACGGTCGATGAGATCGCATATCGCAACGGAGTGCTTTCTGCGCAGACATGGAGTCAGCGGCTCGGGCTGGACTATGACCAAGAGCAACAAAACCGTCGGCTGCACACGCCTGACGCGGCCTGAGAAAGTGGCCAAGACGATTTGGGGTAAAGTGTTCGTTTGTATACAATGGCTCGTATGGTAAGCATGAAACAATCGGGCGGAAAGAAAGCCCCGGGCGGGGGCAAAGCACGCGAGGCCGAGATCGGTTTCGCGAGTCTCTTGAGCGAGGCATCGCAACGCGGCTTCTTCGGCACCGTGACGCTCACGGTGAATGTTCAGGACGGCTTTATCCAGCAGGTCCGGTTGGCAAGCGATCGCGTCGTGCGTTGAGCGAGTGCTGTGCGTTGAGTGACTGACGACGGGCCAATCTTTGCCCGAACAATCCACTTTCGGCATCGAGCCGAGCCACCGACCGTTTGAGTCGGACGGCATCTCTCTCGAGCCCACGGTCGAGCCTCTTCAGGAGGCATCGATCGTGGGCTTTTTCCGTTTCTTGGAGGCGAATCCTGATGACAGACGTGGCTGTCGAACCAACGACCGATCACGAGGCGATGGTGGTCCAAGAGTATTTCGACTCCGCCGGGCAATCGCTTCGTTCGGATGCCGGCCGAGGTGTGCTGCGAGGGGTGAAGCTCTTGGGGCTCCGGTCTCGCAATGGCCGGCGGTACGCCGAGGGCGCCCTGCGTGAAGCGATCGGGCTCTACGAAGGGGCCAAGGTCAACGTGAATCATCCACGGCGCGATCCGCTCGCGCCGCGTGACTACCGAGACCGATTGGGAATCGTACGCAATGTCCGTTTCGAGCGGGCAAGCGGCCTCTTCGGCGATCTGCACTACAACCCGAAGCATGCCCTCGCAGAACAGCTTACCTGGGATGCCGACCACGCCCCCGAGAATGTGGGCCTCTCGCATAACGTGCTGGCTCGCACCCGGCGAGAGTCGGATGGGGTTGTGGTCGAGGCGATCACACGCGTGCAAAGCGTCGATCTCGTTGCCGATCCTGCGACCACGGCGGGCCTCTTCGAGCAGCAAGAGATCGACGCCGATGGCCCGAAACAAGCACCCGCGGATGAACTGGCGCGGTTGCAAGAGGAGAACGCCGGGCTGCGAGAAGAAGTCGATCGGCTGAAAGACCAGCAGGCACGCGAACGGCGTCGTGGGTTGATTGACCAACTCGCGGCCGAGCAACGAATCGATGAGCACGCCAAGGAGGCAGTCCTGAGCGAGTCGTTCGTGCGTCAACTGATGGCTGCGGACGAGGCCGAGTTGGCTCCGCTGATCGAAGACCGATTCCGACTTGTTAACAGCTATTCGGTCAGCCGATCGCCACGGTCACGCGAGCAGGCTTTGGCGGTTGCCGCCGAGGCAACGCCTGACACGGCTTCATTCGTCGAGGCGATTTCCCGCGGCCGCTGATCACACGCACGCGAAAGCGAAGGTGCGTCCAAGATCCATTTACCCCTTTGGAGTGAGCGATGGCGAATACGATGCGATGGCGTTATGGCGACACGAATCCGGTCACGCTACCGGTGGCTTCGGCGACGCCCGTCGAGATTGGCGACTTGGTCTCCCTCGACTCGGGAACCGGTGAGGCGATCCCTTCCGGCTCGATGCCCGACCAAGGGTCGAGCGTCTTGAATCAGACGGCTTTCCAGAACGAGTTCGTTGGCGTTGCCATGCAGGCCTCGCCCGCGGGTGAGGCGACGACGATTCGGATCGCGACCTCGGGGGTCTTCGAACTGGATTGCGACTCGACGACCTGGCAGCTCGGCGAGGCCGTTGCCGCTGCGGTCAACGGTGCGGGCGATCAACTCATTGATCAGAAAGTCGAATCGGCACTCTCTCTTGCGACGGCCGTTGGTCGTTGTGCCAAGCAGGCGGCCACCGCAACGCCACGTGTTTTGGTGGACGTCGTCAGCACCGTCATGCGTGGCGGCCCACAAGACCACGAGTAAAGGTCGAGCGAGCGGTCAGCCATCTCACAATACCTTCAAGGTGATTTCTTATGCGATTGCTAAACTACCGAGAGCTACGCCGGCGATACGAACTCGATGGATCGGCCAAGACGGTCGAACACCTCAGCGAAGCGCTCGCCGACAAGAGCCTGAGACCCGACGACTTCAGCCTCCGCGATCTGGCCGAGGCTTTGATCCCAGACGGTCGAGAGTGGGTGCGGACGCTCGACCCCCGCAGCGGCGGCGTGACCCCCGTGCTCGAAGCCAGCGAGGGAGTCGATGCGACCGCCTTCCAAAACGTCTCGGCTCAGGTCATCCACGCCAAGGTCCTCGAAGCCTACGAGCAAGAAGCGTTTGTTGCGTCGCGGTTGATCGAGACCGTCTCGACACGCCTCGACGGGGAGAAGCTGCCGGGTGTTTCGCGTATCAGCGATCAGGTCGATGAGGTGGCCCCCGGCATGCCGTTCCCGAGCCTCGGGTTCGACGAGGACTATATCGAAACGCCTGCCACGGCGAAGCATGGCTTCATCGTACCGGTTACCAAGGAGGCGATCTTCTTCGATCGAACGAATCTGATCCTCAGCCGCGCCGCGGAGGTTGGTGAGGTCCTTGGCCTCAACAAAGAGAAGCGAATCCTCGACCTGATCACGGGCGTGACCAACAACTACACCCACAAGGGAGTCACGTACGATACCTACCAGACGTCGGGGCCTTGGGAGAACGTCCTATCCGGCAATGAGTTGGTCGATTGGACGAACGTTGATGCCGCCGAGCAGTTGTTCGCCGACATGCTCGACCCGGCGACCGGTGAGCCGGTCCTCCTGCGGGCGACAACCGCTCTGGTGATGCCGGCTTATCGGCATGCGGCGCACCGAACGTTCAATGCGGCGGAGATCGCTTACGCCCCAACCGGCGGCCAGACCACGACCGTTGCTGCCAACCCGCTTGGCAACTACCAAGTTGAAGAGAGCCGGCTGGCCTACCGGCGTGTGCTCGCTTCGGGCGTCGCTGCGGACGAGGCCAAGAAGTGGTGGTTCCTAGGCGACTTCCGCCGGGCGTTCGCCTACATGGAGAACTGGCCGATCACGGTCACACAGGCACCGCTCGGCAGCGAGGCTGACTTCACCAACGACATCGTGCTCCGTTTCAAAGCGAGCGAACGGGGAGCCGCTGCGGTGATCAATCCACGCTATGTAGTGAAGTGCACCGGCTAAGCGGTGGAGTGATTCGGAAACCGAACCCGCCGTGGCGACTGACTATTCATGTTATCACGGCGGGGATCGGTGTTCGCTTTCTTGATCGAATCGGAGGGGTGATCGATGAGCTATTGGTCGGTGGCTTCGGGAGCCTACGCCTCGTGGCCGCTACAAGACACGGGAACAGCACCTGCGATCACCGCGGAAGTCGGTCCTGCCGCGACGATCGCAGGCGGCAAGACGGCCGCCGTGATGACCACGACGGGGCCGGGCGGCTGGTTGCCGAGAGGGCTCGCTTTTGACGGGAGCAACGACTACCTGTTACTCGCGAGCGACTTCCCAACTTACCCGAGTTGGGCGCTCGAAGCGTGGTTTCGATACGACAACTTCCACGATGGAACCCTCATTGAACTGCGGCAGAACAACTCCGCACGTCTGGGTGTGTCGTCGGCGGGTTTGCTGATCGGGGCGGTCAACGATGGAACCAACTGGAACGTCGCGAGGAACGCCGTTCCCGCGGGGCAATGGCAGCATGCCGTTGTCGTGTGGGACGGCACGCAGATACTCTCTTACATCAATGGCACATTGGTCGGATCCCCCGTTGCTTGTCTGTCGCAACGGGTGAACTACGACGATCCCGACCAGATCGCTCGTGCCGGGTGGGGAGCCTTTTTGCTTGCGGGTAGCCTGGCTGGCGTGCGGGTCCATCCGGCTCTGTTGGCAAGTCAGGTGGCCGAGTTGTACGCCGGCCCAGAGCCAACAATCGTTGAATCCCCGGGTTTCAATGGCGTGCCGGTCGCAGGCCAAACGATCCCGGTGTCCACGGGCGTTTGGGATACGCATGGCAACGGGTCTATCGCGGTGGCGACGACGGTTCAGTCGAGCCTAGACGGTGTTTCTGCTTGGCAAGACGTGCCAGGCAGCGTTGGGGCTAGCTCCTTCCTGGTGCCAACCGACGCGGCGGGAGCTTACCTACGCGTCTCTGCCGTCGCCACCAATCTTGGCGGGGATAGCGAGTCGGCGGTTGGTCAGCCGGTGCAAGTCTTCCCATCGAGCTACTTATTCGGAGCGGTTGCCACCGAAGTGGCACAGTCGGGGGCTGTGCAGGGGAGCGTGGTCCCGACATCGGCCGCCGTTGCCAGAAGCCTCTTCAGTGTTAACCAAGGCAGGTCGTCATGAGCGTGGTGAGTGATACGTATGGAGCGGTGTTTGCCGGCGGGAGCGTTGTGACGCTAGCCCGACTCGAAACAGCGGACGGGCAGCCAATCACGCCCAGCGGCATCGACTCCGCGAGCTATTCGATCGTTGAGGTCGATCTATGCGGCACAGGGGATCAGGCCGTGGTAGGGCACACCGACCAAGCCGTGCCCCCGATGTCTGTCTTGTTCGAAGCGATGCAGACCGGTGCCATCTGGGACGTTGATTCGACCGGATACAACTTCCGTCACGAGATTGATGTGACCTCCGACTCGGCCTTTTCGATCGCAGGAAAAACGTATGTCGTTCGGTATCGGCTGACCCCCGTGAGTGGTCAACCGGTGATCTTCCAGTACTCCATCAGGGCGGTATGACATGTCTCAAGATACGATACAGATCGAAGCGATCCGCACTCAGACCTTGGCCCAGATCCAAGAAGTGCGGAGTGCTTTGAAGCCGACGTACTGGATCGACGGCCAGCGAGTCCACTGGGAGCAGTACGTCGAGTCTCTGCAACGAACGGTTGATTGGTGTGACCAGAAGTTAACGGACCAATCGCCTTTCGAGGTGGTATCACAAGGAGGGGGTCAATGATTGACTCATGGGATGCAGCGGGGGATTTCGCCGAGGTTCTCGATGCCTTGGAGACCGTTTCGCTGCAACGAAAAGGGTGCCGTGAACACGCGATCGAAGCGACGGCATGGCGTTTTGGGGAAGAACGTTTGCCGGACGAGGATTCGTACGCGGGGTTGATACGGAGCGAGCTGACTTGGCAGATCGCAGTACCCGAAGAGACACCAAGGCTGGCTCCCGGCGATATCATAGTTGACTCGGCGGGGGCCTGCTCCATGCTTCGAAGGGTCAGGCATCTTCGAGGAGCGACGCGGACTTGGTGCCAGTCGATTCGCTTAGAGATCAAGCCAGAAAGTGCGGATCGTTTCGATCTGTTGCGTCCGCTATGGATCGATCAGGACGGAACGCCTGTGCTTGAGCGAGAAGAGCTTCTACGCCCCGCGTTGAATGGATTCTTCAGGCTGGGCGAGAGTGACTCGGCAGTGAAAGAGACCGGCGAACTCTTCATGGTCGAAGCAACACCGATCGCGGTAGGCGACAGGGTCCGGCGGCATCGGCGTGGCCAGTACGAGGTCACCGATATCGAGACACCTAGCAATATTGGTCGGGCTTGGAGGGCGTCGCTTACAGAACTCGCAGAACCCTAATCGCCGGTATCTCGTGAGCTGAGCCGCTTGGCGACGGCGCGATTTTCATCGCGTACGAGTTGTCCGCACGCGGCATCGATATCACGCCCCAGTGAGTATCGGATCGTTGTGGTGTGGCCGGTTTCACGGAGGCGTTCGGCGAAAGCCTGGATTCGGTCCGGCGGAGACGACCGTAACTCGGGAGCGCTGGCGATTGGATTGAAAGGAATCAGGTTGACGTGGACGCGGAGGTCGGCGAGCCAACGGATTAGCGTGTCGGCCGATTCTGGCGAGTCGTTCAAGCGATCGAGCATGAGGTATTCGATCATAACGGGCGAGCGATCGGGTTGAATCCGATTCAATTCTTGGACCGATTGTCGAACCTCGTCGAGCGAGTGTCGGTTGGTCATCGGGATGATCTGCTTGCGAACCGATTCATCGGCGGAGTGCAAGCTGATCGCGAAGTTGACTTGAGGGAATCGAGTCGCAGTGCGAACAAGTGGGTCGGGAATGCCCACGGTGCTTACCAGGAGACGCTTAGGCGAGTGGTTGAACGCCGCCGGATCTTGGAGCACGGCGAGGGCTTTGTGCAAGGCAGCTTCGTTGTGCATCGGCTCGCCCATGCCCATGAAGACGATGTTGCGGACGTGTTTACCTTCTCCCTTGAGTAGTTGGTTCGACTTGGTGACTTGATCGAGGATCTCGGCGGCGGCGAGGTCTCTTGCGACTCCCATATGACCGGTGGCACAGAAACGGCAAGCCGCGGCGCAGCCTACCTGGCTCGAAACGCAGAGGGCGACACGACCGGTCCTTGGCTTGAGGATGACCGTCTCGATCGAGAAGCCCGCCTGCGTGCGCGAAATCAGCTTCGTGGCGTTGTCAACGGTCGATTCGAAACGATTCGCTTCGTCGAGCGAGTGGAACCGAATCGACTTCGAGAAGTTGTGCCGGTGTGGCGGATCGATCGCTGCGATGGCTTCGTCCTTGCCTAACCCCTTCTTGAAGAAAGCGACTCGTGCCCGCCGTAGCTGGTGCGGGTCGATCTTCAGCGACTTCGCGAGGGCATCGACGGCGGTCAGATCGTAGAAGGAGGCAACCGTGTCGCTCACGCCAACACCGTCTTGCTCGGGAAACCGGGCTGTTCTTGCACGTAGCGCGGCACCGCGTAGCCCGGCAGCGAGTTTCGTAGCTGCTCGATAAGTTGCCGGCCTTTTTCGATCGGTACGCCGAAATGCTCGACGCCAGCCACCCGATCAAGCTGATGCAGGTAGTAAGGGGAGACCCCCACCTCGACGAGCCGTCTGCTCAGCGCGATCAAAGCCTCGGCTGAGTCGTTCACGTGCCTGAGCAGAACGCTCTGGTTGAGCAGCAAGCCACCCGCTTGGCTTAGCCGCTCGACGGCCCCGGCCACTTGCTGATCAATCTCATTCGCATGGTTGCTGTGCAATACGATCACCGGCTTCAGGTGGGTGGCTTTTAACGTGCGAACCAGATGCTCGGTAACGCGGGATGGAATGACGATCGGCAGTCGCGTGTGAATGCGGAGGGTAGTCAAATGCTCAAGACGTTCTAGTCGGCTAATCGACCGGGCAAGACGACGATCGTTATTGATCAGGGGGTCGCCTCCGCTGAGGATGACTTCGCGGATTGATTGGTCGGCCTCAATGGCGGCGATCGCTTCCTCCCAAGCGGCTTCGCTTCGCGGCGAGTCGTTGTACGGGAAATGCCGACGGAAGCAGTAGCGGCAATTGATCGCACAGTCGCCTGCGGCGATCAGCAGGACGCGTCCTTCGTACTTGTGGATCAGCCCGGGCGCTGGGTTCGCTTGCAGGTCGCCAACCGCGTCGTGCGGCAGTGTGGTCGACTCGGTCTCGGCGAGAGCAGGCAGGACCTGTCTGAGCAGCGGATCCTTCGGATCGCCTTGCCGCATCCGGCGGACGAATGGGAGCGGGGCGATCAAGGAGAAGTCGCGAGCCGCTGCGTCGCTGGCAAGGTCGCTTGGCAGGCCAAGGTGCTGGCAGAGCGTCTTCGGATCGCGAATCGCGTCGCTGAGTTCCTTTCGCCAGCGGCAATCCTCGCCAGAATCGCTATCCGCGGGGCGGACAGGGGCAGATTGGTCGGATAGACTCTCCATTCGTCTGGTTCACCCTGTCTGGGCACGATCCGCTGGTGGAACCGCCTCGCGTTGACGAGGCATTCCGCCGACAAGACCCGTTGTGCCTCACCGATCAAGAAACACCGAGTTTAGCGTGGGTAATGTAAATACAAGTGACTTCCGAAAGGGACTCAAGGTCCAGATCGACGGCATCCCGTTCCAGATGGTCGAGATGAACTTTCGCAAGCCGGGTAAGGGGACGGCACTCTACGAGTGCAAGATGAAGAACTTGATCCGCGGCACGGTGGTTGATCGTACTTACCGGGCTGGTCAGACGCTCGAAGAAGCCGACGTTGTCGAGTTTACCGCCCAATATCTGTATCGCCAGGGCGAAGACTTGGTATTCATGAACAACCAGGACTACGAGCAATACGAGTTGACCGCTGAGCAGGTGGGGGACACCGCCAATTTTCTGAAGGAGAACATGGATTGCCAAGTGATGACCTTCAATGGCAATCCCATCACGGTGGTCGCGCCTAACCACGTGGTGCTCCAAGTCGAGTTCGCCGAACCCGCTCCGAAAGGAAACACCGCAACGGGTGTCAGCAAACCGGTCAAACTGGAGACAGGCGCCGAGATCCTGGCTCCGGCATTCATCAATACGGGCGACTGGCTCCGTGTCGATACGCGGACCGGCGAGTACGTCGAGCGGACTAACGCGCCCGAGTAGCTTAAGAGTATTCCAAGCCTTCTTAGCGAACTGAGATTCCTTATGGGTACCGGACTTATCATCGTCGCCGCTTTGGGCGTGATCGCGGTTCTTCTCCTGCTCTACGGGGTTGGTATCTACAACCGCCTCGTGACGCTCAAGAACCGTTTCCAGAACGCGTTTTCCCAGATCGAGGTGCAACTCCAGCGCCGCTACGACCTGATACCGAACTTGGTGGAGATCGCGAAGGGCTACATGAGCCACGAGCGCGAAACGCTCGAGGCGGTCATCAGCGCCCGAAACCAAGCCGTGGGTGCTTTGAAGGCAGCCGCTGCTTCGCCCGGTGATGCGGCGGCAATGGCGGGGCTGGCGTCGGCGGAGCAAGGGTTAGGCGGCGTGCTCGGCAAGCTGTTCGCTGTCTCGGAGGCCTATCCGGATCTCAAGGCGAATCAGAACATGATGCAGCTCACCGAGGAGCTGACCTCGACCGAGAACAAGGTTGCCTTTGCCCGTCAGGCGTACAACGACTCGGTCACCGAGTACAACACTTACAAGCAAACGTTTCCGCCGATCTTCTTCGCCGGAATCCTCGGGCATGGCGACGACGCCGAGTTGCTTGACTTCGACGACGCGAAGATCAACGAGGCCCCGAATGTCTCGTTCAGCTAGTCGTTGGCAAGTCTCCCGAATCAGTCGCAGGTAGACGCAGCCGATGGCTACGGATTTCTATGAACGGCAGGCGGCGGCGCGACGTTCGACGGCTTGGTTGCTCGGCGTGTTCGGCCTCTCGGTGGTGGTGCTTGTCGGCGTGATCTTTCTGATCGCGTGGGCAGCGGTTTCCACAGCCAAGCAAAGCGATCAGCTCGGCGACTTCAACCTAGCCGACAGCCAACAACTCTTGCAGTTGCCGTTGGGGATCGCGGCTCCCACGCTTGCCTTGGTCGGTGGGGGATCGCTCTATAAGGTTGCCAGCCTACGTGCCGGTGGCGGGCACGGCGTGGCCGAGGGGTTGGGCGGCCGCCGGCTCCTGCATGACACCGCGAAGACGCCCTCAGAGAAGCAACTGCTCAACATCGTCGACGAGATGGCGATTGCTTCGGGGACCCCCTCACCGCCGGTGTTCCTGATCGAAGAGCCCGGCATCAACGCGTTCGCTGCGGGTTACTCGCCAAGCGATGCGGTCATCGGGGTCACGAGCGGTTGTGTCGAGGCGCTGAGCCGTGACGAGTTGCAAGGCGTCATCGCCCACGAGTTCAGCCATATCCTCAACGGCGATATGCGGATGAGCATCCGCCTGATCGGCGTGCTGCACGGGATCCTGCTGCTTGGTTTGATCGGTCGTTTGGTGCTCCAGTCGGTGTTCTACTCCGGCGGGCACTACGGGTCCCGGCGTGTCGATAGCGACGGAACCGGAAAGGGCGGCTCGGGCGTGTTGGCGATCCTGGCGATCGGCATCGTGCTGCTCGTGATCGGTTCGATTGGCTCCTTGATGGGAGGCCTCATCAAGGCAGCCGTCTCGCGGCAGCGTGAGTACTTGGCGGACGCGTCCGCGGTGCAATTCACTCGCAATCCGAGCGGCATCTCAGGGGCTTTGAAACGCATCCTCAGCAGCGCAAGCGGTGCCCGCCTCAAGCACCCTCGGGCCGCCGAGCTGAGCCACATGTACTTCGCCGAAGGGGTTTGGGAAGGCTTCACCTCGTTGATGGCGACCCACCCGCCTCTGCCGAAGCGGATCCGTGCGATCGAGCCCGGGTGGGACGGAACGTTGCCGAAGGCTCAGGCTGGCGGAGCGGCCGTCGTTTCGCAGGGGACCGCGGGGTTCGCTGGCAATCCCACGAAAACCGCGGACGTAACGATCCAACAGATCGACCACGCCGTGGATCAGATCGGCGACCCGCTCGAAGCCCATCGCGTTTACGCGGCGGAGCTCATTGCGGGATTGCCTGACGCAATCCGAGATGCCGTCGGTAACCCGGCGACGGCAAGGGCGGTGGTTTATGGTCTGTTGCTCGATTCGGATCCCGACGTCAGAGCGAAGCAGCGTGCCGCGCTCGAGGAGACGGCCGACCCGTATGTCGTGAACGTGCTCTTCGGCAAGCTGGTTGGTGCGATCGATCGGCTCGATCCCAGGCAACGGCTCCCGCTTATCGATCTGAGCTTGGCGGCTTTGGCGGCGATGTCTTTCCCTCAGTACCAACGCTTCTGTCGCAGCTTCCGTTCCCTGGTCTTGGCGGATGACCGGCTGAGTCTGTTCGAGTGGACCTTGTCGCAGGTTCTGCTGCGCCACTTACGGCCGCATTTCGAGAGAGTCCGCTCGCCACGCTTGAAGCATCGCACGCTCTATCCGCTCGCCCGAGAGTGCAGCGTTGTCTTGTCGATCCTCGCTTACGCGTGCAGTGACACAACGACGGTTAGCGAAGGGTATAAGAACGGGCGGAACGTACTCAAGGAGGCCGTGCCCGAGATCCTGCCGCGCGAAGCCTGCCGGCTCGACGACTTGAGGGCCGCCTTGGCCGAGCTCGAAGGGGCGGCGGCCCACCACCGCGGTCGGATCATCGACGCGGCGGCCGCTGTAATTTGTGCCGACGGGCTCATCGAGGTGGCCGAGGCCGAGTTGCTGCGGGGCATTGCCGACTTGTTGGATTGCCCGATGCCGCCCCTCCTGCCGGGCCAGACGGTGACGGCGTGAACGATCTGGATCGCTTGCGACAGCGAGCCGAATTGCTCGAGCGTCTGCGGTGCTTCTTCAGAGCACGCGGCTTCCTCGAAGTAGAAACGCCGCTGCTGTCGCCAGAGGCGATCCCCGAACAGCACATCGGACTCTTCCAAGTGCCCGGCGGCGGGTGGCTTCAGGCATCGCCCGAGATGCATCACAAACGGCTGCTATGCCAAGGCACGGGGCCGATCTATGAGGTGACCCGGTCGTTCCGGCGTGGCGAGTCCGGGGGTCGGCATCGCCCCGAGTTTACGATGGTCGAGTGGTACCGCCCCGGCGACGATATGAGAGCGGCGATGCGGTTGCTTGATGAGTTGATCCGTGAGCTTGCCGGGGCCGAGCCATCCCTCTTCACTTCCTACCGAGAGGCGTTCCTGCGTGTGCTCGGGATCGATCCGCATCGGGCCGCCCCAGAAGACTTCCGGAGTTTCGCAAAGGATCGCGGCATCGATTCGGCCGGGCTAACCGAAGCGGACCACCGGGACGAATGGCTTAATGTCTTGCTCGACGCCGCCGTCGAGCCATCACTCGGTCGCGATCGACCCGAAACACTCTTCCACTACCCGGCGTCGCAAGCCGCGCTGGCACGAACGACACTCGATGACCACGGGGTTGAAGTCGCCGAACGCTTCGAGCTCTATTGGCGGGGCCTGGAACTGGCCAATGGTTACCATGAGTTGACCGATCCGGTCGAACTGCGACGGCGTCTTGTGATGGCAAACGAGCAACGCGTTGGCCTGGGAATGCCGGCTGTGCCGCTGCCCGAGAAACTGTTGGCGGCGATGGAATCGCCCGGCTTGCCGGCGTGTGCTGGGGTTGCTCTCGGCTTCGACCGCCTCGCGATGTTGGTGACCGGTGCAGAGCGGATCGATAAGGTCAGGGCGTTCGCTGAGTGAGGGACTTAACGGCTGATTCGGTCCCACACCTCGAACGTGCACGCGTGCTCGTTGCGGTCGTCGGCGGGACGCTCGGTTGATTCGGCCAGTTGCCATTCGGCGGCTTCGAGCGCCGGGAAGTGGGCATCACCATCGACTAAGGCATGGACTCGCGTCAGTTCGACTCGATCGGCCGCGGGCAGGGCTAGACGGTAGATCTCGCCACCGCCGATGACGAATGCCGTCTCACTGTTCACCGCTTCGGCGTCGGCCGCTAGTGCCACGGCTTGTTCAAGTGAATGAGCTACCAGCACCGCGTCGTTGCCGGCTCGCCAAGCGGTATCACGGGTCAAGACAATCGAGACACGGCCCGGCAGTGGCCTGCCGATCGACTTGTAGGTCTTGCGACCCATGATGAGCGGATGGCCCATCGTCAGCTTCTTGAAGCGAGCCAAGTCGGCCGGCAAACGCCACGGCAGATCGCCGTCGCGACCGATCACCCCATTCTCGGCGGCCGCTACGACGAGCGTTACCCGGGGACGCCCCGCGTCATTCGATCGACTCGTCATTAAAACGCTCGGTCCTAAACCGCCACCGGGGCTTTGATATGCGGGTGGGGGTCGTAGCCTTCGAGCGTGAAGTGCTCGTAGCGGAAGTCATCGATCGACTTGATCGACGGGTCGATCCGCATCTGAGGCATCGGCCTCGGCTCGCGGTTGAGCTGGGTCTGAGCCTGCTCAAGGTGGTTGTCGTACAGGTGGGCGTCGCCGAGCGTGTGGATGAACTCGCCGCGCTGGAGCCCGGTGACTTGGGCGACCATCATCGTCAGCAACGCGTAGCTGGCGATATTAAACGGAACGCCGAGGAAGACATCCGCCGAACGTTGATAGAGCTGGCAGCTCAGCTTGCCGTCGGCAACGTAGAACTGGAACAGCAGGTGGCAGGGCGGCAGGGCCATATCGGGCAGGTCGGCCACATTCCAGGCGCTCACGATCAGCCGCCGGCTGTCGGGCGCGCCCTTGATCTCGTCGATCACCTCGGCGAGTTGGTCGATCGTGCGGACGCCTGATCCTTCGGAGCCACTCGCGTCATCGGCACCGACCGTCCAGCTCCGCCATTGCTTGCCGTAGACGGGGCCGAGGTCGCCGTCCTCGTCGGCCCACTCGTCCCAGATGCTGACGCCGTTCTCTTTCAGGTAGGCGGTGTTGGTTTCGCCGCGGATGAACCAGAGCAGCTCGTGGATGATCGACTTGGTGTGCAGCTTCTTCGTCGTGACCAGCGGGAAGCCTTCGGCGAGGTCGAACCGCATCTGATGACCGAAGACGCTGCGCGTGCCGGTGCCGGTGCGGTCGCCTTTGACGGCCCCGTGCTCGTAGACGCGGCGGAGGAGGTCGAGGTACTGGTGCATGCGTTTAACCTAAGACGGCAGGTGGCGGCGGGACAGGGGCCTCCGCGACTAGCCAACAACCCCTTTGAGCAAGACGCCGGCCAAGTAGGCCAGGCCCGCCGCCGCCCCGCCAACGGCAAGCGTTTCGAGCCCGCTAACAAACCAGCGATGATCGACAAAACGGCCCTTCGCCGCCCCGACAGCGAAGAAGGCAGTCGCGGTGGTCGCCGTGCTCACCAAGAACGGATGGCCGATGGATCCCGGCCGCGCGTACTCGATCAGGAAGGCGATCAGCGGCAGCAAGCCAACCAGCACGAACGCCGCGAAGGTGACCCAGGCCGCCTTCCAAGCCGAGGGGGTCTCCAGCGGCAGGCCATGCTCTTCCTGGAGCATCGTATCGACCCAACGCTTGCGATCGCTGGTGATGACCTCCACGGTCTTCTCGAGGTCGGCTCCCTCGAAGCCCTTGGCGGCGTAGATCTGCCGAACCTCTTCGCGTTCGCCCTCGGCGTACTGGGCAATATGGGCCTCTTCCTGTCGGCGTGCCCGATCGCGGAGCTGACCCTCGGCACGCGTCCCCAGGAAGTTGCTCGCCGCCATGCTGAAGCCATCGCCAACAAGGTTCGCGAAGCCGAGCACGATGATGATCCCGGGCGACAGCCCCGCTCCCGCGACGCCGGAGACCACCGCGAAGGTCGTCACGGCCCCGTCGATGGCGCCGTAGACAAAGTCCTTGAGGTAGCTGTGGCGGACCCCCAGTTCCAACCGCTCACGAATCGCCGCCGGCTCATGGTCGTCGAGGTGCGCCTGCGTTGCTGCATTCACGGTCAGTCCCAATGATTGAAGATGACCTCACCGACTCTTGTCGGCTTCCAGTAACTCATCTGGTCGATTTCTGCTTCGGACAAGTCTTCGACCGACTCGTCAGTTATCCGTTGAACGAGCACTTGCTCGCTGAGAACCGAGTATCGTCCGAACTTCGAAAACCCGGACGAGAGACTTGGCTCGTGGACGAAGTCTATCTCTCCCTTCTTATTCTCGATGGCGAAACCCACCAACGGGTAGGTTGCATTGAGCATCGCGCGAACCAATCGATTTCCTGTCAGAATCGATATCGAATAATAGCTTCTGGCTTGATTACCTAGGCACTGTCTGAGAACTGATCTTGCGTTAAGGCAGGGGTGCGTCGCAAGCT
>CAYGUP010000067.1:0-21195 GCA_964353155.1 uncultured Planctomycetaceae bacterium | reverse complement strand
ACGACTTCGAACGCCTGATGGACGGCGCCACGCTCGTGAAGTGCAGCGAGTTCGGTCAGGCAATCGTGAAGCACATGGGGTGAGAGACTCAAGCCTGCAAGCTGATCGGTGACCCAGCTAGGTTCCAGTACTGCTGCCGTTTGTATGAATCAAAACGCTAAGCTGGGTGAAATGGCAGAACTAAAAAATGAGCCATCCTTGGTGGCCGTTGATCGGACCGAATCTGTAGACAAGAAGTTTGTGGAAGAATCCACCGTTACCGGGTCCAATTACACAAACTGGCGATTCATTCGCACATCCGCAGTCCGTGTCACCTTCGATAATGTTGACTTTCGGTATGCACACTTTGACACTTGTTACTTTAGGAATTGCGAGTTCAGAAAGTGCAAGTTTATTGGGTGCTCTTTTTCATCATCAGTTCTGGAAGGCTCCATCTTTGATGGATGCGATTTCAGTTACGCAGGGTTCGAAAAGACTCGGATTGACAAATCGATTCTACGCACCAACTGCCCGCCGTATGAGAATATCAAGTTGCGGTTTGCCAGAAGCCTGCGGGTGAACTTTCAGTCGTTGGGCGACTGGGCAGGTGTGAACGCCGCTATCTTGGTCGAGCTGGATGCAACTCGCGTTCACTTGTACAAGGCGTGGCATTCTAACGAAAGCTACTATCGCAATAAGTACAAAGGAGGCGATCGCTTTAGGCATTTTCTGGAGTATTGGTGGTTTATTGCGCTGGATACGCTTTGGGGGAACGGCGAGAGCCCTTTTAAGCTTGTGCGAACTATCTTCATATGCTTGGCCGTTGTGGCTACCATTGATACGTTTGTCTGTGGAGATTGGAGGAGTGTGGCGTCTTATGTTATCTCCGCAATCAGATCTCCATCTATCCTGCTGTCGATTGTTAGGCCTGTAGAGTACTCGGAGTTATACATTGCTGCCTTGTTTGCCATGCGCCTTATACTGTTTGGTCTCTTCCTATCTCTACTAATTAAGCGGTTGAACCGCAGATGACTTGGCATGTATATGCTTTCGGTTCGGTGTGCCGTAGCGATTTCGAGCGACGCTCGGACATCGATATGCTTGCAATTACGGACACAGCAAGCGAACGCTTCGACCCGCTGGATTTTTCTGTTTATCCATACGAAGCAATTCGTAAAATGTGGAAGCAGGGCAGTCCGTTTGCATGGCACCTAGCGACGGAATCACGGTTGGTCTATGCGGGAGATCAGCAATGTTTTTTATCGAGTCTAGGGCAGCCGAGTGCCTATTTAGAGGCAAAGAAGGACTGCGAAGCATTCAGATTGATAGCGAGCGACGCGACCAGCCGACTGGTGTCAGGATCTTCTAGTGATGCGTTCGAACTATCGCTCATGTACCTGTCAGCACGAAACTTCGCGACGTGCTATGCCCTTGGTTGCCTAGGAAAGCACTTCTTCGGACCATCATCGGCTTACAAGCTAGGAGTCAAATCATTGCCATTGGGGGTGAAGTACTACGAGACACTCCGAAGGTGCCGCCTCCTCAGCACGCGAGGGATAGGCAGCATTGTTGAAGGTCAAGAGCTACGCGACTGTATAGACAGGCTTCAGATCATCACGGACTGGATGTCAACTCTTAGTGGAGATATCGATGAGTAGCTTGCGTGAGCGGGTTGCATTGCAGCGAGATGTATTGGCTGCGGTTAATAATTGGAATGGCTGTAAGGAACAGCTGTGTGGCCTCTCAGCGGGTGCCGTTAACCGTTGGTTGGGCGTCCATGGACTTCCTAAGGGCAGTCGAATTTCAGATGTTCTCTGGCGACTAAGCGATATGTTGCGTTTTTTGGCTACGAAAAGTCAGGCTCCTATTCTTCAAAATACGTCTGAGAGCAATGTTGGTGGAAACCACATACCCGAGGAAGTTGGCTGCTTAATCCATGACCTAAGAACGCTGCTTAATGCATGAATCGGTTTGTTGCCAGCAGTGCCACTCAGTTCGTTTGCGGCGGATGGCTGTGGTCGTAGGCGTCAGCTGCAGCCCCCAGTCGGGTGCCACTGGCTACGCCAGTGATTTAGGCCGTTGCGTATGGGCTTGCTTCTGCACTGGCCTAGCCCGTGGCACGCTTAGGCTCGGGTTTTTCCTGAGCCCTACTAATCCCGCCGCAGCACGATCCGCTCGAAATCGCGTTCCGGGACCGTCATCGAGAAGTCGTCCGGGCAGCGGAAGACAATCAGGTAGAGCGGGCCGGTGAAGCGGGTCAGCGGCAGTTCTAGCTCGCCCGAGCCGATCGTCGAGACGAAGGCCGAGTACCGGTCTTCGGCGACCCGTTTCAATCGCTCGGTGTTGTAGTAGTTGAAGCCCGCCCGATCGAGGTAGAGGATCGGCACGGCGAACTGTGCTCCGGCGATGCCCGTGCCCGGCAGGTGGAGGGTGCCGTCCCGCACGCAGTCGAAGATCGACTCGTCGTGCCACGCCAGGATGCCCAGGTCCGGGCCGTTCGCTCGGCGGGTGAAGATCAGCTCGAACGGGCCGGGGGCGATCGCCGCCTCGAACTCTTGCCAACCCGCGTCGCGTGAACTCAGCCGGATCGGCTTGCCCTCTTGGCTCAACTCGACGCCGAGCCAGGGCGTGCGGGCGTAGGCGACCCCGCTGGAACCCTCCTCGGCAGGCTCGACCGATTCGGCCAGCGGCGCGGGGGCCGGCGGGGGAGGTGATGGCGTGTCGTTACGCAACGCGAGGTACAAGCCCGTCACCGCGGTCACGACCGCCGCCACGGCGCCGAGCACCCCATTGATGATCGCCCAAGGCGACGTTTTCTCGGCCATGGCTCAGTCACTAAGGGATGCGGGGGGCATAACGCCGACGTTGCGGGACGGATGCTATCGCAGCTCGCTGAGCGGCTCAACACGACTCTGCCGGGTGTCATGGCTGGGCTAGCCAGCCGTGGAGCCCGGTTCGCTTGTAAGCTCGGACGAAAAACGCCCGCCCCGAGCTGGCAGCTCGGGGCGGGCGTCGTTGTCGATTGCTCAGCGGTCTCACCCGCTCGGCTCACGCACCGTAGCGGTAGGCATGCTCGATGTAGGGGCGGTCGGCGTCGTAGTTGCCGTCGTATTCCGCGCGGAGTTGGGCATCGAGGTCGTCGTTCCACTGGGGCTTGTCGCCCGAGTAGCGGCGGCGGGCGGTGTAGCCGAAGCGGAAGGCCTGCTCGCGGTTCTCGAACGCGTCGTCGGCACCGGCGGCTTGCTTGAGCGTGTCGTCGACGTCCTGGTTCATGTCGCGGGCGCCGTCGACGCCGAAGTCGGCCTTGGTCTGCTCCCAGTCGTTGGCGAACGCCTTCTTGATTTGTTCCCAAGCACTGAGGTCGTCTTCCGTGTAGTAGCTAGTCGTGGCCATCGGGTCATCCTCCTGGACGAGTGTTGTGAATCGTTCTTGATGGGAGCCACCAGCCGTGCCGGTTCCGGATCGATTAGTCCCGGGCTCCCCGATCGTTTCGGTGGTGGTAGGCTGCAAACACCATGCCGGAGTTCTTTTGGTGAGCGCTTGCAGGCAGCTTTCGATAAAGAAACGGCGCGCGAATACCGCGAGCTGTTAGAACTTCGATGGGTTGTTGTCGAACGCTCAGCCGGCCGACAGATCGCTCGGGGCGTTCACGGCCGTGGCATCGCGTGGCACATCGCCTCGGTGTTCGACAAAGAGTCGCTCGCCACACTCGGGACACGCCGGCATGCCCGGCTCGACGGTAAAGGCACACTCGGGGCAGGGCAGGGTGGCCTCAAGGACTTGATAAGTGCGAAGCATGGCGAAGGGTTCCAGCGGGTGGTTTGATAAGCGTTAGAGCGTGACTTTGGCGTTGATCTCTTCGGTCGATTCGACCGCTTCGCCCTGCCAGTAGGCTTGGCCCGCCCGGATGGCGTAAGTCAGACCGCGGAAGCCGCTGTTGTCCCAGTACTCGCCGTCGGTCGCTTCGACCTTCAGCAGGGCCAACTCGGGTTCGTCTTTCCCATCGGGGAACCAGACCTTCCAAGATTCATTCCACAACTCGTGGATCTTCTCACGATCCGTGCAGATCGATGCCGCGCCGTTGACCGACAGGTACTTGCCGCCCCCTTGGAAAGTGACCGCCACCTGAGAATCGCTAGCAATCTCGTAGGTCTTGCTGCTCGGCTTCCGCGTGGCGAACCAAAGGTCGCCATCGGAGGTGGCCTCCGCGACCCGCATCGGCCGGGCGTGCAACGGCCCGCTTGGTTCCTGAGTGACCAACATGCCGGTCGAGAAGCCTTCGAGGAGGTCTTGGAAGCGTTCGCGGGGGGCAGCGGACATAACGTTTTCGATCTCCGGGGTTTCCGTGCGTAGGTTCGTAACGAACCGATTTGCAAGCCGCATGCCAATCATCCGCGAAGGGAGAGGCAGGCACGGGGGTTCTGGAATCGCCGACAATCATGGGAGGGCAAGGCTCCTGCCGAGCCTTGAAGCGGGTACCCGGCGCGTGGCTCGGCAGGAGCCTCTCCCTCCCGGGTGGATTGCCTTACATCCCGCGGCATGCCGCAGTTTCAGACGGGTTGGTTTGACCCGGCGTGGGGCGATTAGTACGTTGCTGGCAGCCTGGGACCGCCGGGCCCTCATCGGATTGTCTCTCTCATCACGTTTGCTGCTCCCACCATGCTGAAACGATCCACGTGTGCCGTTGCGCTCTCGCTTGTCCTCTTAGCCGTGGGGGCGATCTCGCCGGCGCGGGCATCGCTGGTCGAGACCTACTCGGCCGCCGCCGGTCCGGGCCAGGTGGAAGATGCCGACGTTGGGAGCGGTGGCACGACTAATCTGTGGTCGCTGTCGCTCTCGAACCCGGGCGACCTCGGCCAGAACGGCGACTTCATTGGCGACTCGAGCCAGAACGGTTTCAATCAACCCTCGCTTGCCGGCGCCGGCATCTCGGCGTGGGCGTTGTACGCGAATAGCAACCAGCAGGCGACCGCCACGGCGGACCTCTCGGCCTTGCCCGGCCCGATCCGTTCCCTCTCGATTCAGTTCGATAACGGCGGCGTCAACAACGCGGCGCAGAACGGTGGGGTGGACGGCCGTGTCGGCGTCCGGTTCTTGAGCGGTTCGGCGGTGGCTTCCGAGTGGAGCTTCACGGGCGGCGAGTCCAACTACCGGCTGAACGACGCGGCGGCCGATTCGTCTACGAGTGTCGGCTTCACGGACGGCGGTTTCACGCTGACGCTAAGCCTGCTCGGAACGACGGGCGACTACGACCTGACGGTCGTTGGCTCACAGAACGGCTCGTTCTTGGGCCGCACCCTCGCGGGCGGGGCGACCAACCTCACTGGGATCGAGGTCTACAACCTCTCGGCCGGTAACAACTCTCCGGCGAACATCTTCTTCGACAATCTGACGGTCGTGTCGGTCCCCGAGGCCTCGCCGGTCTTGGTGATGTCGGCCGTGAGCACGCTGGGCCTCATCTTTCGCCGTCGCCGCGGCTTGTGACGACCCGGGGGGGCTCGCCGGCGAGGTGATTTTTGGCTTTCTGCCGACGCGGGGCGTAACATCCTGGCATGGGGCACGCTAGGAATTGCCGGGGCCGCTGCGGGGCGGCCGGATCGTTACCCTCGGAGGATCGACCGATGAAATTTCGCCGCTTGCTGACCGTTGCCGCCGTGCTGTTCGCCGCGACGCTGCTCGCCGCTCCCGATGCCGAGGCACGGCGGGGTTGGCGGAAGACGCGTTGGACGACGGCCCGCCCCGTGCCAATCCGCTCCTATCAGCCCCGCACGCAGGCTCAATCCCGCACGCAGGCCGATCTGGCCTGGCGCAAAGCTCGGCGGCCGAGCACCGGGCCGGTCACGTACTCGGGCATCAGCCGCGCGGAGCAGGACGCGTGGCGTCGCCGCGAGGCTTGGTACAACGAGGCCTACAACGGCTTCCGCCCGGGCGACTTCCGCTGAGATGGCATCGCACGTGGCTCCCAGGGGGAGTGACCAGAACGCCAACGAGTCGGCGCAGTTTTCGTCGGTTAGAATGAGGCCCTCATCTGGCCACGCCGCCTCTCTGGCTACGCCACGGGCTCGAACGCCGAAGCGATGCGACAAAACGCAACGTGTTGGGGCGTAGCGGGTTAGGCGAAGGAATGGGCCGAATTGGCCAGACCGGGCGTTTCCGCGGTGCGACAAAAGCGTGCGACAAAACGTGGCGGGTTCGTCGCCGGGGCCGCGGGCACTACAGTGAGGGCGTTCAAACGCTCACTTGTTGCCCAGGATCGCCCCCGCCGATGCCCGCCGACGCCCCGCCCTACGACGCCATCCTGATTGTCTCGTTCGGTGGCCCCGAAGGCCCCGACGACGTGATGCCGTTCATGGAGAACGTGCTGCGGGGCAAGAACGTCCCCCGCGAGCGGATGCTCGAGGTCTCCGAGCACTATCAGCAGTTCGGCGGGGTGAGCCCGATCAACCAACAGTGCCGCGAGCTGATCGCCGCGCTGCAGACGGAGCTCGACGCCAACGGCCCGCACCTGCCCATCTACTGGGGCAACCGCAACTGGACGCCGTACCTGAAGGACACGCTGGAGCAGATGAAGTCCGACGGCATCAAGCGGGCCATCGCCTTCTTCACGAGCGCGTTTAGCTGCTACTCTGGCTGCCGCCAGTACCGCGAGAACATCCTAGAGGCATGCGAGCAGATCGGCGAAGGCGCGCCGCAGGTCGACAAAGTCCGGATGCCATACAACCACCCCGGCCTGATCGGCACCAACGCCGACCACCTTCAGCAGGCCCTCGCGAAGATCCCCGAGCCCCGCCGGGCCGCGGCGAAGGTCCTCTTCACCGCCCACAGCATCCCGCTGTCGATGGCAGAGAACTGCAAGTACGAGCGCCAGTTGACCGAGGCCAGCCGACTGGTCGCTGAGCAGGTGGGCCACGCGAATTGGGAACTGGTCTACCAAAGCCGCAGCGGCCCGCCCCAGCAGCCCTGGCTCGAGCCCGATGTCTGTGACCGGATCGAGGAACTCCATGGCGATGGAGGCTTGGAGGACCTGATCATCCTGCCGATCGGCTTCGTCTCGGATCATATGGAGGTGCTGTTCGACCTCGATACGGAGGCAAAGGATGTCTGCGAGAAGCTGGGCATCAACTTCATCCGCGCCGCGAGCCTCGGCACACACCCGCAGACGATCACGATGATCCGCGAGCTGATCGAAGAACGCATCGCGACCGAGTTGGGACAAGACCCCGAGCGTCCGGCGCTCGGGCAGTTCCCGGCCAACCACGATGTCTGCCCGAAAGACTGCTGCACATACACGCCCCGCCGTCCGCCGGGCGTCGGTGGTCCGCCGGCGGGCCGTCCGCAGCCGGCGGGGTCGTGATGAGCACGCGAGCCTTGGCAAAGACCGGATTGGAAGTCACCCCCGTCGCGTTGGGTTGTTGGCCGATGGCGGGCGTGACGACGCTCGGCGCCACGCACGCCGATGGAGTGGCGACGGTGCGAGCGGCGATCGACGCCGGGATCAACCACCTCGATACGGCTTACGTCTATGGCCCAAACGGGGAGAGCGATCGCATCCTCGCCGAGGCCCTCGAAGGACGCCGCGACGAGGTGGTGCTCGCCTCGAAGGTCGGGGTCCATTACGGCCCGCCGGGCGAGGATAGCAAGCAGGAGATGGTGACCTGCGGCCGGCCCCAGAAGCTCAAGGCGGAGTGCGATGAGCTCCTGCAGCGGCTGAAGACCGATCGCGTCGATCTGCTCTACCTGCACTCGCCGGACCCGGAAGTGCCGATCGCCGAGTCCGCCGGAGCCTTGGCCGAGTTGATCGCCGAAGGCAAGACGCTCAGCGCCGGCGTGTCGAATACCCAACTCGAACAGACTCAGGAGTTCGCTTCGGCGTGCCCGCTGTCGGCCGTCCAGTTGCCCTACAACATGCTGCAGCGGGACATCGAGCAACACACGCTGCCGTGGTGCCAAGAGAATGATGTCGCGGTGATGGTCTATTGGCCGCTGATGAAGGGCCTGCTTGCCGGGGCGATGGATCGTTCGACGGAGTTGGCCGAGCAAGATAGCCGCCGCAAGTACCCGATGTATCAGGGCGACGAGTGGCAGCAGAATCACGACTTCGTCGAGGAACTCCGGGCGGTGGCCGCCGACGCCGGCGTGACCGTCGCTCAGCTGGTGGTGCATTGGACGATGCACCGCCGCGGGATCACCAGCGTGCTGTGCGGGGCTAAACGCCCCGAGCAAATCGAGGAAACTGCCGGGGCGATGGGGTTCCGGCTGAACGAGGATCAGCAGGAGCGGATCGCGGCGGCGATCGTGGCCCGCGGCGACGCCGAGGGGAAACGGGCGTTCACATGAGCTAAGGTTGGGTTAGCTCCTTGCCAAGCCGCCGATTGCCGCGCTGCCTGACTTTCGCTCAACTAGCCGTATGCCACGCATTCTTCTCACCGCTTTCCGCCCGTTCGACCAGTGGAGCGAGAACGCCAGTTGGTTGGCGTTGCAGGCCGTGATGCGTGAGCTGCCGGCCGAAGCGGACGTGACCACCCGGCTCTACCCGGTCGACTACGGCGAGGTCCGAACGCGGCTCGAAAGCGACCTTTCCACGCCCTACGACGTCGTGCTGCATCTGGGGCAAGCCGCGGGCTCCTCGGCGGTGCGGCTTGAGCAGTACGCGTTGAACGCCGCACGGCAGCGAGGCGGATCGCGTTACGACGTGCGGGCGTTGCAGCAAGACGGCCCGGCCGCCTATCGCAGCCGCCTGCCATTGGGCGAGTGGGCCGAGCGGTTGCAAACCAGCGGGGTGCCGACCGAGCTGTCGCTGCACGCCGGCGACTACCTATGCAACGCAGCCATGTACTGGTCGCACTACCTGAGCGAAGCGGCGGGCAACCAGCCACAAGTGGCATTCATCCACGTGCCGCTCGACTTATCCCAAGCGATCCAGGCCGAACGTGAAACCCCAAGCCTGCCCGTGGAGATGAGTGCCCTGGCGATTCGGCAGATCATCGGATGGATCGGCGAATCAACGCACCTCGACGGGCTGGCCGCGACGCAACAGGCGATCCGGAGCGAGGCATGAGCAAGTTTGCGGTCCTGGTTCTCGCCGCGGGGCGTAGTTCTCGGTTTGGCGACGCCACTTATAAGAAGCCGTTCGCGATGCTCGACGGCCGCGCCGTCTGGATGCACTCGGCCGAGCGATTCACCGGCCGCGACGACGTGTGCCAAACGATCGTCGTCGTCTCGTCGGATGACAAGGAGGAGTTCGTCCGCAAGTTCGGCGCGAACTTGGCGTTCATGGGCGTGTCGATGTGCGAGGGCGGTGTCGAGCGAGCCGATTCGGTGCGGGCGGGCTTGGCGAAGTTGAGTGACGAGGCAACGCACGTCGCGGTTCACGATGCGGCCCGGCCCTTGGTGACCGACCAAGAGATCGAGGCGGTCTTCGCCTCGGCCGTTGAGAGCGGGGCGGCGATCCTTGCCTCGCCCATCACCGCGACGCTCAAGCGAGTCGCCGACGGCAAGATCACCGCCACCGAGTCTCGCGACGGCCTGTGGGGGGCACAAACGCCGCAAGCCTTCGGAATCGATCTGCTCCGCCGTGCCCACGAAGCGGGCGCCGCTACCCCGGCGACCGATGATGCTCAGCTCGTAGAACGCCTGGGCGAATCGGTGGCGATCGTGGAGGGCTCTTCGGAGAACCTCAAGATCACGACCCAGAGCGACCTCAAGCTCGCCGCCGCTATCCTCGCCGCACGGCCGAAAGCGGTGAAAGGCCTCGGCAAGAATCCGTTCGCGGACGAAGGCTTGTGGCGTTAAGGGTTCCAAGGGCTTGCGCCCCTGGCTACGCGCTGTCGCCCCTCCGGGGCTACTCTAGTGGCACGAAATCAATGTGTCCGCCGACTCTCCGACTTGTGTTATGGATTTCTTTGCTGATCTGCAGGCTCGTGGCCTCGTCCACCAGACGACCGATCCCGACTTGGGCGAATGGCTCGCCGCGAAGCCGCGGACCGTTTACGCGGGGTTCGATCCGACGGCTGATAGCTTGCACGTCGGCTCGTTGCTGGGGCTTATCGTGCTGCGCCGGTTCCAGAAGGCGGGGCATCGGCCGATCGCCGTGGTGGGGGGCGCGACCGGCATGATCGGCGACCCGAGCGGCAAGAGCGCCGAGCGGAACCTGCTTGATGCGGAGACCCTCCAGCACAACGTCAAGAGCCTCGGGAAGCAGATGAGCCGCTTCCTCGATTTCAACGACGGTCCCGCCGGGGCGGTGTTGGCCAACAACTTCGATTGGACCGGCGGGTGGACTTACCTCGAGTTCCTCCGCGATATCGGCAAGAACTTCCCGGTCAATGTGATGCTGGGCAAGGACTCGGTGAAGAGCCGCCTCGGCGGTGAGGCGGGCATGAGCTACACCGAGTTCAGCTACATGCTGCTCCAGGCCTACGACTTCGTTCACCTGGCCAAGGAGCACGGCTGCGAGCTCCAAGCCGGCGGCAGCGACCAATGGGGCAACATCACTGCCGGCACCGACCTGGGTCGGCGAATGGGAACGGAACAGTTGTACGGGATGACGTGGCCGCTGCTCACGAAGTCCGACGGCACGAAGATGGGCAAGACCGAGAGTGGCGCGATCTGGCTCGATGCCGAGCGGACAAGCCCTTACGAGTTCTTCCAATACTGGGTCAACACCGACGACGCCGACGTGGGCGGCTGCCTGCGGATGCTGACCGACTTGTCGCTGGAGGAGATTGACACGCTCGATGCCTCGCGCGCCGAGGACGCCCGCAAACGGGAGAGCCAGAAGCGGCTCGCCGAGGAGCTGACCAAGCTCGTGCACGGCGATGAGGGGTTGGCGACCGCCCGACGGGCGACCGAGATCTTCTTCGGGGCCGAGGTCGAAGGGCTCGATGACCGGGCTTTGGGGGCGATTTTCGCCGACGTGCCGGCCGGAGAAGTCCCGAAATCGACCCTCGCCGGCGAGGGGCTGCCGATCGTCGAGGCCCTGGTTGCCGCCGGCTTGGCCAAGAGCAAGGGCGACGCCCGGCGAACCGTCGAGCAGGGCGGCGCGTACGTGAATAACCGCAAGGTGGAGGGGCTCGATCGGGCTCTGACGCCCGCCGATCTGGCGAGCGAGACCGTCATCGTGCTCCGCAGCGGGAAGAAGCGGTACGGATTGCTCCGCTTGGCCTGAGTGAGGCCCCTCACCGGGCCGGCCGAAGCGGCGGGCAGATGCTTGAAAGAATGCTATCGCGACGCCATAGTGTGATGCTCGCAGGGCTGTTCCGTGGGGGCCATTAACCCCCGGCGAGCCCGCGACTTACATCAAGCCGCCAACACGCTCTTCAAGGATCACGGATGTCAGACCCGAACTCTGGCGCCCCCGTCATCGAGACCCGGGCCTTGTCGAAGGTCTACCGCGACTTCTGGGGCCGTCAAAAAGTCCGCGCGCTCAAAGCGCTCGACCTGACGGTCAACCAGGGTGAGATCTTCGGCCTGCTCGGCCCGAACGGCTCTGGGAAGTCGACGACCATCAAACTACTGCTCGGCCTGCTCTTCCCGAGCGACGGCCAAGCCTTGGTCTTCGGCAAAGAAGCGACCGATGTCTCGAAGAACGAGAAGATCGGCTACCTGCCCGAGGAGTCGTACCTCTACAAGTTCCTCAACGCCGAGGAGACGCTCGACTTCTACGGCCGCCTGTTCGATATCCCGGCCGACATCCGCAAGGAGCGGATCGAGAAGCTGCTCAAGCTGGTCGGCATCGACCGCGCACGCAAGCGTCAGCTCCGGGAATACTCCAAGGGCATGACGCGGCGGATTGGTCTGGCTCAGGCGCTCATCAACGACCCGGAGCTGATCCTGCTCGATGAGCCAACCAGTGGCCTCGACCCGATCGGCACCCGCGAGATGAAGGACATGATCCTCCAGCTCCGTGATCAGGGTAAGACGGTTGTCATGTGCAGCCACCTGCTGGCCGACGTGCAGGACGTGTGCGACCGGATCGCGATCCTCCACCAGGGCGAGTTGAAGGAGCTTGGTCGTGTCGACTCGTTGCTCAAGGAGAACGATGTCACGCAGGTGCGTGGTCGCAACCTGAGCCCGGAATGCCAGAACGAGCTCCGCGAGGTGATCCAACGCCACAACGGCGAGTTGCTGGAAATGGACAACCCGACCACGACGCTCGAGGACCTCTTCCTGTCGATCGTCCGCGACAGCGAAGCCCGTCCCGGCCGTCGGGTCGTCGCCGAGTCCGAATCCGAGTGATCGATCACGCCCGCGAGCTGACTTAATCCATCCGGCCCCGTGCCGATATTCGATAGCTGAATACCGCCTGACATGGTCGTCGAGAACGAAGTCTTACCGTACTTGCAGTGGCTATGGCGTGGCGAAGGCGCGGCCTTCGTTGACGGCCAGGGCGGGCTCGCCCAATTCGCCATCATCGCCCTGGTTGGGCTGATCCTGGCGATCGTTGGTGGTTTCTTTGTCTCGCTGGTGCGGCACGGCCCGGTGCGGGCGGGCGAGATCACCTACCGGACCGTCGTCGGCGGTTTTGCCGACCTGGGACGCCTGTCCTGGCGACGGATCTCGGCCTTGGCGGGCTTGGCGATCAAGGAGTCGCTCCGCCGGCGTGTGCTGGTATCGCTGGTGGTCTTTGCGATGATCCTCCTCTTCGCGAGTTGGTACCTGCAAACCGACAACCTCGAACCGGCGCGGCTGTATCTCAGCTTCGTCATGACCGCGACGACCTACCTCTTGCTGCTCCTGGCCCTGCTGCTCGCCGCGTTCAGCCTGCCCAACGATATCAAGCAGAAGACGATCTACACGGTCGCCACCAAACCGGTTCGACCGGGCGATATCGTCCTGGGTCGGATGCTCGGCTTCACCGCGATCGGCACGCTGCTGCTCGCCGTGATGGCGGTCGGCAGTTGGTTCTTTGTGACCGGCTCGCTGGCCCATACCCACGAGGTCGACCTCTCGACGCTCACCACGCTCCGCGATGCGGATGGCGAGCCGCTCGGTCGCGAGGGCCAAACCTCGTTCGACGGCTTCCACAAGCACACGCTGAGCGTCGGCACGGACGGGGTCGGCCGCACCGACTTGGTCCACGGCCATACCCATGCCATCGAAATGCGTGGCGACCGGCTGCAAGTCGCCACCGCCCGCGATTACCTCCGCGCCCGAGTCCCGCAGCGTGGCACGATCAAGTTCCTCAACCAGCAAGGCCTCGAGACCGAACGCGGGATCAGCGTCGGTAACGAATGGCAGTACCGGAGCTTCATCGCCGGGAGCACGCAGGCCGCGGCGGTTTGGACCTTCGATAACATCAACGAGTCCACGCTGACGCCCGCCGGCGACCTGCCGCTCTCGTTGATCGTCCGCGTGTACCGCTCGTACCAGGGTAAGATCGAAGAGGCGATTCAGGGCAGCATCCAGCTCCGCAACCCAGAGACCGGCCTCAAGTCGACCATTACGGTCTTCCCCGCGAAGGACGCGGGCATCGATTCCTTCGAGTTCCCCAACGAGCAAACCGATACCGAGCTGAACGAAATCACGATCCTCGATGACCTGGTCAGCTCGGACGGCAAGCTTGAGGTGATCGTGCAGTGCCTCGATCGCGGCCAGTATTTCGGTTTCGCCCAAGCCGATGCCTTCATCCGCCTGCCGGAGGGCTCGCCGCTCTGGAACTTCGTGAAGGGGTACCTCGCGATCTGGATGCAGATGGTGATCGTGATCGCCGTCGCCGTGACGATGAGCACGTTCCTGAGCGGCCCGATTGCGATGGTTGCGACCGTCAGCTTCATCGTGCTCGGCCTGTTCCGCGGCTTCTTCGTGAAGATCGCCCTCGGCGAGTCGTACGGCGGCGGGCCGCTGGAGTCGCTCGTGCGGTTGGTGACGCAAATGAATGTCATGTCACCGTTCCCCGAGCGGACGACCGCGGTCGTCGCGATGGAGACCGTTGATGACCTCTTCCAAGGGGCGATGCGGGCGATCTCCTATGTGCTCCCCGACTTCAGCCTGTACCTCGATCGTGTGACTTATGTCTCCGAGGGCTTCTCGGTGCCGACCGATGCGTTGCTGCGTGACCTAACGGTCTGCCTGGCGTACGTGATCGGGATGGCGATCGCCGGTTACTTCTGCTTCAGGACTCGAGAGGTGGCCAAATGAACCAACGCAACAGCTTCCTCCGCAAAGTCATATACGGCGTGCTCATCGCGGCATTGCTGTTCCCGCTCTCGCTGCTCAGTGCTCCGGCAACCGTCGATTCGGCCGGCGGCACCCTGGCACAGCTCCGTAGCGAGAACAAGCTGAGCCAGGCCGACCTCGGCGAGATCGACCCCGCGAGCGAGACGATCAAGCTGGCCACGCTCGGCCTGCGCGGCGTCGCGGTGCAGTTCTTGTGGAACAAGGCGATCCATTACAAGAAGGTCGAAGACTGGACCAACCTGACGGCCACCCTCGAGCAGTTGGCGAAGCTGCAGCCCAACTTCATTACCTTCTGGAAGTACCAGAGCTGGAACCTTAGCTACAACGTGTCGGTCGAGTTCGACGACTACAACGACCGCTACTACTGGGTCCGGCGTGGCATCCAGTTCATGCAGGACGGCGTGCAGTACAACCGCGACAGCCCGGCCCTCTTGTGGGAACTCGGTTGGATGATCGGCCAGAAGGTTGGCAAGGCGGATGAGAAAGTACAGTATCGCCGGCTCTTCAAGGCCGACGAGGAGTTCCACCCGGAAGACCGCCCGCCGGCGCAACGCGACAACTGGTTGGTCGCGAAAGAGGCCTATCTAGAATCGGTCGCCGCCGTCGACGAACGCGGCGCCGACCTGGGGCGTAAGAGCCCGAACCTCTTCTACTCCAGCGCCCCCAAGGCGCTGATGAGCTACGCCGCGGCGATCGAAGAAGAAGGCCTGTTCGGCCGAGCGGTCGCCGCCTGGAAGCAGGCGGGCGAAGAGTGGGCTGATTTTGGCAACTACCCGATCGAACACTCCACGGGCAAGATCCTGGTCTACAACGACCTGGAGTACCTCCAGCAGCGCGCCGACGAGATCAGCCAGCAACTGGGCAGCATCGTCGAGGGGGTCGAAGAACAGATCATCGCCGAGGCACGCGAGGGTTTGACCAAGGAGCAACTCGAGGCCTACGAAACACCGATCGGCGAGCGTGAGGAAGAGCAGTTCACCTTGGCCAATGAGGCCAAGCGGGCTTTGGAGGTCACCCCAGAGAAACGGGCCGCCAAGATCGCCGAGCTCAAGCCCGAGAAAGAACGCGAAGCGAAGGAGCTAACGGCCGAACTCCTCGATACCTTGCAAACGATCCGCTACATCACCAGCTACAAAGACACCACCAACTACGAATACTGGGCGTTGCGTTGCGAGTTCGAGCAATCGAAAGAGGCGATCGCCGCCCGCAAACTGGTCTTCGACGCCAAGCGGCTCTACCGCGACGAGGCGGACATGATCGGCTCCAAGAAGCTCTACGAGCAGGCGTTCGCTCGCTGGGCCGAGGTCTTCGAGAAGTTCCCCGAGTTGAAAGACCCCGATGGCACGACCGGCGACGACGTGATGTACGTTATCAAGGACTACGCCCGCGTCCTGGAGCAACTCGACGAGCAGATCCCGGACGACTTCCCGCTCTGGGAGATCATCCGCGACTTCGACTCGGACGGCGATTTCACCATGCAGTTGAGCGAACGCGACCAGCGGGTCGGGGTCTCGGTCGCCGACCCCACCGCTCAGTTCCTGCAATCGGCGTTGCCCGAGGAGTCGGAATCAGAGCCCGAAACGGCGGACGAGCAAGGAGCCCAGTCACCCGAGGGCCAGTCAACTGATGCTGAGTCGCCCGCTGGCGACGAAGGCCCGGCGGAAGCGACCGTCCAGGAGTCCGAAGCAGCGGCCGAGGAAGCCAGCGATGCTAGCAGCTAGCATCCGCACTTTGCGGTGAGCTCGCGCCGAATCGTTGTCGCGGACGCGGGCCGGGGGTCGATACCGAGGACGATTGTGTCTGTTCGATCGATCCTGCGGAGTATGACGCCGTGTCCACGCTGGCACCCCGAGCGATAGCCTTGTTAGCCGCGTTGCTGATCGCCTCAGCCACGCAAGCGGCCCCGCCGATCGAGCGGCTCGTGCTGCCGATGCGCGGCCTCGAGATCAATGACCATCGGCCCCCGGTGGTGACCGCCGTTGGCGTCTCGCCGGACGGGAGCAAGGTCCTCGCCGGCGGCGATGACCACCACGTCCGCGTCTGGGACGCCGCCACGGGCGAGCCGCTCCGCACGCTGGCCGGTCACAAGGACTGGATCCGGGCCCTGCGTTTCGCGAGCGATCCGGACCGTTTCGCCACGGTCGGTGCCGATCACACGGTCTGCCTCTGGTCGCTCTCGGCCGACCAAGCCGAGGTCGCCAAACGACGGCTGACCGAGGGGGCCTTGCAAGCGGTCGCCTGGCGCCCCGACGGCTTAGCGATCGCCACCGCCGGATTCGGCGACGCCCTGCGGTTGTTCGACCTGACCAACGCCGACGCCGAGCCCAAGCAGATGAGCTGTGCGTGCGAGGACACCCGTGCCGTGGCGTTCTCGCCAGACGGCCGCTGGGTCGCCGCCGCGGGACGCAATGGGGTCGTGCGTGTTTGGGACACCATCGGCAGTGGCGGCCCGCGCGACCTGCCCGGCGATGGCCGCCGCGTCCGCTCGTTGGTCTTCTCTCCAAGCGGCGAGACACTCGCCGCCGGGGGCGACGGGCCGACCGTCCGACTCTGGCGTCTCGATCCTCGGGCGGCCGCCTTCGGCATCGCTCCGGCGCTGCCCGAAGAGGTCCTCGTCCGGCCCGGCAAGGTCCACACGATGGCTTTCCTGGACAACAGCCTGCTAGCGACGGGCGGCACCAGCAACACGATCCGCGTGTGGGACACCGACACCCGATCGCAGCGGGCCGCCCTGGAGGGCCACACCGGCACGGTGGCGGCGCTGGCGGTGACAGCGGACGGCCGGCGGATTGTGTCAGGCTCTTTTGACACAACCGTCCGAGTCTGGGACATCGACCCGGCCGACCTGCCCGCGGCCGTGGTTGCCTGGAAGTCGGGGGCTCAGCGGCAAACGACACAGAAGTAGACGCACACCAAAACGCTTTGGCCGCCGGCAAGGACGCCGACCGGCCAACCGGTTCGCTCGGCGACGGGCGATTCGCCCCAACGAAGCTGTCAGGGAAGAAAGCTCATGGGTTTACTCAGCACGCTCTTCGGTCGCCCCGCCCGTCGCCTGGCGAAGGCCCCACGCCGCACCCAAATCGAAGCCTGCGAGTCCCGCCGCATGATGGCGGCCGACGTGCTCCTGGGATCGGTTTACTTGGAAGATGCCCTATCGGGCCAAGACGAGAGCGGCGACATCATCCAGGTGTCGTTTGTCGGAGGGGCCGCCGGAACCACACTCGACCGAATTGTGATCGACGGTGATAAGGAGTCCGATGGGGCTTCGAATGCCGACATCTTCTTCGATACGGTTGAGGGAGGCCGAGGCGCCTTCGAGGCCGCGGGCCTTGAGATCATTGCACAGGATGGATTCTCGATTGATTCTTTCGAGGTAGTCGATGGCGGCACATCGATTGCTTTCAACTTGACGGGCTTCGAGGCAGGTGAAGAACTCGTCTTTTCGATCGACGTCGATGAGTTCGGGGTCAGCCGTGGCGAGCTTAATTGGAATGCCTTCGCCGAAGGCGGCGAGTTCGACGGATCGCACTTGCGGGGGGACTTCTCGGCCCCCGGCTTCGTCGATCTTTCTCTCGAGGGTGTCTTCTACGACGCGTTCGACTCCGACTTTAGCGTTGCTGAAACAGCCGCTGGCAGTCAACTCAGCCGCCTGCCAGGTGATGACTACGATGATCCCACCGATCCGGAGGTGCCCGTCCGCACGGCGGGCGCGGTCGCCCACGCCCCGCAGCTCGAACTCGCCACCCTTTCCGGCTATGTCTACCACGACCGTGACGACGACGGCATCCGCGACCCGGGCGAGGAGCCGATCCCGGGTGTGACGCTCACGCTGGTCGACTCGAATGGCGTCCGCACCGGCGAGACGGCTACCACCAACGCCGACGGCTTCTACGAGTTCACCGATCTCGAAGAGGGCACCTACAGCGTCCGCGAGACGCAGCCCACCGGCTGGTTCGACGGCAAGGACACGATCGGCTCCGAAGGGGGCGACGTCGCCAACGACTTGCTGAGCAACATCGTGCTCGCTTATGGCGACAAGGGGATCAACTACAACTTCGGCGAGTTGCTCGCCGGCTCGATCGCCGGGCGTGTGCACGCTTCGAACGGACCCGACTGCGACTTTGACAACCCGGACATCCTGCTGGCCGGGGTCACGATCGAGCTGCTCTCGCCGCAAGGTGTGGTGCTAGAAACGACCACCACCGATGCCCAAGGCCGCTACCGCTTCTCGGGCCTCCGCCCCGGCGAGTACCAGGTCCGCGAACAGCAGCCCGCGGGCTACTACGACGGCGGCGAGCGGGCCGGCACCGCCGGCGGAACGGTCGCCGACGACCTGATCTCAGCGATCGCTATCGGCTCGGATGTTGACGCGGTTAACTACGACTTCTGCGAGCACGTCGGCGCCGATTTGTCGGGTTATGTCTACCACGACCGCAGCAACGACGGCATCCGCGATGCTAGCGAGGAACCGATCGCCGGCGTGACGCTCAAGCTGTTGCTCGAGGACGGCACGGACACCGGCAGGACCGCCGTCACCGATTCGCAAGGCTTCTATGAGTTCACGAACCTGGATCGCGGCAAGTACCGGGTGATGGAGATTCACCCGGAGGGCTGGATCGACGGCAAAGACACGGCGGGCACCGAAGGGGGCGTCGCCGACAACCCGGGCGATATGATCCGCGAGATCATGCTCGACTTCGGCGACGACGCCCGCGAGTACAACTTCGGCGAGCTGCTGCCCGGCTCGATCGCCGGCCGCGTGCATGCTTCGCCCGATGGCGATTGCGACTTCGACAACCCGGGCCAGCCGATTGCGGGCGTGACGATCGAGCTGCTCGACGCCAGCGGAACAGTCGTTCGCACCACCCAGACCAACGCCGCCGGCGAGTACCACTTCGACGACCTGGAGCCCGGCAACTACCAAGTCCGCGAGATCCAACCCGAAGGCTACTTCGACGGCGGCGAACGCGCCGGCACCGCGGGCGGTACGCTGAGTGCTAGCGACTTGATCTCGAACATCTCGCTCGGGTCGGATGTCGATGCGATCAACTACGACTTCTGCGAGCACGTGGGCGCGAGCCTCTCGGGCTACGTGTATCACGACCGCAGCGACGATGGCATCAAGAACGCCAGCGAGGACCCGATCTCTGGGGTAACGCTGGAGCTGCTCGACGCCGCCGGGGCGGGGACGGGCGTCTTCACGACGACCAACGCCGACGGCTACTACGAGTTCGCGGGCCTCGACGCGGGCTTGTATGGCGTCCGCGAGACGCAGCCCGCCGGCTGGTTCGACGGCAAGGACACCGCCGGATCCAACGGCGGCGTGGCGGCGAATGACCTGATCACTCTGGCACTGCTGGAGCATGGTGATCGGGCGACCGACTACAACTTCGGCGAGTTGCTGGCGGCCTCCATCAGCGGCCGCGTGCACGCCAGCAACGGCCCGGATTGCGATTATGAGAACCCCGATATCCTGCTCGAAGGCGTGACGGTCGAGCTGCTCGATGCGAGCGGCAACGTGCTCGACACGACCACCACCGACTCGCGGGGCCGCTACACCTTCGGCGGGCTCGAGCCGGGCGAGTACCAGGTCCGTGAGCAGCAGCCCGTGGGCTACTACGACGGCTCGGAGCGGATTGGCTCCGCCGGCGGGACCCTGGCGGACGACTTGCTTAGCGGGATCGTGGTCGGTTCGGAAGAGGCCGCCACGAACTACGACTTCTGCGAGCACGTCGGCGCCGATCTGTCGGGTTATGTCTACCACGACCGCAGCAACGACGGCCTGCGCGAGCCGGGCGAAGAGCCGATCCCGGGTGTGGAACTTAAGCTCTTGTTGGAAGACGGAACCGATACCGGCAAGCGGGCGGTGACCAATAGCCAAGGCTTCTATGAGTTCACGAACCTGGATCGCGGCAAGTACCGGGTGATGGAGATTCACCCGGAGGGCTGGATCGACGGCAAAGACACGGCGGGCACCGAAGGGGGCGTCGCCGACAACCCGGGCGATATGATCCGCGAGATCATGCTCGACTTCGGCGACGACGCCCGCGAGTACAACTTCGGCGAGCTGCTGCCCGGCTCGATCGCCGGCCGCGTGCACGCCTCGCCCGACGGTGATTGCTTCGACGACGATGCCACGACCCCGATCGCCGGGGTGACGATCGAGTTGCTCGACGCGTCGGGCACCGTGATCGATTCGACGACCACCGACGCCGAGGGGCGTTACCGGTTCGACGACCTCGACCCGGGCCGCTACTCCGTCCGTGAGATCCAGCCGGCCGATTACTTCGATGGGAGCGAGCAGGTTGGTTCGGTCGGTGGCGTGGCGACCGACGACCTGATCAGCCAGATCGATGTCGGTTCCGATATCGACGCGGTCAACTACGACTTCTGCGAGACGCCGCCGGCGGCGTTGTCGGGTTATGTCTTCGTGGATGGCCCACCAATCTTCACCGTCGATGGGGTCTTGCCGCCGAATTACCTGGACGGCAAGGACGGCGAGCGGACCAGCGATGATCGCCCGTTGGCCGGCGTGGTGGTCCGCTTGGTGAACGATCGCAACGGCGAGCCGCTCTACGCCCTCCGCCCGGGCGAAACGCTCGACGACGTGCCGCAAGGCTTCTCCGGGGTCGACGTGCTCCCAGGAACCTACACGGGTCGGTTCCTCGAAACCGTGACCGACGCCGAGGGCTACTACGAGTTCCGCCACTTGCCGAGCGGTTCGTACAGCGTGGTTGAAGTGCAGCCCGCCGGCTTCTTCGATGGCATCGATACCGAGGGCAGCACCGGCGGCACGCCGGTGAACCGCGGACCGTCTGACCCCTTCTCGTTTGCGCCGCACCGGCAGCAGTACGGGAACGACCAGATCTTCGGCGTGATGCTGCGTCCGGGTGACTTCTCCGTTGAGAACAATTTCAGCGAGGTCGATACGACCACCGGCTGGCTGCCGCCCGAGACGCCCGAGTTGCCGCCGACGTTCACGCCGCGCGACCCGATCACGCCGGGCAACAGGCCGTTGCCGTTGCCGCCGGCGATCCC
>CAYGUP010000066.1:0-21380 GCA_964353155.1 uncultured Planctomycetaceae bacterium | reverse complement strand
TGTAATCGTCCGTATGGACACGCCGCAATTCGTCGTCGGTCACCGGCGGGGCGGGGCGTAGCTCGATGGCCAACTCGTCGGCGAACGCCCCGATCCGCTCCCTCGCCAAGCGGTATTTGTTGCGCGGGAATTGATGCTTCTCCGGCAACGGGAGCGTGACGTGATCGCTGTAGTAGGTGTAGAGCATGGAGAGGCTTTAGGCTTCAGGCCGTAGACTGTAGGCAGCCTGCGAGCCCCAACCAAACTTGTTCGGGGTTACCTGCCCATCCGCACAAGCTCTGCCGCGAAGCTCTGGGCGATCGCCTCGCGGCGGAGGCTCAGCTTGGCGGTCATCTCGCCTCGGTCTTGGTCGAAGCCACGCCCGATCAACGCGAACTCGTGCACCTGCTCCTCCTTGGCGGCCCCGGCGAGGCGGGCGTTGATCTCTTCGCGGTAGAGCGATCGGATCGCGTTGTGCCGGAGCGCCCCGCGCTTCGACCAGACCCAGAGCCGCCGACGCCGGATTTCGGCACGCAGGCGGTCGGGGTTCGGCACGATCAACGCCCGGAGGCCCGTCGTGCCGTCGCCGACGACGCACGCCTGCTCGATCCAGGGCGAGGCACACAGCAAGGCTTCGACCCGAGACGGGGCGACGTTCTTGCCCGTCGCCAGCACGATCAGCTCCTTCTTGCGGCCCGTGATCGTCAGGAAGCCATCGCCGTCGAGCGTGCCCAGGTCGCCCGTGTGCAGCCAGCCGTCGCGCAGGGCCTCGGCGGTCGCCTCCGGGTCGTTCCTGTAACCGAGCATCACGTTCGGCCCTTTCACGAGGACCTCGCCCGGTGTGGCTGATTCGGGGCCGGCGATCCGCACCTCGACGCCGGGCAACGGCCGGCCGACGGTGCCGGGCTTGTGATGGTCGGGCGTGTTGACCGTGACCACGGGCGACGCTTCGGTGAGCCCATAGCCGTTGTAGAGCGGCACGCCCTCCTCAAAGAATCGTTGCTCGACACTCGGCGCGAGCGGTGCCCCGCCGCAATAGCAGCGTTTGATCTCACCGCCGAGCAGCGATCGGAGCGCGACGCCCTCCTTCTCCGCCAAGTCGATCGCCTTCTGGAAGAAGTAAGGCACGCCGTTGATGACGGTCGGCTTCACGAGCTTCGCATCACGAAATACCGTCTTCGGGCTCTCAGCCAACACCAACCGCGACCCGCGAACGATCCAGGTGTAAAGATCACACGTGCGAGCATAGAGGTGCTCCATCGGCAGGAACGATAGCCGCAGCTCATCGCCATCCCCGCCGGAGGCCTCGCTGAGAGCGACGGCGTTGGAGAGGAGGTTCTGCTCCGTGAGCATCACACCGCGTGGCTCGCCGGAGGTGCCGGCGGTCGGGACGACAATCGGTTCGGGTTCGTCAAAGTTGACCCCAAACTCTTGCCCTAGCCTTAGGAGGCTTAAGTTTGACCAAGGAGTCCAGTCAAGCACCTGACCGTTGATTCTTCCCAAGGCATGCTTGTTCGGATCGCGTCGCGTTGCGTTGGCGATGAATTCATCGAGGCTCATGGAACAATCGCCCCATCGGGGCGTCACGATGAAAGCCCAGGGCAACGCCCTGGGTTTGCGAAAACGGTAAAGATGTTGTGAAGCCCTGAAAGGGCGCCCCAAGACGACCGCCCTTTCAAGACGCTTAACAACCCGTCCCAGGGCGTTGCCCTGGGCTTTTGTAGGACGCCCTGCTAGGGCTTACGCGCGGAGCTCGCCGCCCAACTCGGCCTTCAACGCTCCGACAATCGCCGAGACGACGCCATCGGCTTGCTCGCTGGTCAGCGTCCCCTCGTGCGAGCGGAGTTGCACGCGGAAGACCACGCTCTTCTTCCCCTCGCCGAGTTGGCCGGCATCGCGGAACGAGTCGTCGGTGAACGCGATCGCTTCGACCAGCGGGCCACCCGCTTCTGCGGCGGCCGCCTCGATCGCCGACCACGCGATCGACTCGTCAACCACGATGTTCAAGTCGCGCGACACCGGCGGGTAGCTTGAGAGCGGCTTCGTTTGGCGGACCAGTTCGGCCGCTTGCGTCAGCACGCCAAGGTCGAGCTCGGCGATCGAGCAGTCGCCGCGGAGGTCGAACTTGGCCTTGCCCGCCGGGCTCAGCTCGCCGAGCAGGCAGAGCGGCACGCCTCCGAGCAGCAGGCCGGCGCTGCGGCTGGCGTCGAGCAGGGCGCCCTTCGCTTCGGTGACTTCGAGTTGCGATCCGGGAGCGACCGCCGCTACGAGGCCCTCGACCACGCCCTTCAGCTCGGCGAAGCCGCCGCCGCTGCACAACGCGAGCACCCGCTTCTCGGCCGGCAACTCGCCCTCGCGGGGCAGGTAGACCTTGGCGATCTCGAAGAGCTCGACCGTCGGGTTCGACAGCGTCTCGTTCGTGCGGCGGCAGGTCAGCAGGCTCGGCACGACGCTCTGTCGGAGCAAGTTGGCCCGCCGAAGCACCGCCGTGCCGGTCGCCAACGCCCCACTCACGCCGGGCGTGTTGCTCCAGGGGGTGAAGACCTCGGCGATATCAGGATCGACGGCGCTGAGCGTGCACGCCTCGTCGAAGCCGGCGCCGGTCAGCAGCGTGCGGAGCTGCCCGAAGACATGGTCCTCTCGCCGCATCGCCGAGGGGAAGATCGGCAGGCTCGTGGCGGTCGGCACCCGGTCGTAGCCGTGGATGCGGGCGACTTCCTCGATCAGATCGATCTCACGCGTGAGATCGGCACGCCAGGTGGGCGGCACGACCTTGACGCAGTGATCGCAGTTGTGGACCTCGGTGCAGCCCAGGTCGGTGAGGATCTTGCGAACCTCGTCGTGCGGGATCTCGATGCCGAGGACGCGGGGCAGGGTTGGGTAGCGGAGCTTGATATGATCGCGGTCTTCGTCGAAGCGGCGATCGGCCGGCTCGACCCAGGCGTCGGTCTTCACGTCGATGACGCCGTCGCACAACTCGCCGCCGGCCAGTTCGAGGATCAACTCGCAGCAACGCCGGCTCGCCCAATCGATGCCTTCGGGGTCGACACCCCGCTCGAAGCGGTAACTGCTCGGGCTGAATAGCACGTGCCGCCGAGCCGCCTTGCGGACGGAGAGCGGCGCGAAGTCGGCCGCTTCGATGAGCACATCGACCGTGTCATCGGCGACCTCGGTATCGGCCCCGCCCATCACACCACCCAACGCGACGGGTCGCTCGGCGTCGGCGATGACGACTTCGTCGCCGGTGAGCGTGTACTGCTTGTGGTTGATCGCCTCGAACGGCTCGCCCGCTTTGGCTTGGCGGACAACGATCTTGCCGCCCTTCAATTTGGCGAAATCGAACGCATGGAGCGGCTGGCCGTTCTCCATCATCACGTAGTTCGTGATATCGACCACATTATTGACCGACGCGATGCCGAGCGTCGCGAGCCGCTTGGTGAGCCACTCCGGGCTCGGGCCGATCTTCACGCCCTTGATGAGCCGGGCCGTGTAGCGGGGGCAGAGCTCGGCGGCTTCGATCGCGACCGAGGTTACGCGAGCGACGCTCGGGCCGCTGGCCGCTGGCTGCGGATCGGATTTTTTGAGTCCCTGACCCCACAAGACCGCGATCTCTCGCGCGACGCCCAAGTGCCCGAGGCAGTCGGGCCGGTTGCTCGTGACCTCCAGGTCGATCGCGGTATCGCCGCCGATCGGCTCGATCCCTTCGAGGTTGAGCCCGGTCAGGGTGAGCTTCTCGGTCAGCTCTTCGATCGGCATCGAGAGCGTGACGTACTCAGCTAGCCAATCGGTACTGACGATCATTCTTGCCGGCCGTATTTAGACAGGATTGACACGATAAACAGGATGAGCAAGGGATGACCTATCCCGTCAATCCTGTGGATCCTGTCTCGATTAGAACTGAGCGAGGAACCGCACGTCGTTCGTGTACAGGTCGCGGATATCGGTGATGCCGTGCTGGCGCATGCAGATCCGTTCGATGCCGAGTCCGAAGGCGAAGCCGGTGACCTTTTCGGGGTCGTAGCCGACGCTCCGCAGCACGTTGGGATCGACCATCCCCGCGCCGCCGATCTCCATCCACTTGCCGTCGTGCCAGATGTCGCACTCGACACTCGGCTCGGTGAACGGGAAGAAGCTGGGGCGGAAGCGGACATCAATTGGTTCATCGCTCTCCAGGCCGAAGTACGACTGCCAGAACATCTGCAGCACGCCCTTCAAGTCGGCCATCGTCACGCCGGGCGCGACGCAGAGGCCCTCGATCTGGTGGAACATCGGGTAGTGCGTGGCGTCGGCCGTATCGGGTCGGTAGACGCGTCCCAGCGACACGATCCGCACCGCCGGCTGCTCGACGACCTCGCCTTGCTCGTTGGTCGCGGCGGCGATGGCCGCCTCCATCGTGCGGATTTGCACCGTCGAAGTCTGGCTGCGTAGCAGCAAAGGCTTATCGTCGGGGCCGAGAGCCGCTTGCGGCTCCTCGTTCTGCCCACCGCCCTCTGCCTTCTGCGTACTCGCTACCGACAAGTAAAAGTTGTCGAGCGGGTCACGCGCCGGGTGCGTGTCGGGGATGTTCAACGCGACGAAGTTGTGCCAGTCGTCCTCGATCTCGGGTCCTTCGACGGCCGAGAAGCCGAGGCGGCCCATGATCTCCTTCATCCGCTCGATCGTCTGCGTGATCGGGTGCAGGCGGCCACGCCGCAGCGGACGCCCGGCCACCGTGGCGTCGAAGGCAACGGCTTCGGCCTGGGCCGTGCCCGAGGCGAGGCGTGTCTTGGCCGCTTCGCACGCCGACTCGACCGCTTGCTTCGTGGCGTTGAGCTTCTGCCCGGCGGCCGGCTTATCGGCCTTGTCGACCGAACCCATCCCCTTTTGGATCGCTTTCAAACGACCCGCTTTGGCGCCGAGGAACTCGACCCGCGCCGCTTCCAAAGCGTCCGCGTCGGCGGCCGCGTCGAACGCCTGGGTGGCATCCGCTTCGAGGGCATCGAGATCGGCAAGGAAGTCTGCTAGGGCCACGCCAAACGCCGGGGTATCAAAAGACTGTGGGAGGCTTCTCCAGAAGCCGATTACTGGTTCCTCGCCGAATCCGGCTTGGAGCGCGTAATCGGCTTCGGAGAAGCCTCCCACAGTGAGAATGCTCGTGGAAGACCCGCTAGGGATCAGGCCGTGGCGGCTTCTCGCTCGGCCTTGTCCTTAGCGATCTGATCGGCCCGCTCCTTATCCTTCTTCTTCATGTGTTCCTCGCACTTGGCGAAGACGACATCGAAGGCGGCCGAATCGTGGATGGCCATCTCGGAGAGGCTCTTGCGATCGAGCCCGATCTCAAGCGTGTTCAACGCATTGATGAACTCGCTGTAGCGGCGGCCACGCTGGCGGCAGGCGGCGTTCAGACGCGTGATCCACAGCTTGCGGAACTCGCGGGCGCGGACCTTACGGTCGCGGAACGAGTAAGCGCCGGAGCGGACGAGCGTCTCTTTGACCGTCCGCAACAGCTTGCCGCGACCGCCGCGGTTGCCCTTGGCCTCTTTGAATAGCCGCTTCTTCTTCTTGTGGCGTGCGACGCCTGAGGTGGTCCGCATCGTGGGGACTCCGGGTTTGGCTCGATCCAGGCCGCGGGGCTTCGCTGAGAAGCAACCCGCTGTTCTAACGCCCGATCAGCTTGGGGACGGTGAGAAGGCTTTAGGCTCTAGCCCTTAGGGTTTAGGTATTGCTCTGGAGCAATCGCTAAACCTGTGGGTCTAACAGCCCCGGGCCTCAGTAGCTATTACCAGCGAGCACATCAGCAATCTTCTTGCTGTTGCTATCGGTGGTGACTTCGCAGCCACGCAGATTTCGCTTCCGCTTCTGGCTCATGCGAGCCGCGAGGTGGCTGGTGCCAGCGAAGCGGTGCTTCGCCTTGCCGGTGCCGGTCAGGCGGAAACGCTTCTTGGTGGCTTTGTGGGTCTTTTGCTTCGGCATCTTAGGGCTCCTGAGCCCCGTCGGGCCCGTGCTGAGCGATAGTTTTCTCGCGAGCCCCGCAATATAGCGGCCAGGACCGTTGCGGAAAAGGCCCGAGATTGGGGAGAATCGGCCGTTTGGGGCATTCCGGGTGAGTCGAAAGCCGGAAGCCCTGTGGGCAGGCAGAGAAGTGGAAAGCTGCGGTTTGCCCAGGTGCTGAACGGCGGCGTTGGCTACAATATGCAATGCCGTCTTGGCAGGCGGGTGACATTAGAGCCATGTGGCGGGCGTCATTCATGCCGCTTGCCAGCGGTCTTATCGATAGCGGCGACGCGTCTTATCTGGATACAGGGGAAGAGGTTATGGCGAATCGGAGCCGACTGGCTGCGCGCATCACGAGCCGACCACGGATCGAAACTCTTGAGCCGCGCCATCTGTTGGCGGCACAGCCGATCCTTTCTGAGTTCGTGGCGAGCAACGACTCGACCATCAGCGATGGCTTTGGGAACGACGAGGACTGGATCGAGATCCGCAACGCCGGCGACGAGTCGATCGACCTGATCGGCTATCACCTGAGCGACAAGGGCGACGACCCGACCAAATGGGCGTTCACACAATCGACCGTGCTGGAGCCCGGTGAGTACCTCGTGGTGTTTGCCTCGAATGAGGATACGATCGATCCGCTTGGTTACTGGCACACCAACTTCAAGCTCAGCGCCGGCGGCGAGTATGTCGGCCTGGCCGATCCGAACGGGACAACTCTCAGCGAGTTCAACGCCGGCGGCCAAGATTATCCGCCCCAACTGACCGACGTCTCCTATGGCCTCGGCGGAGCCTCGCCCGAGACACTCTTCGACAGCGACGACAACGTCCAGTTCCTCGTCCCCCCCAATGGATCACTCGGCACGAGCTGGACCGGCGTCGGCTTCAACGCGGCGGCCGCCGGTTTCACAACCGCGCCCGGCGGCATCGGCTACGAGAATAGCCCCGGCGCGACGATCAACTACAACAACGAGATCAACACCACGGTCCCGCCGGGGACGACCAGCGCGTACGTGCGTCACGAGTTCGACCTGGCCTCGGCCGACGCGGTCGCGTCGATGACGCTCACATTGACTTACGACGACGGTTTCGGGCTCTACTTGAACGGCACTTACCTCTTCGGCGAGAACGCGCCGGCGAGCTTGACGAATAACTCGGCGGCAACCGGTGGCAGGAACGACTCGATCGTCCTCTCGCCGACCGAGTACTCGCTCGATGCCTACCGCTCGCTCCTGGTCGATGGCACCAACGTGCTGGCGTTCCACGCCCTCAACGAGTTCAACAGCAGCGACATGCTGCTCAGCACGAGCCTGTCGGCGAGCCTCGAATCGACCGACGCCGGCCAGGTCGGCTACCTCGCCACCGCCACGCCCGGCGTGCCGAACACGGGTCGGATCGACCTCGGCCCGATCATCCGGGAAGTCGAGTTCGCTCCTGAACAGGTTGCCGCGAACGCTCCGATCGTGGTCACAGCAGAGATAGGCGCTTCGGTCTTCGCACTAAACGCAGCAACGCCCCGATTGCACTACCGGCGGATGTTCGACGCCGAGGCGTCGGTCATCATGGCAGACGATGGCCTCGGCCCCGACGAGGAAGCGGGCGATGGCGTCTACACCGCGACGATCCCCGGCATCGCCGGCGTCGGGGAGATGATCCGTTGGTATATCACGGCCGAGGACAGCGAAGGCACCCTTAGCCGCGCCCCGCGGTTTATCGACCCCAACGATTCGGCCGAGTACTTTGGGACGGTGGTCGCCGACCCGGCGGCTTCGGACGATCTGCCGGTGCTGTATTGGTTCGTCGAGAACGAAGCGGCCGCCCAAACTCGCGCAGGGACCAAGGCGTCGATCTTCTACCTGGGCGAGTTCTACGACAACATCCAAGTCGACCTGCACGGCCAATCGACGGCGGGGCCCGAGTTCTTAAAGAAGTCGTACGACTTCGACGCCAATCGGGGTGAGAAGTTCAAGATCGCCGAAGACGTTGGACGCCACAGCGATTTCAACCTGCTAACGAACTACGGCGACCAGACGAAGGTGCGTCACCCGATCGCCTACGGCGCCTTCGCCGAGGCAGGCGGCGCCCATCACCTGGCCTACCCGGTCTCGGTGCATCGCAACGGCGAGTTCTACGCGTTGTATGACTTTGTCGAGCAAGGCGACTCCGAGTACCTCGAGCGGCTCGGCTACGACCCGGACGGCGCGCTGTATAAGGTCAACAACAACCTGGAAGACCCGAACTCGACGGTCATCAATGTCGAGAAGAAGACCCGCCTGTACGAGGACCGCAGCGACTTGCAGGAGGTTGTCGACGCGGACGACCTGACCGGGACCGCCGCCGCGCGTTGGGATTACGACAACTTCGACACCGCGAGCCTCGTGAACTACTTGGCCGTGCAGGCGGTGATCGGGAACACCGACTTCGGCCACAAGAACCAGTACCTCTATCGGGACTCGAACGAAACGGAACTCTGGCAGTTCCTCCCCTGGGACACCGATCTCACGTTCGGCCACCGCTGGCGTGCCGAGGTGAGTCCGCCCTATTTCGACGACGTATTGTTCACCAACACGTCGGTCTTTTTCGGCTTCAACGACCTTGTCCAGCGGCAGTACCAGAACACCAACTTCCGTGAGATGTACTTCCGTCGGATCCGCACCCTGACGGACCATTTCTACGGCGATCCGGGTCAGCCCGTCAGCACCGGATGGATTTACCAGCAATTCGACCAGCAGCGCGACCTCGTCGCCGACGAGGCGATCCAAGACACCGCCGAGTGGGGGATCCATCCGAACTTCTCTCGCAACCCAGACCAAGCGGTCAATCAGATCCTGGACACGTTCATCCCGCAACGCCGCAGCTACCTGAGCGGCCTCAGCTATATCCCGGCGTCGCAAGCCGGTTCGGTCGATGTGACGATCGACCCGCTGGCGTTGATCGCTGGCGACGGACCGGCCGCGGAAGAATACTTCGTGCTCTCGAATAACGAGAGCACCGCGGTCGATCTCTCCGGCTGGCGTGTCGAAGGATCGCTCACCCACACGTTCAAGGCAGGCACGGCCATCCCCGCGGGCGGCAAGCTGTATGTCGTGGCCGATGTTCAAGGATTCCAGGCCAGGACCAGCGGGCCACGCGGCGGGCAATCCCTGATCCAACAGGGCAACTACGACGGCTCGCTGTCACGCTTCGGCGGCACGCTCACCCTCTCCGATGCGGCCCAGACGCCGGTTGATCAGATCACCTACCAAGGGGCCGATATCCCCGGCGACTACAACAGCGACGGCCGGGTCGACGCCGCCGACTACACCGTCTGGCGTGACTCGCTCGCAACCGAAGGCGACCTCACCGCCGACGGCAACGGCGATCGCACCGTCGACGAGGCCGACCGTGTCATCTGGGCAAGCAACTACGGCGCGACAAGCACCGGCAGTCTTTCGCAGGTTATCGTCTCCGCCGAGGCGAGCCAGGCGTCGACACCGGCCGGCGAAGCCGCTTCACAGCCAATTGGATTGCTGAGTGCCAGCCCGGTAACGAACCCAGCCACGACGGCGCCCCAAGCCGTGGCAACGCCGGCGTCTGGCACCAACGCGGACGCTCTCTTGTTGGCCTTCGCCTTGTTGGACGAGGAAGTCGCCGACGATGAGTCGATCGACGACTTGTTATCCCAGGAGAGCGACGCCGCCGAAGCTCCGATCGATCAGACACTCGCCGAGTGGCTCATTGGTCCGGCCGATCGACCTGGAGCGGCGTCTTGAACGAGACGACCTGCTGCGGCCAGGGGATCTCGATGCCGGCCTCGTCGAGGGCCTTCTTCACCCGTGACATGACTTGATCGCGTGAGGCCCGCTCGTCCAGCGGCAACGCGCCGCACCACCACGTCACGGCGAAGTCGACGCTCGACGCGCCGAGCCCGTGCATGAAGACCTCGACCGGTTGGTCCTCTCGCACCGTGTCACACGCGCGGACCGCCCGCTCGATGACCGTGCGTGCCTCGTCGACATCCGCCTCGTAAGCGACGCCCGCCATCTCGGTCATCCGCCGCATGCCCTTCGAGGTGCGCACGATGACCGGCTCCTTGAAGAGCCTCGCGTTGGGCAACACCACCAACTCGCCGTTGGTCTTGCGGACCTCGGTCATGCGGATCGTGATCTCTTCGACCGTGCCGGCGACGTCGCCGCACTCGATGAAGTCTCCCGGATCGAACGGGAACTTCCACAGGATCAAGATGCCGGCCAGGAAGTTCTCGACGATATCTTTGAAGGCGAAGCCGAGCGCCACCGAGCCGATCCCGAGCCCCGCCAACACCTTGGAAGGGGTCATCCCGGGGAAGACCACGACCGCCGTGACGACGAGCCCAAGCACCCAGATCGCAACCGCCGTGAGCTGAAGGATCAGGTCACGCAGGCTCCGTTTGAAGCGGCCCGCGACCAAGAACCGCCTGACGACATAACCGGCCAGCCGAGCCACGCCCCACGTCGCGATCAGCACGCCAACCCCCGCCGCGAGGAACGGCATCCGGGCGAGGAAATCGGACCATAGGTTCGCCAAACTGGTCAGCACCGCCTCGGACATCTGGTCGGGCGTCGTTGGGGCGCTCTCTAAGAATGACGACGTCTCGTTGGCGGGTGCATTGGTATCGCTAGCAGGCATAGCAACTCGGGTTGGGGGCAATGGAGGTTGGATGATACCCAACCAGCTTGGCAGCCGGGCAACCGAATGTTTGCCTCGGCGAGCCGGACTGGGGGTTTATCAACCTAATTGGCAACCGCCATGCCAAGACCCAGCCACCCCAGCCTTTGCCTACAGATGAATCCCGCACTCTTGCTTCAGCCCGCCGAAGCGGGTGGCACGGTTGTCGGCATCGCCGGCGGCGACGGCGCGGCTGCTGTGCCAATCGCCGACGGTCGTGTAGCCCTTCTCCCACAGCGGGTGCTGCGGCAGGTCGTGCTTCTGCATGTACTCGAAGACCTCACGCTGCGACCAATTGAGGATCGGCATCAGCTTGTGGCGTGCCCCGTCGAACGCGACCCGGCCGAGCGTCTTGCGGAAGTCGGTCTGGCCCGCCCGCAGGCCGGTGATCCAACCGGTCGGCTCCAACTCCTCCATCGCCCGACGGAGCGGCTCGACCTTGCGGACCCAGTCGTAGAGGTTCAGGTCCTCGACGCTGCCGGTCTCCCACAGCCGTCCGAACCGGGCCTCCATCGCCGCGGGGCTGAGGTCGGCTTGGTAGACCTTCAGGTTCAAACCGAGCCGCTCGGCCAACTGGTCCGCGTAGCGGTAGGTCTCGGCGGGCAAGTAGCCGGTATCGATCCAGAGGACCGGCAGGTTGGGCTGCACGCGGGTCGCCAAGTGGAGCGTGACGGCGGCCTGGATGCCAAAGCTGGTTGTCATCGCGAGGCCCCGGCCAAAACGCGTGTCGGCCCATTCCAGGAAGGCCTCGGCCGAGAGCCCTTCGAGCTTGGCCAAATCGGCTCCGAGCGTGTCGGCGGAGAGAGCGTCGTGAGCGGTGGCAAGCGACATGGCGGTCATCCTGGCGACAGGCGTTAAGGGTGCTGAACACGCCTTGATACGCCGCCAGGGTTCGAAAGATCGCCGCCGAAGAAACCGAACCAAGCCGGTGTGTGGGTTGCCCCACGCCCGACGGATCAAAGGTTGGCCACCTCACTCACCAGGGGGAGCAACGTCTGGTGATTCGCTGTCTTCCCCGTCGGGATCGATCGAAGATCGTTGCTTGATGGCGTCGCGTACCGTTTTCATGGCCCCCTCAATCTGCAGTCGCTCCTTGTCGTTAACGACGGGCATGGCTTCCTCGCAAGTCGATAAGGCAAGCTCCCACTCTTCGGCTTGAGCATAAGCCATAACAAGTAGAAGTAAGGCTTTGACATTACTCCGATTGTGAAGCTCACAACATCGCTCCGTTGCCGGCACCAGCAAGCTCTGCACCCGTGGCAGTCTCCGGAGCTTGTTGAGGGCGAAAGCATGGTAAAATGAGATTCCAGCATGCTCGGGGAATCTCTCGACGGCAGGAACAGTCGCAGCAAGCAGCCCTTCGAAATTGTCTATCTTAGCGAGAGCCTTGAAATGGCAGCAAAGGATGTCGGCGTTGTCCGGGAATTGTTCGCAAGCACCGGTCGTGAGTGCGAGCAAGCTGTTGGAGTGTTCGGGGAGCTTGCAGAGGCTCATCGCATATTTCCAGAGCCGCGTGTTATCGGGATCGAAGCTCAGAGCGGATCGGACCTCGGTGATCGCTTCATCGTGCCGTCCTGCCTTGCTCAAGACACGGGCCTTCATCACTCGGGCGATCGTTGATGGGTCACTGAGCAAGACCTCATCGATTTCATCGAGTGCCATCCCATAATCGAAGCGTTTGGCATGCATCAACGCAATCATGAGAGATAAACGGGTCCGAGAGCTGCCTAGTGACCTTAGTTTGGCCTCTTGGAAATCGTCGATTGCGGCGTGGTAGTCTTGTAAGTCAGCGTGCGTTATGCCTCTCATAGCAAAAGCCCCGGCTGTTTCTTGGATCGCTAACGCTGCTTCACATTCGGCGATCGCTTCTTGCCAAGACTTGGCCTTTCGGTATTCCTCTGCGGCGGCAAGGTGCTTGGCGTAGGGCGTGGGCTCTGCGTTCCCATCGAGTGCGCTACTGTAGCCGTCGAGGTCCTTGAGCTTGAACTTGAATTCCAACTTGCCAGGGTTGGGGTCGGCCGTCGCTTGATCGCACGCAAAGAACGAGAAGGCGAGAAGGCCTAGGCACACGTGCAGGGCCTGACGAAGGTTAGACACGGCCATTCTTGATTCCTTGGTTGACTCAATCAAACAGCAGCAAGCCGAACGCATCGGGTGACGCTTCGCTGCTGGCGTTGGCGGGCCAGGCTGCGGGCGGCTGGCCGGGGCGGAGGCGCCGGAGGCTCACGGCCCAGGCGGCGCGGGCCACGTGCTCGGGGTCGGCCAGTTGCGAGAGCGGCACGGCCGCCTCGGCTCGCCAGACGCGGTCGCCCGTGTCGGCGGCGACGTACCACGTCGGCTTCCAATGCCGGTCGCCCCACAGGGAGTCGTGCGTCCAGCCGCGGGCGTCGAGGGTGAGGTCGTAGGTGCTGGCGTAGTCGCGATCGGTATCGATCCGGAGGACAACCCGGTCTTGGTCGCTCAGCTCCGCGTCGCGCGGCCGTTTGGCGGTGTTGTCGATCATCGCCGGCGCGTCGGCCGCGGCTTCGACCGCTAGGTACAGGAACGCCTCATCGTGAGCGAAGCGGATCGTGGTGTTTGGCTCCGACGAGGCGGTCTCTGACAAGCGGATCGCTTCGGCTCCTGACCACGCCGGATCGTCGAGTTGGCCATCGAGCTTCGGTCGGCGGGGCGTGAAGCGGCAATTGGCGAGCGGCTTCTCGGGCGGCAGGCCCTCAGGCTTTGCCAGCCAACGCTCGGCGCCGGCGGCCCGTTTCCAATCGGCCGCGATCGACCGCTTGGAGAGGATCAGCGTCGTCTTGTCGGCGTCCTTGCCGAAGCCCCGCGCCCGTTGCGTGGCGGCGTGGGCGAAGCGCAGCGCGGGCTCCGCGAAGAGACCGGGGCGGGCTTGTTCGAGGAAGCCGATCAACGACGCGGCCCGTTCGAGCCGGTCCTCGCTCGACAGCACGCCGGCCTTGTTCGGGGCGGCTAGCCCGCCGACGGGCTGGCTCGGCAGGTTGGCGAGCGTATCGGGGTTCGCGTCCGTTCCCTGCCCGCGGCTATCGGCGTGGGCCCTCTCGCCGCTGGCGTAGTACTGCACGAGCCACAGCAACGCGGCGTCGGCGAGCGGGGCATCCGGGTACCGGCGGGCCAGCAGGTAGAGCGTGTCGGCGGCGAGTTCGTAGCGCCCCGCTTCGCGGTAGCCGGTCGCGAGTTGGCTGAGCAACTCCGACCCGGCGGCCGCATCGAGCCCGCCGGTCAGGTTGACGACCTGGCCGGCCCAATTCGGGTCGCCGGCGGCCTGGGCGAGCAGGCGTTCCATGTTGCGTCGCTTGCCCGCGAGGCGGCGGAGTTGCTCCAAGCGGCTCGACGACGGCATCGCGGCCGGCCGGCGGGTGTCGCTGTTGCGTTGGATCGTGAAGCCCGCCAGCAGGCCCGATCGCGTAGCGCCATTGAGTGGCTTGCCGAGCAGGTGGCTCCAGCGATAAGCGGCCGGGGCGGCTTGGTACTCGTTCGACAGCAGGCCACGGGCTTCGCGTCGCCATTGCGAAGGCGTCGCGCCGAGCACCGCCGAGAAGTCGCCGGTGCTCTGTCGTGCCTCGTTCGACCCGACGGGCGAGCCGTCGTCGATCTTCACGGTCACCGCCCGCCGCAGTTCCCAAGAGCCGATCCCGGTCACCACCGGCGGGGCCGCGGCGGCCGCCCGCCGTGCCGCTTCGAGCGCGGCCGCTTCGAGCAAGGGGGCCGCACCCCCGGTGGCCGGAAGGGTCAGCACGTCCGGCCGGTAGGTGACCAACAGTTTGTGGATCGCATGGACCAACAACTCGTGCGTCCTCGCGTCGGTGACCCGATCGAGGCGCCGCCGCAGGGCTTCTGGCGACAGCGAGGCATCGGCCGGTTCCATCGGGATCGACCAGCCAAGGTCGACCGCATCCGCGCCGACGAGCACGGCCGAATCGGTCAGCCGAGCCGCGAGCGATGCCGCGTCGCGATGCGACTCGGAAGCAAGCGGCGCTCTAACAACGGACCGATAGCCATCGGCCGCGGCGGTCGTGGTTAGCAACTCGGTCGGCAGGTCGCTGGGCGTCGAAACGACAAAGGCCGTCGCGGCGCGGCGGCCCTCGCCACGTTGCACACGCCACGACCGGCCGCCGTTGCGGGTCGTCAGCACGACGCCGAACTCGCCCACCGCCCAGCCATGGGTCTCGCTCGTGAAGGTTATTGCGGTGATCGGCGTGCTGATGCCGGTGGTCGCGGTGTGCCAGGTCTCGCCGCCGTCGTCGGAAGAGACCACCAACGAGCCGGGCGAGCCGGCGATCCAGACACGGCCGCCATGCGTGGCGACCGCGCGGTAGTCGAACCAATCGGCCAACGCCTGCGGCGGATCGCTCAGCGGGGGCGTCCACGCCGCACCGCCGTCGTCGGTCCGGCGGATCAGGCCGCCGTCCCCGACCAGCCAGCCGTGGGCCTCATCGACGAGCGCCACGCCATAGCCGCCGCGCCGGGCCGCCGCGCCGAGCGACTCGTCGATCCGATTACCGGTGAGGCGTGTTGTCGCGCCGCGGAGGCCGGCGGCGGCCCCGACGATCTCGCCGAGGCGGTCGCGCGTGAAGTCCGCGGCGAGCCATTGCCGCGGTTGGCCCCCGCCGATCGGTTGCCAATGGCGGCCGCCGTCGTCGGTCTTGAAGAGGCCGGACGGGTGCAACGCGGTCCCGTCGCCGGCCGCGATGCCGTGCTTGTTATCGAAGAACTCAACGACCCGCAAACGGGGCAGGGGGCCGGTCGAGACAATCTCCCATCGGCGTCCGCCGTCGGTAGTTGCCAACACGACGCCGCGCGATTCGTGCGTGTAAGGCCGCGTCGAACCGCCAACGGCCCAGCCACGGTTGGCGTCGAGGAACGCCACGCCATCGAGCCGGACGCTCGTGGGCGTGGGGACGCGGTGCCAGCGATTGCCGCCGTCGGACGTCCGCAGGATCACGCCCCGATCACCGACGGCCCAGCCGCGGTCGGCATCCACAAACGCCACGTCGCGCAGCGAGGCGTTGTCTGCTAGCACGTCGTCGAGCGTTGTGCCCGAGGGGCGCGGGGCCGCCAGCAGGGGCGTGGCGAGCGTGAACAGGAGCAGCAGTCCGAGTCGCATCCTTGCGATCCCCCAGCGTGTCATCGTTTGGTAGGCCACCGAGTCTACCGGACCCGACCGCGCGACCCCACACGGATCGTGGGCCGGTTATCCGGAATTTGCCGGCCGCGGGCCCGCCGCTCGGGGCGCTAGCGTGAGCTAGGGTTAAGAGCCACCGGTCTGCCCCAACTCACCGCGCGATCCCCCTATGACGTCCGCCGACAAGCCAACCCTCGCCGCCCTGGCCGATCGCACGGATCAATTGGTCTCGCTGCCAGCGGTCGCGATGGAGGTGCTCCGCCTGACCGAATTGGAGCACATCGATGCGCAGGCGCTGTGCGAGTGCCTCGAATCCGACCCGGCGTTGGCGGCCAAGCTCCTGCGGGCGGTCAACAGCTCGCTGTACGGCCTGCCCCGCGAGATCGCGAGCCTGCGTGAAGCGATCGCGATCGTTGGTGTGCAACCGCTCAAGATGCTGGTGCTCGGCTTCGCCCTGCCCGACGACCTGCTCAAGGGCGTTTCGGGCGAGGCCCTCCGCCGTTATTGGACCGAGACCCTGACCACCGCCACCGCGGCCCGAGCCCTCGCCGAGGCCGGCTGGGGACGGCTCGGCGACGAGGTCCTGGTCGCCGCCCTGATGCAGGGCGTTGGGCAGCTCGTGTTGCTCCGCCACCTCGGCGGCGACTACGCCGACTTGCTCGCCGCGACCGCCAACCCATTGCCGATGCAGCCACGCCGCTCGCCGTTGCCGTTCGAGTGGGAATCGTTTGGCTTCACCCACCGGGAGCTCTCCGCGGAACTCGTCCGCCGCTGGCAACTGCCCGAGCGCCTCGCCGAGGCGATCGATCGCCAGGCCGCTTCGACCGAGCTCGACTCGCTCGAAGGCGATAGCGCGTGCCTCGCTCAGTCTCTTGCGATGGCGAACCAACTCACCCGCATGGTGGTTGGCCACGACCTGCAAGCGCTCGGCGAGTTGCTCATCGATGGAGAACGCTACTGCGGGCTGACCAAGCCGCAGATCAATACAATCGTCGAGTCATTGCAGAGCCGCGTCAACCAACTCGCCCAAGCGATGGCGGTCGATGTCGATGGCGAAGAGAACTACCACGACACCCTGGTCGAGGCCCACGCCCGCCTGGCACACCTCGCCGAGCAGCAAGCGATGCGAGCGATGGGCGAGGCCCGCAGCACCAACGAGATCGACGAGGACGAACGCCTCGCCAAGGAACTGCTCACCGAGACCAACAAGCTATCAGCCGCCATGCGGGTCTTCCTCGCCGGCGGCACGGGGCCACGGACGGATCGCCCGGCAGAACCAGCCGGAGAGAACACCTCGGCCAGCGTTGACCCCACGCCCGTCCCCGGCCGCCATCAGCGCCCCGGCGAGGCGTCGCGGTCCGGCGTGCTCCAGGCGATCGATCATCAGGTCGTCCGCTGCCGCGCCGAACGCCTGCCGCTCTCGCTGGTGATCCTTGAGGTCTCGGTCGATGCCGGCATCGCCGACGCCGACGTCATGGCGCTTCGCGGCTGGCTCAGTCAGTCTGAGTGGGCCGAGGAGTTGACCGATTTCGTTTGGGCACCGCTCTCGAGAGATCGCAGCGCGGTCATGCTCCCGAACATGGAACGGACCGATGCCAACCGGCTCTGGAACGAGATAGCCGAGGGCTTAGCCAAAGCCACCCCGCTCTGCCTCAACGCGGGCGTTGCCGGCGTGACGCATATCTCCCGCGGCTTCGATAGCACGCAGTTCTTGGAGTCGGCCGAGCGCTGCCTCCAGGCTGCCAAGTCGATCGTCGGACCAGCGATCAAGAGCATCGAGGTCTTCTAGAGCGCGGCAGCCCATTAAGTGGGTTGACGCGCTAGCCCCGGTTGGGCTCGACAATCATCAGTCGTCGATGACCAAGGTCGACGCCTCCTGTGTCGATTGCTTCCGATCCCTGAACCGATATCTTGGAGTTCATGTTTGCAAGTCTGTTAGAGATGCTGAACCACGCTCGCGACAGGCCATCAATGTGGGTCTGCGACCATTCTCTACATGAACTGGAACTGCTTTGCTCCGGCTACTCAACCGCTTTGGCGTGCCACGGGATTGACGAGTTCGGATCGAGATTCAATGAGCGATTCCGTGACCACCTGTGGGAGAAATACCAATGGAGCATGTGCTCTGGGTGGGCCTACGGGATAAGGCAGCATGCGGACTGCGACGGCGAAGAGTTATGGCGACGCTTCTATGAATTGCTGGACGAATTCTGCGAAGCGGCTCCGCCAGGAGCTGCCGCTAAGTACAAATGAGTGACCCACATTCGCAGCTAGCAGATACCCCAAACTGGACATTGCTCGCACGCCCGTCGGTGCGTCAGCGACGCCAGCCGTTGTAGAACCGGCCGGTGTCGCCGAACCGCGCCCCGCCGGCCACGTTCGTCGCCGGGGTGCGGTAGCTGGTCTGTTGGACTTGGCGTTGCAGTTGTTGGAGCTGGGCCTGCTGGGCACGGGCCGCTTCGTACTGCTCTTGCTGCGGCCGCACGAAGGCGTAGTAGTTCGGCGCCGCGTTCTGCGACTCGTCGCGGAAGAGATTCAGGTACGGGCTGATGGTCGGCCCCTGGGCCACGCCCGAGAACGGCTTGTTCGCTTGGCCCGGCGCTCGCTGCTGTTGCTGAGCGACCCCGTTGCGGGCCGCGACCCGGTAGCCCATGCCGCCGGGCGAGTTGTTCAACACGCCGACCTGACCCAACGCGCCCATCGCGGTCTGGCGTTGGCCGATACCGACGCCGGTCGAGGGGTACTGGGCTTGGGCAAGCGATGCCGTGAGGGCGATGCCGGCGGCGAGCAGCAGACGCATGGTAGACGCTCGGGTAACGAGACAGGTCGCGGGGCCAAGACAGCCCGGCTCATTCGTCATAATCGGCAGGGTTGGCCGCGTGGCTTAACCCAACCGCTAAGCTTTCGCACCCGCTAGCAACGACTGCAACGCCGCGCCGGCTGCCTGGTCGTCGCCCCGTTCAAGGGCCGATTCGGCCGTGTGCAACGCCTCGAACTGCTCGTCCGTGTGCGGCACCGCGGTGCCGACCGCCGGGCACTCGATACCAAACGCGGCCTCGATCGCCGCCAACAACTCGGTGATGCCCTCCCCGGCGGGGGCGTTGGTCGTGAGCACACCGCCGGGCAGACTCGCGCTGTCGGCCAGATCGACTTTGCTGGCGACCTCGATCACCGCCGCAGAAGCGGGCAGCTCGGATCGGAGTTGTTCACGCTCGGCGAGCCTGTCGGGCGCGGCATAGCCGGCCGCCTCGCCGACGAGGATCACGACCTCGGCCCGGGCGAGTGTCTGCCGCGCGAGTTCGACGCCGGCCGCTTCGAGCGTGTCGTTCGTCTCGCGGACGCCGGCGGTGTCGGCGAGCGTGACCGGCCAGCCGTCGATGGCGGTCGACGCGGTGACCACGTCGCGGGTCGTGCCGGGCTGGTCGAAAACGATCGCCCGCTCATAGCCGACCAACGCATTGATCAGACTGCTCTTGCCCACGTTTGGCGGACCGGCGAGCACCACCCGCCAAGGCACAAGCAGGTGCCGCCCCAGCCGCTCGTGGCCCAGCAAGACGCCGAGGGCGGCCTTCGCCTCGTCCGAGCGACCCTTCACGATCGCTCCGAGGATTGATCCGACGGCCTGCTCCAATGCCCCATTCAACTGATCGAGCAACACGCCGGCGACCCGTTCGGTTGATGCCTGTGCCAGTGCCTGTGGCGAGGCGGGCTGCTCCGTGGCTCCGACCGCAACGAGCGATCGGACCACCGCCGCCGACGCCGCGACGCCGCCGTGGCAATGCACCTCCACTCGATCGGCGGCCGTGCGGACAACGACCAATTCCTCGCCGGGGGCTTGCTCGTCGGGTTGCCCCTCCTGGTTCGTACGCCAACGGCCGAAGCTGATCTTGTCGAGCGGTTGGTCGTCGAGCGTTTTCCGGTTGGCGGCAGCGAACCATCGATCGACCAGCGAGACGGCGTCGGCCCCTTCGACGGCCACCACCGCGATCGCGGCACGCCCCGGCGGGGTGAGCACTCGGACGGTGGTCATCTTGGCCCGCTCGCTTCGGCGGCGATCGCGATGCCGGAGAGGGTCAGGTGCGGCAGGTAGCGGACGGTCAGGTCGGGCCCGCCGATCAGTCGGGCGATCGACGGAGCCGCCCCGCCGGTCAGGAAGACTTGCGGTGCCGTGGTGAGCCGGTCGCGTTGCCGCGCGATCAACTCGCGGATCGCCCCGACCGCCCCCCAGAAGATCCCGGCCCGCATCGCCGGCTCGGTCGAACGCCCCACGGCGTCGGGCGATTCGTCGAGGTCGCCGAATCGGATCTCGGGCAGCCGATCGGTCTTCTCGCCGAGCGCTCGGGCCGCCAAGCCGGGCCCCGGGAGGATCGCGCCTCCTTCGAGTGCCCCATCGGCCGCCACGAGGTCGATGGTAATCGCGGTGCCGATATCGATGACGATGCATGGCTTGCCCGGATGGCGGAGCCGTGCGGCCGCGATCGCTGCCATCACCCGATCGACGCCGATCTTCGCTGGCTCATCGACCCGTAGTTCGATCGGCGCGGTCTCGCTGGCGAGGTGCGTGATCGGCAAGTCTCCGAGCAACTCGGCCAAGACCGCATCGGTCGGCCGGCTGACACTCGCCAACGCGACTCGTGAGTTAGTCAGCTCGCCGAGCGTTGGAAGCCAATCGACGAGCGCCCCATCACGCAGTTCCTCGATCGTGCCGGCGAGGGTCTCGGCCGGCTCGGGCAGGCTCGGCGCGGCGATCGGCAGCACGCCCGCTTGGGCGGCCGTGGCGCAATCGCTTTCGACGCCGGGGAACCAGCCGAGCTTCACGCGGCTATTGCCGACATCGATAGCCAGCAGGCCGGACGGGGTGGATGTTTCGGTGCTCACGCGGTCCACAATACACAACGCCAACAAGATCGCCGAGCGGCTTCTCGACGGTTGCGGCTCGGTCAGTCTTGATACAGACCATACTCCTGGACGTAATCGGCGACTTCTTGGGGCACCGACTCGTCGCACCGCTCGCCCCGAGCGAAACGCTCCCTCAGCTCGCTGCTGCTGATCGCCGTCGGCGGCATCTCGACGCGGGCGTGGGGGATCGTCGTTTCGACGATCGCCTCGCCCGGCCGGCCGACGACCAACGGCGTCGCCAACCGGACGACTTCCTCCGGCTCACGCCAATTCGGCAAGTCGCGGAGCGTATCGGCTCCCATTAGGAAGAACAGCTCGGCTTTGGGCTTCGCTTCGCGGATCGCCCGCAGGGTCTCGACCGTGTAGCTCACGCCGCCCCGATCGATCTCCAACGACGAGACCACCAACCGCTCCCGACCGGCGACCGCCAACCGCAGCATCGCCAGCCGATCCGCGTCGGTGGCAACCGGGCCGACCGGCTTGTGCGGCTGCAAAGCCGCCGGCACGAGCCAGACCGCGTCCAGATCGGCCTGCTCGCAGCAGCACTCGGCCAACCGCAGGTGGCCGTTGTGGACCGGATCAAAACTGCCGCCAAAGATTCCGAGACGCATGGGGGAGGGGCTAGGGGCGAGGGACTGGGGGCGAGAGAATAAGCGGCTGGTCTCCACGTAAGCTTCTCACCCCTGCCCCCTCGCCCCTAGCC
>CAYGUP010000065.1:0-21659 GCA_964353155.1 uncultured Planctomycetaceae bacterium | reverse complement strand
CAGCTTGCGACGCACCCCTGCCTTAACGCAAGATCAGTTCTCAGACAGTGCCTAGCTCGGTACGGCGGCATGCGGTGCCCGTCCGAGGTCTTGGAGCTGCGTTGGGGCGATATTCTTTGGGATCAGAAGCGTTTCATCGTCCGTAGCGTGAAGACTGAGCACCACGACGGCTTGGACACGCGGGTGACGCCACTCTTCCCCGATCTCCGCCCGCTGCTAGAGGAAGCTTTCGATGCGGCAGAGGGCGGTAGCGAGTTCGTGGTGTCGCGTACCCGCGATGGCTCGACGAACCTTCGCACCCAACTGACGCGGATCATCGAGCGTGCTGGCTTGGCCCCGTGGCCGAAGCTCTTCCAGAACCTTCGCGCGTCCCGGGCAACCGAGCTGGCCGACCAGTTCCCCGGCCATGTTGCTGCCGCGTGGCTGGGCCACAGCACTAAGGTGGCGAAGCGTCACTATTGGCAAGTGACGGACGACCACTTCGACGTGGCGACGGCGGAAACCCAAAGCGCTGCAAATGCGCTGCAGAAGGCGCCGGAAAGAGGCCGCAACGAAACCCCCTCAGAGATCGCGAGAGGGCAAAATGCCGCTGTTTGCGACATTTTGCAACAACTCGCAGGTTACTCAGTAGCCGAGACCGGACTCGAACCGGTACAGGGGTTACCCCCCGGCGGATTTTAAGTCCGCTGCGTCTGCCAATTCCGCCACTCGGCCTAGGTCGGTCCTGATCATAACGACTCGCGTCGATTCGGGCAGGGGATGGAGGCTCGGGAAGGCTGCCTCTTTTTTGCACCACCGCAGGGCAGCGTCTCGTCTCTCGGAAATGGCAGGCGTCACTGTCGCGTGACACCGATCACCTGAACTCGTAGTGGCGGCGTCCGCGTTTGTCCGAGTGCGTACCGGATTGTCTCGGCCGTGCCGCCTCGTTTGCCGTTCACGGTGCCATCCCAGATCGCGAGCAGCAGGTTGGATCGGTCGACAACATGGCGTCCGACGGCCTCGTACATCCGATCGCGTGGCTCCCCGTAGTCGGAGACGTCCTCTAGGCTCAAGCCTTCCAGCAGACCGATAGGTTCGACCGATCCGCCGCCTGAACGGACCCGTTCGATCAGGCGATGAAGGGCCTCAGGGGCCCCGAAGTCTTTCTCATAGAGACTCAGCGGCAACGGCAGGGGGCAATCGACTGAGAGTCCGAGGTCGAGTGCAATGCGGGCAACGATCTGATCGGCGCCGTCTGCAAGCGGCGAGAGAACATGCGTCTGTCCACCGAGCCCCGTCAGGATATCTCGCACTTCCCGTTCAACGACGTCTGTGTCAGCCATCAGGTGACGGTGTCCTGTCACCCCAACCGTTACGACTCCTTCAGAAATGGCTTGCAGATGCATGATGTCTCAGACAGGATTCCCCTGACTCGCACGGGCCACACAAGTGACCGCAAGCCATGACAATAGCGTAAGGCTCATTGGCTCCACAGGCATCCCTCCCAAGTTTCCTCGAACCGGCAGTCGCATGGATCAAATCAATAGCGATTTCGGCTACCTCCTCGTTGTGGTTGTGTTGGCCTTTCTGGCTACCTTTGTCGTAGCCTGCCACCGCGGCAGATTTGACTCACGCAATTATTTTGGCCCGATCGTTGTCGGGCTGACGCTTGGCACGTTGTGCTTCGGGTTCGTGGGCAATCAACGTGAACACATCGAACCACCTGCTTCATCTTTAGAATCACCCAGCCAATCAGGCGATGCAGGCTCGTCCGCGCCCATCTGTGAGCGTTGTCAAACGCAAGACGCGATCGACTCTCTGTACGAGTCATTCCAACTTCTGTCGCTAAACGCTGCGGTCGAGGAGGGAGGCGATGGTTGGTTGAGCATCGCTAGGCTGTTGGCGGTCGCCTTGATCATTGTGCTCGCTACCGAAGTCATACGCTATTGGTTGGCCGACTCGTTGCAGCGGCTCTGGATAATGCGTTGGCTTAAGGGGCACACGGTCGTCTTTGGTCTAGGGCAGATCGGCTACAGCATGACTGAAGACCTCCTTGGCGATAAAGATGTGAGCTGGCCTCAGGCTCTTCGCAACTGGTTTAGGCCAAGGCTGTCTCGCTGGCTAATCGTCGTGGAATCGAACCCGGAGTGTCCTCGGCTCAATCACGCACGCGAGTTGGGCGCCGTGATTATCCAGGGAGATGCCACCGACCGCCTGTTGCTCAAGCGTCTGGGCTTAGAGAGAGCCGACAGCGTCTTCTTCGCGACTGGGGGCGACGAACAGAATCTAGAGGCTGTCACGATCGCCGAAGAATTACTCCATGCCAAGGAAGGGCGACCCGCTGCTCCGGGCGACCAATCGATTCAAAGAACAACCGGCCCGCACCTGCATGTCCATCTCTCGCACCCTGAGCTCAGGTGTGTTCTTGACCGTTTTCCGAAGGCCGAAGGATTTAATCTCAATCGTCGGATCGCTCTCGATCTGCTTACGCAGATGCTCAAGTATCGTCCCCAGAATAAGGGCGAGGTTGCGCATGTTGTGATTTCTGGATTTGGTCCGACTGCTGAAGAGGTGGTTCGCCAACTCGCGGAGTGCGGTCACTTCGAGAGCCTCCGGCGACTCCGGATGACAATCGTGTTTACGCCCGAGGAGAGAGAGGCTGTTCGTGCTTTCGAGGAGCGGCATCCCCGCCTGTTTCCCGCTAGGGCTAAACCCTTAGGCAACCCCTTTCAGCCAAAGGCTCAGTTGGATTTGTGGGAGAAGGGGACTGGCGCTGAGGGGGAAGTTCAATTCATTGTTAACGGCTGCTTCTTTGAGCAGGCTGCTGGCTTGGAATCGGACTTCGTGCATCAGAACCTAGCGATTCTGGCCGAGCAGGACGGCGTGCTGCCGATCGTCGTGTTGTGTGGCGAGGTCGAAGAGAGGAATTGCTCGCTGGGGCTTGCTCTGCGGCACGAGATCGACCAGCGGTGCAATGAGCTAGGTACCGGCGATCGGTGGCGGCCCAGGAAGGGGTTCGACCCGGTGCCGATTTTTGTGTTGGCCCCGAGCAAGCCAAACCTCTCTGGCGAGGTGGCCAACAACGACAATCGAGATGAAGCCACGGGGATCAAGCCGTTCGGCCAGAGCAAGCTGTTGTGCAGCAAGAACGCCCTCTCCGTTAATTTCCAGAAGCACTTAGCCGAAGTCATCGCTCGCAGCTACGAACTCAGGGAAGCACCAAACGCCAGTAACAGCGAGTGGCTGGTCGCGGAGTTAAGCCGCTCTCAAGGCAAGTGGTTCGCGGGGCGACCTGCTTGGGAGCAGCGTTCGAACCTCTCCGCTGCCGTACATGCCCATGTGAAGCTCGCCTCTCTTGGGTTGCGTCTGATGGCACCCGATGCCGACGACGCAGGCGATGCGGAATGGCTCTCCAAACCGGATCCGGGAACAATCAATCGGCTCGCGGAGATCGAGCACAACCGTTGGATGGCCGAGCGGCTGCTTTCTGGGTGGACTTACGGTGAGGGCAATAACGCGCAGAAGAAACGAATCGCGATGGTTCCTTGGAGCCAGTTGGAGAAGGTCGAGAAAAGCAAAGACCGTGATCAGGTGAAGCGACTCCTCTCGCTATTCAACCTCTTGTCGTTAGAGAATCAGAAGGTGGTGGGATGGCAATTCCGGCTGGGCAAGATTCGCGATTAGTGTTTTCGTACCAATTTTCAATCGGTGCTTGATTCCTGCCGGAGCACTTGCAACAGTTGCGTCTCGATTGGCCGTTTGCTGTGCACTTGCACTTGTCCCTTCTCGCTCCGATCGAGGTGCCGTGGCATGCCGAATTCGTTGACGCAAAATCAGCAAAAGTGCTTTGTCGAGTGGCTGGGGATTCCGGAACTTGAGTGCCCGCCGAGTTGGTACAAACTACTCGGTCTGAAGCGGTCCGAAAGCGACCCCGAGGCGATCAAGGAGGCTTTGTTTCAACGACTGAATAAGATCTCACTGGCAGCGTCTGATGCTGATCGAGCTATCGCCGACGAGGCAAAGAACCTCCTGCGACAGACCGCGGCGGCCCTCCTAGAGCCCGATACCAAAGCGACGTACGACGCCAAACTCCGGGCGTCGGAGCAACAGAAGGCTGCCCCCGTCACGCCGACGAATGTCTCCCCGGTTCCTCCGCCCGTGCCGGCGAGTGCCGACACGATTCAGGCGTCCGAGGCAACGGCTGCGGTATCGACAGGCATGCCGGTCTGGGCGACGGCGCTGCTGGTTGCCAACCTTGTGCTCATCACAGCAATCGGCGGTTTTTTGCTCTTCAAGCAGGGAGCAAACGGGAACTCTGTGTCACCGCCTCCGACCCCTCCTGGCGGTAGCCAAGCTAGTGGCGGCGAGCCAAGCGGAGTTGACGAGGAGCCATCGAAGGGCTCCGCAGCAGGCATTGCTGAGACTCGCTCGGAGGAAGAAGACCCCGCTGAGGTTATCGAAGACTCAGCCGACGAAGACGCTTCCGCGCCGGAGCCTCAGCAACAAGAAGATCTGATAGCAACGGCCGATGAGCAATCAGTGATCGCCGGGAAAGGCTTGGATGCCCCGTCCGAGGAGGTTGAGCCCGAAGACCCGAATCCGCTATCGAAGCTTGTCGAGGCGGCGACTTTGCCCCCGATCGGTGAGTTCGGGAACAATAGCAACCGCAGCATTGATCTAGGTCAACTCGGCTCGAACGCCACGGATCAATTAAAGGTCGCACTCGACGAGGGAGCGACCGACCTAGGCAGGGAAACGAAGCTGACGCTACGTCCTTCTGAATCCTTGCCGGGCAACTGGGAGTTGGTACAAGCCGACTACGCTTCCGGAGCGGCGCAGGGCGAGCCACTCGCGCGGCTATTTGTTGACGATGAGAGCCGGCTCAGGCTGGCTTGGTTCATGATCGGTAATCGCCGCACCGCGGCGATGCAGGTCGCCAACACCGCCCTCCTGCTATCCGTTGGTGATTTCAGTCATCGGTTGCAGTTGAGGGAGCCGGTCGGCATGGAGTATGCGGCTCCGTTCTTGGTCGATGAGAAAATCGAGGTCTTGTTCGACCCAATCGAGGCGATGCCCCGCACCAGCCGGCTCAAGCTCGAGATAACTGGTGTGCCCGACTACAAGTACCCGTTGAGCGTTTCGGAGTACACGAGCGTCGGCAAACAAGATCGCGACGGCAACGAGATCCTGGGCACGCTCACCATGACCCTGGGTCAGTTCCAGCAAGTCCTCGTCTCGGCGTCACTCGTTAAGACGCCAGAAGGACGCGTCGGGCTTTTCCTGGAACCGGCCTACAAGCAAGCCAAGAGCAAGAAGGGACGCACCAAGCCGCTCACGGTCGAGAGTTTGGGCTCCGAAGTGAGAAAGCAGCAACGTTTCGCCTCGAAGAACTATCGCACCTTCGTCACGGCCGTGCAGCGAGAGCCCGTCGTGCGGGCCGCCTTGGGCAAGGCGAACCGTCTGGCCCAGCAGCTCTTTGCGGCGGGCAACCCAGATGCCGCCGGTGCCCAGACCGAGGCCAACCGGTTGAGCAGCGAGCACCAATCCTTGGTTCGGACGATCAAATCGGCTCGGTCCAATCTACCGAAATCCTACAACATCCTGGCTCACTACTACAGCGTTGCGCGGTTGGCTCGCGCTCTGCACGACTCGGTCGGGATCGAGTACCGCCTGTACATCGAGGGGCGGCAGGGCGATATCGATCTCCTCGTTGGCGATGGCCAGCTAAGGGTGCGGGGCCCCCGTTTCCCGGCTAATCTTCAGTCCGGTGTGTCCGGCGATTGGATCCGCTTGGCCCCGAGCGTGGTCTACCGATTCGCGCCCGGTCGACTTACCCTGCTCAACCCGGCCGGAGCCGCGAGAAACGGGACTTGGCAACGGCAGGAGCGTCGCGTCGATTTGAGTTACGGTGGTGCCAATGAGACCTACGAACTCATCGAAGACGTGATCCTCCGCGGCCAAACCGCAAACCTCTACCGGGCGTTCTGATCCAGGCTAGCAGGCAGTAGAATCCATCGGCATGCACCAAGCCTTCATCAGCCACTCGACCAAGGACCAGAAGTTCGCTCAAGCGATGTGCCAAGCCTTGGAGCAGGCCGGCGTCAAGGCTTGGATCGCACCGCGCGACATCCCGGCCGCCGCCGAGTACGACGACGCCTTGGTCGATGCGATCGAGCAAACCGAGATCGTAGTGCTCGTCCTCTCCGAGGCGGCGAAGGCTTCACGGCACGTGAAGACCGAAATCGCCTTGGCCCAGGAGGAAGGGAAGAAGTTCATCCCGATTCGGTTGGAAAAGGTCCTTCCGACCAAGAGCATGCGATACGCCATCGGGACGGCTCAGTACCTCGATGCCTTCAATCAGCCGCAGGAAGAGGTTGGCCGGCAATTAGCCACCGCCGCTAGACGGCTGCTTGGGCTGCCGGATCAATCACCGAAGATCGATATTGTCAGAAGACCTGAGCAGGAGCCAAGGCTAGAGCATCGAGAAACGCGAACACCTCTCTATGTTTACCTGCTGGCGTGCTCGGGTCTCGTGGCGATGGTACTGCTGTCTTTGTTTGCCATGCTGCGCGGGGGCAACCAGACGGCCGAGCCCCATACGACACCGCCGATCGATCAAGCGACACAGGCTAGAGATCAGGTTGCCGCAGAAGATCGGCAGAAGCTCGAAGCGATCGATAAACGGTTGCAGCTAGCCAAGGCAACCGACGTGACGCAAGCATCCGCGTTGTTTTCTTCGCTGACGCGGGACCGTGAGACGCTTCAAGGATTGATCACGGAGTGGGATTCGCACCCCGAGCACGATTTGGCGACGATCGCCAAAAAGCATCTGACAACTTGCGAGCGGACGATCCGGCAGCTCGAAGCCGCGATCGCCGAGGACAAGGCAAGGAAGGCACTTAGGAGGCTCGGTGATTCCGTTGACAATCCCGAAGGGTTCGCCGCAACGCTAAACAGCATCGCGACCACTCATGAGAAGGCAGCGATCGCTGAGGGGCTGCGATCCGTCGCGAGTGAAGAAAACAACTGGAAGGCGATCTTGTCTTGGTCTGCTCTGTACGAGAGTGATACCTACAAGGACCCTAGCCGCCACACCCCGAAGGCAATCCGAAAGCTCAATGTAGACGCGGCAAGCCTGCCCATGGTGTCATCACTGACGGACCACTACCAAGAACGCAAATCGTACTTCCAGAAGTTGGCGGCCCGCCGCGACGGTTTTGCGTCGAACGTCTCCTTGACTGCCAGGCTGCGTAAGGACCTTGGAACGCTGCGTATGCGTGACCTCTATGTCGTGCAGACCAAGGACGGCCGTCTGCTTTATATGCGGAACGACCCGAACGATTTGGAGCCGAATCGTAGGGGGAACTACGAATTCAAGGTAATGGTCAACGATATCGACCTCGCCAAGCCAGAAGAGCTGCCCGCAGCGGGTGTGGTCATCCCTCCCGAAGCCCGGGCCCCGCATTGTCGCTTGGCTAGGGCGATCGTCACGACGCTTGACCAAAATGAGCAGCGTCTCGATACGGAGTGGGTCGCCGTGTTCACCGAATTGATCCCGAAAGTCATCGAGGCGGAGGGGATCGACCCGATACCGCATTACCTGATTTGCAAAGGGCTTCTTGAGGTCGCTAGTCAAGGCAGCGAATCGATCGATCGGGCCTTCAAGGAACACCGCGAACAGCTCGGCCAGGCCAACTTCAATCCCCTCGTGAACTGGCTCAACGACAAGGCCAACGGAGTTAAGGCCGAGCGTCGCCAGTGCCAAGAGGCACTCTCGGGGCTCCCACCGACTGCGGACGCCGTACGCGAGGCCGAGCGGCTGCTCGCCAGTTTTCGGTCGGTATCGGTTCCAAGGACCGACTGGATCGGGTGGTTGGATCAAGACGCCGTCGGGGAATGGCGTCTCGTCAATACACGCGGCGCGGGCAACGGTGCGCTGCACGTTGTTTTTCCAGCAGGGGCCAGCAGATCACGGTTGCAGAGGGTCGGCGTTCTGCGGGATGGCAGATCAACTTGGTCGCCCGCCGCAACTGGCCTCAAGCTCGGGCGTCCTGTCTTCTTACAAGACTGACCCCTTCGATAATCATCCGGTGCCGGATTGTCATCCGCGGGAAGGCGCTCGAAGTCGTTTCTTCGTACCGGGCCGAACGACCGCCTCAGTCGGAGGCCCATCAGCCCGCCAACAAGGTTCTACCGCTTTCGCTGGCCAGCTACGGCAGGGGGCACTGGCTCACGGGAGCCGGACGGCTGATGACCCGAGGGCGCACGCGGATTCGTTGTTCGACGATCCTGGTGGTTGTTAACTGTTTCTCTCGGAGGGTTAAGCGGCGTCTGAGGTTTGCGGAGGCGTTGGTCGGCTGATACGCTGCGAGGTTGGTTTTTATGCGGGGATTGCCCGCGGGCGGGGCTCCGTTTGGGCACCGCCAAACGCTGCTAGCCAGCCCCCTCCCTGGAGCTTCGCCGGATGACCCCCGATCGCCTTTCTCGCCGTGGATTCCTTGCCAGCTCGGGCGCGACGGCTGCCCTCGCTTCGACTTCGGTCTCGTCGTTCGCGGCGGCGACTCCGAATGCCAACAGCGCTCTGCGGGTTGGTTTCATTGGCGTTGGTGGCCGGTGCGACACGCACATCGCCTCGTCGATCTTGATGCAGAACCATGGTGGCACCGTCGAGTGCGCAGCGGTCTGTGATGTCTTCAACCGCTACCGCGATGAGAAAGCGGCCCACATCGAGAAAGCGACCGGCAAGGCGGTCTACAAGACCGGCGACTACCGCGACATCCTCAACGACCCGTCGATCGACGCGGTCGTCATCGCGACGCCCGACCATTGGCACGCACGGCAGACGATCGACGCCTTGAACGCGGGCAAGAACGTCTACTGCGAGAAGCCGATGACCCACACCGTCGAGGAGGCCCTGGAGGTCTACAAGGCGTGGAAGGCGTCGGGCAAGGTGATGCAGGTCGGCGTGCAGAGCACCTCACTGCCGGTCTGGGATCAGATCAACGCCGACATCAACTCGGGCAAGCTCGGCAAGATCTTGCAGTACCAAACCGAGTACTATCGGAACTCGGGCATGGGACAGTGGCGTTACTACAAGCTGACGCCGGATATGACCCCGTCGAATATCGATTGGGATACCTTCCTCGGCCACGAGCTCGGCCTCGCTCCCAAGCAGCCGTTCGACCGCGCCCGCTTCGCACAATGGCGTTGCTACTGGGACTTCGGCTCGGGTCTCTACACCGACCTCTTCGTGCACCGCACGACTTCGATGCTCAAGGCGACCGGCCTGCGTTGGCCGGGCCGTGTCGTTGGCGGTGGTGGCATCTTCCTTGAGTACGACGGCCGCGAAGCGCCGGACGTCGCGACCGTGGTCGCCGACTTCCCGGAGGGCGTTCAAGGCCTTGTCACCGCCACCATGTGCTCGGGCAACGTGCCGATTAAGCAGGTCATCCGCGGCCACCATGGCTCCGCGGTGCTCGGCAACGGCGAGTCGTTCGACAGCTACGATTTTGTCGCCGAACGCCCGCAGGTGACCGGTGATTCGAGCATCAAGGACGAATCGGTCGAGGCCGCGATCCCTGATCCGCGGGAGCGTGGATACGAGATGGAGGGCTGGATGGTGACTTCCTTCTCGCATTTCGAAAACTTCACCAACGCGATCAAGGAAAACGATCCCGAGTCGGTCAATTGCTCGCCCGAGTTGGGCGCGGCGGCGATGGTCGTCGTGAAGCTCGGAGCGAAGAGCTACCGCGAAGGCAAGGTCTACCACTTCGACGCCGACACGCTGTCCATCGGCGACGGCGACAGCTCGTGGGCCAAGAAGTGGGAGCAGATGTCCTACGCCAACGCCCCGGCGAATCACGTGCCGGGCTGGCATGCGGGCGAGAAGGGCAGCAAGCAAACGCCACGCGATTATCAGAAGCTGGCCGGGCCGTGGGTCGATGGAGGCGATCCGGCCGGCGCTTGACGCCCCTTGAGTCATCCGGCTTGATCGCGGCCCGTCTGCCTTGCAGGCGGGCCGTTTTTTATGGGCTGGCAATCGTTGCGTCTTTGCTCCGGCGGCTGGGCGAGCCACGCGATGGCGCTACAATCGGAGACCACCCAGAACACCAACCAACCCCGCCCGCCGATGTCGTTCGATAGCACCTCCCGCCCCCGCACCCTGGCCGAACTCCGCAACGCCGGCTGGCAGAGCAAAACGGTCAAGCAAGAGATCCACGACAACTTCCTGAAGAAATTGAGCAGCGGCGAGGAACTCTTCCCGGGCATCGTCGGCTACGACGAGACGGTCATCCCCGAGCTCAACATCGCGTTGCTCGCCCAGCACGATCTACTTTTCCTCGGCGAGAAGGGGCAGGCGAAGAGCCGGCTGATGCGGCGGCTGGTCGATTTCCTCGACGACGCGATCCCGTACCTCGACGACCGCAAGATCCCGCTGCACGACGACCCGTTCAACCCGATCACCAAACGGGGCCGATCACTCGTCGGCAGCACGCCGGCGGACGAGGTGCCGGTCGCTTGGTGGCGTCGCGAGGACCGCTACGCCGAACGCCTCGCTCCGGGGACGAAGTTCGCCGACTTGATCGGCGAAATCGACCCGGCGATGCTGGCTGCCGGCGTCAGCATGGGGGCGGAGGAGGCCTTGCACTTCGGGCTGATCCCGCGGATGCACCGCGGCCTCTTCGCGATGAACGAACTGCCGGAGCTCGACGAGCTCGTGCAAGTCGGCCTCTTCAACATCCTCGAAGAACGCGATGTGCAGATCCGCGGCTACCCGGTGAAGTTCGACATCGATGTCATGATCCTCTTCAGCGCCAACCCGGCGACCTACAACCGCAGCGGCAAGGTCATCCCGCAGTTGAAGGACCGGATCGGTTCGCTCGTCCACACGCATTACCCGCTCGACCGCGGCCTCGGGATCGAGATCCTCGAACAGGAAGCCGACCCGCAGGCGAACGAGCCGCAAGCGGAGGGCGACGGGTCCGCCAAGGTGATTGTCCCGTACTTCATGAAGGAACTCATCGAAGAGATCAGCCGCGCGGCACGCGAATCGAAGTATGTCGATCATGACTCGGGCGTCTCGGCGCGGCTCTCGCTGGCCAACTACCGGACGATGATCGCCTCGGCGAGGCATCGGGCGGCGGTGCTCGGCGAGCAGACGGCCGTGCCGCGGATCAGCGATCTGGGGCATCTTTATGCTAGCTCGCTTGGCAAGCTCGAGCTCGACCTGATGGGCTCGCACCAGATGAACGAACGCCAAGTGCTCGACGCCGTCATCGCCCAGGCACTCGCCTCGGTGTTTGAGGAGTATGTCGAAGGGCACGGCCTCGCGGAGATCGCCGAGATCTTCTCACAAGGCGTGAAGATCGAGGTCGGCGATATGCTGCCCTCGGACGACTACGCGAAGCTGCTCCAACGCGTCCCGCCGGCCTGGGACAAGGCGTTCGAGGTCAATGCCTCGGAAGACCCGGCGGTGCGGGCGAGCTGCGTCGAGTTCGTCCTCGCCGGCCTCTACGCCACGGACCGCATCAGCCGCAGCCAGCAACACGGCCGGATCGTCTACGAGGTTTGAGGCAAGCGTCGACGACCGACCCGTTCTGCGGTAAAAGGGTGAGCGTAACCGCGACGCGGGAACCGATTGACTCCATGCCAGGACGTGACATGCAAACCATCGAAGCCATCCAGCAACGCCGCGCCGTCAAGCATTACGACCCGGCGTTTGAGATGCCGGAGGCGGACGTTGAGCGGCTCTTCGATCTCGCCCTCCTTTCGCCGACCTCGTTCAATATCCAGAACTGGCGGTTTGTCGTCGTGCGTGATCAGGAGCGGAAGCAGAAGCTCCGGGCCGCGGCGTGGGACCAGGCTCAAGTCACCGACGCGAACCTAGCGGTCGTGCTTTGCGGTGATCCCAAGGCCTGGGAGAAAGAGCCCGAGCGTTACTGGCGCAACGCCCCCGAGGCGACGCAGCAGATGCTCGTCCCGATGATCGGGGAGTTCTACACCAACTCGGGCGAGCAGGTTCAGCGCGACGAGGTCATGCGATCGGTCGGCATCGCCGCCCAGACGCTGATGCTAGCCGCGAAGTCGATGGGCTACGATTCGTGCCCCATGATCGGGTTCGACCCGAAGCAGGTCGCCGAGCTGGTGGGCCTGCCGGACGGGCACTTGGTCGGGATGATGCTGACGATCGGCAAGGCCTTGAAGCCAGCCCACGCCCGCGGGGGGCAGCTCGATAAGTCGGCGGTGGTCTTCACCGATCGCTACCCGTCGGACGCCTCGTAGGCCGCGATTCGGCGACTTTTTTGCGATTTCGGGCGGCCGGGGGCGTGAGATTCGTGCATCAGCGGCGGTAATCGGTAGGCCATAATGGGCCATCGCTTGCCTTTGATCTTCTCGCTCTTCCATGGCCGACCCGAAACGCAGCAGGATTCGACGGCTCGGGGCTTGGTTGGTCTCGGCCATGCTGCTGGCCGGCCCGGCGAGCGGGTTCGATGGGGCGGCGTTGTTCTCCCAGCAGTGTGCCGATTGCCACGGGGCGAAAGGGCAGGGGACCGACTACTACAAGCCGACCCTCGCCGGCGACCTGCCGGTCAGGGAACTCGCCCGGGTCATCTCCGAGACGATGCCCGAGGGCGACCCCGAGTCGTGCGTCGGCGCCGAAGCCGAAGCGATCGCCCGGCACGTCCACTCGGCGTTCTACTCGCCGATCGCCCAGGCACGCATCCGCCCGCCCCGCCGCGAGCTCTCTCGCTTGACGGTTCGGCAATACGAGCAATCGCTGGCCGACCTCTTCGCCGAGTTCCGCTCGCACAAGCAGCCGGGCGAGTCGCATGGACTCAAGGTTTGGTTCCGCCAGCGGGTGAACGCCGGCGGGACGGGCGAGGCCGAAGAGATCGAGCTGCCGCGTATCGACTTCCGCTTGACCGAACTAACCGACCTCCCCGAGCGATTCCGTGACCCCAAGGTCCGGGGCAAGGAAGAGTTCGGCAACTCGCGGATCGATATCGATGTCCGCGCCACCGGCGGGCTGATCGCCCCCACGACAGGCGACTACGAGTTCGTTGTCCGCACCACCGCGGGGGTTGATCTAAAGATCAACGGCGAGACGGTGATCGATGCCCGGATCCGCTCGGGCGACGAGCCCGAGCTGCGCGGCATGATCCGATTGGTCGGCGGACGCATCTACCCGATTCGGCTTGCCACCTCGCGCACGCGGGCGGACGATCTCGTGATCACGCTCGCTTGGCGGCCGCCCCGCGGCATCGAGGAGGTGATCCCGCAACGGTATCTCTCGCCGGATCGTTTCCCGCCGGTGTACGCCACAACCGCTCGCTTCCCGCCGGACGATCGGAGCGTCGGCTATGTCCGCGGCGCGAGTGTCTCGACCGATTGGGACGAGGCGACCACGACCGCTGCCCTCGAAGCGGCACAGGCCCTGCTCGATGACTTCCCGAAGCTCGTCAAGTCGCCGGACGGGTCGCGGGTGGTGTCGATCGAGTCGATGGCCCGGGAGGAAGCGATCGCTGTGTGCGAAAGGTTTGCCACCGCCGCCCTCCGTCGGCCGATCAACGGCATCGAAAGGGAACGCCTCGTGGGCCGATTCTTCACCGAGGAGCGGCCTCAGACCGAAGCGATCGAGCTCGCGTTGCTGTCCGTCCTCAAGAGCCCACGGTTCCTCTACCCCGAGGCGGCCCTGCTCGATGCCCCCGGCGATCGGCAGACCGATTTCACCGCCGCGACGCGTCTGGCACTCGGGCTGTGGGATTCGGTCCCCGATCTGCCGCTGAGGAAATCGGCGATCAACGGCAAGCTCAACGGGCCCAAGCAGGTGCGCCGCCAAGCGGAGCGGATGCTCACCGACCTACGCACCCGGGCGAAGCTCGCCGGCTTCTTCGAGCACTGGCTGCGCCTCGACCATGCGGGCAAGCTCTCACGCGACCCCGAACTCTTCCCCGATTTCAACGACCAGATCGCCGCCGATATGCGGGCATCGCTTGAGCTGTTGCTCGAGGACGTCGTCTGGCGAGGCGACGGCGACCTGCGGCAACTCTTCCTCACCGACGAGCTGCACGTCAATCAACGCCTTGCCGAGTTCCTCGCCCTCGATCCGCCCGACGGCGACCCGGAGGCCTTCGCCAAGACACGGGTCGATTCGCGCGAGCGTGCCGGCGTGGTCTCGCACCCGTTTACGGTCACGGCGTTCTCGTACTACCGCGAAACCTCGCCGATCCATCGGGGCGTCTTCCTCGCCCGCAATGTGCTGGGCCGCTCGCTCCGCCCGCCGCCGGAGGCTGTCGCCCCGCTCGCTCCGGAGCTTGCCCCGGAGATGACCACCCGCGAACGGGTCGCGGCCCAAACCAGCCCCGGCGCGTGCCAGGCGTGCCACGTGCTGATCAACGACCTCGGCTTCACCCTCGAGAACTTCGACGCGGTCGGTCGGTTCCGCGACCGCGAACTTGACAAGCCGATCGACGCCAGCGGCGGCTACATCGCGACTGACGGCGATTCGGTCCGGCTGCGCGGCGCCCGCGACCTCGCCCGATTCCTGGCCGAGTCCGAAGACGTCCACCGCTCGTTCGTCACCCAGCTCTTCGAGCACGTCACAAAACAGCCGATCCTCGCCTACGGCGTCGAAACCCGAGAGCGCCTGCTCGAAGGCTTCCGCGAGAACGATTTCAATATCCGCGAGCTGCTGGTGGAGATCGCCGTCGTAGCGGCGCTTGCCGATTGACTGCCGACTTAGATTAAGAAACCACAGAGCCACGGAGAGCACAGAGGCCTCAAGAACCAATAGCTTCCAGTGTGGGAGGCGTCTCCCGACGCCGATTGCGGGCTGCCAGCCGGCTTGATTCTGCGTCGCGTCATCGGCGTCGGGAGACGCCTCCTACAGGTGGACTGCCGTTCTGCCGTTAGCTTCTCGCCGAAGAACAAGAAACCTCAGTAGGATGGACATAGGATCAAGCGTCTCGTGTTCGTCTTATGAATCTGATCTCGACTCATCTCCGTGACTCTGTGGTTTAACTAGAACACCATGCCTATCTCACGACGCAGCTTCGTCAAAGCCGCCGGGCTCAGCCCCGCGATCGCACCGTTCCTCGGCAACCTGCCGGCGTTGGCCGCGACCGAGCCGCCGCACGCCAAGCAGCGATTGGTCGTTGTCTTCACGCCGAACGGCGTGATCCCCAAGAACTTCTGGCCGCAGCCGACCGACGAGACCACCCCGCTGGAGCTGCCCCCTATCCTCAAGCCGTTCGAGCCTTTCAAGGATCAGATCACCACGCTCCACGGCATCGACGACAAGATCCGCGGCGACGGCGACGGCCACATGCGCGGCATCGGCTGCCTGCTGACCGGCATCGAACTCTTCCCGGGCAACCTGCAAGGCGGCAGCCACACGCCGGCCGGTTGGTCCAGCGGCATGTCGATCGACCAAGCGATCCGCGGCCATCTGCAAGCCAACCCCGAAACCCACACCCGGTTCGGCTCACTCGAGTTCGGCGTCGTCGTGCCGGATCGCGCCGACACGTGGACGCGGATGGTCTACGCCGGGCCGAATAAGCCGGTCGCTCCCATCGACGACCCCAACCAGATGTTCGCCAAGCTCTACGGCGACCGGCGGGGACGCCAGAAGCTCGCCAGCGTGCTGGACGGCGTGCACAACGACTTCCGCCGTTTGGCCAAGCGGATCGGCAAGGAAGACCGCCGGCTGTTGGAAGAGCACGCGAGCTACGTCCGCTCGATGGAGCAGCAGCTCGCCGCCGACGCCGCGGCGGCCCCGATCGACCACGCCGTTCCAGAGATCGAGCCCGGCGTGCGGGAGTCGAACGACAACATGCCGCGGCTGAGCCGCATGCAGACCGAGCTGATCGCCGGCGCGTTCGCCGCCGACTTCATGCGTGTCGCCACCTTGCAGTTCACCAACTCGGTCGGCGGGGCGCGGATGACTTGGCTGGGGATCGAGGAGTCGCATCACGGGCTCTCGCACAAGCCCGACTCAGACGAAGGGGCGGTCCGCAAGCTGACCGAGATCAACACCTGGTACGCGAGCGAGATCGCCCACCTCGCCGGCCGCCTCGCCGAGACGCCGGAGCCGGGCGGCGACGGCTCGATGCTCGACAACACGCTCATCGTGTGGACGAACGAACTCGGCAAAGGCAACAACCACAGCCACGACAACACCCCCTTCGTCTTGATCGGCGGCAAGAACCAGCGGACCTGGGGCCTCAACGGCGGGCGTGCGCTCGACTTTGGCGGCGTCTCTCACAACCGCTTCTTGCTCTGGCTCGCGAATGCCTACGGCCTCGACCTCCGCACCTTCGGGAACCCCGACTTCTGCGGCGATGGGGCACTTACCGGGCTGGTCTGAACCGTGAGCGGGAGGCGAGCCGGGGAGACGCCTTGCTTGATTTCTCCGCCAGCTTGCGGAGACTAGTACCTGCGGTTCACCGAAAGTGCGGGCCTCGCCGGCCCGATCGCTACTCCCACGCAGGGCTCCCATGCTCGACCGAAACACCCAGCTGCGTCTCCTCCTGTCGCTGAGCACCTTCCTGACGCCGATCGCCTCGGCGAGAGCCGCGGAAGGGGCTACGGCTACTGATTATCTGACCCGGAAGAGCGTGGCGGCGGTGACCCTCCGAGTCGCCGCGGCGGCCAAGACGCCGATCGCCCAGCCGCTGCCGATCGAGATCGCCGACGCCGCCCTGCGAGAGTACATGGGCGTGCCGCTCGACGCGATCGAGCGGATCACCATTGTCGCCGAGCCGCCGGCCGGCATGAATCCGCTCTACGCGGTCGTGATCAACCTGACCCAGCCCGGGCGTCTCGACCAGCTCCCGCCGGAACTGACCGGGCACACGATCCAGAGCGAGTTGGATGGCTTGCCGCTGTTCGAGAGTCAGGCGCCGATGCTTCCGAGCATTGGCATGCTCGACGAGAAGACCATCGCGATCGGTCCCAAGGTCTTCCTCAAACGGTTGCTCAAGAAAGAGCCAGCAGCCGACAGCCCCTTGGCCCGAGCGATGAACGCCAAAGGGGGAGCCAAGAACCACCTGCACGGAGCCTTGATGCTGGAGCCCCTGCGTGGGCTGATCCAGCTCGGCATGTCCGAGGCGATGAAAGACGCCCCGCCAGAGACCCACGAGTACTTCCGAGCGGTCGACTTGATCGGCGGCCTGATCGTCAACGCGGACCTCTCGTTCCAACGCGACTCAGCGGTCACATATTACGCGAACAATGAGTCAGACGCCGAGCGGCTGGACACATTGATGAAAGCAGGCATCGAAGAACTGCGAACAAGAATCTTCACAGACGAGGCATACCTCGAACTACTCGAAGATGAAGACCCGATAAAGCAGGCGATGGCCGAGTACGGTAAACGCTGTTTTGATATGTACTTTGTTCACTCGATGCCAAAACGAACAGGTCCTACGGCATTTGTTTATGGGGAAATAAAAGCCGGCGAGGGCCCAGGTAAGATGGGTTCAGTCATGGTGATCGGTTTTCTGGTTTCACTGATTTTGCCTGCCGTGCAAGCCGCGCGGGAAGCGGCTCGGCGGAACCAGTCGCTCAACAACATGAAGCAGATCATGTTGGCGCTCCTCAACTACGAGTCCGTCAACGGCCACTTCCCGCCGCAAGCGATCTATGCCGAAGACGGCACCCCCTTGCTGAGCTGGCGTGTTGCGATCCTTCCCTACATGGAGGAGCAGAGGCTCTACGATCGCTTCAAGCTGGACGAGCCTTGGAACAGCCCCAACAACCGCCCACTTTTGGCCGAGATGCCTGCGACGTTCTTCGACCCTTCAAGCCCACAGCTTGCCGAGGCCGGCGGCAAGACCCACTACCTCGGCGTCACTGGACCTAACGCGATTTTTACTGGCCGACAGGCAGGAACGACTTTTAGAGAAATCACCGACGGCACAGCAAACACGGTAGCGTTACTCCAAGTCGATGACCAGCACGCCGTCGAGTGGACGAAACCGGCCGATTATGAGGTCCGCCAACACGCCAACAACCCAGTCGCCGGGATCGGGTCACTCCATCCAGGCGTCTTCTTGGCGTCTACTACCGACGGGCGCACCCAACCAATCGAACTCACAATCGATCCTACGTGGCTCGCTGCCCTCTTCACACGCAACGGCGGTGAAGTCGTCGAGCTGCCTTAGCACGCTTTACTGAGGCTCAAAGCCCCAGCACGCTCGCCAGCCGTCCCTGCATCTGGAACGCTTGCAGCCGTCGCCGGCGGCATTCGCGGTTGGTCCATTCGGTGCGGACTTCTCGGCAGGCCCGGTCCAGGCGTCGTTTGACGACCCGGGCGGCCTTCTTCGTGGCGGTCAGGGGCATGGTGCTTCTCCGTTCCAAAAAGGGCGGGCCGACCACTCGATCGCGGGGTCCGGCCACTCGTTCCGGAAACTGATACGCGGCTCGCCCGCGCGGAGTTCACACAATCCACCCCATCCGTTCTAGGCCGGGGCGTGCGACTTCTCGGCCAGCTTCGCCAGCAACCCCGCCGCCGCCCCGCCGCTGATCGCCTCCGCCGCCCGCTCGGCCCCATCCCGGGGCGAATCAGCGACCCCCGCGGCGAGCAAAGCGGCCGCCGCGTTGAGCACCACGATATCCCTCGCCGCGCCCGGCATCCCCTTGAGGACCTTCCGGATGACCGCCGCGCTGTGGGCCGGGCTCTCGACTTCCAGGCCGGTCGTCGCGGAGCGTTCGAGGCCGAAGTCCTCGGGCGTCCAGCGGTACTCGCCGACCTTGTCGCCGCGGACCTCCGCCACGTTGGTCACGCCGGCCACGGTCACATCGCCTAGGCCGTCCTCGCCGCTCACCACGAGCGTCCGCTCGGTGCCGAGCCGCTGCATCGCGCCGGCCAGCAGGGGGCGGAGTTCGGGCAGGCCGGCGCCGAGGACTTGGCGCGTCGCTTTCGCGGGGTTCGCGAGCGGGCCGAGCACGTTGAAGATCGTGCGGATGCCCAGCTTCTTCCGCACCGCGCCCACGTGCTTCATCGACGGGTGCATCAGCGGGGCGAAGCAGAAGCAGAGGCCGAGTTCGTCGAGGCAGGCCTCGACCTGGGCGACCGAGGCCTCGATATTGACGCCGAGCTCCGCCAGCACATCGGCCGAGCCGGTCCGGCTGGTCACGCTCCGGTTGCCGTGCTTGGCGACGGTCGCCCCCGCGGCGGCGGCCACGAGCGCGGCGGTGGTGCTGACATTGAAGGTCTTCGACCCGCCGCCGCCGGTGCCGCACGTATCGACGATATTCGGCCGCGAAGAGCGGATCGGCGTCATGTGCTCGCGCAGCGCCATAGCCGCCCCGGCGACCTCGTCGACCGTCTCCCCTTTGTGGGCCAGGGCGGTGAGCAGAACGCCGATATCGTTCTCTTGCACCTCGCCGGCCATGATCAGGTTGATCGCGGCACGCATCTCTTCCAGCGACAAATCGTCCCCGGCGGAGAGACGCCCCAAGAGCGATGCCAAGTCGATCGCGTTGGCCATCCGAGAGTACCTTGCTGCTATGAGCGAACCAGGCGGTACGAAACCGCGTTGCAATGGGCGGGCGAGTTGAGCGATAACGCCCTCAGGATACCCGCATTCCTCGTTCCGCCGTAGCCGCCCATGCCACGCAAGGTGATCCTCGACCTCGACCCGGGCATCGACGACGCCGTCGCCCTGTGCGTCGCCCTGGCCGATCCCAACCTCGAAGTGATCGCGGTCACGGCGACCGGCGGTGCCGTGCCGCCCGACCAATCTTCCCGCAACCTGCAAGGCATCCTGGAGCAGGTCGACCCGCCCAAACGGCCACGGGTTGGCGTCGCCGACCCGCTCCAGCCGCTCCGCACCGATGCCCGCGACCTGCACGGGCCGCACGGTCTGGCAGGGGCACAGATCGAGGTCGCTGAGAAAGCCAATCGCCACCTCTCGCCCAAGGTCATCGCCGAGGAGGTCCGCCGTTTCCCGCTAGAGGTGACGCTCGTCGGTTGCGGCCCGATGACCAACGCCGCTGCGGTGCTCACCCGCGAACGCGACGCCGCCGAGGCGCTCCGCGGCGTCATCCTGCAGGGCGGTTCGATCGGTGCGGGGGGCGATGCCACGCCCGCCGCGGAGTTCAACGTCTACTGCGACGCCGGCTCCGCCCGCGAGGTCTTCAACTCGGGCATCACGCCGACGCTCGTTCCGCTGGATGCGTCCAGCGAGTTACACTTCGGTTATGATCTGTTGGAGATGGTTCGCGGCCGAGAGTCACGCACCTGCCAACTCCTGGCCAAGCTGCTGCCGGGCTTCTATCGTGCCTACCGCGAACGCTTCGGCATTGAGGGGATTAAACTCCATGCCCTGGCGGCAGTGGTCGCCGCGGCCCATCCGGAGATCATCCGAACCGAGCAACTGCACGGCGACGTCGAAACCGCCGGCGAGCTCACCCACGGGATGACGGTCTTCGATCGCCGCGACTCGCCCGACGGCGAGCCGAACGTGGAAGTCGTCACCGTCATCGATGCCGCGGCCGCTCGCGACGCGGTCTTCCGAGCACTCGAACAAGCCTGCTAAACCCCAACCCACCCGAACGACACCACGTGCCCGATCCCACCCGCTACCAGATCACGAACATCAACCAGATCGACCCGGTCGCGTGCCCCTGCGGCCAAACCCGGCGGGCGTTCGTCGAGGATCCCGACAAGATCGCTTCGCTGCATGTCGTCGAGGTCGATACCGACTCACGCGTCCATTACCACAAACGCCTGACCGAACTCTACTACGTGCTCGACGGCGAAGGCACGATGGAACTCGATGGCGAACTGCACCCGATCGCCGCCGGCGCAACGATCCTCATCAAGCCGGGCTGCCGTCACCGTGCCATCCCTGCCGAGAACACGGGCACGCCCCTCCGCATCCTCAACGTGCCGATCCCCGCGTTCGATCCGGAAGATGAGTGGTTTGATTGAGCCAGCGTCAACGCCGTGAAGGCGTTTGGGCGGCACACGGGGAGCGTGCCAAGAAACCAAGGGAGTAATTCCGGCAAGATCGGCGGGCGATGAGCGAACCAGGAGGGTTCAACACCGCGTCAGGCAGGGCAATCAACAACCCCCAGGCAGTTAGATCGATGCTAAGACGTTCGACCGCTTCCTTGGACTTGCGTCTCCACCAGATCGCCCTTGGCGCGGTGGTGCTCGCTGTGCCCATCAGCCTCATCGCCGCCGCCGTCCTTTGGTTCGAGCAAGGCGTCGTCGCGGCAACGATGCTCAAAGGAGCCGCTTTCGCAACGGTAGCTGCCTATCCTGTCTGGCGTGCCTACCGAAGAAAACGTCAGCTTGAAGCGTGTTCACCGTCGGCCCAGGCGTGAGGCGACGACGCCGACTCGCGATTCCTCTTGAGGCGTTGTGGAGGTGTGCATGGATATCAACGACATCATCGTGCCATTGATCGGTGGCATCCTCGGCGGGATCGCGGGGACGGCGGTTTTTATCAAGCTCAAAGAACGAAAAGGCGATTGAATCGCCGGCAACGGGTATCCCTCTTGTGCTACATAAGGAGGGTCTCACTCATTTCTACCTAGCGACTACCGGATCGCCTGCGGAAAGCGGCTTCTTGGTGGCTTATTCGCGCAACCGCGAAGCTGCCGAGGTGACGGGCACGAATGGCACTTAGTTTTTCCTCGCGCCTTTGGTCATGGCGAGTTTCGCTTGG
>CAYGUP010000064.1:0-21838 GCA_964353155.1 uncultured Planctomycetaceae bacterium | reverse complement strand
TCGTTGCTATGTCACTTCAGCGAAATGGGTTACGAAAATCTAAGTGCCATTCGTTCTCTACACGTACAGCGGTTTCATCCGTTGCAGCGGGATCAGCAAGACCCGGATCCGCGAGGCCCGTCTGATGGGCCACCCTCTGGCGACGATCAAGGTCGGTAAGCGGCTTTATGTCCGCGGGTCCGATGGCATCGCTTTCGTCGAAACGCTGGCGACTCTGAACGCCGCGTCCTGAACCCCCGGGCCACTAAAAAGCCCGGCCCCCGCTGGCAGGCGGAAAGGGACCGGGCTAAAGGAGAATCACGGATGGAATCTTACCACGAAGACCCTGCCGAGCTACTGCCCGAACTGAGTCAATCCGAGGAATCGAGGAGCGAATCGCTTCTTCATCAGTTCGAGGAGATGCAGAGGGCTGAGAGCAAGCCCGCTCGCTTGGTGCTGGTGTTCGCTAGCCACGACGATCGGGCGGAGTTCTTCCGCAGCGTCATGCGGATTCGTCCGCAAGACCTCGGCGACAACCAACGGCCACCCTGCACGCTGGTCAAGAATTGGCGAACCGAGGGAGGTGACGATGTCCCTCTCTGAGGCTCCAGCAGCGGTCCGTACGCCTGCACATCAGCCAATCGAGGTTGGCTCGAAACGCTCGCTCATCCCCTCGCACGAAAGCCACCTCGCCGAGAGCGGCATCACGAGTGAGGTTGCGGCCGCCAACGGCATCTACACCGAGCACGACCGTAAGAAGCTCGCAGACCTGGTCGGTTGGAAAGGATGGCCGGCGAAGATGGGCGTGGGCTTAGTGTTCCCGTTCACCAACTCGGATGGCGCGGAGGTCTTCAGCCGTGTGAAACCGGAGAAGCCGCCGGAGCGGAACGGTAAGCCGCTCAAGTATCTCCAGCCGAAGGGAGTGTCTACGCGGTGTTACTTCCCGGCCGGTGTTCGCGACGACTTGGCTGCCGGCACGGTCCGTCTGCTGATAACCGAGGGTGAGAAGAAAGCGATTTCGGCTACCGCGGCCGGCTTCCCGACGATCGGCCTTACGGGTGTCAACGCCTGGTGCCGGCCGAAGTCTGTGGCCTTGAACGCGGACATGTCTGCAATCAGTTGGCAGGGCCGCACGGTCTATGTCGTGTTCGATTCGGACGCCGTCGAGAACGCCAACGTCGCGGCCGAGGAACAGAAGCTTTCGATGGCTCTGGCTCGGGAAGGTGCGATCGTCAACGTCGTTAGGCTGCCCGGTGACGGCGACGCCAAGGTGGGCCTAGACGACTTCTTGGTCGCTAACGGTCCAGGGGCACTAGAGCGTCTCATCGAGACGGCCATGCCCGCTGATGAGCCTGACCCCGTATCGCTGAAGGGTGAGGCCAAAGACGCCGACCCCGCGATCGAATCGGCAATGTTTGCTGAAAACTGCGGCCTGGGGAATCAGCCGCGAATCAGGTTCTATCAGGGCACTTGGTGGTACTGGGAGCGAGGGGCCTACCGCGAGCTGGCGGACTGCGACTTGCGGGCCAAGATCATCGAACACTACGCCCGTCGTTACACGATGGTGAAGGGGTCGCACGCTAGCGACTGCCTTGAGCACCTTCGCAGTCAGACGCTGGTCGCTTCGCACCTCGATACGCCTGCATGGCTCTATCCGCACGACGCCGACGACCCCGATCCTTCCGAGTGCATCGCCTTCCGCAATGGAACGCTGCACATACCGTCGTTCGTCGCCGGCAATGCCGAGCTACTTCCTTCGACGCCGAGATTCTTCACGACCTGCCGCGCCGACTTCAAGTTCTCACCCAACCCACCAGAACCATCGCGGTGGCTCGCTTTCCTGGACAGCGTTCTCGGCGACGACACGCAAAGCAAAGAGCTGCTGCAAGACTGGTTCGGATACTGCCTCACGCCGGACACGCGGCAACAGAAGGCGTTATTCGTGGTCGGACCGAAGCGATCCGGTAAAGGCACCATCGCCCGCGTCCTGACGGCGTTGCTCGGCCGCACCAACGTCGCGGCACCAACTCTCGGCAGCCTGGGTGAGCGATTCGGGTTGCAGCCGCTGGTTGGGAAGCCGCTCGCCATAGTTCACGACGCTCGGTTGTCCGGTCGCAGCGATCAGGCTCCTATCGTCGAACGCCTGCTGTCGGTCACCGGTGAAGACCACCAGACCATCGACCGCAAACACCGCGACCCGGTGACGGTCAAGCTGCCGACCCGCTTCGCGATCATGTCTAACGAGCTGCCACGCCTCACCGACTCGTCAGGGGCTCTGGTGGGCCGCCTACTGCTCTTGGAGACGCCTACGTCGTTCTACGGGCGTGAGGACCACAGCCTTACTGGCGACCTGCTGGGCGAGCTGCCGGGCATCTTCGGATGGGCCGCCGAAGGGTGGCAACGATTGCAGGACCGTGGGCGGTTTGAACAACCGAGTCGAGCCCTCGAACGCCTGCAAGACCTAGCCGACCTATCAAGCCCGGTGGGTGAGTTCCTCCGCGATCGCTGCGTCGTCGATGGCGAGACCCTCACGAAGACAAACCACGTCTATTCGGCGTGGCAGAGCTGGTGCCTCGCGAAGGGGATGAAGGCGACCGGCGACAACATTTTCGGTCGTGACCTGCTGGCAGCCGCACCCAAAGTGGACCGCCGCCGGGCCCGCGAAGGTGATGGCCGGGCCTACTTCTACGTCGGGCTCCGCCTGCTAGCGGGTTCCGAGTGGTGAGTTGTCCCTAGCAAAACGGTGTTTGTCCCTAGCTCTGGTCCTAGCTCGCACAAGCGTTTGAGCCTTCAAAACAAGGGGTGTCCCCAGTGTCCCTAGCTCTAACCAACTTTCTGGATGTCGTGTGTATGTACACACACACGTACGCACACACGCATATGTATATGCAGTGGGAAATTGCTAGGGACACTAGGGACACCAGGGACGCCCCTAACCCGAGGGGGTCTCTGTGAGCGAGCCGAGCATCTTGCCGGACGAGTATCGGCGTCGCGTCGAATCCGGTTTCAAAGCCTGCGAGTGGTCGACCGCCAACCCGTTCCGGTCAATCGCCGCCGATCGTCTCGAACGACTCGGCGGCCTGCACCGCCCGCCGCGTGTCGCCGACCAACAAACCATCACGGCTGAGGAACCCGCGGTCGAGATGATGCGAGACCTGCCGGCAGCGAAGACCGAACCGACCGCCGAGTTCTAAATCACACAAGCCGTCGTTAACCCACTGTTCCAATCGAAATAAACTGCACTACGTCGCACCAACCCGAACCACATGCTAACGAGTATGTAACGACGGAATGAAGTGCTTATTACACGCCCCGCGGAGTGAAACTAAATCACGCGAATTACAGAAAATATGGTTTAAAACAACACCAATCGCATACATTTGTGAATGTATCAGGCCCGCGATACAGCCGGCCAATCCGAACAACGAGTTTTGAGAACGGAGTCGACCGTGTACGCAGGCACCTCAGCGGAAATCCTTCGCGGCGAAGTGAACACCCTCATCACCGAGGCCCAGGCGTTTAGTGAAACCCTGGACGGCGGCGGCGAGCTTTCGGCCGATCAGCAAGAACGGTTCAACCTGCTGCTGTCCGACGATGGCCCGATCGAGAAGGCAAAGGCCGCTCTGTCGGACCGCGAACGAATCGAGGCCCGGATGCAAGAGCTGAACGACACGCAGCGAACAACGCTTGGCGGCGGCAATGGCGGGATGATCCACGCCGAGGGCAACGGCCAACGCCCGAACCGGATCACCGTGAAGGGCGAGACCTCGCGTTACTTCGACGACCCGCGGATGGCCAAGGCGTCCGGCTGCTGGCTCGCAGGCACGCTGTCCAAGAGCGAGAAAGAACGCAACGAGCTGTTGAGCGAAGCGGCTCGCATCGGCGGGCAAGAGTTCGCGGCTCAGTCGATCGGGGCGGCCGACAAGGGCGGCAACTTGGTCCCGACCCCGCTCGCTTCTGAGATCATCAAGAATCGCGACGTGGTGGCGGTCGCCCCGCAGTTGTGCCGTTCGTTCGCGATGAGTGCCGAGACGCTTCGGTTCAATCGCGAGACGGGCGACGTGTCGATTGTGTACCCGGACGAAAGCGACCCGATCACGGCATCGGATGTCGATTGGACTCAGCACACGCTGACCGTGAAGCAACGCGGTGCGTTGGTTCGCCTGAGCCGGATGCTGGTCGGCGATGCCAACGTCGGGGCGATCGATGAGGTCATCGACAACATGAGCTACCGATTCGCGTACGCACTCGACAATGAGTTCTTCAACGGCGACGGTTCCGCCACGTACGGCGGCGAGACGGGGCTGATCTCTGCCTCGGTCGGTGGCAACACCGTCACGGCTGCTTCCGGCATCGACACCGTTGGCGAGCTGACCCTTGCCGACTTCACGGGCCTCAAGGCGGCTCTGCCTCACCGCTACCGCCGCAACGCTTCGTGGGTGTTCCACCCGGAAGCCTGGACGCACGTCGAAGGGTTGTTGCTCGAAGCGGGCGGGGCTGCGACGCAAGAGTACGCGGCTGGCTTCACGGACTCGCCGGGGTTCCTGAATGCCCCGGTCTACGAGTCGGACCTGATGCCCGCGCCGGCTGCCAGCACGTTCGTCGCGTTCTATGGCGACTTCCGCAACGCGGTGGCTCTTGGTGACCGCGGCGACATGGCCGTCGATACGAGCGTCGATCGGTACTTCGAGACCGGCGACGTGGCGGTTCGTGGACTCCACCGATATGACATCTTGGTTTTCAACACGGACGCCTACCGCGGATTGCAGCTTGCGGCCTGATCGCCTCCCGGCGTGGCCGGGTAGCCCACCGCACCAGGGCTGCCCGGTCTTTTCACATACGGACCCATGATCGAAATCTTAGTCAGCACCGCCGGCGAGATCGTCTCACTCGATGAGGCCAAGCGCGACCTTGGTGTGTGGGATGACTCGGATGATCACCGCGTTTCAACCAACTTGGCGGCCGCTCGTGCCTACTGTGAGCGATGGTCGCAAACGACACTGCGTCTCGATGCCGTTCGAGAGCTAAAGCTCTCGCGATGGCCCGTCGCTGGATGCGTCCTCCGATGGCCGCCCGTTGTGTCGGTCGATTCGATCACGTACCGCGACACGGAAGACATCGAACAAACGCTCAGCCCGGCCGCCTACCGAGTACACGTGACAGCCCAAGGCCGCGGCCTAATCGAATGGGCCCGCGACACGGCCGGCTTTTCATTGCCCGACCTACGACTCCGCGAGGACGCCATCACGATCCGCTATCGAACCGGCTGGCAAACCGCAGGCGATGCCCCTGCCGATGCCAAGTCGGCCATCATGCTGATCGCCCGAACGATCTACGGCGAGGACGAACCGCGTGATCTTCGCTACGCCAAGGAAGCGGCGATGCACCTGCTATCGACGCACGCTCAGCCAACTTACGCATAAGGCAATCCATAGCCGAGCGAGGACGGAACCATGCTAACCACCAACCACTATCAGCCACCCGCGTCGATCCCTACGCCAACTAGCGGCGACGACCTGCTGGCCAGGCGTGTTGAAGAGTTCAATACCTCAGCCGCCGAGTACCGTACGAAGTGGCAAGAGCTGCAAGCGGTCGAGCGTGACATCGACAGCCAACAGCGCAGCGGCATCGAAGACTACGCCGCGTCGCATGACTTCGATCGGGATGAGTCGGTCCGCTCGCTCTATCGGCTCAAGGAAGAGCTGATCGTCGCGTGTGCCAAGCTGCACAGCGAACGCACCAAGCTAGTCGCTGAGAGCCTCGCGGCATTGCGTACGGCGTTCACAGAAGCCGAGAGCGAGCTAGAGACCGCGATCGAGACCGTGGCGACCGACCTAGCCGATCAGGGCTGGACGGCTGAGAGCCTGGACGGTCAGGCCCTGGCTCACTCTCGATCGGTGCGGGGCTTTGTTGGGATGCACCGCCGATCGGCACGCGAGCGGTTGTTCGAGACCGTGGTGGTTCGCAGCCACCCCGACGTAGCCGAACCGCGTGACCGCGTGCTGGCCATCCGCAAACGCATCACCCAGCTACAAGCATCCGACAACACGGCCGAGCAACTGCGGAAGCTATCGGCCTTACGACGTTCCGTGTTCCAAGCCGCTGCCCGCGATGGTGCGGTGGCGATCGCCAGTTGAGTAAAGCCATGGACGCAAGCGAACCAGAGACTGAGCTGCACCAAGTAATCGAGGTCGGAGCCGATGGCGTGTTCGTCACTGTCGAGATCGATCAGGGAGAGCTATACGCCAATGATGGTGTTTGGATGGCCTAATGCCAGCCGGACCACAGCGACGCTGCCTCCGATGCCGTGAGCTGTACCGAGGCAACTGTGAGAACTGCAAGCCGAAGCGAAAGGAAGAGAGGCGACCGGATGCGACGCAACGAGGCTACGACCACCGATGGCGGAAGATTCGAGCCGCTCACCTGGCTAGCGAGCCGCTGTGTCGCGAGTGCAAGCGGCAAGGCTTCACACGGCCGGCGATCGTGGTCGATCACATCGTGCCTCACCGCGGCGATCCTGTGCGGTTCTATGACCTGGCCAATCTCCAATCGCTGTGTGTTCGCTGTCATGGACAGAAGACAGCACGCGGCGAGTGACGGGGGCGGGTTGTGTCTGGGGGCTCCCGCCGTCTGCACCGCACACTAACTCTCCGAGATTTTCAGCCAAAACGAGGCCGATCAGGGTGGCAGGCAAACCAGGCAAAGGAGGGCGACCGGCGACACCGTCCGCGGTGCGTATCGCTGCTGGCACGAACCGCAAGCATCGGCACGGGAAGCCCGAAGAGGCGTATGACCCGTTCGAGCTGCCGATCAAACCTCACTTCCACAGCGTCGTGGCGTCGGAATTGTGGGATGAGGCCGTCATTCCGCTGATCGAAGCGGGCGTTGCGAAGGCAGTGGATAGCTCGCTTCTGGTGTCCATGTGCGAACTGTGGGGACTGTACCGCCACGCCTTCGAGATCGCGAGCCAAGACCCTATCGACAAAGACGCTCGTATCGCCGTAGCGACCTACTGGGGCAAGTTCGAGACCGCGGCCTCGCGATGCGGCATCGGCCCGACCGACCGGGCTCGGCTCAAGATCGAGAGCGGCCCGGCCAAGCAAGTTAAGCGGGGGAACGCGTGACCGCAGATGCGACCACCAAACGATGGATGCGTGACGCTTCGGATGAGTTGGCCGTAGCGAACGGCTGCTACTTCGATGAAGAGCGTGGCCAGTTCGTGGTCGATTGGATCGAGACTTACCTGCGGCTGTACGAAGGCGTGTGGGCAGGCCGTCCGTTCAAGGTCGCCGACGACTGGCAGTACGACACGACGATGCGTCTGTTCGGCTGGGTGCGTCCCAACGTGGAGTGGCGAGAAGAGCTGCCGGACAGCGACTACATCCGACGGTTCCGCCGTTGCATCGTCTTCATCCCAAAGAAGAACAAGAAGAGCCCGACGCTGGCGGCTTGGATGGTCTACTTGATGGCCGGTAAGAACGGCGAGGAAAAGTGTTTCCCGACCGCGAAGAACGGCAAGCAAATCAAAAAGAACGTAGTGCGTCACGTTCATGAGATGATCCGCAATAGCCCGGAGCTAGCGGCCGAGTTCTCGATCAACAAGACGACCACCGAAGTCTATCACGGCCCAACCAACTCACTCATGGTCCCGCTGTCGAGTGAGAACGTCGCGACGCAGAAGGCCAACGAAGGCTTGAACGGCTCGCTATTCGTCGATGAGGTCCACGTCGTCGATCGGGCTCATATCCAGCGGGTCGATCGAGCCGGTATCAGCCGCCCCGAGCCGCTGCACGTGGAAGTTAGCACGGTCGGTGACGACACCGACGGGTACGGGTATGAGCGATTCGAGTACGCCCAGGGGGTGATTAGCGGCGGCATCGAAGACGATGCGACGCTCGCGGTCATCCACGCCGCGCCGCAAGACCTGAAAGATGAGGACTTGTTTGAAGACCCGGAGAAGTACGGCAAGCTAGCAAACCCGGCTTGGGGCCACACGGTGAAGCGTTCGGAGTTCCTAGCCGACTTCGAGAAGTCTCGGAAGTCATTGCGGGCGCTGGCCGACTTCAAAATGTACCGCCTGAATATCTGGCAAGCGTCGGCGAAGCCGTGGATCGATATGGCGTGTTGGGATCACTGCCGAGGCATCGCCGCGTTGGACCAGAACCTGCCGACGTATATCGGCATGGACCTGGCGACGAAAGACGACTTCGCGGCGGTGGTCTCGCTGCAAGATCAGGACGGAACGATCGCTGTTTGCGGTCACTACTGGGTGTCGCAGCAACGGGCCGACGCTCACAGCGACGCGGGCCTGCCGATTCTGGATTGGGAACGCCAAGGCTGGGTAACGATCAGCGACGGCTCGGAGATCGATCACAACGATATCGAGCGTTACATCCTGGACCTGCACGCCGAGCATGACATCCGTTGCGTCGCTCACGACCCGTGGGGAGCCCGCGGCATGCGACAGCGGCTTGAGCTTGAACACGGCGTGCCGATGGTCGAGGTGCCGCAGAACTACAAGCACCTGAGCGACCCGAGCAAAGCCCTGGACGCGGCCGTTAATGGCCAGCGGATCGCCCACGGTGGTGACCCTTGCCTGCGCTGGATGGCCAAGAACGCGATGGTCAAGACCGATGAGGCCAACGACGTGATTCGCCCGATCAAGCCGAACCGCCAGAGCATGAAGGCGATCGATGGCATCGTGGCGATCGTGATGGCGTTGAGCGAGGCAGAAGTCGGCAGCGAGCAAGCGGAACCGGAACTGATCTTCGTGTGAGGCAAGCCATGACCACCATCGACATCTTCGGAACGATCGGCGACCCCGACCACGGCAACACGGTCGAGCTGATCGAGCAAGCGCTCGGCGAGAACCCCGGACCGGTTCACGTGCGGATCAAGTCGCAAGGCGGCCTCGCGCGGGAAGGGGTAGCGATCTACAACGTCCTGAAACCGTACCGCCCGACGGTCGAGGTGCTGAGCATCGCGGCCTCGGCCGCTTCGCTGATCGCGATGGCGGGTCGGACGATCCACCTGCACACCGGCTCGCAAATGATGATCCACCCGGCATGGGATGGAACGCTCGGTGACGATGAGGAGCACGCCGCGAGCGCAGGCCGGCTTCGGAAGCTTACCGAGTCGATCGTGGAGATTTACTCCGAGCGGACGGGCCTCAGCGAGTCCGAGGTGATGAGCTTGGTTCGGGCCGAGAAAGGTCGCGGCACGTGGCTCAAGGGCTCTGAGGCGGTCGCTGCGGGCTTCGCGGACACGTACGGCGAGGCACCGGCCGGTATCTGGGGAACGGACAACGCGGCCCGGGTCGATCGGGCTCGGGCGTTGGCAGAGGGTTGGGAGCGGAGCGAGAAGCTTCGCCAGCGGATGGCCCCGCAACCACGGAAGATGACGGCATGAGCATCAAGAGCATCGCGGCGAGCGTCGCACGGTCGATCGGCTTCGGTGGTGAGCAATCCCGCGTCTATCGCTGGGGCGGCTCGCTCGGTGGCGGTTGGTTCACGGGCAACCTGGCAGACGCCAGTACGGGGATCACCACCGACAACCTGCTGCGTCAGGGGACCGTCTGGGCTGGCGTGAACGTCATCGCCGGCGACCTTGGCCAGATCCCGTTCCGGGTCGAACGCGATACCGAGGGCGGCCCCGAGGACACGCCACGGCACCCGGTGGCCCGTTTACTTCGCGATGGGCCTAACGCCTGGCAAACCATCGACCAGTGGCTCGAATGGACCACCGCAACGGCGATCATCTGGGGCAACGCGATCAGCCGGATCCGCCGAGACCTGGCGGGCAATGTGGTTGCGCTCGAGCCGATCCCGCCGGTCTACGTGAGTTGGGACGTGCAGGACGGCGAGCCGTTCTACCGGATCACCGCCCCCGATCAGCAGGGCACGCTCCCGATGGCGGACGTTGTCCATATCCGTACGCTGAACGCGACCGGGTTCTGGGGCCTGAGGCTCGCCGAGGTGGCTTACAACGAGCTATCGCTTGTCATGCACAGCAAGCGGCACGCGGTCAGTGTGTTCGAGAAGGGGGCGTTCCCGGGCGGCTTCCTGCGGCACCAGGGCAAGCCATCGCCCGAAGCGATCACCGACTTGCGGCGACAGTTTGAATCGCGACACAGCGCGGCCAACGCGGGCCGGGTTGGCGTGCTGACCGAAGGTATGACGTACGAACCAACGGCGGTCACGCCGGCCGACGCTCAGCTACTTGAGACGATCAGCCACGACGCGGTTCTGGTCGGTCAGGTGCTGGGCATCTCGCCGTACTTCCTCGGCGACCTGAGGCACAACGCTACGCGGGCCAACCTAGAGGAAGAGTCGAAACAGTATTACGCCCGCACGCTGCGGCGGCGGGTTCTGTCGCTCGAAAAAGAGCTGCAGCGCAAGCTACTCCGCTCGCCGCAGTATCGGATCACGGCGGACCCGACCAACTTCCTCAAGGGCGACCTCGCGACGCAGGTGGACGTAGCAGCGAAGGCGGTCACGGCGCGGCTGTGGACCCGCAACGAGGCGCGCGGCTACATCGGCAGCAAGCCCGTCGCGGACGGGGACGTTTTTGAGAACCCGGCAATCGATACGCGGCGGGCTTCGGTAGAGAGCAACTAGCACGGGGAGAATCACACATGGCATCACTAGGCACTCTCGCGGTGAACATCGTCGCGAGAACGGACAAGTTCACGAAGGGCATCACCGCGTCACTAGGCGGGGTCAATCGTTTCCGTGCGGGAGTTGTTTCGGCTGGCAAGGCCGTCACGGCGTTCGGCTTAGTTGCCGGCGGGGCCGCGATCGCCACGATGACAGCCGGGATCTCCAAAGCGGCTGACCGGATCGACCGGTTAGCCAAGACGAGCAGCAAGCTTGGCATAGCTGCCGAACGGCTTGCCGAGTTGCGATTTGCGGCCCAACAAACGGGCGTCTCTGCCAACACACTCGACACGGCTCTGCAACGCATGGTGCGTCGTGTCGCTGAGGCGGCGCACGGAACCGGAGAAGCCAAGAACGCTCTCAAGTCTCTCGGCCTGAGTGCTCAGGGGCTGGCGAGGCTGTCCCCAGACCAGCAGTTCAACAGGATCGCCGAAGCGTTGGCGAAGGTGAAGCTGCAAGGCGATCGGGTCCGGCTCACCAACAAGCTGTTTGACTCCGAAGGCGTCGCGCTGGTCAACACGCTTAAGCTTGGGCAAACAGGGCTCGCCGCCTACGCCGCAGAAGCCAAGGGGCTAGGTATCGTTCTCTCGTCTCAGGGCGTCAAAGCGGTCGAGGCAATGAACGATGCCGTGGCTAGATCGCAGACGGCCGTCTCTGGGCTGTTCAACAAGCTGACGGTTGAACTAGCCCCAGCCATCACGAGCGTTGCCGATGCGGCAACGGACTGGCTCAAGCGAACGAACCAGTTCGGCAAGTCGGCGATTGGCACGTTCTCACCGGTGTCGCACGCGATGGGGATCGTGGCGGATGTCGCCCATACGGTCGGGCTCGGCTTCGATGCCCTGCGGATCGGTGTGATGAAGCTCGGCACGTACGCGGTACGCAGCGTCGACGCCATGCAGAAGGCTTTCGTTGAGCTGGCGAACACCATCCCCGGCGTCCAGATCGCTACGAGCAGCTTTATCACCAGCCTAGCTGACACGATGGATGCACAGACCAAACGCATGCAGGGCAAGCTCTGGGACAAGTTCCTAGACGGGCCACCGTCCGAGGGAATCAACCGGATGGTCAAGAAGATCGAAAACCAGATTCCGAAGCTGAGCATCCCCGCAAAGATTGAGGTAGAGCCCGCGAAGCTGCCGGCGATGGTGGAGGGAATCCTAAAGCAAGCCGGAAAGGCGATCGGGTCATTAGCCCCAAATGCTCGCAAGGGCTTTGCCAAGGCGATACCAGACTTCAACGGCCAAGCTCAGAGCCAGGTGATGGGCCGTGCAACGCTAGCCCTGGCCCGCAGCGGATCGGTCGAATCATACCGCCAGCGTGCCGCGATCCGGCGGCAGGGAGACAACGCCGATGCCGAATTCAAGCGGAACGTAAAGGTCACAGCCGTCAAGGCCACCGATATCGCGGACGGAATCAACACCCTGATCGGCTTTGCCCGGGACGGGGTTGGTTCCTTGTTGCCAGCTGATTTGTCGCGGTGAATAGCGTTGACAAACGCTCCCGAGTCGCCATGATTCGGGAGTCAAAGCTACCGCAGCCGCAAGCTGCACTCTTGGGCTTCTGGGCCCGAGCAATTAGGTCGTCAAACTCTATTAGGAAACAGAACGCATGGCCGTGCAGGTGTCGGGAGCGCCCGCAAGCGCTCAGTCCGCAAGGAACCGGGGCGGTACCTAATCCGCCTGACAACGCCCGTACGGCCATGCGTTTTCTTTGCGCGGTCTCAAATGTTCCAAGTTGGAACAAGTGCCCGCGCAGAAGGAAAGCCCTGAGATGGCTATCACGTCACGGCGCGAGCATGTGCGCTCGTACCAACCGGTCCCCCAACGGACCGTCCCCGCCCCGATGTCCCGCGAGGATATCTGCAACGTCGAGCCGATCGACCCCGCCGAAGTCTTGGCCGTGATGGCTTCGATGGCGGCGATGGAACAGGCCGACTTCGAGTGCCTGGACCTGGACCGCTGGACCCTGACCGAAGGGGGTGCGTCATGAGCGACTATCGAGTTCTCTCGGTCCCCACCAACACAACGGCCGTCGTCAGCACGATCGGTCTAGTGAGGGTCGTTACCGATGACGGCAGAGTGATAAGCGAGCTTGTGGAACCGTGGGAGGCCGAAGTCACGGTTGAGACCTACAACGACCTCCACCGCACCAGTCGGGCGAGGATTGTGCCTTATCGGGTGCAGCAGTCGTTCAGGCCGCGTCTGGTGACCGCTGGAGGTGAAGCATGAGCACGCCCCCAACCGAAGCAAGCTCGCTGCACTCCGAAGAGAAGATGCTCGAAGCGTGGCGTCTTCATAGCCTCGGGTTTGCGTGTGCGGCGGCTGCTAGTGCCCGAACGTCGATCGAGCTGGCGATACGCGAACGCTCCGGTCATCTAGGCCGGTACAGCCGGAGGCGATTGCCGTCGGAACTGTTGACGCGGCTGGCCAACTACGGAGTGATTTCTGGCAAGCAGCGCAAGCGTTTCGATCGGTTGTTCAAGACACTTTGCGGCTACGTGAGTGGTCGCATTGATGAGGAAGAGCCGGTGTATCAGTTGCTGGTGTGGGCCGATGCGGCCCGGCATCAGATCGCCGGCTCACGGAGATAGCACACCACCGACTCCCGGCCGCTCCACCGCGGGGCGGCCGGGGCTTGGTTTGTATCCAATTGGATACATTTCACGAGACCCCACCCCTGGAGGCCAAATGGCGTCAGAAATCACGGTCCACGTGGTCAAATACAAGGGCCGCGGCAACCTGATGATGCGTTACCGCTGCCCGGTCACTGGCAAGCAGATCGCTCGATCGACCGGCACCAGCCGTCGTCGCGAGGCCGAGAAGGTCGCGGCGAAGTGGGAGGCCGAGCTGCAGGAAGGTCGATACCACAAGCCCGGCCGGATGGGTTGGGAAGAGTTCAAAGAGCGTTACCGCGATCAGGTCGCCCGCGAGAGGTCCGCCGCCACGGCCGAGAAGGTCGACACCATGTTCAACGTGGTCGAGTCGATCCTGAGCCCGACCACCATCGGCAGCATCAACCGCGACTCGCTCACCGTGCTGAAACGCGAGTTGCTTGTCGGTAGAGCGACGGCGACCGTGCAGGGCTATCTGGGGCACCTACGGGCGGCTCTGTCGGCCGCGGTCGAGTGGGGTGCGATCGACGCCGTGCCGCACTTCCCGAAGCTGAGGAACAAGGCCGCCAAGCTGATGAAGGGCAGGGCGATCACGCTGGAAGAGTTCGAACGGATGCTAGCGGCCGTCCCAAAGGCCCGGTCGCGCTGGAAGCCCACCAAGAGCGGCAAGCCACCGGCTCCGATGGTCCCCGAGCACGCTGTGGCGTCTTGGCGGTTCCTGCTGCGGGGCCTGTGGCTATCTGGGCTGCGGCGTGGCGATGCCCTCGCTCTGTACTGGAGCGGCGACAGGGGGCACGTCCTGGACTTCTCTGGCCAGTACCCGATGATCCGGGTGCGTGGGGAGTTGGAGAAGGGCAAGCGGGACCGGCTGCTGCCGATCACGCCCGACTTCGCGGCGTTGCTCGAATCGGTGCCCGTGGAGGCCCGCGTCGGACGGGTTTTCAAGCCGCTGCCGTCTCAGAAGAACGCCAGCACGCCAACGGCTCACCGGGTCGGCGAGGTCATTTCAGCGATCGGCACGGCGGCCGGAGTCATCGTCGATAGCGACCCGCGGACGGGAGAGCCGAGGAAGTTCGCCAGTGCTCACGACCTGCGCCGATCGTTTGGCCAGCGGTGGGCTCCGAAGGTGATGCCGGCCACGCTGAAAGAGCTGATGCGGCACAGCAGCATCGAGACAACGATGCAGTATTACGTGGGCGTCAACGCCGACGCCACGGCTGCCGTCTTGTGGCAAACCTCGGCGGCCGGTTTGGGTAACACTTTGGGTAACACCCAGGCCGCCGATGGCCAAAAAGAAGTGGGCAGAGGGAGATTCGAACTCCCGACACCGGCATTTTCAATGCCGTGCTCTACCAACTGAGCTATCTGCCCCCACGCGGTAGACGAGCAAGTTTAGCTGCCGATTCGGGGACCGTAAATGGGGTCGTGGCTGCTGGTTAGCCGACGCCGGGCGGCCAGGGTGGGTTCGCCCCATTTGCATCGATTAAAGCGAGCGAACCCTACCCGCGTGATTGCCGAGGCGGCGGCCCGCTGCTGATAATAGGCCCGCACTCAACGCCCGACGCTCCACTCAGCAAAAGCCGCCACCGAATGTCCCTCTCCCGGTTTGCCCTCTCCCTGCTGGCGCTAGCCCTCCTGCTAACAAGCCAGCCAGCCGTCGCCCATACCGAGGTGACCGAGCTCCCCAAGGCCTACCCATCAGCGAAGCAGTACCGTCCCACGCCCCTGCCGGACCGGATCGTCATCAGCTGGAGCGAGGACCCGTCCAACTCTCTCGACATCACCTACCGCACCGACTCACAGACGCAGCGAACCCTCTGCCAATGGATCAAGGCGAGCGAGATCCTCGGCGATCACCGCAGCGGGGCGGTCCCCGAGGCGAAGCAGATCCCCGGTACCAACGAGCCTTTCAAGAGCAACGCCGGCGAGGCACGGATTCATTCGGTGCCGTTGCGTGACCTGACGCCTGCGACGTGCTACGCCTACCGCGTCGGCGACGGGATCAACTGGTCGGCCTGGCATCATTTCAACACCGCGAGCGACAAGCCCGAGCCTTTCGAGTTCCTCTACTTCGGCGACGCCCAAAACGCGGTGCGGGCCCTCTGGTCGCGGGTTCGCCGCGAAGCCCACGCGGAGTCGCCGCGTGCGGCGTTCGCAATCCACGCGGGCGACCTGATCAACCACGCCAACTACGACGCGGAATGGGGCGAGTGGCACGAGGCGGCCGGCTGGCTCAACGCCACGATCCCGACGGTCGCCGTCCCGGGAAATCACGAGTACGGCCTCAAGAACCTCAAGCAGACGGTCTCGGGCCATTGGAAGCCGCAGTTTTCACTCCCCAAGAACGGGCTCGAGGGTCTGGAAGAGACGAGCTACTGGTTCGAGTACCAGGGCGTGCGATTCATTGCCTTGGACTCGAACACACGCCAAAAAGAGCAGGGCGAATGGCTCGATCAGCTGCTGACCAAACTCCCGCCGGCCCGTTGGACGATCGCTACCTTCCACCACCCGATCTTCTCGGCAGCAAAGAACCGCGATAACGACACGCTCCGCAAGCTCTGGAAGCCGCTGTTCGACAAGCACGGCGTCGACCTAGCCCTCCAGGGGCACGACCACGCCTACGCCCGCTCCGGCCTGGGAGGACCGCGTGACGGCGTCGTGGGGACCGAGAATGTCGGCGAGGGCCTCCGCAGCCGGGTTGGCCAGACGGTCTATGTCGTCAGCGTGAGCGGCCCGAAGAACTACACCCTGAACGACTCTTGGGATGTCAGCCGGGCCGGGTCGGGACTCCAGCTCTATCAGGTCTTACGGGCCGCTCCCGATCAGATCGAATACCAATCCTTCCGGGCGAATGGCGACCTCTACGACGCGTTCACCCTGAAGAAAGACGCCGAAGGCAAGGTCGAGCTTGTCGAGCAAGCCGAAGGCCCCGAGATCCGCCGCTGAGAGGCCTCCAAAACGCCGGAGACTGGCTCTTAGTCAGCCATCACAAACTGGCCGCCGATGTCGTAGAACGGCCCGCACGGCCGGCATCGCCGCACGCGGCAGACGACGCGGATACGCTGCGCCACAAGCTGCGTTGCGGCCCAAGAGAGGGCCAGGTACTCGCTGTTGATCGACCGCGTATAGAGCAAACGCCCGCCCCCCTCGGAGAGGTCCCTCAACGCGAGCTTGAACGGCTCTCCAACCCGCTTCCAATCTCGGTTAACCGGGACGGCCGTCGCGGTTGTGTAGCACGTCACCCGCTCGGTGCGGCGGGTTTCGTGGCCAGGGACGATAACCGCTTTCGGGCGGGCCTCCTCGGAATCCTCTTCCTCCGCGAGTCGGCGGATGTAATCACTGACCGCCTTTGGAGGTTCGGCGAGCTTTTCATGCCAATCGAATGCCGAGTCGAGTCGCTCGCCGAACAACTCGGTGAGCTCGACCAGCGTGTTCTCGACTAGGTGTAGAAGATTTTTCTTCTTGGCCTTCGCGGGGTCGGGCGGCGGAACCGGGGCAGTGGGCCGTTTCGCCTTGCCGAACTCGATCATGGCTTGGACCTTGATCGCCAGCACGTCGTAGTTGACAGGCTTCTGAGCGACGTCGTAGACGCCCAGCTTCATCAGGTCACGGACCAGCCGAGCATCGCTCAAGGCGGTCACCACCATCACGCTGGGCGGCGAGGGCAGCTTCATCACGTCGAGGCACAGGGCGTGGCCGTGCCGACGCGGCATTTTCAGGTCGGTCAGCACGCCGTTGTAGGGCCTTGAGCAGACCATCTTGAAGGCCTGCTCGCCATCGCTGGCAAGGTCGCACGTCATGCCGCTCGCCCGCAGAGCGCGCGCTGTCAGTTGCCGAACCTCCGGTTCGTCATCGACCACCAGCACATGATTCAACCCGTCGGACATCGGTTAGAAGGCTCCCTCGATCACCGTGCTTTCGTCGGGCGTGCAGCCAAGCTCTTTCGTCAGATAGGAGAAGTCCGAATCGGCCTCGGCTAGCGGCAAGTAGAGCTCGAATCGCGTCCCCTCGCCCGGTCGGCTGGTGACCTGCACGCCTCCATTGGCCCGTCTGACAAAGTCGGCCATCATGGCGAGCCCTAAGCCGGTCCCTACGCCGGGCTGTTTGGTCGTGAAGCAAGGCTTGAACAATTGGCCGATAACGCTCGGGTCGATCCCTTCGCCCGTGTCTTCGACGGAAACTCGGGCGTAATCGCCGGCGGGGGGCGTGCCGATCGCCATCGGCTCGTCGCCGGTGAGCGTCGCGACGCCGGCTGCGAGCCGCAAGACGCCACCAGCGGGCATCGCATCGCGTGCGTTCACACTCAAGTTTAGCAGGGCCTGCCGCAGCGAGGCGTCGCCGGCGGCCACTTCGATTGGCTCCTCAGCCGCGGCAACCTCAATGCCAATATTCTCGCCAATGATCGGCCGCAACAAGAGTTCGAGCGATTCGACTGCGTCACCAACATCGGCGACGCCCGCCTCGTCGTCTTCGGCACGCGCGAACTGCAAGAGCCGCGATGCCAGCCGTGACGCCCGCCCCGTCGCTATCAAGGCATGGTCCAGGTCGCTGCGCACCGGGCTGTCAGCCGGGAGGTTCTCCCGAGCGAACGTGACGTAGCCGCTCACAATCTGGAGCACATTGTTGAATTCGTGCGCAACCCCCGCCGCCAGCCGGTCAATCGCCTGCAAGCGTTGAGTCGTGACAAGATCGGCGGGATCGGCTTCTTGGCAGCGCACAGGCAAGGCAGGGCGGAGTGGTGCTCGGGGCTTGAGCTAATGAGGCACTCAAAGATTAGGTCGCTGCCAGGGCGAGTGAGGCGGCAATCGGCAAACCGCATAGGAGTTCGCTTGGCCGGCATGACCCCGTCCTAAGACCGGCAAAACCGGCACAAGCGGAGGCTTTTCTAGAGGCGGCCGGGTTAGAAGCAGTGGTCTGCCCAAAAAGCGGATCGACGAAGCGTTACCGCCGCACGGCGACCTACGCTTCCGGCGAGAACCCCACCCCAACGCCTCGATTGCCGCCGACGCTACGATCATGGACCTGCTGCTCGCCACTACCGAAACGCCGCTCTTGCTCGTGAACCTCGTGTTCGCAGCCCTAGCGCTCGCTGTCGGTTTCGCCGCCGGCGCCTGGGTCTGCGGAGGGCAGGGCGATGCGTCTCCTCCCGAAGAGTGCGTTATCGATGAATCGCCCGAAAACAACGCCGACCAGCTCAATCTGGAACGCTCCCTGCTCGCCAGCGATCGTTTGCGTGACCTCGCGACAAACGTCGCATCCGAGGTAGGAAACCACAGCGAGAACATCAACCTCATCGAGGCCGAACTCGCCGCCGCCGGGCCAAACGCCGAAGCGGTAGGCACCGCGATCAAGCAGATCAGCGACGCCAACAGCAAGCTGAAAGACCGACTCGCCAAAGCCGAAGAGCAGATCAAAGCACAAGCCGAGCTCATCAAGACACAAGAGTCCGAAGCCCGCACCGATTCGCTGACAAGCCTCGCCAACCGACGCGCCTTCGACGACGAGCTGATGCGGCGATACGCCGAGTGGGAACGCAAGGGAACCCCCTTCTCCCTGCTCATCCTCGACGTCGATCACTTCAAGCAATTCAACGATACCCACGGTCACCAAGCCGGCGACGAAGTCCTCCGCGAGGTGGGCAAAGCCCTGATCCGCTGCGCCCGCGAGATGGACCTGGCCTGCCGCTACGGCGGAGAAGAATTCGCCGTCATCATGCCGGCAACCCAGGCGGTCGATGGCGGTGTTCTCGCCGAGCGAGTCCGATCGACCATCGAGGCGATGGAGATCGAATTCGAGGGCAAGACCCTGAGTGTCACGGCCAGCATCGGTCTGGCTGGCTGCGAGGGGGCCGAAGACACGAATCATGTCGTCCGTCGCTCCGACGACGCCCTCTACACGTCCAAGGACGCCGGCCGCAACAACGCCCACCGACACACGGGCACCGAGTGCGTGCCGATCACCCCCGGTCGATCGGCTTCCGCCAGCCAACCCTCCCCCCCGGCCGAGGCGGTAGCAACCGCCGTGCTCGACAGCCTGCCGAACCGGACCCGCTTCCTCGAAATGCTCCGCAACGAGGTGCGTGCGGCCCAGGACGCCAACACGCCCTTGGCCGTTTTAACCGCGGATTTCGAGGGATACAGCAACCTCGCCGCCGAGTTCGGCGACGCGGTTGCCCGGTTGACCCTGGACTCCATCGCCCAGTTCCTACAGAGCTCGATTCAGGAAGAGGACCGGCTCGGCCGGCTCGACGACGGTCAGTTCATCCTGATGCTGCCGCGTCGTTCGGCATCGGATGCTCGTGAAGCCGGGGCCAGAATCAACACGGCCCTCTCCAATTGCTCGGTCCCCCTGGGGAACGGCCAGTTGAGGCTCTCGACCGGCATGTGCGTCACGGAGCTATCGGCCGCCGATACCGCCGTCTCGCTGATGCAACGCGCCGAAGCGTCGATCGAGCAAGCCGACGCGTCAGAAATCGAGCCCGTGTTGGCAGGCTGATCTCGCCTGCAACCGAGGTTTCAAAGCCGCTTAGCAGCCCATAACTGGGCTTTCCGAAGGTCTCTTCCGGAAAAACCAAGCGGACCCCTTGCGTCCGGCTCAAGCGGCCGTAGTATTTGGGCCGAAGTCAGTTGTCCCAAGCAACTTCGGTTCGCGGGGACACAGCGAGACAGAGGGGCCGACCGGCCGCCTGACAAAGAAAACTGGGAAACTTTCCCTGACCCCTTTGACAGACAGCAACAGGTCGCATAATCTTCTGAGCTCGCAAGTGACGGAGCGAGCGAAGCAGTCAGCTGCAAGGAGGCGACCGATTTTTTCGGTACTGCCACCAAGCTGTCTTCTTCGTGCGTCCCGTCTCTGGCGACGCCCCTCCCAGGGTTAAATGGAATCCCAGCAGTTTGTGGCTGGTGGCCAAGACCCATGGCAACGTGCCGTGGTTCGGAAGCCAAACATCTTTGACAATTTGGTTCGAGCAAGAGTGGCATCTTAATATGAGGATGCGATTCACCAAGAAAGCTGAGCAGCTTGCTGCCAAGCCGGATCGGTGAAGCGTAGTCCTCAGTCGAGCTCCTAGGCTCCGAGCAGACCCAATGGAATGTCTAGTCCGTTGGCGAGCACGGAGTACTTGAAGCGTTACTCGCCGTCAGCTTTCGCCAGCTGGCGGCATACTTAGCTTGGAAGAGGAATCGCATGCGACCGCGGGGTTATGCACCCATCGGTCAGCTTTAAGCGTTCGATTAATGTGGCCAAGCTATTAAGGGCGTATGGGGGATGTCTTGGCATTAGATGGCGATGATAGGCGTGGAAGTCTGCGAAAAGCTCGGGGGAGTTGACAAACAAGCGATGATCCCGAGATTCCTTAGCTAACGTGGTGAACTGAAACATCTAAGTAACCACAGGAAGAGAAAGAAAAATCGATTTCCTCAGTAGCGGCGAGCGAACGGGAAACAGCCCAAACCGTCGAGGTTTCCTCGGCGGGGTTGTAGGGCCTCTCACATGAGAGTCATAAAACTGATTGGAAGCAGAAGTCTTTGGAAAGAGACACCGCAGAGGGTGACAGTCCCGTAAGCGAATCCAAGCAGTCTCTCGAGGGGTACCTGAGTAGGTCGGGTCACGTGAAACCCCGACTGAATCCACGGGGACCATCCCGTAAGGCTAAACACAATCTAATGACCGATAGTGAACTCAGTATGGTGACTGAAAGATGAGAAGAACCCCTGTTAGGGGAGGTATGTGAACCTGAAACCATACGCTTACAAGCGGTCGGAGCACTATTTTAATGTGTGACGGCGTGCCTTTTGCATAATGATCCGGCGAGTTACCGTTTTTGGCTTGGTTAAGGTCTTTCGGACCGAAGCCTCAGGGAAACCGAGTCTTAATAGGGCGAATTGTCAAGGGCGGTAGACGCGAAACCTGGTGAACTACCCATGAGCAGGTTGAAGCGCGGGTTGTACCGCGTGGAGGACCGAACCCACTTAGGTTGAAAACTGAGGGGATGACTTGTGGGGAGGAGTGAAAGTCTAATCAAACCAGGAGATATCTCGTTCTCTCCGAAATAGCTTTAGGGCTAGCGTCGAGCAACTATTCATTGGGGGTAGAGAGACTGATTTGGTTTGGGGCCCTTCGCGGGGTACCCTGCTGAACCAAACTCCGAATACCAATGAAACTATCTCGGCAGTCAGTCCGCGGGGGATAAGCTCCGCGGTCGAGAGGGAAACAACCCAGACTACCTGTTAAGGTCCCGAAGTCATGCTCAGTCACTAAGGAAGTTGATTTGCAGTGACAACCAGGATGTTGGCTTAGAAGCAGCCACCATTTAAAAAGTGCGTAACAGCTTACTGGTCGAGCAGATCTGCGCCGATAATGAACGGGAGTAAGCATGACACCGAAGCAGTAGATTTATGGTAGGAGAGCGCCGCTGAGAAGATACAAGCCATACCGAAAGGAGTGGTGTCGGTCTCAGCGGGTGATTATGCCGGAATGAGTAACGATAAGGCAGGTGAGAATCCTGCCCGCCGAAAGCCTAAGGTTTCCTGGGGTAGGTAATTCCGCCCAGGGTTAGCCGGTTCCTAAGTCGAGGCCGAAAGGCGTAGAC
>CAYGUP010000063.1:0-22289 GCA_964353155.1 uncultured Planctomycetaceae bacterium | reverse complement strand
CGCCGGCGACGACGCGGGCAAGCCTCAACGGGCGGCCGGTTGTCGCGTGGTGATCTCCGATGGCCAAGCCCTCGCTTACCTAAACAAGACGGGCCAAGCACTGACGACGTTCTTATCGGAGGTCGAGCCCGATCGCTCGCAGCAGGCGAACCGGCTCGCCAAGGCGCTCGCGGAGCGGGCGAAAACGAAACGTTCGATCCTGCTCACAAAGATCGACGGCGGCGCGGCGATCTCCTCGCCACTCGCCGGCGTCCTCACCGCGCACGGCTTCGCGGCGACGACCCGCGGCCTGCTGTGCCGCAGCGACTTCATGGCAGGATCGGCCAAGCCCCGTCGCTCGGGCCGCTAGCAGTGCCGTCGCTCGACCGGCGCTATCGGAGCATTCCTCAAGGTCGGAGCGACCGGACCCGATGACAGAAGGCAGGACGCGCCCACCGCGGTGCGCCCACGATCCGCTTGTCGCGCTAGGCCGCACCTGCCATGACCGACCCATACAACACCTTCGATACGTTCACCGTTGGCTCCGAGTCGGAGCCGGCGATGCCCGAGCCGCCGAAGGTCCCGCCGATCCTCGCTCGCTTGCCGAAGATCAAGGCGGCTCCGCCGAAGCCACCCACACGCCAGCGGTTCGACGATGCCGAATCGCCGCTGCCCGAGGCCCATCTGAGCGAAAGCTACTGGGAGTCGACCGATACGTTCTCCGGCCCGCCGGCGTCGCTCGACACGGGCGCCCTGCCGACGGCGACGATCGACAACCCGACCGAGACCATCCGGATCGATACGGTCTCGCCGGGCGTGTTCGATGCCCGAGCGAATCCGGCGACCCAAGCGGCGTCCCCGAGCGAGGACAACGCCCCGGCGACGATCCCGTTCACATCAGCCGCCGCCCCGTCGGCCACGACCGAGTTCCAACCGACCGTCCAGTCCGCCGATGAGCCTTGGACCGCGTGGATGCTCGATATCGAATCGACCATCCAACCCTACGCCCGCTGGATCGCCCTGGCGGCCGTCATCGCGGCGTTGGGTCTGACCATCGTCCTGCTGCGTGGCGGTGGCGAGGCGATCGACGCCAACGAGATCCCCTCGCAAGTCCTCACCGACAACGAGGCGGATCAAGCCTTGGTCGGAGACTACGAGACCGGCAACGCACCGCCCTTGTGGCCAGCGGGCGTGGCGGCTGAGACCGTCGAAACCACGCCGGCCGGCATCGACGCCGGCTACGCCGAACTCGGCCTCCGACCGCTCGACGATCAACCCTCGGCTTCGACGCCGCCGCTGGTCGCCGCGGGACCTGCCTCGGCCGCTCGGGCGCCGTCCGCTGCCCGACTCACGGGCGAGGTGCTTCCGGGCGAGTCGTCGCGCATCAATGTGGCCGACGCCAAATACAACACGGGAACCCCGGGGACGATCCGATGACCAGCACCGACCGGGCGTTCATCGCGGCGATCCAGCAAGCCAGCGCCGGCTTGCACGTGAAGCCAACCGCCGCGCCAAGCACAAAAAACGAACCCTCGGTGGCGTCGCCGCACTTCGGTGCGGGAGCCGCCGCGCCGGAGCCCCGCGCCGCCAAGGCCCCGCTCTCGGAGCACTTGGCCCGCCGCCGGCAAGCGGCCGAGCAAGCCCGCCCTGCCGAAGCGCCTAAGGCTAACCCGACGACGAGCGCCCCGCCGCTCCGCCCGGGGGTTGAGGTGGACTCGCTGCGTTGGCCGAGCCTCGCCGAAGCCTTGGAGACCGGCGCTCGGACCGAGTTGCTCGCGCTATTGTCACGGGCGACCCAAGCGGGGCGATCGGCCGAGGCACCGGCCATCGTGTTCGTCTCGTCCGTCGCCGGCGTCGGCGCAACGACCGCCTTGCTCGCAACGGCTCGTCTGATCGCGAGTGTCGGCGGCAAGGTGGCGATCCTCGACCTCACCAGCGCCAACGGAGCGGCCGCCCAGCTTGGTGTGCGGCGTGTCGCGCACCTCGATAGCCGGCTCGACGTGACCGCGATCGACGACCTCCTGGTGACCAGCCGCGACGCAGGGACCTCGGTCCTTGCCGCGGACGGTGACCGGCTCGCCGAGGCGGCTCTGCAACGCTTGACCGCAACCCACGACCTCGTGCTGGTCGATGCCGGCGAGGCGACCACGACCACGCCCCTGCTGGCGGCGCCTTCGATGTCGTCGGCAGCCGTCGTGCTGGTGGATGCTGCCGACGCGAAGGCACGTGTTGCCGCCCTCGCCAAGCTCAACCACGACGGGGTCACGATCACCGGCATCGTCGAAGCCCAAGTCGACGCGGCCTGACCGCCGTCGCCCGCCCCGCCTTCCGTTACCCGCTGCCCACGGCTCCTGCGATGTACCTCGATTACTGGCAACTGACCGCGAAGCCGTTCGAGCCGGCCGCCGCCGAGGGGCCGTCCTACTACCCTGGCGAAGCCCACGAAGGGGCGTTGTCGAAGCTCTTGTACGCGGTCCGGCAACGCCGAGCCGCCGCCGCACTCGCCGGGCCGAGCGGCGTCGGCAAGACGCTGCTGATCGATCGTCTTGCTAAGCAACTGGGCGATGAGGATTCGACGCGGCTGATCCACGTGGTCTTCCCCGAGATGTCCAGCCGTGACCTGCTCGCCTACCTGGCAGAACGCCTCGGAGCGCCGGCGGTCAGCGAGACCCCGACCGGCGCGATCGAAGAATCGGTCCGCCGCCTGGAGGCGCTCGCCAAAGCGAATATCGCCTCGGGCGAACGGCAACTCGTGGTGATCGACGAGGCCCACCTGCTCGAAGACTGCGGCGCGTTGGAGACCCTGCGCCTGATCACCAACTTCCGGTCGGGCGAAGCGGCCGCGTTCACGCTGTTGCTGGTCGGCCAGATGGGCCTGCTCTCGGCGGTCGCCCGGAAACCGACACTCGACGAGCGGCTCGACGTGAAGACCCTGCTCCGCGGCTTCACCGCGGAGGAGACCGCCGCCTATATCCGCCATCGCCTCACGGCGGCGGGCGCAACACGCGAGCTCTTCTCGGCCGAAGCCTTGAAGCAAGCCTACGCCCTCTCCGGCGGCTACGCCCGCCGGATCGACCGCCTGTGCGATCTCGCCCTGGTGATCGGCTTCGCCGACCATCGCCCCGAGATCGGCCCGGCGGAACTAGACTCGGTGCACCGCGAACTGGTCGCCGTCGGCACGCCCTAAGCTCGCTGAGTGCGCATAGAAAACCCCGGCCGCAAGCGGCCGGGGTTTCGTTTCTTCAATCGGCTTGCATCTAGCGGGTTAATCAGTCGCGACGACGAGCGAGCGCACCAGCTCCAGCCAGCACCAAGAGCATGGCAGCCGCGGGTTCTGGGACTGCCTTTGCTGCCCCGACCGTTGCGCCGTAGTTGGTTGCCCAGGCGGTGTAGTCTTCCTGGGTCACGGTTCCGGCGGTCTCGGTCTCGTTGAGCAAGGCACCGCCGTCACGCCAGATGGTGTAGTCGGCCGCATCGACCGTGCCGTCGTTGTTGTAATCGCCGGCAAGGCCGGTCAAAGGAATCGCCTCGAAAGTGCCCGGGCTGCCGATATCACCACCGGGGTGGACCTCGGTGCCATCAACAAGAACTTCCATCGCGTTGAAGCTATCAAAGTCGTTGATGCCGCCAGCGCTGAGCCAGTTGGCACCGACCGTCTGATCGAGAGAAAGGTCGGTCAGGTAGATCGAGCCGACATTGGTTTCGGTCGGAAAAGTATCTACCTGAGGATCGGCGATGGTGCCGTCGTCGTACTCAACGAACGAGAGAGCGCCCGAGAAATCATCGGCTGCCTTGGCGGCCTCGTACAAGGCTTGATCGTTCCAGAAACCGATCCCGTCGGCGGTGTTGGACAAGCCGACTTCGATCTCGGCAGGGATAAAGTTGATGCTATCTCCCCAGGCGGCTTGCATGTTCTCTAGCGTGTTGTCTTCGTTGTTGAAGATGACCGCCGTTCCACCGTTAGGGATGGAGCCGCTCGTAAGGTTCGGCGCGTCGTAGGCTCCTGCGTCGTCGTCGTCGAAGTAGTAGGGAGTTGCTGCAAAGTCGATCTCGGCTCCGGTGTTGTTGTGCACTTCAACCCACTCCCAAGCCTGAGTTACCTCACTCGAAGCCGGGTTGTACATGATCTCCGAGATGATCAGGCCCGTAGCGGCCGGACCGAGCGGGACGACTCCGGGGCTGCCCAGGTCGTTAGCGCTATTGATCGCGGTTGCTCCGGCTTCCAAGATCTGAGCACTAGTCGTTGCACCGCGGGCTCCATCCGCCGAGGCGATCCAGTTGGCGCCATCTTGGAAGCTGCCGTTGCCGCTCCACTCAACCGATACGCCATCAGCACCGGTCGGCCAAGGGGCGGCGCTTTCGTAGAAGACCGACGCGAGAGCGTTGTCGTAGCCCAGGATCTCTTCGTTGGCCAAGTCGGAGTCGGCTTCGATATCGGCACGACTGCCCCAGATCCCGAAGCTGCCCCCTCCGTTGCCGAGGAATGGTGGGAACTTGAATTGCATCTGGATGAGTTGGACGCTCGTATCGAGGCCCCATGCGGTGCGAAAATCGGTGTCGTCGAAGCCACGGCTGAAACCATCAAACAACACCGCGGTGCCGCCCGCAGGAATCACGGTATCGATCGGACCGGGTCCGCCCGCCGCGCTGGTGATGTTTGGATTGAAGCTCGTACGGTACGTGTCGCCGATCTCCCCGAACCAACCGTCGGTGCCGAAGTCGATCGGAGTGGCCCCCGCGTTACGGACCTCCACGAACTCCCAGTTGCGTTCGGTGCCGCCGGTCGAATTGTAGTGGATTTCCGTGATCTGTAACTGAGCATTCACCGCCGACGTCGCGAGCAGGAATGCGGATAGTGCCGCAGCAAGACCTAGTAAACGCATAGCAGAAGGCTCCGTAAGGTGTTCCGGCGAGAAAGGCGAATCGGCCTGCGATTCGGCTCCGGGTGGGAGATCGATAGGGGGGAGAGGCGGATCAGGCAGACTGCTCAAACTCGTCGAAGCAGTGACAACCGTACTCGACTCCAAGTTGCGGGGTCCGATTATTCGGATCAAAACGATACTACTGGCCAGCTACCTGCCGTCAATTAACATGTGCAGGCACGCCGCCATTTTTGGCGAATCTTTGCCCAATCTGCGCTTATCCGCGACTGGGCACCGCTGAATAGCTGGCTCTGGCAGAGGATCACGGCTAACGTGCTTCATCTCAAGGAGTGGCTCCTTGGTCACATTCTTTCCCACTCCGACAAGCACCCTAGAGGGGTTCGTATCTCAAAGCAGATGCGAACCGCGACATGGCCCGCCAGAGTTTTTCAAAGCCGAGCTGCCCCGCGATCTGCCTCGCCCTCCTGCTTTTCGCGGCACCTGCCGCCGCCCAACTGCGAGTCGTCTCGTACAACACCAACCGTGGGCCGCGCACGGGGATGAGCACCGTGCTTGAAGCCATTGGCGAAGAACTGGTCGGGGGGGTCGCCAAACCGATTGATGTGCTGGTCTTGCAGGAGCAGGACAATCCAGCGACCACCACACAGGCGATTGCCGACTTGCTGAACGGCATCTATGGAGCCGGCACCTATGCCCGCGGAACGAGGGTTGGCACACCAACGTCTGCCTCGATTCGCCAGAGCGTCGTTTACAACACGCAAACGGTCTCGCTGATCAACGACCTCGGGATCGGCGGGCCGAGCTCGACCACCATGCCCCGGCAGCTGATCCGGCACCAATTCCGCCCGGTGGGATACGACAGCTCAGCCGATTTCTATATCTATAACAGCCACTACCTCGCAGGGAACGAAGGGAGCTCTAGCAACGGCACAACGGTCGGCGCCCGCCGACTCTTCGAGGCGACATTCATCCGCGGCCACTCCGACGCCACGCTAGGCGAAGGCGCCCACGTGATCTACGCGGGGGACTTCAATATGGACAGCAGCAACGAAGCGGCCTATCAGCAACTGCTCTCCTCGGGTCCCGGGCAAGCGTTCGATCCGGTCAACCAGCCCGGACGCTGGAACAACAACAGCTCTTTCGCGCGATGGCACACGCAAAGCCCCTGCGAGAACGCCTGTTCGGGCGGCTTGGTTGGTGGCGGTGTGGATGATCGGTTCGACTTTCAACTGGTAACCGGCGAGTTGCTCGACAACGAGGGGTTGAGTTACTTGAACGGCTCTTATCGCACCTTCGGCAACAACGGCTCGACCTACAACGACGCGATCAACGTCGGCAACACGATTTCGTTCTCGGGCATCACCTCGTTCACCAAGACGCAGGTTCTCAATGCCTTGGCGACAGCGACCGACCACCTTCCGGTTGTTGCCGACTACCAGCTCCCGGCGGTCCTGGACACCTTGGTTGAGATGATCCCATCCACGCTGCAACTCGGCGAGCTATTCGACCTCGGCGTGACCGTGTTCAATGCCGCCGACGTGGTCGCTGAGATCGGCGCCGACGAGCTCGACTACACGCTCACCACCACGGGCGATCTGAGCGGTGCCTTCACCGATACGGATTTCGCCCTCGGCGGTGGCAACCTGCACGACATCCTCTTCGACACCTCTTCCCCCGGTGAGAAGTCGGGCAGCATCGTGATCGAGTCAACGAGCCAATCGGCGGCTAACTCGCTGGTGACGATCCCCGTGAACTATCAAGTCCTGGCGCCCACGCTGGCTGGCGACTTCAATGGCGACGGCTTCGTCGATGCCGCGGACTACACCGTCTGGCGTGATGGCGGACCGCTGCTGAATGAAACAGCGTCGATCGGCGAGGTCGATGCGGACGACTACACCGAGTGGGCCGCCAACTACGGGGCCACGAGTGACGTGAGTTCAACCGCCGTGCCCGAACCGGCCGGCGTGCTGCTCTTGTCTCTCGGCCTGATCACCGCGGGGCGCCGACGCCGCTAACACTGGCGACCGCGGGGGGCTAAAATCGCTGCCATGCCCGACCAACCGCTGAGCCGGCCACTCGCCGACGAGACCGTCACCCTCGACACCGATCGCCGTCATCGGTGCGGCTACCCCGAAGTCATCTACGGCGAAGGCAAGCCGACCGAGACGATCGCCGCCATCGTCGCGGCCCAACTCGAACGGGGCGAGGAGTCGCTCGCCACGCGGGTCGACAAGTCCACAGCAGTCGAATTGCTCGGCCGCTTCCCAACGGCCAAGCATAACACGACAGCCAGGACGCTGCGGGTCGCTCCCTCCGACAGCAAGCGTCCCGAGCCAGCGGGCAGCGTCGCCGTTATCACCGCGGGGACGACCGACTTGCCGGTCGCCGAGGAGGCCGCCGAGACACTCGATTGGATGGGCGTGGGCGTGACGCGTGTGAACGATGTCGGCGTCGCGGGGCCGCACCGCTTGAAAGAACGCCTGGCCGAGTTCGAGTCGGCTGATGCGATCGTCGTGGTCGCCGGCATGGAGGGGGCGTTGCCGAGCGTGGTGGGTGGGTACGTCGGTTGCCCGGTGATCGCGGTGCCGACGAGTGTCGGCTACGGCGCTAACCTGGGCGGCGTGGCGGCGTTGCTGTCGATGCTCAATAGCTGCGCGTCGAACGTGGCCGTCGTGAACATCGACGCCGGCTTCAAAGGGGGCTACCTCGCCGGCCTCATTGCCACGGGCCAACGGCCATGATCGACCTGAGCGATCGCCCGCTGCCAACGCCCGCCCGTCGCGAAACCCATTCGCACAAAGGCGACTACGGCCGGGCGGTCATCTTCGGCGGCTCACCCGGTATGGCCGGCGCGCCGGCGTTGGCGGGGATGGCCTGCTTGCGGTCGGGGGCGGGGTTGGTGAATGTTGTTACGCCATCAAGCGTCCAAGCCACCGTCGCGGCGTATTGCCCCGCCTACACCACCGCAACGCTCGCACCGCGAAGCTTCTTCTTAAGCTCGAACGACTCATTGCTCGCGAGCGGCTGGAGCCAGTGGCGAGCCGCCATCGGCAACGCCACGGCCGTGGCGGTTGGACCCGGGATGGGGACGGCTTACGCCAATTCGACCGTGGTCGCCCAAGCCCACAATCGTATGGAGCAACCCGCGGTTCTCGATGCAGACGCTCTCAATGCCCTCGCAAGGCACCGAAGCCAACTGAGGCCGCCCGCCGGGCCGCGCGTGTTGACGCCGCACGCCGGCGAGTTTGCCCGGCTCGACGGGGAGCCGCTCGCCAATCCGAACGACGACACCGAACGCCGCGAGCGCTCCGCCGAGCTCGCCAAGTCGATCGGAGGCGAGACGGTTGTCCTCCTCAAAGGCCCGCGGACCGTCGTGACCGACGGCGAACGTTACGCGGTTAACACAACCGGCAATCCCGGGATGGCGACCGGCGGGTCGGGCGATATCCTGACCGGGATCGTGACCGCCCTGCTCGCCCAAGGGCTCTCTGCATTCGAGGCCGCCCGGCTCGGCGCGTACGTTCATGGGTTGGCGGGCGACCTCGCAGCGGCCAAGCTAGGGGAGACCTCGTTGACGGCACCCGATCTGATCGAGCGGCTTCCCGAGGCCTGGCAGCAGTGCCGCTGACTCTTTCATTCTGATTCCGACAACCGAACGCGTTCCGTTGCTCATCCATCGCCAACTCGTTGATCTCCCCGCGGAGGCCCGTGGCGGCGCGGTGGCGATCGGCAACTTCGATGGGGTCCATCGCGGCCACGCGTGCCTCGTGCAGCGGCTGGTTGATTTGGCACGCGAGGTCGGCGGGCCGGCGATCGTCTTCACCTTCGACCCACACCCCGTCCGGCTCCTCCGCCCGACGGAGTGCCCGCCGCCGCTGACGTGGACCGAACGGAAGGCCGACCTGCTCGCCGAGTTGGGCGTTGATCAGGTGGTTGCTTACCCGACCGACGAGGCCTTGCTGAGGCTCTCCGCCCGTGAGTTCTTCGACCTGTTGCTCCGCGAGACGCTGCAAGCAAAGGCCTTGGTGGAAGGCCCCAACTTCTACTTCGGCCACAACCGCGAGGGCGATGTCGGCCTGCTCGCCGAGTTCGCCGACGAAGCCGGCATGCGATTCGATATCGTTGTGCCGTCCGAAACCAACGGCGAGTTGATCAGCAGCTCACGCATCCGCCGCTTGATCGGCGGGTCGGGCGATGTGGCGGCGGCCGCCGGCATGCTAACCGCGCCGTACCGCCTGCGTGGCATCGTGACCCACGGCGCGGGACGCGGCGGGAAGATCGGTTTCCCGACGGCCAACCTCGAAGGGATCGACACCCTGCTCCCCGCCGACGGCGTCTACGCCGGCATCGGTTGGTCGCGGGGCGAGAGCTGGCCGGCGGCGATCAACATCGGCCCGAACCCGACCTTCGGCGAAGATGCCCGCAAGGTCGAAGTCCACCTCATCGGCTGCGACGAGACGATCTACGGCCGCCGGCTGGTGGTCGACTTCCTCGAACGCCTGCGCGGCGTCGAAACGTTCGACTCGCAGCTCGAACTGACCTACCAAATCCAACAAGACGTCGAGTCCGCCGAGCGGATCGCGAACTCTTACCGCTAAACAACCATCGCCTGTATGCCGCTCGACTGGACACCGCTCAAAGAACTCGTTGCCCATGGTGACTCGTTCGTGCTCACCACCCACACCCGCAGCGATTGCGATGCGATCGGCAGCGAGCTCGGGTTGCTGCACGCCCTGGAGTCGCTGGGCAAGCGGGTGCGGATCGTCAATGCCGACGCCCCGCCGGAGCATATCCGGTTCCTCGACGCCGACAGCCGCATCGAGGTGCTCGGCGAGGGCGTGACGGCCGAGGACGTTCACCAAGCCGACGCCCACGTGATCGTGGACACCAGTGCTTGGGGGCAGCTCGGCCAGATGGCCGATGTCTATCGCGAGACCCCCGCCAAGCGGCTTGTGATCGACCACCACCAGAGCAGCGACGACCTCGGTGCGGTGATGATCAAGGACACCACCGCCGAGGCCGCCGGCCGCCTCATCCTCGAAGCGTCCGACGCCCTCGGCGTGACGCTCACGCGCGAGATGGCGATCCCGTTGTTTACGGCCATCGCGACCGACACCGGCTGGTTCCGCTTCCCCTCGGTCACCTCGACGACCTATCAAGCGATCGCCCGCTTGGTCGAGGCCGGCGCTCACCCGTCGACGATCTACCAAACACTCTACGACCAGAACACGCCGGCTCGCATTCGGTTGCAGGGGCGCATCTTGCAGACGCTCACCCTCGAACTCGGCGGGCGGGTCGCTTTCGGTTGGGGCACGGAGGCGGACTTCGCCGAGACCGGGGCCTCGCAGGCGGATACCGAGGACGTGGTGAACCGCCTCCTGAGCGTCGCAGGTGTCGAGGTCGCGGCCATGTTCGCTCACATGGACACGGGCCTTGTGAAAGTCAGCTTGCGCAGCCGCAGCGAGGCCGATGTCCGACCCGTTGCCGAGCATTTCGGCGGGGGCGGCCACGCCAAGGCCGCGGGCGTCCGCTATCGGGGCACCATCGAAGAGGCTCGTGCCGCGGTGCTAGCGGTCATCGAAAAGCAGTTGGCCGGTGCCTAAGAAGCGTGGCAGCCGGCCTAATCGTTAAAGTCGCATGCGCCGGCGTGCCGAGCGTTGAAGATGAAGGCCTGTTCCTCTTCGACTCTCGTGAGACGCCCGCCATGTGGTGCCGCTACTGCCAGCAACAGACGCCCGCCCTCGGGCCGCCCTCCGCCAATGGGCCACGCTGTGCACGCTGCCAACGCACCTCGCCCGCGACGGGGACGGTTGGCGTCGCGCCGCTAGACGGCTCGCACACCGCCGCGGAAGCCGTCGGCTCGCCCACCGATCCCGACGACGCCCGGCGGGCGATCTATCGCTCGCTCCGGTCCGCCCATGCCACGCTGTCGGCCGGCGAAGCGGCTCGGACGATTCGCTTCGATGTCGGCCAGTCGCCACTCGTCGAGGCGTCCGAACCCTCGCGACAGGCAACGACCCGACGCCCGCTGCCACCCTCGACCTCAGCCAAGCGTTCCGACGTCTTGCCCAGCCAATTAGCCCGCGGCCAGCTCACGGCGTGGTTGATGTCTTCCGTCGGCGCGATGATGGTTGGGCTAGGGATCGGCCTCGGAGCTTGGTCGCTCATCGGCAACCGCGCCGACTTGTGGAACCCGGCACTCGCCGCCGCGATCGGCGGGCAAGGCCTGCTGATCGTTGGGCTGTTGCAGTTGCTCGCCTCGCTCTGGAACGCGGCCCGGCTGGCCAGCGGCAAGCTCTCGCTCATGCACGACGAGCTCCGCCAACTCCGCCGCACCACCGACGAAGCGGCCGGCCGAAACTCGGCTTCCGCGGCCGGCTTCTACGCCGACCTCGCCCGCGACGCCCCGCCAGAAATGCTGATGGGCAACCTGCGCGGCCAAATGGACCGCTTGGCGTCACGCCTGCGGGCTGACTAAACGCTTAGTCGACCGGCAGTCGCCGGATGCGGACGCGGCTTGGCTCAAGGATAACGATCGCACCATCGGCCAGAGCATCTGCAACTGCTGGCAAGTTTGCGATGACGAGCCTTGCATGGACGCGCGGGTTGTTGGCGAGTACGCCATTAATCATCAACACCGAAGGCTCCGCTCGATCCTGGATGGCCAGTAGCATCGAGAAATCAGAGTCGATTGTCAGGATGACATATTCGTTTCGCGAAGCATATTCGATGATCTCTTGATCGGGCGCATGCGGAATCCCGATCTCACGAACGTGCGTCGCTTGATAGCCGGCATCACGCAACGCATGAGCGATCGCTGGCGAAAGACCATTGTCAACCAAGGCTTTCATCAACTGCCGACCAAGGGCAACGTGCTTTCGCGGACGGCTTCTGCCGCGTAGCGGATGGCCTCGTATACATCCTCGGCTTCAAGGTCCGGATAGTCAGCCAAGAGCTCTTCGACCGACATCCCGCTGCCGATGTAATTGACCACGGTCACCACCGGGATTCTCATCCCCCGAATGCACGGGGCTCCCCCCATTTTGCCCGGTTCAATCGTGATTCGTTCGTACTTCATTAGATGGCCCTGATATCAGCTCGGATCGGCTATACCCAATTCTAGTCAACAGCCGCCGGTCACACGCGATTCGATCTCCGCCACCACATCGTCCAGCTTCACGCGGGTTTGCTCCAGCGAGTCGCGGTCGCGAATCGTCACGGTCTTATCGGTCAGCGTGTCGCCATCGACCGTGATGCAGTACGGCGTGCCGGCCTCGTCTTGGCGGCGGTAGCGGCGGCCGACGGCGCCCTTCTCGTCGTAGAACGCCGGGAACTTCTTCTTGAGCGCCCGGTACAGGTCCTTGGCGACCTCGGGCAGTCCGTCCTTCTTCACCAGCGGGAAGACGGCCGCCTTGATCGGGGCGACGCGTGGATGGAACTTCATCACGGTGCGGGTCTGCTCCTTGCCTTTGTCGTCCGGCGCGGTGTCCTCGTGGTACGCCTCGCACAGCAGGGCGAGCGTGCCGCGGTCGGCACCGGCCGAGGGCTCGATCACGTGGGGCGTGAACCGCTCGTTGGTCATGTCGTCGCGGTAGGTCAGGTCCTTGCCGCTACCCCGGTGCTTCGGCTTGCCGTCATCGCCCATCTCCACCTCGAGCGGGCAGCTATTCGGATCGAGCTTGCCCTCCATATGGCTGCGGAGGTCGAAGTCACCCCGATGCGCGATGCCTTCGAGCTCGCCGTACTCGCCCTCGGGCAAGAACGGGAACGCGTACTCGATATCGGCCGTGCCGGTCGAGTAGTGCGACAGCTCGTCCGCGTGGTGGTCGCGGAGGATCAGCCGGTCGCCCGACAGGCCAAGGTCCTGCCACCACTTCATCCGGCGGTCGCGCCAGTACTTGTACCAATCCTGCGATTGGCTCGGGTGGCAGAAGAACTCGATCTCCATCTGCTCGAACTCGCGCGAGCGGAACGTGAAGTTCCGCGGCGTGATCTCGTTGCGGAAGCTCTTGCCGATCTGGGCGATGCCGACCGGCACCTTCACGCGGCTGGAGTCGATGACGTTCTTGAAGTTGACGAAGATCCCTTGGGCCGTTTCGGGGCGGAGGAAGACCTTGTTGTCTTCGCTTTGCAACGCGCCGGCGTGACTCTCAAACATCAGGTTGAAGTCGCGAGGCTCGGTCAGGTCGCCGCCGCAATGCGGGCAAGGGGTTTGCAGGCCCGTTTCGTTCTTTTGCTCGGTCGCAACGTAGCTCAGTACAACTGGTAGTGAAAGTGATTCGGCCACTGTCGGATCTCTTTCAAGGTCCTCGGCGAGCCAGGAAATGGTTACCTCGGGATTTCTAACGAGTGCTAAGCCCGGTGCAAGCTTTCGACCGAGTTTTCGTGTCTTAGCCCAACTCAACGCTTCTTGACCGTTGAAGATCAGCTTCCCGTCAGGACGAGGTACGAAGCAATGCGCTGCAAATGACTGCGCCCACTCGGCATCAACGAGCATATCGGGGACATGATCAGCCCGTACGAGCTTCTTGCACTGCCGACACGTCTGCATCTGATCCGCAAACAGGTCATGATGCCCGCTCACCTTCCACACCTGTGGGTGCATGATGATCGTGCAATCGAGCCCGGTCATATCGAACGAGCTCGGTGCGCCGGCGGGGGCGTCGAGGTCGTCGTGGGCGTTGACCATGTCGTGCCACCACGCCTCTTTGACGTTCCGCTTGAGCTCCACGCCGAGCGGGCCGTAGTCCCAGAAGCCGTTCAGGCCGCCGTAGATCTCGCTCGATTGGAACAAGAACCCACGCCGACGGCACAGCGATACCAGCTTCTCCATATCCATAACGATCGCTCACACGCTTCTTCGAGGACTTCCGGGAAGCGAGCAGTTTAGCCGAGCCGGGGCGGGCGGCCTACAGGGCCGTGCCAGCCACCTCACAGGGCGGTGATGCGCCGCGTGGCCGGATCGTAGGTCGGCACCAAGTCGAGCGTATCGATCGCCGCACATCGTGGCAGGTCGTCCTGCATGCCGAGGTCGATCAGGTTCTTGCCGCCTTGGGTCTCCCGCAATTCGATCGCGAGCTGCTCGTGAGATGCCCGCCCCAAGGCCCGGCCGGTGGTCAGCAGCTCTTGCCACTCGCCGATGACCGAGTCGGCCAAGTCGTTCCGATCACGCTCGCCCCGCTGCAGAAGCCCATGCCCAATCGCCCCGGCGGCGAGGAGGTCCTCGCGCGTGACGTGGCCGTTTGTGCCAGCACACAGCAGATGGACATGGTCTTCCTCGCCAATCGATTCGATCACGGCCGAAAGGTTGACCATTGCCCCCACGACCACGCGGGACGCGAGCCGGGTGTGCTGCAGGGCCATGGTGCCGTTGGTGGTCGTGAAAAAGACCCGCTGGCCGAAGACCTCGTCGGGCGTGTACTCGGCCGGAGAGTTGCCCAGGTCGAAGCCCTCGATGATCACTCCGCCCCGCTCGCCGCCGAGGACGAGCTCGGTCCGGTCAGGCTCCGCTTCGGCCGCCCGGACGGCGTCGCCGACTTCGAGGAACGCCGTCACGTCTCGCGCCCCCGCCGCCAGGGCGTGGCAGATGGTGGTGGAAGCCCTCAGCAGATCGATCACCACAACGGTCCCGCCGGCCAGATCGGCCTCGGCGACGAATTGCGGCAGATAGTGCACATCGAGCGTTCGGGGCATCGTCGTCTCGTTTCGCGACTCGCGTGATGAGGTTAAGCTGTTGGGCTGCCAGCGGTTGCGTCACTGTAGCCCGATTCTGCCAACCAACCACCGCCCGCCCCGATGTCCAGCTCTGCCGCCGCCCCCGCCGTCGACAAGTCGGGCGACCGCGTCAAGCGGATGTTCGGCGAGATCGCCCCGCGGTACGACCTGCTCAACCACCTGCTGAGCGGCAACGTGGATCGCTACTGGCGTTGGCGGACGACCCGGATCGTCCCGCCGCAGTTAACCGGCCCGTTGGCCGACGCTCCGATCCTCGACCTCTGCACCGGCACGGGCGACTTGGCGATCGCCTACGACAAGGCGGCCAAGGGCAGGCTCAAGATCACCGCGGCCGACTTCTGCCCGCAGATGCTCGTCATCGGCGAGGAGAAAGGGGACAAGCAGAAACGCAACGATCGGATCGAGTGGGTCGAGGCGGACGCCAACAACTTGCAGTTCGCCAACAACACGTATCAGCTCGTGACCGCCGCGTTCGGCTTGCGAAACGTAAGCAACACCGACGCCGGCCTCAGCGAGATGACACGCGTCACGAAGCCGGGCGGCAAGGTCGCCGTGCTCGAGTTCACCACGCCCCGCTGGCAGCCGTTCAAGGCGTTCTACGGCTGGTATTTCCGCAACGTGCTGCCGCGGATCGGCCAAGCCGTCATGCGGAACAACTCGGCCGCGTACGAGTACCTGCCGGAGAGCGTCGGGGCGTTCTACGAGTACGAGGAGCTTACCGAGCGGATGGAAGCGGCGGGATTGAAGAACGTTCACTTCCGTCCCCTGACGCTCGGAATCGCTACGCTCTATATCGGCGAGAAGCAGTAAGTCTCCGGGAGGGCGAAGCTCCCGCTGAGCCGACGCCGGGTACCCGCTGCGAGGCTCGGCAGGAGCCTCGCCCTCCCGAAATACCAACGATCCAATGAAAGAACTCCCCATCGTTGTCGGCGTCACCGGAGCGAGCGGCGCGGCGTATGCCGTGCGGTTGCTCGATGTGCTCCTGCGGACCGGCCATGATATCCATCTAGCGGTCAGCCCCAGCGGCGCCGCGGTCATTGAGCAAGAGCTGGGCTTGAAGGTCGATCTGAATCGGTTCGATCCGGCATCGCTCGGCTTGGGTGGCGGCGATGACTTGCTGCACAGGACTGTGCCGTTGCTTAAAGGTTCCAAGCCGGTGGCGGCTGCCGACGAGCCGGGCACGCTCCGCACATTCCACTACGGCGACTTCATGGCCCCGATGGCCAGCGGCTCGTTCCTCACCGCCGGCATGGCCCTCTGCCCGTGCAGCGGAACGACGCTCTCGGCGATCGCCGCCGGCAGCGCGAGCAACCTGATCCAGCGGGCCGCGGAGGTGCACCTCAAGGAGCGTCGGCCGTTGGTGGTGGTCCCCCGCGAGGCGCCGATCTCGCTCGCGCATATCGACAACCTGCGGAAGGTGACCGAGGCCGGCACGATCGTCGTCCCCGCCTCGCCCGGCTGGTACCACGGCGTTGAGACGCTGGCGGACTTGGTCGATTTCGTCGTCTCGCGGATCTGCGATCAGCTCGGCGTTCACAATGCCCTGATGAAACGCTGGGGAGAGAATTGAGGCCTGAAAGGCCGGCCCAACGTTAGCCCAGGGCAACGCCCTGGGAACGCGACGTTGACCAACCAACCGAGCCCTGAAAGGGCGTCCCAAGGTGTCGCCCTTTCAGGGCTAAAACCATACAACACGGCTTTCCATCCCTGGGCGTTGCCCTGGGCTATCGTACGCAGGCCCTACAGGCCTGGTCTGGTACTCGCCTAATGCTCAAAACCGTCTCGCACCTGCTGTCGCTCATTCGGTTCAGCCATACGCTGTTCGCGTTGCCGTTCGCGCTGCTCGCGGCGTTGATGGCTTTCGGTGTAACGTTGGAAGCTGACGATATACGAAGAGCTAGCTACCTCGCTCAACCAGAATCAACGGGAGAAGATCCCGATCTTGCGATGCTCGGGCTAACTAGGCTCGCAGCTTATATTTGGTTTGCTCTGAGGTTGCTTGGCATCCTGCTCTGTATGGTCTTCGCTCGCTCCGCAGCCATGGCGTTCAACAGGCTGGTTGATCGCAAGATCGACGCCGCGAACCCACGCACGGCCGGCCGACACATTCCGGCTGGCATCTTGAGCGTCGGACAGGTGACCGCGTTTACGATCTTCAGTTCTCTTGGCTTCATCGCCAGCACACTGATCTTCCTTCCCAACTGGCTACCGCTCGCTCTAAGCGTGCCGGTGCTGCTCTGGCTTTGCGGCTACAGCTACGCGAAACGTTTCACGTCGCTGGCCCATTACTGGCTCGGCGTCGCGTTGGGGCTCTCGCCGGTAGCGGCTTGGATCGCGATCCGCGGCGAGGTGGTGCTCGCTAATCCGATGGACCTGCTGCCTGCCGTCACGCTCGGCGCGGCGGTGTTGGCTTGGGTCGGCGGGTTCGATGTGCTCTACGCTTGCCAAGACTACGAGTACGACAAGTCGGTCGGCCTCCGCAGCCTGCCGGCGCGGTTGGGCATCCGTGGGTCGCTCCGATTGGCCGCGATCAGCCACGCCGTCGCGGTGGTGCTGCTCGCCTTGCTGCCGCTGTTTTACCCGCCGTTCGGGGTAATTTATTGGGTCGGCGTTGCGGCGGTGGCTGTGTTGCTGGTTTACGAGCACTCGCTGGTCCGGCCGGACGACCTGGATCGCGTGAATGTCGCGTTCTTCAATGTGAACGCGGTGATCAGCCTCGGCCTGCTGGCGGTCGGGATCGCCGACCTGCTGGTGTAAGGCCGGTAAACCAAGCAGAAAGGCCGCAGGATTTCTCTTCCTGCTACGATCTATTGGTGCTGTCACGCCCCAACTCTTCTTGCCGGCCAATCGATCGCATGCGATGTCCCTACTTAGTGACCTGCCTCTGGGCGACCTGCCTGTGGCTCGGCACCGCTGGCCTCCTCTCGGCAGAGCCAGGCGCAGCGCCCGACATGTCGATCCTGTCGCCAAAGCAGTGGGGCGAAGTCGATCGCTCGGTGAAGAAAGCGCTTGAGTACCTCGCTGACCAGCAGCAAGCGGACGGTTCCTTCCCGACACCACGCCGCGGTCAGCCGGGGGTGACGAGCCTCTGCGTGATGGCGTTCCTTGCCAACGGGCACCTGCCGGGCGAAGGCCCGTATGGCGAGGCGCTTGAGCGGGCCATCGGCTACGTGCATACGCAGCAAAAGATCAACGGCATCATCGCCTCGTCGGCGACCGAGGGTCCCAAGATCGGTCGACGCTACGGCCACTTCACGGGCAAGGCGGTCGCCTACAACCATGCGATCTCCGGCCTGATGCTGAGCGAAGTCTACGGCATGACGGGCGGAGCCAACGAGGAGAAGGCCGCCGCGGTACGCCTCGCCATCAAGGCTTCCCAAGAGATGGTTCGTTGGCCGAAGACCAAGGCGGTCGATGCCGGCGGCTGGCGCTACGCGCACGACGATGGCTTCGCCGATTCGGACCTCTCGTTGACCGGCTGGGAGCTGATGTTCTTGCGATCGGCCGAGAACGCCGGCTTCGAGATCAAGAAGCAAGTCATCGACGACGCGATCGCCTATGTGCTGCGCTGCTACCGCCCCGATTACGGCACCTTCAACTACTACATCTGGCCGAAGGAAGACCGCCGGAGCCGTGGCATGGCCGGGGCGGGCGTGCTGGCCTTGGCCCACGCGGGGCGGCACCAGACCAAAGAAGCCCAGACCACCGGCGATTGGATCCTTGAACACGACTTCCAACGCTACAACCGCCTCGAACCGTTCCGGCAGACCGGCTGGTTCAGCGATCGCTACCACTACGGCATCTTCTACTGCTCGCAGGCGATGTACCAACTGGGCGGCGACCACTGGCGTCGGTTCTTCCCGCCGGCAGCTCAAGTGCTGATCGAGAACCAGAACGCCCAGGGGGCCTGGCAACCCGAGCAGGGCGAGGATTTCGGCTACGGACCGGCGTACACGACCGCCCTGGCAGCGCTCGCCCTGAGTGCTCCGAACCAGATCCTGCCCATTTTCCAGCGGTGATTCGGGCATTCCGGCCGGCGTCGCGGCGTTGGCTGGCGTTGTTGGCTGGCGTAGCAAGACCTTCATCGCCTGATCGCCTGGCGCTGGGTAATAAGTCGAGAAGTACGGGTCGCCTTGCTACGTTCTTATGACAAGCTGCCCCTCATCTCATCAAGCGAACGAATCCGGATGCTCTGCCGAATCGCGATCTGCTGCTGCCTGCTGCCGACCGTGGCCTTGGCCCAGGGCTCGGCCGGCCCCGACATGTCGATCCTCTCGCCGAAGCAGTGGCGTGATGTTGATCGCTCTATCAACCAAGCCCTCGCCTACCTATCCAGCGAACAGCAGCCGGACGGTGCTTTCCCGACCATGTCGAGCGGACAGCCAGGCGTGACGAGCTTGTGCGTGATGGCGTTCTTGGCGAACGGCCACCTGCCGGGTGAGGGGCCACACGGCGCGACACTCGAGCGGGCGGTCCGCTATGTCCGTTCGCACCAGAAAGAGAGCGGCATCATCGCCCTCTCGGCGACGCCCGGCAGGCGCATCGGCCGCGGCTACCGCCATGCGATTGGCAAAGCGGTCGCCTACAACCACGCGATCTCCGGCCTGATGCTCGCCGAGGTCTACGGCATGACGGCCGACCCGGACCGCGACAGCACCGAAACGATCAAGACCGCGCTGGCCGCCACGATCAAGATGTCGCGCTGGCCGAAGAAGAACGCCTTGGATCATGGCGGCTGGCGTTACATGGTGGACGATGGCTACGCCGACTCGGACCTCTCGATCACGAGTTGGGAGCTGATGTTCCTGCGATCGTCGAAGAACGCCGGCTTCGAGATGGACGAGCGATTGATCGAGGACGCGGTCGCTTATGTGAAGCGATGCTACCGGCCGGACTACGGCACCTTTAGTTACTACACCTGGCCGAAGGACGACCGCCGCAGCCGCGGCATGGCCGGGGCCGGCGTGCTCGCGCTCGCCCACGCCGGCAACCACAAGACGCCCGAGGCTCAGACCGTTGGCGATTGGATCCTGCGGCATGGCTTCTCACGGTACAACCAGATCGAACGCTTCGACCAAGCGCGTTCCGGGTGGTTCAATGATCGCTACCACTACAGCGTCTTCTATTGCAGCCAAGCGATGTACCAACTGGGCGGCAACCATTGGCGGCAGTTTTACCCCGCGACATCGGCCACGCTTGCCCAGAACCAACGCCCCAACGGGGCCTGGACCGCCGAGAATGGTGAGGATTGGAACTACGGCCCGGCGTACACGACCGCCCTGGCGACGCTCGCCCTGAGTGCTCCGAACCAGATCCTGCCCATTTTCCAGCGGTGATCGGGCATTCCGGCCGGCCCTCCGGCGTGGTTTACTGGTTGGCTCTGCTGCGGTTGGCACCTACCCTGCCAACGAACCGCCGCAAGTTAGGCCCCCTGCCAACCGTTTGCCGCCGATACCATGCTCCGCACCAGCTCCGAGATCCTCGCTCCCATCCGTGAAAAGGTCGAAGCGGGCGAGCGTCTGACGTTCGACGATGGCCTGCTGCTGGAGTCGCCCGAGGTGCCGCTGCCGGAGCTTGGCGAGCTGGCCAACTTGGTCCGCGAGCGGAAGAACGGCAACGCCGGCTACTACAACATCAACACGCACCTCAACGCGACAAACATCTGCGTCTATCGGTGCAACTTCTGTGCGTTCCGCAGCGACCTCCGCGAAGCGAAGGGCTATTGGATGCAGGACGAGCAGATCCTCAAGCGGGGTGCCGAGGCGGTCGAGAACGGCTGCACCGAGATGCATATCGTCGGCGGGCTGCACCACCAGGCGAAGTACGATTGGTACCGCAAGGTCATCTCATTGTTGCACGACAACTACCCGTCGCTGCACCTGAAGGCGTGGACGCCGGTCGAGATCGATTGGTTCGCTCGCCTCACCAAGAAGCCGATCAAGTGGGTCCTCGAAGACCAGATCGAGGCCGGGCTCGGCTCGCTGCCGGGAGGCGGGGCCGAGATCTTCCATCCGGAGATCCGCCGGCAGATCTGCGAGCACAAAGCGGACACACGCCGCTGGTTTGAAACGCATCGCACCGCGCACGAGCTGGGTCTGCGGAGCAACTGCACGATGCTCTACGGCCATATCGAAGAACCACGGCACCGGATCGATCACCTCATCCGGCTGCGTGAGTTGCAGGACGAGACCGGCGGCTTGCAGACGTTCATCCCGCTGGCGTTCCACCCGGAGAACAACAAGCTGGGAATCGATAACAAGATCAAGAAGCCATCGGCACCGATGGACCTACGCCAGATGGCCGTCGCCCGCCTGATGCTCGACAACATCGACCACATCAAGGCTTACTGGATCATGCTCAGCATCCAGACCGCCCAGCTAGCCCTCTCGTACGGCGCCGATGACATCGACGGCACCGTCCGCCACGAGCTGATCTACCACGATGCCGGCGCTACGACGCCCGAGGTGATGAGCGTCGCGGATATCGAGAACGTGATCCGCGAGGCGGGCCGCGACCCGATCGAGCGGGACACGCTTTACCACAAGGTGGACCGGACCGCCGAGGGCTTCTCGCTCGGCGAGAAGATCACCGCGGCGGTGTGAAAATCCGTTAGTTCACCAGCCGAGCGGTCGGTTGCTTGATGATCCGCTCGAAGATGTCGCGCATCCGCTGCTCGTACTCGGCCGGGTTGCCCGAGCCCCGGGGGCTTTGCCCCGACCCGTTGGCGGTCCCGCCGACCCGTGCCATGCGATCCATGAAGTCGTAATCAGTCCCGAGCCCGACGCCGACGGGGAAGAGGTCAACCTTGTCTCCCTGGAGTTCGTAGGCCTTCATCAACGCGGCGTCGAGCCAATAGTAGCCGCCCCCGAACGCCTCGCCGGTGGGGTCCGCCGCGACGAACGAGTCGATTGCCCCGTCGCTCGATTCGTAGGTATTGGGAACGCCGTCGGTAAGCAGCACGACGATCTTGGTCGAGTCTTCTCGGGCTTGGCCCCCTTCGCTGATGGGTTTCAAGACCTCTTGGGCCAACCGCAGACCGATCTCGGTCCCGGTGGTCGTCCCCTTGTCGCCCGTGGCTTGGAGCTTGGTGACCGAACGCCGAGCGACCCCATACCGGGCGGTGAGGTCTTGTCGGACGACACTCCCGTCGGCGGTGTCAAAGCTGACGACCGAGACCTGATCCCGATTGGCACGCCCCGGGATCAGCCCGTTGCGTTCCTGAACCACGTCGATCGCTGAGATGATCGAGCGACGGGCGGCGTGCATCGGTTGGGTGCGAGGCGGGAAGCTGTAACTGCGGCCACCGACGGTCTCGCTGTGCATCGGGCATCGCCCGCTCTCCCTCGAGAGCTCAACGAACTGGGCATCGTCAGGCTTCAGGTCGCGGCCGTGGTCCATCAGGAACTGGACGTAGGTCAGATACCCGAAGTAATTGCGGAGTTGGTGAGGAAGACCGCTGTTCGCCGAAGGGAAGGTGGCCTTATTAGGATTGTTGAATTGGAAGATTCGGTCACCATCTTGAGCCGGCGGCAGCCACGCCGAGTAGCCGCCGTACAAGCCACCGACCCGAGGCAGTCTCGGCCCGCTCGCGGCGGCACCGTAGACTTGCGAGGAGGCCACCCAACCATAGATTGGTTGAATGAAGGGGTTCTGAACCCCATAAGCGGCGATCGCGCTCAGCGGTGTCTCGGC
>CAYGUP010000062.1:0-23410 GCA_964353155.1 uncultured Planctomycetaceae bacterium | reverse complement strand
TAGTCGCTGGCCAAAGCCAAGAGCTCTTCGAGCTCGTGCTCGTACGCCGGCGTGCTCGGCCCGGCCGTGAACGTGGTCGCCTCGCTCCAAGCGATCGAAGCGATCAAGCTCCTCAGTGGTGCGCGTGACGATCTGGCGACCGGGCTGACCGTCATCGACCTCTGGGCGGGGCGTCATCGGCGACTCAACGTGCCACGCGACGCCGATTGCACGGCATGCGGCAAGAAACAATTCGAGTGGCTCGAAGGCCAACGCGGCAGCCGAGCGGTCGTCCTCTGTGGCCGGGGGGCGGTTCAGATCAGCCCCCCCGTGGGCTCGCCGCCGATCGATCTCGCCGCCATGCGATCGACGCTAGCACCGCTCGGCCAAGTCACCGGCAACGCCTACCTGCTGCGTCTGCAACTCGAAGGACACGAGGTCACCCTCTTCGCCGACGGCCGCGCGATCATCGGCGGCGTCGAGAACGAGGATCAGGCACGAAGCATCTGGGCACGGTGCGTCGGCGGATAACGGCAGGCTGTACGATAACAAGATCGGACAGCTGTTGCCGTTGACACCTCTTGCTAGCACTCCCACTTCCAACTTCCCAATTCCCACTTCGAACCGCTCATCGCATCAACTCGCCTGCAGATTCTGCCGATCAGTAAAGCTACGGTCACTTCCCGGGGGGGACGACCGCTTTTCTTGGGCGAGTCGATTGGAAGATATGGCAACGGTCGAGCAGACGTCTGTCGAAGCGACACCACGGCTGGGACGCAAACGCCAGCCGCCGCGCAAGGTGCTCGGCCGACTCGGCCCGTGGCAACTGCTGCGGACGCTCGGCGAAGGGTCGATGACCCGCGTCTACCTCGCACGCCCCGCCGACGCCGAGCACGCCGCTGCCTCGTACGCGGTCAAGTCGCTCAAGAAGGATTGGTGGAGCGAGCCGGCCGCCATCGAGATGCAACGCCGCGAGGCGTGGGTCGGCCAGCGGGTGAGTTGCCCGCACCTGGCACCGGTGCTCTCGGCCGGCATCTCGGCTCCGCCCTACTACACCGTGACGCCCAAGCTCGACGGCCAGACCGCCGCGGAGCTGCTCGCCAGCGGCCAGAAGCCGGCCCTGCCGGTTGCCCTCTGGATCGCCCGCCAAGCGGCCCAGGCCTTGGCGTCGCTCCAGAAGTCGGTTGGCATGATCCATAGCGATGTGAAACCGGCCAACCTCATGGTCACGCCGGACGGGCACACCACGCTGCTCGACCTCGGCTTCTGCCAATCGCCCGAAGAAACGGCATCGTGGTCCGACCGCCCCGTGCTGGGCACGCTGCGTTATATGGCCCCGGAGCGTTTCACGTCGGCGACGTTGATTGATACCCGCAGCGACCTCTACAGCCTCGGCGCGACGCTCTACGAGCTGATCGCCGGCCGGCCGCCGCACGCCGGCGACACGCCCGCCGCGCTGGTCCAGCAGCACCGGGTGGAACGCCCCGAGTGCATCCGCTCGGCCGCCCCCGACACGCCCAAGGCGGTCGCGTCGTTGGTGCATCGCTTGATGGCGAAGGACCCGATGCGACGGCCCGCCACGCCCCGAGAAGTCGCCGACGAGCTCGCCCCGCTCGAGATCGCCTGCTTCGGGATGCGATAAGCGGCCACGGGAGCCCGGCAGGTGATTATCCTGGCCGCGTGGCCAATCCCTTGATCCGCCGAGCCGACCAAGCCGTCATCGCCGCGCTCACCGCGATCGCGTTGGCGGGCGCTGCGGCTTGGTACGTGCGTGCCGGCGGCCTCCGCGGCGAGTTGGTCGAGATCGACAACGCCCCGCCGCTCGACTATCGATTCTTGGTCGATATCAACCAAGCCGAGTGGCCCGAGCTGGCCCAGCTCCCCGGCATCGGCCCGACGCTCGCCCTGCGCATCGTCGCCGCCCGTGGCGAATCGGGCGACTACCGAACGCTCGACGATATCCAACGCGTCAACGGCATCGGTCCGCGCAAGTTCGAGGCGATGCGGCGGTACCTGCTGCCACTGCCCGACGACGCCCAAGTCGCCGGCGAGACCGAGCTGGCAGAGCCCAGCGGCTAGCCGAGGGGTTGAACCACGAAGACACGAAGGGCACAAAGGCGTACCCATGCTACTCGTGTGTGTTCCGCGAATCTGTTGTTCTAGCCTGCTGACTAGCCGATGCGTATCGCTATTCTCGATGGTCACCCCCGCGCCAAAAGCCTCGGTGCCGCCCTCGCCGAGGCTTACGCCAAGGGGGCCGAATCGGCCGGCCACGAGGTCCGCCGGCTCGCGCCGCGTGACCTCGACTTCGCGGTCGTCAGCCGCGGCTACAAGGAGGGCGACGCGATCGAGCCAGACCTGATCGCGGCCCAACAGACGATCGAATGGTGCGAGCACCTCGTGGTCGTCCACCCGGTCTGGTGGGGCTCGATGCCGGCCGAGCTAAAAGGCTTCTTCGATCGCACCTTCCTCCCCGGCTGGGCATTCAAGTTCCACCCGGGCAAGACTTGGTGGGATCGCCTCCTCGCCGGTCGGAGTGCCCGCGTGATCCAAACCGCCGCGACGCCGAACGTCTTCATGCGGCTGGCCTACTGGAGCTGTGCCGCGGTAGCGCTGAAAGACAGCACGCTCGCGTTCTGCGGCTTCAAGCCGGTGAAGCTGACCCAATTCGGCGGCGTGGGCTACCAGTTCACTGAGGAGAAAGCGAAGCCATGGATCGCGAAGTGCGAGCAGTTGGGGCGAGCCGCCAAATAGTCTCGCGCGGACTCACAGAGAGAAAACGGCGAGCCTGATCAACTCCATGCATCCGCCTGGATATCGAGTGGTAGCCTGGCTTGCCTTCGCTCGGTTTTGGCTGCCCTGCAAGTCCCTCCCACGACTGGCGTCGTGGGCTCGCCGTCGGTTTCTTGATAAGCGGATTTGCAACTCGACGCTTGGCTTTCGGCGGCTCGTGGTGGCCCCGCGGGCCGGAATCCGGTTCAATGAACAAGATTCCATCTTCCGCCCTCCGAACTCCGCAATCGGGCATGCCCAAGTTCCAGCTCACCAGCGACTTCCAGCCCGCCGGCGACCAGCCGGCGGCGATCAAAGCGCTGACCGCGGGGCTCAAGTCGGGCAAGCGGGAGCAGACGCTGATGGGCGTCACGGGCAGCGGCAAGACGTTCACCATGGCGAACGTCATCCAGGAGCTGCAACGCCCCGCGTTGGTGCTCTCGCACAACAAGACACTCGCCGCCCAGCTCTACAGCGAGTTCAAAGAGTTCTTCCCCAACAACGCGGTCAGCTACTTCGTCAGCTACTACGACTACTACCAGCCCGAGGCCTACATCCCCCAGCGGGATATCTATATCGAGAAGGACGCGTCGATCAACGAGGAGATCGACCGCATGCGGCTGGCGACCACCAGTTCGCTCGTCAGCCGACGGGACGTGATCGTCGTGGCGAGCGTGTCGTGCATCTACGGCCTCGGCTCGCCGGACGACTACAAGGAGATGATGGTCGGCTTGGCGGTCGGCGACGTGGTCGATCGCGACGAGGTCTTGGCCAAGCTGATCGATATCCAATACGACCGCAACGATATGGACCCGGAGCGCGGCAAGTTCCGCGTCCGCGGCGACTCGGTCGAGATCTGGCCAGCGTACGAGGAGTTCGCCTACCGCCTAGAGTTCTGGGGCGATGAGGTTGAAAAACTCAGCATCATCAACCCGACCAGCGGCCAAGCGGTCGATCACCTCAAAGAGGTCTACATCTACCCGGCGAAGCACTTCGTGCTGCCCGAAGAGCGGATCGCCTCGGCGATCGATAAGATCAAGCTCGAGCTCTCGGGTCGGCTCGAATACTTCAAGACCGAGGGCAAGCTGCTAGAGGCCCAACGCCTCTCCGCCCGCACGCGCTACGACATCGAGATGATGCTCGAGATGGGCTACTGCCCCGGCATCGAGAACTACTCCGCCCCGCTCAGCGGCAAGGCCCCGGGCGACGCGCCGAACACGCTGTTCGATTTCTTCCCGGACGACTACCTGCTCTTTGTCGACGAGAGCCACGCGACCGTCAGCCAAGTCGGCGGCATGTACAACGGCGACCGCGCGCGGAAGACCACGCTCGTCGAGCACGGTTTTCGCTTACCAAGCGCGCTCGACAACCGCCCGCTCAAATTCGAGGAGTGGAACGAGCGGATCAAGCAGTGTGTCTACGTCAGCGCCACGCCGGCGGACTACGAGCTCGAACGGTGCGGCGGCGAGGTGATCGAGCAGATCGTGCGGCCGACCGGCCTGCTGGACCCGGTCATCGAGCTCTCCCCCGCCCGCGGCCAGGTGCCGCACCTGCTGGAGCAGATCAAGGAGCGGGCCGCCGCCGGCGAGCGGGTCTTGGTCACCACCCTCACCAAACGGCTCGCCGAGGACCTTTCGAGCTTCCTCACGGAGAAGGGCGTCCTCTGCAAGTGGCTGCACTCGGAGCTCGATGCGTTCGAGCGTGTCGAGCTGCTCCGCGACCTGCGGCTCGGCAAGTTCGATTGCTTGGTCGGCGTGAACCTGCTGCGGGAAGGCCTCGACCTGCCGGAGGTCTCGATGGTCGCGATCCTCGACGCCGACAAGGAGGGCTTCCTGCGGAGTGAGACCTCCCTCATGCAGACGATCGGCCGCGCCGCCCGCAACGTGAACAGCAAGGTGATCCTCTACGCCGACAAGGTCACCAAGAGCATGCAACGGGCGATGGACGAGACGGAGCGTCGTCGCAAGCTGCAACAGGAATACAACGAAGAGCACGGCATCACGCCCGAGACCATCAAGAAGGCGATCCGCCGCGGTATCGAAGCCGACGCCGACGCGCACCAACGCGCGAACGCCGCGGTCGGCCGCGACGACGAGACGCAGTACATCACCGAGGAGTACATCAACGAGCTCGAGAAAGAGATGTACGAGGCGGCCGACCAGATGGAGTTCGAGCGAGCCGCGATCCTCCGCGATCGGATCGAAAAGATGCGCGAGAGCATCGGCCAAAGCATCCAAGCCGTCGAAGCCGGCCTCAAAAAGTCCGCCACCAACAAGAAGGGCCGCCGCGGTAAGAAGGGCACAAAGAAGGCCAAAGTGCCGCGCCCCAAAAAGGGTGCCTGAGGTCGAATAGCCTCTAAGCCATCGAAACTGGTCGCAATTGCGCCAGCTAGATGTTTTTTTGTGGTCTGCATCGGCTCAAACCAAATGACTTGCTATGGCAGTAACCTTGCTTGACTTCGGTATCACACACCGATACCATGTAGGTGTGCCGTGTGGGAAGGTAACTCGCACAAAAAGCCGTCCGATGCCGAATGTAGTCGGCTAACTGGGTAAGGATGCCTAGGACATAGCTCCAGGGATTCTTATGCCTACTGCTGACAGCGTGCTTGAGTCTATTTTTGCTAACCCAATCCGGGCGAACATCGCGTGGACTGACATCGAGAGAACGTTTGCTTGGCTTGGTGCTGCAGTTACTGAGGGACGAGGCTCTCGTGTTCGTGTTGCCCTCAACGGCGTACGAGCCGTCTTCCACCGACCGCATCCCGAGAAAGAAGCTAGCAAACCGCAAATTCGATCGGTTCGTCGCTTTTTAATCGAAGCGGGCATCAAGAAACCTTAGTCGCGTATGCTCAACCACAACGGCTATTATGGACGCGTCGAGTTCGACGACGAAGCGGGTGTCTTCCACGGGGAAGTCGTCGGCATTCGTGATGTCGTCACGTTCGAGGCGACTTCGGTTCGCGAACTCCGCAAGGCGTTCCGCGATTCGATTGATGACTATGTCGCATTCTGCGAAGAACGTGGCGAGGAGCCCGAGAAGCCTTGCAGCGGCAAGTTCATGCTGCGGGTCACGCCTGAACTGCACAGGCAAGCGAACAAGCTGGCAGCCGCCAACGGGAAGAGCCTCAATGCCTGGGTAACCGACTGCTTGCAGCAGACAATCGGCGAGACGCCGGTCTCTGACTAATTCTTCTCTTGCTCTCTGGGTTTTCTTGTAACACCCGGCGAACTTCTCCGCCTTAGCTGGTATCTCTCTACAGCTACCGGAACACGGAGGACCCAACCATGCCACGCTACCGCCATGCCCTGCCGCAGCTCAACGGCCAGCCCGTCCTGACCGATGGCGGGATGGAGACCGTGCTGGTCTTCCACGAGGGCATCGAGTTGCCGCACTTCGCTTCGTACCCCGTCTTGCGAGACGAGGCCGGGCGGGAGCTCATCGCTCGCTACTACAATCGATTCGCTGGACTCGCCGGCCGGCATGGCGTGGGGCTTGAGCTCGGCTCGACGACTTGGCGGGCGAGCCCCGATTGGGTCGAGAAGATCGATGGCTCGCGCGAGGCGACCGCCGGCATCAATCGACAAGCGATCGACTTCCTGACCGGCTACCGTGATCAGCAAGCGGGCGCGACACCGATGCCGATCAGCGGCAGCGTCGGGCCACGCGGAGACGGCTACGTGGCTGACAACAAGATGTCAGCCGACGAAGCGGCCGAGTACCACCGCACACAGATCGAGGCGATCGCCGGCACCGAGGCCGACCTGATCTCCGTCTATACGCTCAACTACGTCGACGAAGCGATCGGCATCGCCCGAGCCGCTGCCGCGGCCCGAATCCCGGCGATGCTGTCGTTCACGCTCGAGACCGACGGCCGCTTGCCGACCGGCCAATCGCTCGGCGAGGCGATCCAGCAAGTCGATGAGGCAACCAACGCGTCGCCGGCGTACTACATGATCAACTGCGCCCACCCGACGCACTTCGCCGACGTGCTGGATTCCGACGCGCCGTGGATCAGCCGCCTGCGTGGCCTGCGCGCCAATGCCTCGACGCTGAGCCACGCCGAGTTGGACTCGGCGACCGAACTCGATGAAGGCGACCCGGCCGACCTCAGCGCCCGGGTCCATGCTCTGGTCGAGCGTCTGCCTGCCGTCTCGGTGCTAGGCGGGTGCTGCGGGACCGACTACCGTCATATCGAGGCGATCGCCGAGGCGTGCTTCGCTTAAGTTTCTCACGAGCACTCTGGTAGGAAAGGACTCCTCATGACGATTCGCGGTGCCTGCTTCGCGGTGATTGCCCTGCTGTCGGCCTCGTCGCTGCGTGCCGGGCCGTATTCCGATCTCATCGTCTTCGGCGATAGCTTGTCGGACGTTGGCAACACGAGCTTCTGGACCGCCGGGGCGTTTCCGGGATCGAACTACTTCAACGGCCGGTTCAGCAACGGGCCGACCTACGCGGAACGCCTGTCGGAAGGGCTCGGCTTCGGTGAACTCGTTCGCGACGGGCGGGGTGGGGACAACTTCGCGTACGGCGGCGCTGAGACCAACGGGCCCGGAGGTTTCTCGGGTGTGTTGATCAACTCGCTGGTCGAGCAAGTCGATGCCTACTTCGATCGACTCGATGGCACGCCGCTCGATTCGGAGGCTCTGTACGTTGTCTTCATTGGCGCGAACGATTTCTTGCTCGCCGGCGAGACCGATGTCACGGTGCCGGCGAGCGTCGTGCAGTCGCAGCTCGGCAGACTCGCGGCGGCGGGCGCGAGGGACGTGCTCGGGATCAACCTCCCGCGTCTTGGCGTGACGCCGCGATTCTTGTCGAACGCCGACGAGTGGACCACCCGATCGGAAGCCTACAACGCCGAGCTAGCGGCGGCTTACGACGCGGTGGAGGCGGCGAACAGCGAGCTGACGATACATCGCCTCGATGTCGAGGGTCTCTTCGCGGAGATCTTAGACGATGCCTCGTCGCTGGGCTTCACGAATACGACGCAGGCCGGTCGCGATGCCTCGGGCGGCTCGCTCGAGGGGGCACCGGGCTATGTCTTCTGGGACGATGTCCACCCGACACGCGAAACGCACGCCCTCCTCGGCGAAGCGGCGCTGCGGACCGTCTTGCCCGTAGGTGACTACGACCGCGACGGCCTCGTCACGCCAAGCGACGGCGAAGCATGGCGGGCCGCTTACGGGACGGTTTTCGATGCCTCCCTCGGCCAGACACCGAACCTAGCGGCCGATGGCAACGGCGATGGGCGTATCGACGCGGCCGACTTCACGGTCTGGCGTGACGCTTATCGGTTGAACGGTTCGCTTAGGGTTCCCGAGCCCTCCGCCTTCCTGGCAATGGTGCTCGCTTGCGCCCTGAGCATCGCGGGTGGTCGTGTGCGACGCTTTGTCGCGTAACCGAACCGATGTATGTGGCCGATAGTCTCTCGGGTCAGAAGCGTCTCATTCGACACCCGAGGAAATCGCGATGCCCAAACTACGCCGCCTGCACTTCGACACGCTCGACGACGCCATCGATGACATCACCCGCCTCCGCACCGGCGGCTACACGCGTGGTGGAAAGTGGAACCTCTCCCAGCTTTGCGAGCACATCGAGGGGACCATCCGGATCGAGCTCGATGGCACGATGAAGCCGCTGCCGTGGGTCTTCCGAGCCACGGTTGGGAACCTGATTTTCTGGCTCTTCGCTTCGCGCGTCGTCCATGGTGTGAGCGGTATTCCCACCTTGGCAACGCTGGTGCCTGAACCGGCCGAATCAGACGATCCGGCGGCCATCGATCGCTGCCTCGAAACGCTCCGCGAGGCACGCGATGCGCCCGAGCTGAAACACACCTATCCGCTAGCGACCGGGGTCACGGTCGAGCGTTGGCGCACCATGATGGCGGTGCACGCCCAGCATCACCTCGAGTTCCTCAAGCCGCTCGATGAATCGGCGTGATCCCGCACCGCAAACGGGCACATTGGTCGGCCGGGACGGGTTAGGATGAGCGTGCCAACGTCATCCACAACCGGAGCGGTACCGCCATGCTGCGACGCCAACCCACGCCTCGACTCGAGCCCCTCGAACCACGCCGACTGCTCGCGACGCTCGCGATCAACGCGGGCGGCGGATCGGTTGACCCGTTCGTCGCCGATCGATTCTTCGCCGGCGGTGGAAACTTTTCCACGGGCGATACGATCCAAGTCGCCGGCGTGACCGACCCGGCCCCGGCGGCGGTTTATCAGACCGAGCGGACCGGCCAGAACGGCGGCGACTTCCGCTACGACATCGACGGCCTCCTGCCGGGCGAATCGTATACGCTGCGGCTCCACTTCGCGGAGGTCTTCTGGTCGGCAGCCGGGCAGCGGAGTTTCGATGTCGTGATCAATGGCTCGACGGTGCTCGACGACTACGATGTCTTTGCCGAGGCGGGCGGGGCCGATCGGGCGGTGGTCGAAGAGTTCGCAGCAACGGCCGATCCGTCGGGTGTCGTGCGTGTCGACTTCCTCACCGAGATCAACAACGCCAAGGTCAGCGGCATCGAGGTCCTCGGCGAGTTCCCACCCGAGCCGGAGAAGCCGACCATCCTGTTCGTCCGCGGCGCCGACCGTTCCGGAGGCTTCTTCGAGTTCCAACCCGGCGACAGCGAGAGCGAGCTGACAGAACAATTGGCCGACATCAACAACTTCGCAACGAACGGGGGCAATCACGGCTGGGGCGAACTCAGGCAGACGCTCGAGGGAGCCGGCTTCGCCGTCGAGCAAAAAACCGAAACGGCCGAGAACGCCAGCGGCCAATCGCAGGGCATCCACATCGACTTCGAGTCGATGGACCTCACCGCGTACGACGCGATCGTGTTCGGATCAAACAATGCGGTGTACGACACGGCGGCCGTCGATGCGGTGGAAGACTACATCCGTGGCGGCGGATCGGCCCTGTTCATCAGCGACGCCAACTTCGGCAGCGATTGGGCCGATGCCTCGAACAGCGACCAGCAGTTCTTGGACCGCTTCGCGCTGATCATGCACCAAGACCAGGGGACTTACCAACTGGATCGGGCCGACGGCGACTTTGTCTTCCCCAACCACCCGTTGTTCAACGACGTCGATCGCATCGACGGCGAGGGCGTCACGCCACTCCGCCGCGCGAGCGGCACGGCCTCGCCGAACGTCAATACCTTCACCCTGGCTAGGGCCGAGGGACAGACTCGCCTCAACGAACCACCGTTCGGGAACCGCAACCAAGGACCTTCGCGGTCGACCAATGCCCTCGACGCCGCCGTTCTGGCTGGCACGGCGGGCGAGGGTAAGATCGTCGGCCACTTCGATCGCAACACGTTCTTCAACCAGAACGGCGCCGGCACCAACCTCAACCGCTTCGACAACAAGCAGTACGCCCTCAACCTATTCGGCTGGATGGTCGGTGCCTTCGATCCGGTGCCCGGCGACTACGACGGCAACGGCACGGTCGAGCCAGCCGACTACGATGTCTGGGCCAACTCGTACGGTGCCCTCGGACCGGCAGCCGCCGACGGCAACCAAAGCGGGCGCGTCGATGCGGCCGACTACACGATCTGGCGGGACAACCTCGGTGCGAGCGGGCCTAACGTCAACTTGGCCCTCCCCGCTACTTCCAACGCCGAAACGATCGTTTTCGGACCCTTTCTCGCGATCTCTGACTCGACCCCCACGGCAACGGCCCACCAAACCAAGACGCCCTTCGATCCGTCGCGACAAGACGACCTGCTGCTTATCGAAGAGACGCCGAGAGACGCCGTCCAGGGACGGACCGTGAGCGTTTGGGGCGAATCCGAGACGGATCCTCAAGATTCGGACCGCGACGAAGCGTTCGCGGGCTTTGGCGGCTCCACGGGTGCGACAGTTTTACGCGGCTTGGGCGGCTAGTCAGGCCGGAGGGGGCGTGTTGAGCTATGCTCTCGAAACCGACGCTCCCTCCCCAAGTGATCGCCAAGACCGTGAAGACGCTCCGCTGCCTTGCCCTCGCGTCCGTCTGCCTCGCCGCCACCGCCGGGCAAGCGAAAGGCCCGACCGCCCATGCCGAGGTCTCTGCCGACGCTGCCCTCGCCAAGCTCTCCGAAGGAAACAAGCGGTTCGTCCGCGGCGAATCGAAGCATCCGCACGAATCGGCCGACTACCGCGCGTCGCTCGCCAAAGCGCAGCACCCGTTCGCAACCGTGCTGGCTTGCAGCGACTCGCGTGTCACGCCGGTGCTGATCTTTGATCAGGGGGTGGGCGACCTGTTCGTGATCCGCGTCGCGGGCAACGTTGTGGATGAAGACGTCGCCGGCAGCATCGAGTACGCCGTCGATCACTTGGGCACCAAGCTCCTATTGGTGATGGGGCACAAGAACTGCGGCGCCGTGACCGCGGCCTACCACTCGTTTGTCGCCCACGACTTGAAAGAGCGAGAGCCTCACGAGATCGAATCATTGCTGATGCGGATCGAACCGGCCCTGCAGGACATCGAGCCCTCCATGCCGGTCGAGCAACAAATCGATTGGGCGATCGCGAAGAATGTCCGGCTCTCGATCGAGAACCTGAGCCGCTTCCCCGACGTACGCAACGCGATCGACACCAACCGCCTCGTGATCCGCGGCGCGATCTACGACCTGGCCACCGGCGAGGTCAAACTCCTTCCCGAGTGACTCTCCTTGAGGCGATCGAGTATGGCGAAGCGAAGAGAGCTAGATTTCCACTCCCTCGACGAGTTGATTGTCGAGGTCGAACGCCTGCGGAATGGTGGCTACACCGCCTGCGGCAATTGGAATCTGTCGCAGATCGGCGACCACCTCAGCGAGACCATTCGGATCGGCATGGACGGCGACGAGAAACGCCTCCCGTGGCCGATGCGCAAGGTCTTCGGCATGGTCCTCTGGTACGCCCGACGCAGCCGGAAGATGATGGCCGGCGCGCCCACCTTACCGCGGCTCACGCCCCAGCCGCTCGAAGCCGACGACCCGGCGAAGATCGATCGGCTGCTGGCCACGCTCGCCGAGGCCCGCGACTTCCCCGGCCCCCTGCCGCCCTACCCGCTGTGCGACGGGCTCACGCTCGAGGGCTGGAAGGACCTGATGGTCGTCCACGGCCAGCACCACCTGAGATTCCTGGAGCCGAAGACTTAGACGCTTCACGTTGCTCACTTGCCGCGGACGAAGCGGGCGTAGTTCGTGTTGCGTTGGCGGACCTTGGAGGTGCCGCGCCAGACGATCTCCGTCGGCTCGCGCGACGGGTCGTCGATATCGACCTGCACGGCAGCGAGTTGGAAGTCTTTCCATCGCTGGCCGCCTTGGTAGCGTGCCAGCGCCCGGTGAGGGATCGCGACCTCGATCTCGTAGCCGGCGTCGGTCCGCCTCGCGGTGCCTTCGGCCCCGCGGATCGGCTCTTGCTGGCGGCGGCGGCTCCGGGTCACCTCGACCGCGCCCGAGCCCGTCTCGCCCGGGGCCGAGGCCGTCACGCGGATCACGCCCCAGCGGAGCCGCGGATCGAGGCGTTCGTTGGCTGGCCGGGCATCGAGGATCCACTCGAAACGATCCTTGCCCGCGACCACCCGCTCGTCGGTCACCAACGCCGAGAGGATCAATCGCTCCCCATCGTGCCGAGCGGCGACCTCGAAGGAGCCGTCAACCTTCCCGGTCCACTCCTTCGCGTCCCCCAGGACGATCGGCTGCTCGGGCAACGCGTAGGCTCGCTCCGGCCAGGGCTGGGTGATCGCATCGATCGCCTCTCCCGCCGGGATCTTGGGGCAATCGTGTCGCTGATCGATCACCACCGGCACGATTCGCTCCGCGGCGAGAGGCGCGATCTCATCGCGGTTCGGTTTCGAGCGCACCATGGCAGTGAAGGTCGCTCGGCGGAGGGCGTCGAACTCGATCGGCTCGTCGAATCGCACCCGCACGCGTTGCTCGCTCTCCTCGCCGGCCACGGCGGTCACCCGAAGGCCATCGGGTTCGACTCGAAGACCGCGGAGCGGGAGCCCATCGACCACACCGCTCACGGTGACCTCTTCCTCGAACTCGTTCGTGACGCGGATTCGGATCTCTCCCTCGGTGAAGCCCGAGGCGTCCCCTACCAAGATCGGGGCGACCTCGATCCGCACACCGCGCAAGAAATCGCCGAATCGCTCAGCGCTTTGCTCCGTAACGATATCGGGCGGCAAGATCCCATCGAGTCGCACATTCGCCACGTGCGGGCCGTCCGCTTCCATCGTGAGCCACGTGATGTGATCAAACTCGCCATACTCGTTTCCTCGCAACTGCGAGCCGCCACCGGTCGTCGCCAACGAGTAGTAGTCGCGCCCGTTGCGTTGGTACTGCACGTAGTGGTGTACGTGCCCGGAGAAGATCGTGTGGGGGCGGTCGACCAATAATCCTTCGACCCGTTTCCAATTGGTTGGGTCCGCGTCGCCGTTGCTGATCGCTCGCTCGGCATAGGTCCATAGCGGCTTGTGCAGGAAGACAAGCGTCCAACGAGCGTCCGCATGTTCGGCAAGGTCGGCCTTCACGAACTCGAGCTGCTCCTCGCTGATATGCTGTTGGCGTTGGTCTTCGCTGCACAGGCAAAGGAAATGCACGCCGCGGTAGTCGAACGAGTACCACTCACGACCGAACCGCTCACGCCACTTCTCGTGCAACAGCGGGTTGGTGACATCGTGGTTGCCCGCCACGAAGAAGAACTTCATCTGCAACTGATCGATGAAACCGAGGAACTCGTTCCACTCACGCTCGATGCGTGACTCGTTCTCGGTGTAGCCCTCGATCAAGTCGCCCACCGAGACAACGAACTCGGGCCGCAGCAGGTTGAGCTTCCGCACCGCGTCCATCCAGATGCCGGGGCGATGCCCGCCGGTCCGGTCGGTCACGATCGCGATCTGGAACCGATCGGGGTCGTTCAGCAACGGCTTATCAGACCACGGCTTCGGCCCCTCTATTGACGGGAGGACGATTGCCGCGGGGAAGGCCTTCGTAGGCGGGGTGGTTGGCGGCTCTGGTTCGCTATGCCCCTCGTGCGCCCAGCCCTGAGCGGTGACGATCGATAGCACAACGAAATGACAAAGAAGGCGCTTCATGGCGGGCCGGTCGTGGGGCTAGACTCTGGCGAAGGCGGCAGGCGGGACATGCAAGCTAGGCCACAACCGAGGGCCCGACAAGCGACTCCTGATTTCTTAACAAACCCCCTCGCTTCAACATCGATTCGACATGCCGCTTTCGCCAAGTGACGCCAACCAGGGAGCGGCCTCCCATGACCTTGGCGACCTGCTCGATACCTTCCAGCCAAGCAGCGATTCGGGCCTCCCGCTGCGAGTGCAGCAAGCGATCCATATCGCCCGCCAGCTCCAGGTGCGCGCGGCCGTCCTGCAAACCCCCGCCGAACGCCGCCAGCAGGTCGAACTCGACCGTATGATGCAATCCTCGGGCGACAAGGCGACGCTCATGCAGATGACCGACCAGGCTTTCCGCTCCGACACGGCGGCCCGCTCGTGCGACCAGTTGACCCACGTCCTCGATGCCCAGGGCATCCCACGCTTCTTCAGCCCACTCGATCGGACGCTCTTGCGTGGCTTCCAATCGTTCGGAGGCTACCTGCCGGGCGTCATCATGCCGCTTGTCAAAGACAAGATGCAGCAAGAGACGGCCAACGTCGTCTTGCCGGCCGAAGAGAAGCTGCTCGGCAAGCACCTCATTGCCCGCCGCGACGAGGGCGTGCGAATGAACGTCAACCACCTCGGCGAATCGCTGCTCGGAGAACGCGAGGCAAGGAGGCGTTTGGACAACTACCTAGCGATGCTCCAACGGCCCGAGGTCGAAGTCATCAGCGTTAAGATCTCGACAATCTACTCGCAGGTCTCACCCTTGGCGCGCGAGCACACCATCGAGACCCTCGCCGACCGGCTAGAGCTGCTCTACAGGGCCGCGGCGAAAGGGGAGTTCGTCCGCCCCAACGGCGACGTGGTGCCGAAGTTCGTCTACCTCGATATGGAAGAGTATCGCGACCTGCAACTAACCGCCGAGGCCTTCATCGCCACGCTCGAAAGGCCCGGGCTCGAACAGGTCCAGGCCGGCATCGCGTTGCAGGCTTATGTGCCCGACTCTTACCTCGTGCAACAACGGCTGAGCGATTGGGCGAGGCAACGCGTCAACGCGGGCGGGGCTCCGATCACCATCCGTTTGGTGAAAGGGGCCAACATGGAAATGGAACGCGTCGAGGCCTCGGTGATGGGTTGGCCGCAAGCCCCGTATGCCTCGAAGCTCGAAACCGACGCCAACTACAAGCGGATGCTCCACGAGGGGTTCAAGCCGGAGAACCTCGGGGCGGTCCGTCTAGGCATCGCGTCGCACAACCTCTTCACGCTGGCCTACGGCTTGATCGCCGCGGCCGAGGCGGGTGTCTTGGATCGGGTCCAGTTCGAGATGCTTGAGGGCATGGCGACCCACCAACGCCGGGCCGTCTTCGAGCAGTCTTCCAACCTGCTGCTCTACGCACCGGCGTGCCAACAAGAAGACTTCATCCACGCGATCGGCTACCTCATCCGCCGACTCGACGAGAACACGGGTGAGGACAACTTCCTGCGGCACGCGTTCAATATCACGGTCGGCAGCAAAGCGTGGGAACGCCTCGAAAAGCACTTCGTCGAGTCATTCGAAGCGATCGAGACCGTCTCGTCCGAGCCCCGCCGCACCCAAGACCGCAGCGCCGAGACCTTCGACATCCGGCCGACGGGCGATAGCTCAACCGGCTTCGCGAACGAGCCGGATACTGATTGGGGCCTGCCGCTGAATAGCCAATGGGGTGCCGGCCTCGTGGAGCAAGCCAAGGAGAAGTACACGCAGCCGGCGACGGTCGTGCCGGTCATCGCGGGCTCAGCCCTTGGCGGAGACGATTGGCGTGACTCGGTCGACCCCTCACGGCCCGGCGTGGTTGTTGCGAACTACCTGCAAGCCTCCGAAGCCGACATCGATCGCGCCATCGCCTGTGCCGCTGATGACCCGGCGGGTTGGCGTTCGCGGAGCGTTCGCCAGCGGCGTGAGGTGCTCGATCGCGTCGCGTTGCAGATCGCACGCCGTCGTGGGGAGCTAATGGGGGCGATGCTCGCCGAGGGAGGCAAGCTGCTCACTGAATCTGACCCTGAGATCTCCGAAGCGATCGACTTCTGCCGCTTCTACGGCGAGTCGGCCGAGTGCTGGCACGCGATGCCGGATGTCACCACACGCAGCCGGCCGGTCATCGCGGTCGTCAGCCCTTGGAACTTCCCCTTCGCGATCCCATGTGGCGGGGTGGCGGCCGCCCTGGCGGCGGGCAGTAATGTGATCCTCAAGCCGGCCAGCGATACAGTGCTCATCGCCCAGCTCCTCTGCGAGTGCTTCTGGGAGGCGGGCGTGCCGCGCGAGGCCCTCCAGTTCGCGCCGTGCGCCGGGGCGACGGCCGGCCAGCGCCTAGCGACCGATCCACGCGTCGAGGCCGTTATCCTCACCGGCGGCACAGAAACGGCCCGCCGCATGCTCGCCGCGAAGCCCGCGATGCGGCTCTTCGCCGAGACGGGCGGCAAGAACGCGACGATCGTCACCGCCCTTTCGGACCGCGATCTGGCGATCAAGAACGTCCTGCACTCGGCGTTCGGCCATGCGGGCCAGAAGTGCTCGGCGACCTCGCTGCTGATCCTCGACGACGAGGTCTACCACGACGCCGGCTTCCGCGAGACCCTCGCCGACGCGGTCGAGAGCCTCCGGGTGGGCAGCGCGTGGGACCTCCCGACAAAGGTCGGCCCGCTCATCCGCCCTCCCGCCAACGAGCTCGAACGGGGCCTCAAAGAGCTCGAGGCGGGCGAGTCTTGGCTCGTCATGCCGCGGCCGCACGTCGACAAGAACCCACACCTCGTCTCGCCCGGCGTGAAGTGGGGCGTCACGCCGCGGAGCTACACGCACTGCACCGAGTTCTTCGGACCGCTGCTCGGCGTGATGCGGGCGCGGAACCTGACCGAGGCGATCGACCTCGTGAACGCCACCGGCTACGGCCTCACCTCCGGGCTCGAGAGCCTCGACGACCGCGAGCACGAGCTCTGGCGGCGGAGCATCCGTGCCGGGAACCTCTACATCAACCGCCCGACGACCGGCGCCATCGTGCTCCGCCAGCCGTTCAGCGGGGTCGGCAAGAGCAGCGTTGGGCCAGGCATGAAGGCGGGCGGGCCAAATTACGTGGCCCAGTTCATCCAGTTCCGCGCCGGCGAGACCCAACCGAAGCCGGCCCCCGCCGACCACGAGGTCAACGACGAGCTCCTCGCCGACCTGCTGGGCGACCTCGATAGCGTGCATCGCAACCCAGACGAGGATCACTTGCTGGCCGCGGATGAGTTGGCTCGGCTGCGGGCGACGGTCTTGGATTACGAGCTGGCCGACCGCGACGAGTTCCGCCGGGAGCACGACCACTTCAGGCTCGTCGGCGAGGACAATATCCGTCGGTACCGGGCCGTCGATGCGGTGCGGCTGCGGGTCGATCCGCGGGACGAAGCTCTGAACGTGCTCTGCCGGCTGGCGGCGGCGCGGGTGGCGGGCTGCCATCTGGCGATCAGCTCACCGCCCGACCTCGCCGGCAAGCTCGCGACGCTCGTCGCGTGGTTGCACGAAGAGACCGAGGCCTGGGCCGGCCGATTGGAGTTCGTCGAAGAGACCGACGAGCAACTCGCCGAGATGCTCCGCACGCACCAGGCCGACCGCATCGACTACGCCTGCCCCGAGCGGGTCCCCGACCCGATCCGCCTCGAAGCATCCAACCGGCTGCTCTCGATCATCGACACCCCGATCACCGGCGTCGGCCGGCTCGACCTGCTCTGGCGGCATAGCGAGCAGAGCCTCTCGCACGTGTACCATCGCTACGGCAACCTCGGCACGCGATCGCACGAAGAGCGTGCCCCCGTGCTGTGAGCCAACCCGAGGCATCGGGAATCCGACTCGGGTGGCCAAATCGTTTTGTCGCACGGTTTTGTCGCACCGGCCAAACGCCAGGAAGCCGGCCAAACAGCGTTTTCTTTTCGCAAACCGCGCCGCAACAACGACTTATGTTTTGTCGCATCGCTTTCAATGGCATCGGCTGAACTAACCGCTGCTATCCGCTCGGCCATTCTAGTCCGAACCGGAACGGTGAACGGCCCGTTTTGGTCATGCTGGCCCTCGACTTCACGCGGCCCCAACACCCCATAGCTGCCATCAACACAAAACGCCGCGTCGGGGCGAGCCCCGACGCGGCGTGGTGATGTTTAATCTCGTGCTCAATAGCGAGCCTCAGCGCCGGCGTGCCACCATCGGTGCCAGGCCGAGCATCAGGAGGAGTGCCGAAGTCGGCTCAGGGACGGCCGTGACCGACGCCGCATCGACGTAGAGCTGACCGAAGAAATTCGCCGCGTTGTCGCCAGGCGCTGGGATGAAGGTTTGAACCGCGATGACAGCGGAGCCAGAGACGGCACCGGCCGGGGCGATCGCATCGATCGAGTAAGTGTCGTAGCTCTCGCTCAGACCAACGATGCCTGTGTTGAGGTCGAATTGCCCGCCGATGAAGGCACCCATCGCGTCACGCCATTCGATGCGGTACTCGGCGGCGATGTTGAATGTCGGGCCATTCTGCTTGGCATCAAACTCAAACGTGTGGAGGTTTCCTTCGCTCGCCACGAAGTTTTGCGTGACCCCCGAGAAGCCGTTTTGCTCGCCACCGTTGATGATGCTCAGGTGGTGCGCTCCCTCGCTGGGCATGATCGGATCGGTGAAAGCGGGATCGACCGTGCTGGTCGTCCCCTGCGATCCGCCGCCAAAGAAAGCGACCCAGTTGTTGTCGGCTTCTAGGCCGCTGAAGTCGATTTGGGTCTCGAAACCACCGTTGTCGAGGAGATTCTGGGCCTGTACGGCAGGGGCCGCCATCAGGAGGCCGGCTGCGACCGCGCAGCAAAAGAGTTTCGTCATGAGGCTGTCTCAAAAGATAAGAGGTCGAAGAGAAACACAAGTAACAAGAGGCGCTCGCGGACCAAACGCAAACAGTTCGGTGTTTGCAGCCCGCCAGCGACTTCTAACAGAGTAGACGCCCGTCATCCCGAGCGTCAACCAAATAGCGTTACGTAACAGTTACAATCGCGAATAGGCCCTGAATGGCAAGATCCCGTCTGCCGCCTGCAACACGAAACGGCATCTCATTCACGCCAATCGGCCGCCAAACTGTAGAAACGCGAGGCTGTCAGCCAAGGGCCAGCTTTCGCGGCACCTCCGCCTACGCCGCTCGTCATTAGGCGATCAGGTCGTCGACGACGCGGGCCGGTTCGACGCCGGTGAGGCGTTGATTGAGGCCTCGGAACGGGTAGACCAGTTTGTTGTGGTCCATGCCCAGGAGTTTCAGGATCGTGGCGTGGAGGTCGCGGACGTGGACCGGCTCGGTCGCCGGGCCGAAGCCGATGGGGTCGGTCTCGCCGTGCGAGTGGCCCCGCTTCACGCCACCGCCGGCGAGCCAGAGGGTGAATGCCTTGGCGTGGTGGTCGCGGCCGAGGAACTTCATCTCGGCCCCGCCCCGGTTCTCGCGCATCGGCGTGCGCCCGAACTCGCCCGCCCAGACGACGAGCGTCTCGTCGAGCAGGCCGCGTTGCTCCAGGTCGGTCAGCAGCGCGTGCATCGGGCGGTCGATATTGCGTGCCTTGCGGGTGAGCCCCTTGTCGATCGACTCGCCTTCGCCTGTGCCGTGCGTGTCCCACCCCCAATCGAAGAGCTGGATGTAGCGCACGCCTCGCTCGGCGAGGCGGCGGGCCAGGACGCAGTTGTTGGCGAAGCTCTTCCGGGCCGGGTCCGCGCCGTAAGCGGCGAGCGACTCGGCCGACTCGTCGGCGAGGCTCATGGCATCGGACGCTTCGAGTTGCATCCGGCAGGCCATCTCGTACTGGGCGATGCGGGTCACGGTCTCCGGGTCGCCCCACTCGCTGTGCGTCTGCTGGTTGACACGGTTGATCGCTTCGACGGTGCGTCGGCGGATGTCGTGACTGACGCCCTCGGGGTTCGAGAGGAAGAGGACCGGGTCCCCCTGGCTGCGGCACTGCACGCCCTGGTAGACGCTGGGCAGGTAGCCGCTGCCCCAGCCGGCCTGGCCAACGCTCGGCGCCTTGCCGCCGGACAGCAGCACGACATAGCCGGGCAGGTTCTGGTTCTCGCTGCCGAGCCCGTAGGTGACCCAAGAGCCAATCGAAGCCGCGCCGGCGCGGGCCGAGCCGGTGTGGACCAACAGTTGGGCGGGGGCGTGGTTGAATTGGTCGGTCGTCATCGTGCGGACGAACGTGACCTTGTCGATCGACTTCTCAAACTCGGGCAGCCGGTCGCTAATCCACTGGCCCGACTCGCCCGCTTGGTGGAACGGGAAGGGAGAACCGAGGAGCTTCGGCTCGCCACGCAGGAAAGCAAACCGCTCGCCGGCGAGCACCTCGGCCGGACACGTCTGACCGTCGAGGCGCCGGAGTTCGGGCTTGTGCTCGAAGAGCTCGAACTGGCTCGGCGCCCCGGCCATGTGCAAGAAGATGACGCGTTTCGCCTTCGGGGCGAAGTGCGAGGTACGCGGCGCCCAGGGCTGTGCCGGGTCGATCGTCAACGCGCCCCCGGCCGAGGCTTGGGCCCGCTGGGCACCAAGCCACAACGCCCCCAGCCCCGCCATGCTGCCCTGCAAGAAGTGCCGGCGCGTGACGTGCTCGGTCTGCTGCGTTCGGAGGTGTTGGAAGTGGTTCATGCGTTGTGGTAACGGGCGTCGTGTCACTTCGTGAGGGCGGCGTCGAGGTTCAGGATCGCGTTGGCGACGAGCGTCATCGCGAGGCGTTCGTCGATGCCTTGCTCGGTGAGCAACTCCTCGTGCAGCTTGCCGAGTTCGATCAGCACGGCCTCGGAGGCCTCGTGCCCCGTGGCCCGACGATAGGCCCAGGCGATCGCGTCACGCCCCTGCCCCGCTCCGGCGCGGGTGAGCATCCGCTCGGCCAGGCCCTCGGCCAAATCGACAAACGCCGGATCGTTGAGCGTCACGAGGGCCTGCAACGGCGTGTTGGTCGTGGGTCGGCGGACCGTGCATTGCTCGCGGCTGGGGGCATCGAAGGCCATCATGCTCGGATAGGCCGCGGTCCGCTTCCAGAACGTGTACACGGCACGCCGATAGCGATCGTCGCCGGCGGAGGTCTCCCACTTGTTGTTGTTGTAGAGCGTCTGCCACACGCCATCGGGTTGGTACGGCATGACGGGCGGCCCGCCCAGCTTGGGGCTGAAACGGCCAGAGAGCACCAACGCCTGATCACGAACCATCTCCGCCGTCAGCCGGCCACGCGGGCCGCGGGCGAGGAGGCGGTTGGTTGGGTCGTTGGTCGCTTGCTCGGCGGTCAACCGGGCGTCTTGGCGGTAGGTCGATGAGAGGACGATCTCACGCAGCAAGCCCTTGAGGCTCCAACCGAGCTCATCGCGGAACCGCACCGCCAGGTGATCGAGCAGCTCGGCGTGCGATGGCTCGCTGCCGGTCGATCCGAAGTCCTCAACGGTCTCGACCAAACCACCACCGTAGAGTTCTGCCCAAACGCGATTGACCATCACCCGGGCGGTCAGCGGGTTCTCCTCCGATCCGAGCCAACGCGCCAGTTCGAGGCGATCGGCCGCTCGGCCCGGCAGCTTCGACGGCACCGCGGCGTCGACGCGTTCGCTCGGCGCGAGCCAGTTGCCACGATCGAAGCGGTGGGTCGGCCGCCGGATCGGATCGGGCTGTTCGAGCAAGATCGGTGCGGTGGTCGAAGGGATCTCGGCGAGCTTGGCCTCAATGTCGGCTTCCTCGCGGCGGATCGCCCGGAAGGGCTCGCAGTTGATCAGGCCCGGCCAGACCGATTCGTCCGTCACCGCGATCCGCACGCGTTGCATGACCAACGGGCCTTGCCCGTCGGTCGCCATGCCGTGCTTGAGCACGATCCGCAGCCGGTCGCCCTCGGCGAGTTCGATTGGCTCGGCCAACACGAACACCGCCCAACGCGGGTGCCGCATCTTCGTGTAGGGCCCCCAGCCGGCCGTGTTGTCGCGGAGCGAGTCGATGGGTTGGAAGATGCCGTTGGCCTCGTCGGCGAGGGCCTCGTCGAGGAAGACCTCTTCGGCCTCTTCGCCGGGGCGTTCGACATCGACACGCAGACGGGAGAGGACGAAGCCCATCTCGGGGGTCGTCAGGGCGCTGGCCAAGTCCTTCGGCAACGCGTCGATCCGCAAGGCGGCCAGCCGTCGGACGGGAGCGTCCGCCGTGAGGGTGTAGGTCGAGCGATCGGTCACAGTGCCCGAGGCCACGACCTCGATCCCGTAGGGAGTCTCTTGAAGGCCGAGGCGGGTCTCGCCGGTCGACTCGGCGTGGTCGATCGCCAGCGGCGACCAGCTTCGTTCGGCGTTGTTGAGCTGTTCGGCCTGCTGTGTGACCTCGCACCGCAGGGTTTCGAGCCGCCGGTGCAGCCGGTTGGCCTCGTCCCATCGTGTGCGATCGTTCGGGACGTCGAGCTTCGGCCAATCTTCGACGAGGTCGGCGTCTCGGGTGGTGTTGAAGAACGCGGCGAAGCGATAGTAGTCGGCTTGGGTGATCGGATCGTACGGGTGGTCGTGGCACCGTGCGCAGCCCATCGTCAGCCCGAGCACGCCGGCCCACGTGCTATCGACCCGATCGACGACCGCGGCCCAGCGGTACTCTTCGTCGTCGGTGCCCCCCTCGATATTGGTCGGCGTGTTCCGATGCATCGCGGTCGCGAGCCGGTCGGCGAGCGTGGCGCCCGGCAGCAGGTCGCCGGCGGTCTGCTTGAGCAAGAACTCGTTGTAAGGCACATCCGCGTTGAAGGTATCGATCACCCAGTTGCGCCACGGCCAGATCGTTCGGTTCGGGTCACGCTCATAGCCCATCGTGTCGGCGTAGCGAGCCAAGTCGAGCCAGACACTCGCCCAGCGTTCGCCGTAATGGGGCGAGGCGAGCAGGCGATCGACGACCCGTTCGTGGGCCGCTTCGCTCCGATCGCCCTCGAACGCGGCTTGCTCGCTCTCGGTCGGTGGCAGGCCGATCAGATCAAACGTGACCCGGCGGAGCCACTGGGCGCGGTCGGCTTCCGGCGAGGGGCTCAGCCCTTCGCGTTCGAGCCGGCTCAAGACATACCGATCGAGCGGCTGCTTGGGCCAGTCACTCCGTGACACCTCGGGCGGCGGCTCGCGACGTGGCGGGTCGAATGCCCAGGGGCGATCCCAGCGGGCCCCCTGGTCGATCCAGGCGCGGAGGGTCTCTGCCTCCGATGCGGTGAGCGGCCGCCCGTGCTCGGGCGGGGGCATGCGGGTGTCGTCGTCGGTATCGACAACGCGGTCCAGCAGGTACGAGGCCTCGGCGTCGCCCGGCTCGATGACCGACATGCCCGAATCGCCCTCGGCCATGGCGAGGTCGCGTGAGACAAACGAGAGGCCGCCGGCCTGCTTCACCCCGCCGTGGCAGGCGAGGCAATGCTGCACGAAGATCGGCCGCACGTGCTCGTTGAAGTCAATCGACTCGCTGGCCGCTGCCGGCTCGGCCGCCAGCGTGGCGCCGGCGGTCAGGATCAGACCGACCAACGCAACGCCGGCGCACCGGGTGCGCCGCGTTGATCGATTTAGCCAGGAGCCGAGCACAGAACA
>CAYGUP010000061.1:0-23634 GCA_964353155.1 uncultured Planctomycetaceae bacterium | reverse complement strand
GGCCTGGGCTTCGGCGAAGTCCGGGAGGGCGGGAGCGGCCGGCTCGGCTTCGGCGGGCTCGTCGGCGACGAGGGGCGTCGCTTCGGCGACGAGTTCGGGAGCCGATTCGAGGACCGGCTCCGCGGGCGTGGCCTCGGCTTCCTCGGCTTCTGCAACCGCCTCGACGTCTTCGGCCGGTGCCGTATCCGTCTCGGGGAGTTCGGGCAGGGATTCGTCTTCGGTTTCGTTCGAGGGCTCGTTCGCCGGCTCGGCTTCTGCCGGCTCGACGGGCTCTTCGATCGCAACCTCTTCGGCGAGGCTGTCGCCGTGGATCGCCTCGTCGGCCTCGGACACCATATCGAGCATGGTCTCGGCCACCGCTTCGACGGCGGCGTCTTCACCGAGGGCGGGCTCTTCGGCTGCAAACTCTTCGGCAGTGGGCTCTTCGAGCAAGGCCTCTTCAACCGTTGGCTCGACGGGGGTCTCCTCGGCCTGCTGAACGGGCTCGGCGATCGTTGCCTCTTCGATCACCGTGACGGCCTCTTCGGGCGTCTCGGCAAGCTCGGATGGCGACTCAACCAAGTCGGCAACGTGTGCCACCGGTTCGAGGCGATCAAAGACATTGTTGCCGATCTCGTCCGCTGCCCGGTCGCCGAAGCTGATGCCCAGGGCGCGAGCGGCTTGGACCGCCGGGCCGTGTGGATCGACGCGGCGGAGCTCATTGACCGCTTCCATGATCGGCACGCTGGTCATCTCGGGCGGCCGGCTGCAGATCATCTCGCCGAAGCGGCCCTCGTGGACCAAGCGGACGGCGTGGGCACCGAATTGCGTGGCGAGCACGCGGTCGAACGTGGTCGGCTTGCCACCCCGTTGCAGGTGCCCCAGCACGCTGAGCCGTGTCTCGCGGTGGAGGCGACGCTCGATCTCTTCGGCGACGGCACGGCCGACTCCGCCGAGCTTCATCTGCTGACCGGCGCGTTGTTCGCCGACAAGGTCACCGCCCGGCAGCTCGGCGCCTTCGGCGACGACCACCAGCGTGAACTTCTTGCCCTGGCTCTCGCGGTGCAGGATCTTGTGGCAAAGGTTTTCGTAGTCCCAGCCGATCTCGGGGATGAGGATCACATCGCCACCGCCCGCGATTCCGGCGTGCAACGCGATCCATCCCGCGTGGCGGCCCATGACCTCGAGCACCATGATCCGCTCGTGGCTCGAGCCGGTCGTGTGCAGTCGGTCGAGCGCGTCGGTCGCACACTCGATGGCCGAATCGAAGCCGAACGTGAACGCCGTGGCCGAAAGGTCGTTGTCGATCGTCTTGGGGACGCCGACGACCGGGATGCCCTGCTCGTGGAACTGCTGCGCAACGGCGAGCGAGCCATCGCCACCGACGCAGATCAGGCCGTCGATGCCGAGTTGCTCGATTGTGCCTTTGACGCCCTCAATGAGTTCGGGGTCGAGCTCCTGGCGGTTATCGACGCCGACCGTCGCGGCGAAGCGGCCTTTGTTGGTCGATCCCAGGATTGTGCCACCCTGGTTGAGGATGCCACGCGTGCTGTCCTGCGTGAGGTGCGTGTATTGAACCGGGTCGTGGAGGCCTTCGTAGCCTTTCAAGAAACCGACACAGTCGTAGCCCATTTGGTAAGAGGCTTTAACTGCGCCGCGGATAACAGCGTTGAGGCCGGGGCAGTCGCCACCGGACGTGAGGATGCCGATTCGTTTCTTGGTCATGGCTCGCAAGCAGGAGGCTGAGGGCTGTCGACAGAGAGAGGCTCCCGAAGGCTAGGTCACAGAAAGCGCGCAGCGAGAATGCGGCTTGCCCCTCAACGCAACCCGCAAGACCGTTGCAACAGGAACAACCTAGAGAGACCGCTGCGACCTCAGTAGCAGGCGACCTACGGCCGCTGCGTGGTGCACCGCCAGAGCATGGCCAGCTTGCCGCGGACCTCGGCGAGGTTGGCTTTCGAGTTGCCCGCGGTTCGGTCTCGGAAGGTGATCGGGTGTTCGGCGAAGGTCACGCCCGCCGCGGCGAGACGCCAAACGATCTCTTCGAGGTAGGCGTAGCCGCTCGAGCTGATCCTCCCGAGGTCGATGCGTTCAAGGGCTGACACGCGGTAGACGCGAAACGCTCCGCTTGAATCGGCCACCGGCACACGGAGCAACCAACGCGAGAGCCGATTCATGAGCCGGCTGACAACGCGGCGTATCAAGGGCCAGCCTTCGATCCGGCCGCCCGGCGTGTAGCGAGAGCCAATGGCGACATCGACCTCGCGCGAGAGGGCAACTAGCTTCGGGAGTTCGGCGGGCGGGTGGCTCCAGTCGGCGTCCATCGTCGCGACGCGTTCGTAGCCCCGCTCCATCGCCCAGCGGAAGGCATCGATCGTCGCGGAGCCGAGGCCGAGCTTGCCCGCACGGTGGATCACATGCAATCGCTGGTCATCCTCGGCCCGCTCGTCGGCCCATCGCCCGGTGCCGTCGGGCGAGTTGTCATCGACGACCAGCACGTCGGCCTCCGGCAGAGCGGCGCGAACGGCCTCAACCAAGGTCGGCAGGTTATCGAGTTCGTTGTACGTAGCGATCGCGACGAGCAAGGGGGCATTCTCCATCGGCGGATTGTACGCCGAATCCGAGCGAGCTGGAGGTGCCGCTCACCCCGCGATCGACTTGTAGTAGTCGATCGATCGCTTGAGCCCTTCGGCGAACCGGGTCTTTGGTTCGTAGCCCAGAAGCTTGCGGGCGCGTGTGATGTCGGCGAGCGACTCGCGGATATCGCCGTCGCGTGGGTCGGCGTGGATCGGCTCGATGGTCGTGCCGCACGCGGCGTTGATCGCGTCGATCAGGTCGAGGAGGGTCGTGTGACGGCCGGTGGCGATATTGATCACTTGTCCTGAAGCGTCTGACGCTTCCGAGGCTAGTAGATTGGCCTGCACGACATCCTCGACAAAGACGAAGTCGCGGCTTTGGCCGCCATCGCCGAAGACCGTTGGCCGCTCGCCGGCGAGCATCTTTGTGACGAAGATCGGGATCACCGCCGAGTACTCGCTGTGAGGGTCTTGCCGTGGGCCGAAGACGTTGAAGTAACGCAGCGCGACGGTCTCAAGCTCAAACGAGTTGGCGAAGGCTTGGCAATAGAGTTCGCTGGCGATCTTCGAGGCCGCGTAGGGCGATAGCGGCTTGTTGGGGTCGGTCTCACGTTTGGCGGCCGACTCCTGATCGCCGTAGGCAGCGGCCGAGGCGGCCATCACCACCCGCTTGGCCCCGGCGCGGCGGGCCGCGTCGAGCACGTTGACGGTGCCGGTCATGCACGCCGCGTGCGATTCGAGCGGCGTGCGCAGGCTCGCCGGCACGCTGGCCATGGCGGCTTGGTGGAAGACCAAATCGCAGCCGGCCACGGCTTGCTCGACCGCGGCGGGGTTCGCGACATCGCCGACTAGCAGCTCTACCGAATCGCCCAGGTGGGCCAAGTTCTTCTCAAAGCCGGCGGAGAGGTTGTCGAGCACGCGAACCCGATCACCACGCCCAACGAGGGCGGTTGCGATATGCGAACCAATGAATCCGGCACCGCCGGTGACAAGGCAAGTCGGCATGGCTGGCTAGGAGGGGGCGGGAAGTGTCGATCGACATCGAAAAAAGCCGTAGGCTGTGGTCTCCCAGTCCCGATATCGCACTTCCAACTCGCTCTCATCCTTGTCGAAGGTTGGCGAACAACTCCGCGTAGTCTTGCCGGCGGACCGATGGTGCCGCGACCGTGACTTCTTCGTTCTCGACGATCACGATGGCATCGGAGACATCGCTAGCGACTTCGGTCAAGTCACGCAGGGCCTCGGTCTCTTGTTGGGCTGCCGGTGCGGGAGCGATCTCGTCGAGTTCCGTGGGCTCGTCCAACTCGGTGGCTTCATCGAGCTGTTCCGCCATCTCTTCGATCGATTCGAGGGCATTGTAAGCACGCTCGAGGTCGGATGGGCTCGAACTCAGCACCTGCGGGGCGGCGGGGATCACCCGCTCTCGCTCGGCGTAAGGATCGAGAACCACCTCTTCCTCGTCGAAGGTCTCGGCGAATGGATCGTTCGAATCGTCATCGGCGGACGAAGGGACGGCATGATCGAGCGCTTGCTCGACTTCCGCGCGGAACGACTCCGGATCGGCGAAGGCGCCCTCGGGAGCCAGTTCAAGGTCACCCTTGCTCTCGTCTTCTCGGGCGAGGCTCGGGAAAGCGAGCGAGACCGGCTCGTCGCTTTCGTCTTCGAGCTCAGCAAACGAATCAACGCTCGGCGTTACGGCGTTCGGAAGATCGAGCAGCTTATCGCCGGCGTCCCAGACAGCGGCTGGCTCTGACGTCTCGCCGAGCTGCGTGGCTGCCGGAGCAATATCTCCCAGTGCGGCGTTGCCAAGCCGCGTGACCGCTTCGGCCTCCGCCTGCAGGGCGTCCTCTTCGTCGAGCATGCCGAACTCGATCCCGGGGCCGTCTTCCTCGGCGCACTCGGTTGGGATACCTCGGGCGGCGAGCGATGCGGTGGCGGGCGTCTGCCACGGGGCGGCCAGTTGGTGCAGGTCGCTCCAGGCGTCGCTGATCGCTTGGCCGTCGATCGCCTGCGTGCCCGCTTCGACAGCCAACACGATCGCCCGATCGGCTACCTGATTGACCAACCGCGGCAAGCCATCGCTAGCCAAGGCGAGCGAGTCGTAGGCATCGGGCGTGAGCAACTCGTCGGGGTTGCCGCCGGCCGCCGCCAGGTGTGCCCGAACGTAGTGGCCCGTTTCTTCTCGGCTGAGCGGCTCGAGGTAGCAACGTGCCGCGATGCGTTGGCTGAAGGTCTCAAGCTCGGGGGCGGTGAAGGCCTCGTCGAGCGAGTTCGCGCCGGCGAGCACGAGCCGCAGGCGAGGCGTCCCGTCGATCGCCGCGTTGCTGAGCAGGCGGAGTTCTTCGAGTAAGCGAACCGGCAGCGTCTGAGCCTCGTCAATAAGCAGGGCGACGCCGTCGCCGGTCTGTGAGGGGTCGGTCAACAGGTCGCCGAGCGAAAGGCGGAGCTCGCCCTCTTCACGATCGCGGAAGTCGGCACCGAGGCCGTGGAGGATCGCTTGCAGCAACGCCCGGCGCGTGCAGAGCTGGGTGCTTGCCAAGCGAACGACTTGCAAGCGGCCGGCGAGGTCGTTCGCCAGGACGTTCATCAGCATCGTCTTGCCAACGCCGGGAGCGCCGAGCAGCAGGGCCGGGCCGTCGCCGCGGAGCAGACACTGTGTCAGCCGGTGACGCGCCGCTTCGGTCGCGGTCGAGGCAAAGTACCGGTCCAGGCGTGGGTGGGCCGGGAAGACGCGGTCTTCGGCAGGGTTGGCAAGCAAGGGCGACGGCATCGTGGCGGCTCCGGATCGGCGTGGGATCAATGCATCGGCACCGCGACACATCGACAGTCTTGCCATCGGCGGTCGGACCGGGTCTGCTTCAATCCGAACGACCGAGCCGTTCGGGGGGGCGTGCTAGCAAGCCGCCTCGCCGCTTGGTCGCCAGCGACTCCCATTCGAATCCTGTGGTGCATCTGTGTTCCGAGTGAAGATCTGCGGCATCACCCGCCCCGAAGATGCTTTGGCGGCTTGCGAAGCCGGGGCGGATGCGATCGGGCTGAATTTTTATGCCAAGAGTTCGCGCTGCCTGCCAACAGAACGCCTCGTCGAGATGTGCGAGGCCGCGGAGGACGTGAATGTCGTCGGCGTCTTCGTCAACTCGCCGGCTGCTGAGATCAACCGACTAGCAAGCAGCGGCCCGCTTGATGCCATCCAATTGCACGGCGACGAGTCGCCCGAGGTGCTAGACGACTTGCTTCCCGAGGTGCCCGTCATTCGGGCGTTGCGGATGGGCGAAGCGGGCCTGCGGCCGGCGGCCGAATGGATCGAGGCGGCCGATCGGCTCGGTCGCCCGCTGGCGGCCCTTCTCGTTGATGCGGCCGGAGCCGCCGGTGAGTACGGCGGAACGGGTCATACCGCCGACTGGGAACGAATCGCCGAGGAGCGGCATTTGCTGGGTGAGACCCCGTTGATCCTCGCCGGCGGCTTAACCCCAAAGAATGTGAGCCAAGCGATTGCCGCAACCGGTGCCGACGGCGTGGATACCGCTTCGGGCGTGGAATCGGCTCCCGGTATCAAGGAGACGGGCCTCGTGGAAGCCTTTATCCACGAGTCGATGGCGGGATTCGCCGGTTGAATCACGAAATCCCGTACGGTTAGGGCACCTAACGCCTTGAGGCGAACGGGCGATTCCCGCTAGTATTTAGGCGTCTCGAAGGTCCTGGAGTCCCGGATGACCTTTCGCCAGAGCCCCAAGCGAACGCCTACGACGGCACGGCTTGGGTGGCCTCTGATTGTTTTCCCACCGCTGTAAAGCGACTCCTACCCTTAGATTTGGAGGTCTCCCCGTGGCGACCGCTACAGAGAAACTGCCGTACAAGGTCCTCGACTGCACGCCGGAAGAGTTCGAGAAGCTGGCCGCCTTCGGCCGCAAAGAGATCACGCTGGCCGAGAACGAGATGCCCGGCCTGATGGCCCTTCGCGAGAAGTACGGCACCGAAAAGCCGCTCAAGGGCGCCCGCATCGCCGGCTGCCTGCACATGACGATCCAGACGGCGGTCTTGATCGAGACGCTCATCGAGCTCGGTGCCGAGGTGACTTGGTCGAGCTGCAACATCTACAGCACCCAGGACAGCGCCGCCTGTGCCATCGCCAAGGCCGGCATCCCGGTCTTCGCTTGGAAGGGCGAGACCGACGAGGAATTCGATTGGTGCATCGAGCAGACCATCACGGCGTTCCCGTCGGGTGAACCTTTGAACATGATTCTGGACGACGGTGGTGACCTCACCGCGATGGTCCACGATCGGTTCCCCGAATTGCTCGGCAACATCAAGGGCCTCTCGGAAGAGACCACGGCCGGCATCCACCGCCTGGAAGTGCTCAACCGCGAAGGCAAGCTGGGCGTCCCGGCGATCAACGTCAACGACTCGGCCACCAAGAGCAAGTTCGACAACCTCTACGGTTGCCGCGAGTCGCTCGCCGACGGGGTCAAGCGTGCCACGGACCTCATGCTCGCCGGAAAGGTAGCCGTGGTCTGCGGTTACGGCGATGTTGGCAAGGGCTGTGCCCACAGCCTCCAGCGTTACGGCTGCCGCGTGATCGTCACCGAGATCGACCCGATCAACGCCTTGCAGGCCGCGATGGAAGGTTTCGAAGTCACGACCATGGAGGACGCCTGCAAGGAAGGCAACCTCTTCGTCACGACCACCGGTAATAAAGACATCATCCTCGGCGAGCACATGGTGCACATGTCCGAGGACGCGGTGCTCTGCAACATCGGGCACTTCGATACCGAGATCGATGTCGCTTGGCTCGAGTCGCAAGTCGCCGCCGGCAAGGTGACCGTCGACGCGATCAAGGACGAGAAAGAGGGCGCGGTCGACCGCTACACCTTCAAGGACTCGGGTCGCTCGATCCTCGTCCTCGCCAAGGGTCGCTTGGTCAACCTCGGCTGTGCCACCGGCCACCCGAGCTTCGTGATGAGCACCTCGTTCACGAACCAGGTCTTGGCTCAGATGGAGCTTTGGAACAACGAGGGAGCCTACGAGACCCAGGTCTACATGCTCCCCAAGAAGCTCGACGAAGAGGTCGCTCGCCTGCACCTCGGCAAGTTGGGCGTCAAGCTGACGACCCTCTCGCAGGAGCAGGCCGACTACCTCGGCGTGCCGGTCGAAGGCCCGTTCAAGCCGGACCACTACCGGTACTGAGCTGGCGGTACAGATCTGGCGACGATGATGGAGGCTTTTGAGGGCGGTTGGCTCACAAACACTGGCGATTTCGAAGCGAAAAGAGCCGCTTGCCTAATGGGGCAAGCGGTTCTTTTTTTTTGCGATTTGCCCCTTCGGCAGCGAAATCCATAAGACGTCTTCGGCCGACAGCCTCGCTATCTGGAAAATTTGCCAAAAAAATCGAATTAACGTCCCAAGAGCTGCAAAGGGTGGGCTCCCACATTAAGATAAGGATTGAATGCGAATTGGGCGGAGCGTTCATACCGGCAGCGATCATAGAAATCGATGATCCTGTCCCACGGTCCGGCTCAGCCTCTTTTCTCTTACTTCCTAATCTTCACAAATTGACAGCCGATCGGATCTCGATTAACGGCACCGTCGATTAGCACGCCCTGTTCTTTTTTCTGGAGAGAGACCCAATGCGAGTTGTGAAATTTTTGGCCTTCTCGGTCGTCGCTTGCCTCGTAGCGAATGCTTCATACGCCGCCCCGATTACCTTAGTTGGTGGTGCACTCCGAAACGGCAATCTTGATGACATCAGTAATGCCACAAAGAATGGCAATGCTACAGGTGAAGTAGACTCGCCCGCCGATACCGATGGTGATGGCACACGTGCCGCGATCAGTAGTTCATCCGTTGGTGCAAGGGTCAGCATTCCTTTTTGGGAGGCACGCCGCGTTTCGTATCCGGGCGGCAACTCTTTCTTTGGCTTTGACAACAGTACCGGAACTCCTCTCGGTGGAGTTTCTGCCACGAATGATTTCGCCTTTTTGTTCAACAACGGCGGTGTTGATCTGATTCACGATACCCTGAGCGCTGGAGGGGGCTCTCTTTCTGCAGGGGATGTCTTTACACTGACTTATGACCTTGGGTCAGATCAAGCTGATGACAACATCACGAATTCCGTAGTTTTTGAGGCCTCTGGTTCTATTCTTGTTGCGGATTCGGTTGTCGCCACACCACCGGCCACGGTCTCTACTGGCGTAGTTAGTCTGTCGGGAGCGGATGGGCTAACCCAAATTACCCATGTATACACTGTCCCGTCCAGCTTAGCTACGGATGACATCAACATACGGTTTGTTAATGTTGGGTCCGGGTCGAATGGCGTTAACCGTGCAGCGATCGATAACGTCTCGCTATCATACAGCGCGGTTGTCCCCGAGCCGGGCACGGTCCCACTGTCGATGCTGGCTCTCACAAGCCTCGGTGCCGCTGGCATGCGTCGCCGCCTCGGCTAGCCTCGGAAGGCAATCCTAAAAACGACAAGAGCCGGTCTCACGTTGGTGGGGCCGGCTCTTTTGCTTGACACGGTCTCCACGGCCGAGCCATAGCCCCCGGCACTCGCCCCCCCCCGATTTTTAAGGCAAATTGGTATCTTTTGACGTTTTTTCCGTTTCCTCACTACAGACAGTGGTCTGTCCTAGCTATCATTCGCTTTGTTTCGGTTAGCTGCCGACGCAACGACAGTCTAGAAATCTGCTGTGCTTATGCCGCGGAATTTTCTTTCAATCGCTTCTTTTTGTGAGACCACTATGAAAAACACCTGTCTTGCCGTGCTGGTAGTTGCCGCAATGGCCACGCCTTCGTCAGCGGTGCTTGTCACCACCTCGACGCTGATTGGCGGATCGACTCGCAACGGCGATTTACAAGATATCTCCAATGCGATGCAGTTCGACCCGCCCGCGAGTACTACCCCTGCCATAACGGAGACTGGAACCGGTTTCAGCGCTCCAGGAGCGACCCGGGCAGGAAACAGCAACGCGAACGCCGGTGCTAATGTAACGATTCCCTTTTGGACGGCCGTACGCTCCGTTAGCAACTCCGGTGGCAACGCTTTTTTTGGATTCGACGATGGTACTGGCACTCCCATCACCGGGGACGGTGACATTGGATTCGTCTACAACAACGGTGAGACAGCCGGTGCGGTTGACTTGGTTCACGATGCTTTTTCTCTCGGTACTGTGCCGCTAGCCGGTTCGATCTTCACGCTGTCGTATGATGTCGCAACGGATGATGACGATAGCGACGTGATTAGCACGCCGCAACTGACCATCGGGGGCAACTTGCTTTCGCCTAGCGCCATTGTTTTGTCTGGCACGTCTGGCACGGCTTCGGCAAGTTCCACGAGCATTAGCTTGAGTGGGGCAGACTCTCAGACGAGCGTCGTTGCGACCTACACGCTGACTGCTGATGCGTTAGGTGACATGATTGAGTTGACACTCGATAATGCATCGATTGTCGACAGCGGCGGTCTCGATCGTGCAGCAATCGATGACATTGTCTTGGTTGGTACAATCGTTGCCGTCCCCGAGCCGGGTCTGGTTAGCGTCGCCCTGTTGTCGCTTGGCTGCGTTGGTCTGATCGGCCGCCGCCCTAAGAACGATTGATCGCTCAGACGGCTGCGGGCGGATCTGCTTGATTAACACAAGGCCCCGTCGGATTGACCGACGGGGCCTTGTCTCATTGAATGAGTACCCCGATCTCCTCGCCCAGCTTTCAGTGTGGCTCCACATGCTCCAGTTGTTCTCAATACTTGCCATCTTCATCGGCACCCCCTTATGCCAGGCAGATGGGTTGACGCTGCCCGAGCCGCCGAAGGAGCATGCCGAATGGAGAGCGACTGGCGAGTTCGGATCGGTGCTAGAGAAGATGGCCGCGTCGAACAAAGCCTCCCGGGAGGTCTTCGCCAAGCTGTCTGCCGAGCAGATGAGCTGGCGGCCGCCCAACGGCACGCACACGCCGCGGTGGAATGTCGAGCATATGGCGGGCTACCAATTGCTCTTCTTCTCGCAGATCTACGCAGCGATCGATCCCGAGCACCACAAGCCGATCGATATCCGCCCCAAGCAGATGCCGGCTGACTACCAAGCGGTCCACCCCGATTGGACAGGCGAGCAGGAGGCCGCTCAGATGCAGCGGGTAAGTGATTACATCCAAGGCCACGCCTACCTGCTAGAAGGCCTGGACCTCGACGCGAAACCGCCCGCCACTCACTGGCCAACCCTGCGGGCGCTGCTCAAGCGGATGGAGAGCCACTACGCCGAGCACACGGCGAACGTGGTCAAGAAGTTCGAGCTAGCGGGCTGGCCAGAAGCAACCGTTGTGGCCGAGTGATCGTGCCCGGCGAAGTCGCAGGTCACAAGCCGAGGCGTTCCACGTGAAACAATGGGGCGATCTGCGTGGGATCGGTGTTCCACGTGGAACACAGGGTCGGCGTGGTCCGCGCCGGTTGTTTCACGTGGAACGGGCCGCGCGGCGTTGCTTGTGTCGGCGGGCATACCGCCTAGACAGGAGCCAACCCCCTGCTTTCTCGATGGGCCAACGGCCCAAGAGGTGCGATGTGGCTAAGGTGCCAATCAGCAAGACGAAGCCGAGCCCGCTGCGTGAGTTGGAGCCGATTGCCCCACCGATCGATACGGCTGTCACGAGCTGCAGTAGCCTGCCGATGGTGGTTCGGCTCAGAACTTGGTGGGCGGATCGAACGAGGTCGCCCGGGGCGGCGAGGGCTCCCGCCGCTTGAAGCCAGAGTGCGAACGGCACCGTATAGAGCAGGAGCAGAGGTAAGGCTCGCATGCCATCTCGTTCCACCGACATCACCCAAAGTGGTGACCAGACAAACGCCGCGACAACGCTTGCAACGGCCTGACCTGGCCGGATGATGCCAGCCTTGGAGGAGATCCAAGAAGCGAGCGGGATCACGAAGATGCAAGTTATCGCAACCGCGCCGCCAGAGAGGCACGCGCCAAAGAAGACCGCAAACACGGCAAAGAGACACTCAAATAGAGAGGGATGGGTGCTTGGTGGTGAACCCCATTGGATGCCGAGGTGGCCAACAAGGATCACGCTTCCGACAGCGGCGACGTAGGTTGCCGCGGCGAAGATGAGCTTGACCGCTAGCAGTGGCCAATAGTCTTCCTTGATTGGGAAGGCCAGCGATGGTGAGATAGAAGCCTTCCTCCGGGACAGGTTGCTCACGAAATCGCTGGCATGAAGCATTTGCGGGGATCGAGGTGATTGGCGTTTCATGGTTGTCGCTCGACTCCTACACTCCGCCCGCCTTGCTGCCGGGACGGCCTCTTACCTAGCCACACGCCCCAACCCCTCACCCCTCGCCATGGGACGCGTCTACTGCATCGCGAACCAGAAGGGGGGCGTCGGCAAGACGACCACCGCGGTCAATCTGGCCGCCGCACTGGCGACGGCCGGCCGGCGGACCTTGCTGATCGATCTCGACCCCCAGTGTAACGCGACCGGCGCGATCGGTGGGCAGCCGACCGATCGGCACCCGCTAGTGCAGCGGACCGCGTTGGGGGAGGCCGTGGCCATGACCGAGATCGAGAACCTCGAGCTGCTACCCGGCAGCCGCAGCTTCCACGATGTGGATCACTTGGCGACCGCCGGTGGCAGCGAATCGCGTCTAGTTGCCGACCACCTGGCCGCCAGCCTGAGCGTCTACGACGCGGTGCTGGTCGATTGCCCCCCGTCGCTCGGCACGCTGACCGAGACCGCCCTGGCAACGGCCGACGAGGTCGTGATGCCGCTCGAGTGCGAGTACTTCGCGATGGAGGGGCTGACGCAGATGATCGAGCTGGTGAAGCGGGTCATGACCCGGCGGAACAGCCGTTTGCGTCTCGGCGGGATCCTGCTAACTAAGCACGACCCGCACCTGGAGTTGACCCACGAGGTCGAGCGCGAGGTGCGGGAGTTCTTCGGCGAGGCGGTCTTCCGGACCGTGGTGCCGCGGGACGTCGCGCTGGCCGAGGCCCCGAGCCACGGCCAATCCATTCTCGAATACGACTGTCGCTCCCGCGGGGCGAGAGCCTACATAGAAGTCTGTCAGGAGGTGCTGTCGCCATGAGCAGCCAACGTCGCTTGGGTCGCGGTTTGGAAGCCTTGCTGGGTCGTTCGCTCGAGGAAGCGGGCCCCGGCCAATCGCCGGTGCCGCCCGTCGGACCGGCCGAGGAATCAATCAACGCGCCGGCACCGACCGCCGACGACGGGGTCATGTCACGCGACGAAGACGGCCAGCGATGGCTCGACCTCGGCGTGATCGAGCCGAACCCGTACCAGCCGCGGAAGGCCTTCGACGAGGAAGAGATCGCCGACCTCGCGGACAGCATCCGCGAGCACGGTGTCTTGCAACCGCTGGTGGTTCGGCGTGTCGAAGGCCGCTTCGAACTGGTCGCCGGCGAACGCCGATTGCGCGCGGCCCAGTCGCTGGACTGGAGTCGGGTGCCGGTCCAGGTGCGTGACCTGGAAGACCGCCAGACGGCCGAGCTCGCGCTGGTCGAGAACTTGCAGCGGAAGGACCTGAACCCGATCGAGAAGGCGACGAGCTTCGAGCGGTACCTGCGTGACTACGATTGCACGCAAGAGGAGCTGGCCGGACGGGTGCATATCAACCGCTCGACCGTGGCCAACCTGATCCGCCTGCTCGACCTCCCGGAGTCGGTGAGGCAGATGGTGGTCGAGGGCGAGCTGAGCCAGGGCCACGCCCGGGCGATCCTCTCGGCGCCTCTAGATCAGCAATCGAAGACCGCCTGGCGAGTCGTTCGCGAGGGGCTTTCGGTCCGCAAGACCGAGGAGCTCACCAAAGAACTGAGCCAGCCGGCCGATGCCGAGGGCCTGCGGATCGTGGGCGAGGATGGGGTCAGCCGTGGGTCGACAACGACCCGGAGCAGTCAGATCGCCGCCCTCCAGAGTGAGCTGGCCGCCGCCCTGGGAACCAAGGTCGACCTGAAACAGAACGCGAAGGGGGCCGGCAAGATCACGGTCCATTTTGCTAACGCCGACGAGTTCGAGCGTCTCCGCGGCGTGCTGGCGGGCCAGAGCCAAGCGGGGCCGGCGAGCGAGGCGGCTTAACGCCGGGTGGCTCGTTGTGGTGAACCGGCGTCTGGCTTAGACTGTCGGTCTTCCGGTGGTGCCCAGATTTCACCATCGGGAAGGCTCGGGGCGTGGCGCAGCCTGGTAGCGCGACTGGTTTGGGACCAGTAGGTCGCACGTTCGAATCGTGTCGCCCCGACTTCTTTCTGGCGGTCTTGAGTTGGCTGTCGCCAACATCTCGCCACGCGTTAGTGGCTGCGGCTTGGCTCACGCCGAAGCCTTGCCACTTCGCTCTCCTGATGAATGCTCACGGCAAGACTTCCTAGCTCGTCGCTCTGTGGGTATCGCAGTGTTGGTCTCCGCGTAGTCGAGCTACTCGCCCGCCAACTGCTCCACCACGTGAGCGCCGATGTTGAGCGAGGCGGTCGCGGCCGGCGAGGGGGCGTTGAGCACGTTGATGATCCGGTCGGACCGCTCGATCAGGAAGTCGTCGACCATCGAGCCATCTGAGAGGACCGCCTGAGCTCGGACGCCGGCGGGGGCCGGCTCGAGGGCGTCTTCGGTGATATCGGGGATGAGCCGCTGCAACGCGCGGACGAAGGCTCGCTTGCTGACGCTCCGCCACATCTCGCCGGCCCCCATCCGCCAGTGCTTGGCCGCCAGCTTGAGGAAGCCGCCGTAGCTGAGCGACCCGGCGAGGTCGGCGAAGTTGATCGTGGTCTTGCCGTAGCCCTCCCGCGCGAGGGCGAGCACGGCGTTCGGTCCGCACTCGACCGCGCCGTCGATCATGCGTGTGAAGTGAACGCCCAGGAATGGGAACGCCGGGTCGGGAGTCGGGTAGATCAGGTTGCGGCAGAGGTGCTTGGCGTCGTCCTTGAGTTTGAAGTACTCGCCGCGGAACGGCACGATGCGGCACCCCGGATGGATGCCCGAGAGCTTGGCGACCCGGTCGCTGTGGAGGCCGGCACAGTTGACCAGCCGCTCGCCGGCGAAGTCACCGAGGCTGGTCTTGGCGATCACTTCGCCGCCGGATGAAACGATGCCGGTGACCCGGGCCGACGTCACGACTTGGCTGTCGCGTTGATTGATCCGCTCAGCGAGTCGCCGGCACACGAGGCCGTAATCAACGATGCCCGACTCAAAGACATGCAGGGCGGCGACGCCCCGGGCGTGCGGTTCGAGTTCGGCCAGCCGCTCGGGGCCGATCCGTTCGCAAGCGATTCCATTCGTGTGACCACGTTCTTCGATCTTGGCCAGGGCAGGCAGGTCGGATTCATCGACCGCGACGATGACTTTGCCGCATAGCTCGAAGGGGATGCCCTCCTGCGTGCAGAAGGCCTCCATCGCCTTCTTGCCCTCGCGGCAGTTGGTCGCCTTGAGCGATCCCGGCTTGTAGTAGATGCCGGAGTGGAGGACGCCCGAGTTGTGCCCCGTCTGGTGCTGCGCGACGGTGGCCTCTTTTTCGAGGACGGTCACCGTGGCGTCGGGGAACCGTTCGAGGTAGCGGTAGGCGGTCGTGAGGCCGACGATGCCGCCGCCGACAACGACCAAGTCGCTGCGCGGGGTCATCAGTAGTGGTCGCCTCGCTTGCGGAGATGAACCATCGGCGAGGCGTCGCTTTGCAGGGTCCCGCCGATCACATGGGCGATCAGGATGCGGTGGTCGCTAGAGTCCACGGCGGTGGAGACGCGGCACTCGAGGGTGGCGACCGCCTCGGCCAGGGCCGGCACGCCGACCGCTGTCTCTGCTAGCTGGAGGCCTTCGAAGGCGGGCTCGCCCGGCTCGAAGCCTTTGCCAAAGTGCTTGAGGAACTTGGTCTGCCCCTCGCCGACGATATTCACCACGAACGGCTCACCCCCTTCGAGCCGATCACTCAACGGGCGGCCTTGCTTGACGGCGAGGCTGATCATCGGCGGCTCGAAGCCGGCTTGCTGCACCCAACTGGCGAGCATTCCCGTGGCACTCTCGCCCGCCCCGATGGTGACGATATAGATGCCGCTCGTCACACGACCGAGGGCGGGGTACAAGCCGGTTGCTTCGTCTTGGTTGGTCGTCGCTTCGGACACTTCGGGCAGGTCCCACGTTAGGGGGTAGGCGGCAGTCAGGGGCTCTTTACCAGGATCTCTTGGACGGTCTCGACCTTGCTGCGGAGACGCCCCGAGTGGCCAGGGCGGTAGTCGAGCTTCGCTGAGCAAGTCACGCGTGAGCTGCCCGAGGCAACGTGCTCGATGCACTGTTGCATGACCGCTAGCACATCGGCGAGTTCGCCTTCGATGATTGTGCCCATCGAGTGGAGTTCGTAGGGCAAACCGCTGCGGCCGATCAGGGCGACACACTCGGCGACCTGTTGGCTGACGCTGTCGCCGGCGTCCATTGGCACGATGCTCAACTCAAGCAGGACCATGTCGGGCGGAGTCTCTTGGGCTGCTGGCTCGGGTAGGGCTGGGTGGACTCTATCGGTTGTAGGGATTTCGCGGGCGATTGTCGAGTCCTGCTATCGCGCAAGCTCTTATCACATAGGGGCTTACGAACCGTCAAGTTTGACCTGTCGGGCGACCGATCTAACCGCTACGTTCCGCAATCCAGCGGCCGGCCGTAGGGCGGGGCGCATGACGCACGGCGCTGTGATGACTATCGATTCGATCAAAACACGAGCGGCCGCCTTGTTGGCGTGCCTCGCAACGGGATGGCTCCCGGCTGCCGAGGCGGCTGCGCCGACAGTCGATCCGTTCCTCGCGGCTGTGCGTGTTGCCGAGCGACCCGGCTTGGCGACGGTGGGCGATCTGGGATTCGATGGTCAGTCGATCGTCCAGACGAGTGGCTACTCGCCGACCGGCTACCCGGACGAGGCCTACCAAGAAGGCTCGTACACGGTGCCGCCGATCGCCTCGGACGATTGGGGATACGGCACACCCGGTGGTTGCTGGGGCTGGGAGGTCCTGCCGGACGGGCTCATCTATCGGAGCTACATGGCCGGACCGCGCGAATCGCGTCTGGCCCTGCACGCCATCCAAAACAGCTACCCCGGTCAGCGGAGCGAGATCGCTTGGGACGCGACGCTTGGCGGTCGGCGTGCCATCCTCCGCTACGGCAACGGCGATGCATCGAACCCGATCGGTTGGCAAGTCGATATCGAGGGCTCGACCGTCGTGCGACTGAACATCGACGAGAACCGCGATGTTGATGCGTCCGACTTCCGCTTCGGCGTGCCGATCAGTTACACCGCCGGCGATGGGGTTAGCTACAAGTTCGGCTACTACCACGTGAGCTCGCACCTGGGCGACGAGCTGATCGCCCGCACCGGGGTGAACACGCGGATCAACTACGTTCGCGACGCAATCATCGCGGGCACCTCCTATCAAGCGACACCCAACCTGCGGGTGTATGGCGAAGTCGCCTGGGCGTTCTTCACGGCGGGCGGTGCCGAGCCTTGGGAGTTCCAACTCGGGGCCGAATGGGTGCGACCCGGGCCGACTGGATTCGCGGGAACGCCTTTCCTCGCGACCAATGCCCACTTGCGAGAAGAGACCGACTTTGGTGGCGACTGGACCCTGCAGACCGGCTGGCTATGGCGGGGGGATACGGGCAGCACCATGCGGTTGGGCCTTCATTACATGAACGGCAAGAGCACCCAGTACCAGTTCTTCAGCCGCAACGAAGAGCAGATCGGCTTCGGCCTTTGGTACGACTTTTGAACGGGCGCTAGGCGCTGGTCACGAGGCGCTGGTTAATCTGGAGCGAACCTAGTTCCTTCAGATGTTGAGCCTGTTGTGGTGCGGATCCTTACGATCGAATCAACCTGCGATGAGACCGCGGCCGCGGTAGTGACCGACCGGCTCGAAGTGCTGGGGTCGGTCGTCGCGTCGCAGAACGAACTGCACGAGCGGTTCGGCGGGGTCGTGCCGGAGATCGCTTCCCGAGCGCATGTCGAGCGGGTGTTGCCCGTCCTCGATGAGACACTCCGTCAAGCGGGCGTGAAGCTCGCGGATCTGGATGCCATTGCGGTTGCCAACCAGCCGGGCCTTGTCGGCTCGTTGCTGGTCGGGGCGTGTGCGGCGAAGGCGTTATGCCTAGCGACCGGCCTGCCGCTGATCGCTATCAATCACTTGCAAGCCCACGTCTACGCCTGCAAGGTCGCCAGCGGCGAAGAGGTCTTTCCTTGCGTCGGCCTCATCGTGAGCGGCGGGCACTCGAACCTGTACCGCTGCGACACGCCGACCGATTTCATGCCGCTTGGCGGCACGATCGATGACGCGGCGGGGGAGGCCTTCGACAAGGTCGGCTCGCTGCTCGGTCTGCCCTTCCCGGGCGGTCCGAACGTGGCGAAGCTCGCCGCTAAGGGCGACGGCAAGGCGGTCCGTTTCCCGCGGCCGATGCTCAACGACCCGACGCGACTGGCGTTCAGCTTCAGTGGGCTCAAGACCGCGGTCCGCTACGAGATAGCCGGCCCCGGCGGCGACCCGGCCGAGTTGCCGCCCCTGCCGGAGCAGAGGCGGGCCGATATCGCGGCGAGCTTTCAAGAGGCCGTCGTCGATTGCCTCGTCGGCAAGTCGGAACTCGCCCTGCGCCAGACCGGCTTCGAGACGCTCTGCGTTGGCGGTGGTGTGGCCGCGAACCTGAGGCTGCGCGAACGGCTCGAAGCATCCGCCGCCGAGCGAGGCCATCGCTTGTTCATCCCGCCGATGGCGTTGTGCACCGACAATGCGGTGATGGGAGCGATCGCGATCGAGCGATTCAAAGCGGGGCAGTTCGAAGAGCTGTCAATGGAGGTCTATCCCGGCCTCCAGCGGATCAAGTGACTAGCCAACAATGAGGACTAGCCAACAAAGAACGGGCCGGCTCGCTTGAAGCGAACCGGCCCGTCTGGGTCTTCATAGTTTGTCGGCTATCCAGCTCAGCGGTTGCGGAGCTGGCAGCTCGGGCAGTACGGGCGAGCCGCCGGCTGGGCGGTCGGGTACTGGATCATGGGCTGCGAAGGCAACGGCGTCGAAACGACCGGCTGCGCGGCGGGCGTCGACTCCGAGACAACCGGCTTGGCGACGACGTGGCGAACCGGGTTCGCACGCTGCCCCTTGGCGTGCTGGTTGAGCACCGCGAGCCAATCCTTCTTGGTGACATCGCCTTTGACACGCTCGAGGATCACGGAACCGCTGTTGTCGATGATCGCAACGTGCGGGAACTCCGTCACCTTGAAGCCTTCGGCGACCTTCTTGCCGTAGTCGGTGGTCACATCGATGTGGCACAGCGAGTAACGATCGAGCGGGAAGGCACCATTCTCGGCCGTGAGGAGGGCCGGGTCGAGCCGCTTCGCTTCGTCGCTGGGGGCGTCGAGGACAACCAGCAGCGGTTGATGATCTTGTCGTGTTTCGGCCAGGGCGTCGCCGTAGTCGGCGTGCCAGTCGGCTGCCGGTTGGGCGTTGCCCGTCAGGGCGGCGGCAACAGCAACAAACATCCAAGTCGATAGCATCCTACTTCTCTCCTAAGGGGATCGACGCCACGCTTTGCGTGCGGGCTTACTGCGGATCGAAGCACCGGCGGGCGAGGCCCGGCGATGGCGGCGTCGGCGGGAGGAACGAGCGGCGGCCTTGGTGACTCACCGAGGCGTATCGCTGGTTCCGTGTTGAGGGTCGTCGCTCAGCGTTGAGCGAAGATCGATGAACAGGGTGTGAATCGGAGTTGAATGATCAACATCGAGCGATCGACCCTACCCGAGTCCTCAAGCGACACAAGGGGCTGTTGAGGCGAACCGATTCGGTTCGGTGGAATAGACAACACTGTGATCGCCGCATGACCGACCGAACGGATCGCTTTATTTGCCATGATTGGCAGAGTTTGTTGGCGATCCGCTAACAGGTTCTGCACCACGTTCCCAGGACCGACGCGGCGCGAAAAAAAAGTTCGGCGTGACACCCCGCGGCGAAAGCTGCGCAAACCGGGAAGGCTGAGGAGATCGCCTGCGGTTTTTCCGTCGGGTGGTTGACAATCGCTGGTCAACGGGACCACTCAAGCGGCGCCGAGCGTCACCGGGAGATCGACTTCGCGGCCGTCGCGCACTACGGTGAAGACCACGCGTTCGCCCGGCTGGTAGCCGTCCATGAGTTCGAGGAACTCGGGGTGCGTGGCGACCGGCTTGCCATCGATCGCGATGAGGTAGTCGGCGTAGTCTTTGTCGAGGTCGGTCGACTCGTAAACGACCGGGCCTTCCCGCCAACGTCGCTTTACTACGCGGAATGCACGGAGGCCGGCGACCTCGGCGGGGCTCCCTTTGCTGAGCTTGGCGATACGCAGGCCGCGCGACGATTCTTCGATCAGCACGATGCCGTGGTAGGCGCGGGCGATCTTTCCGTTCTCGATCAGCTCCGGCAAGAAGCGTCGGATGCGATCGACCGGGATCGCGAAACCGACGCCGGAGTTTTGGCCGACCGAGCTGCGGATCGCGACGCACATGCCGATCATCTCGGCCGACGTGTTGAGCAGCGGCCCGCCCGAGTTGCCCGGGTTCATGGCGGCATCGGTCTGGATCATGCCGTCCATCACCGCGCCCTTCACGCGGCTGGGCAAGGAACGGTTGAGGCTCGAAACGACCCCGCTCGTGAGCGTGTGCGAGAGGCCGAACGGGTTGCCCAACGCGTAGGCCTTTTGCCCGACCCGCAACGAGTTGCTGCGGCCTAGCGGGAGCGGCGTGAGCTCTTCGGGCGGGGCTTTGATCTTGAGCACCGCGATGTCGTACTCGGCGTCGGCGCCGACGACTTGGGCGTCGTACATCTTGTCGTTGCTCAGGCCAACCTGGACCTTCTTCGCCCCTTCGATCACGTGGAAGTTCGTGATGATATGCCCTCGGCGGTCGAGGATCGCCCCGGAGCCGGCCCCCTCGCCCTCGTTCTCGACCAGCATGCCGAACATCGAGCCGTACTGGACCGTGCTGGTCGTGATATGCACGACACTCCGATTGGCGGTTTCGTAGACGCGGATATTGGCCAGCTCGTCCGGGGTCAGCTTTTCGGAGCCGGCCGTCGTCCGAACCGGGGTCAGGTTGCGTTGGCCGCAGGCGGTGTTCGAGAGCGGGAGAGCCGCGATTAAAGCGGTCAGGAGGATCAGGCGAGGCTTCATGGCGGTCTTCGTGGCCCGTGGGGGCGGCGAGGTGGTAGGCATCTAGGCGATACGTTATTTCCCGCCGGAGCGTTCGTCGGCAAGAGCGAATGGCAAACCGGCTCAGAAACCCCAGACCCAACCGATCAACGGCACCGCGGTCGCGGCGATGAGCACCGTGAGCGGCCCGCCAACACGCAAGAAATCGCGGGCGTGGTAGCCGCCCGGGCCCATCACCATCAGGTTGGTCTGGTAGCCGATCGGTGTGGCGAAGCTCAGCGACGCCGCGACGGCGACCGCCATCAAGAAGGGACGGGGGCTCACGCCGGCTTGCTGGGCGATGCCGATCGAGATCGGCACCATCGTGGTCGCGACCGCCACGTTGGTGATGCACTCGGTCATCAGCATCGAGAGCACGTAGACCACAGCGAGCAAGACCCATGGCAACACGTCCGCGGAGAGCGTGGCCATCTGGGCCGTGCTAACGACATTGCTGGCGATCCAAGCCGCCGCTCCGCTGTCGTCCAAGGCGTTGCCGATACCGATCGCCGCGGCGATCGTGATGAGCACCTGGAGGTCGATCGCGTTGCGGGCTTGGCTCGTCGAGAGACAACGCGTGGCGATCATCAGGACAACCGCGGCCAGGGCGGCGATCGGTTGAGCCGTGCGTGAGAGCCAGGTGGGGGCGATCGCCCCGTTGGGATCGACCACGCTCACCGCGGCCGCGACCAGCCAGACCAAGAGGCCGAGGAAGATCGCCGAGGCCACGATCGCCCGATCGTGACGCCGAGCCGACGAGCCGCCGACCTCGCTGACCAGGAAGAAGTCGCGGCTGTTGCGGTAAGTCTCGACAAAACCCGAGCGGGCCTGGAGCAGCAGCGTGTCGCCCGGCTGGAGCTTGATATCGCCGATCTTGGTGCCGAGCCGCTCGCCGCCACGGTGCACGGCGACGATCGCCGAGTTGTAGCGCTGCCGGAAGTTGGCCTCGCGAACCGTCCGGCCAATCACCGGCGAGGTGCGTGAGAGCACGGCCTCGGCGAGTTGCCGCTTCGTCCGCTCGGCGGGGCGGAACTCGTAAGTGATGTCGGCCGCCGGCACGAGGCCGGGGATCCGTTCGAGGTCGGCGATCGTCCCGACCACGCCGGTGAAGACCATCCGGTCGTGGGCTTGGATCACGTCGCCGGGCGTGACCGGCGTGATGACCTCGGGGCCGCGGCTGATCTCGATCAGGAAGAGCCCGGGGAGTTGTCGAAGGCCGGCGAGCTCGACCGTCTTGCCAATGAGGCCGCAGCCGGGCTGCACCATCATCTCGACCAAGTACTCCCGGCGGCTGTCGCCGAGGTCGTCGATCAGGTCGGCCCGATCGGGCAGCCACCGCGGAGCGATCCACATCAGGTAACCGATGCCGAGCAAGGCCAACGGCACGCCGACATAGCCGATCTCCAACAGCTCGATCTCCCGAGCTTGGTAGTAGAACGCCTCACTCTGCTCGGACGGTATCCCATCCGGCATGCTCGCCATCTGGGCGGCCCGGACCTTGGTGATTTGGGCGTTGCAGACCAGGGTCGTGCTCGTGCCGATCACGGTGCAGACGCCGCCGAGGATCGTCAGGTAGCTCAGCGGGATCATCAGCCGCGAGGGTGAGACGCTCCGTTGGCGGCACCAATCGATGACCACCGGGGCCAACATGGCGACTAGCGGCGTGTTGAGCACGAACGCCGACGTGGGGGCGACCAGCGACAGCCGCAGCAGGGCGGACCGCTCGGTCTTGGCCGGCCCGAGGAGTTTCCCGCCGATCCAGTCGAGGGCTCCGGTCGTCCGCAGGCCGGATGCCGCCGCGAAGAGGGCCCCGATCAGCAGGACCGGGCCGCTAGAAAAGCCCGCCAGGGCTTTCTCGGTCGAGATCGCCCCGCCGAGGGTCACCACCACCAATCCCCCGACGAAGAGCACCTCGACCGGCGTCGAGCGGCGGACCATCAGGGCCACGAAGACCGCGACAACGACCGCGATCGACAGTCCGCCTGCGGCTGACAGGGGCATCGTAGCGGCGGCTAGCAGCAGGCTGGGCATCGCTGGTGGGGCCAAAAAGCCAGAAAAACCGAGGGGTTAGCTTATCGTAGATCGCCCCGATGGCGGGTGCGCGGCTCGCGTAAGCGGACCGCCGGAGCGCGACCGCTACAATCGGCCCGACCGGCAAGTCGAAAAGGCTGAAATCTGGTGGAAGGGGGTCTGACAGCCGGATAAGATAGAGGTTCTTGGCTAAATACGCAGCCGGCAACGGTTTGCGCGCCGAGTTCAACGACCAAACAGAGCAAATCGTAGTAGATTCAAATCGAGGCACCCCACGAACGACGCCGTTCGTGGGACGATTTCGGACAGAGCCCCAGCAAAGGCTTTCCCCAAGCGGAGCAGCCCCCAAGATGATGATCTCTTCACGTCGGCAAACACTCGGGCGTCGATTCACCGTCGGAACGATGACGGTCGCCCTGGCGGCCGCGTTCGCCACGAACGTATCGGCCGACGATATCGCGATGCGGGTCTTCGACTCGCCCGAAGGCCAGCGGTATTTCGCCGCCAGCTTCGGCCCGATCGCGGACCAAGCCCGGCCCTCGGGCATGGACGTGGTCATCGTGGTCGATACCTCCGCCAGCCAAGTCGGTCCCTTCCGCAAGACCACCCTCGCGGCGGTCGAGGCTTGCCTCGCGAGCCTGCACCCGCAGGACCGCGTGGAGCTGATCGCCGCTGACCTCGATACAAAGTTGCTGACCGACGAGCCGGTTGCTCCCGGCAGCCCCGAGATCAGCGAGGCCCTCGCCGGCCTCCGTGCCGTGACGCCGCTGGGTGCCTCGGCGATGCGTCAGACCATCGAAACCGCCGCCGATCGGCTTGCCAGCCGCGACGGCGACCGCCGGCGAGCGATCCTCTACCTCGGCGACGGCGTCGCGATGAGTGGCTCGCAGTT
>CAYGUP010000060.1:0-23916 GCA_964353155.1 uncultured Planctomycetaceae bacterium | reverse complement strand
GTCCGCCGCGGGGCGGGCCGGGCGGTTGGGCACAGGCCAGCCCGATCAGGCCGGCGTAGGCCGCGAAGGTCAGCAGCAAACGGTAGCGGGGAATCGCATCCATGGTCGCCAGTCTCCCTTGAGTCTCGACAATCGGAGATTAGTAGCCGCCGCGGATCGTCTTCGACCGGCGGGCGGTGAGCGGTTTGTCCGGCTCTAACTAAACTAACCCCAGCCGCGGCGTCGGGGTGTCGCCGATTATTCCCGATCCGCGAAGATTTCTCGGTTGAGCTTGCTGACGAACGCGAAAACGCCTTACTTTGCGTGAATCTCGCATCCCTCCAAAGCACGCCATGTCGCTCACGAAAGAATCGATCGCCCACGATTGGCTTACCCGCTACACCGGCATGCCGATCGATGAGTTCGGCGACTATGTCCTGCTGACCAACTTCGGCGACTACGTCGAGCGGTTCGCGGACCGCTTCGGTTGCACGATCCACGGCCAGGGCCGCCCGATGCAGGCTGCCACCAACGCCGATGGCCTAACGATCATCAACTTCGGCATCGGCTCGCCGAACGCCGCGACCGTCATGGACCTGCTGACGGCCCACCGGCCCAAGGCCGTGCTGTTCCTCGGCAAGTGCGGCGGGCTGAAGCACTCGACCGAGATCGGCCACTTCATCTTGCCGATCGGAGCGATTCGCGGGGAAGGCACGTCGGACGACTACCTCGACCCGCTGGTGCCCGCCCTCCCCTCCTTCAAGCTCCATAAGTACGTCTCACAGAAGCTGGTCGATCGCGGCCTCGATTACCGGACGGGCGTCATCTACACCACGAACCGCCGGGTCTGGGAGCACGACGAGGCCTTCCGGGCGAAGCTCCAGTCGTACTCACCGATCGGCATCGATATGGAGACCGCTACGCTGTTCATTGTGGGCCATGCCAACCAGATCGCCCGCGGCGCGTTGCTGCTGGTGTCAGACGTGCCCACCACGCCCGAAGGGGTGAAAACCACGGCCAGCGATGCCGCGGTTAGCCGCGACTGGGCGCAGGCCCACCTCGACCTCGGGATCGACGCCCTCAGCGACATCGACGAGCAGGGCGAGGAGATCAAGCATTTCCAGTACTGATCACCGGCCACACCGCGTGTATCAGTTTCTCGATGCGAGAACGCGCTGGTGCGCAATTGGTTATTAGGAAACGGAGAATAACGCAACGTTTGCTAGACTCGCTCCCCGGCTGGCCGCTATCATCCCCAACCAGGGGACCCTACCGAGGCGCTGCCCACCTGCGCCGTGCGTCCCATGGATCAGCTACCGACAGGCAAATTCTCGGAGAACCCATGCCTACCTCAGCGACTCCCACCTCACCGACGGGGCCACGCGGATTCACCCTGGTTGAACTGCTCGTCGTGATCGCGATCATCGGCATCCTCGTCGCCCTCTTATTGCCGGCGGTCCAAGCCGCTCGGGAATCGGCCCGGAAGATCAGTTGCGTCAACAAGATCAAGCAGCTCGGGTTGGGATGTGCCAACTCGGAGAGCGCTAACGGCGTCTTCCCAATCGGCCGTGGCTGGCCCGATTGGTCATCGGGCGGTTCGCTCAGCAGCGGCTCGAGCTACAACGGGGTGGCGCCGGGAGACAAGACCGACACCTATTCGGTTCATGTGCGAATCCTTGGCTACATGGAAGAGCAAAACATCTACGATCTAATCGACTTCGACGCACCGAACACCCCGCTCATGACCGAGAACGGAACCCCGGTCAATCCGAGCTACGAAGCCTACAGCGCGGCGGCGGGCATCTTCTTGTGCCCTTCGGATCCGAATGTCGGAACGGGGATCTCGGAGAACAATTACGTCTACAACTTTGGCGGGGCCACTCCCTATGCCGGATCGGATGGCTCAGACCCCAACGTCAAACACCCGACGATTGCTAACGTGACCTCTGGCGGAAATGGTGCCTTCTCGATCGGTAAAGGCCTCTCTCCCGGAAAGTTTACCGACGGTGTCTCAAAAACCGCGATGTGGTCCGAGCGAACCAAGGGGAACGCCGAGCAAGGAGGCCAGGGTTTCATCACCTCGATGCGTCGCAGCTCGCGAGGGTCACAGCAGTTTGCCAACCTCAGCGCCGACACCATGCTCCTTGGTTGCGCCGGCGTAAACCTTGAAACTCAAGACGACTTCACCTTCAACGGGTTCGGTCGCTTGAACCAGGACGGGAACCGCGAGTTCACGAACGGCTGGCCGATCGCTGCCTACTTCGGCACCATGTACAACCACGTCGGGCCCCCCAACAGCAGGTGGATGGATTGTGGCAATTCCTTCATCAGCGACCGCCCTTGGGAACACGCGATGGTGAGTGCTCGCAGCGAGCACCTCGGCGGCGTTGTCAATGTCTGCTTCGCCGATGGACACGTCGAAGCGATCAACCAAGACATCGAACTCGGCGTCTGGCGGGCCATGGGCTCGCGTGATGGCGGAGCGGATATCGAGCCGATTAACCCGCAGGTAGCACAGCGGCTCGGACTATAGTGGGAGGCTCATACATCCCACCACGACCGGGTACTAGCCCGCGTTAATTCTCCCCGCTGAGCCTGTTATGCACCTGTGCCGTGTTGCCGCCGTTTTGTCGGCATCGCTATTACTAGCCAGCCTGGGCTCGGCCCAGCAGTCGACCGTCCCGCTAAGGATCGTCACTTTCAACGCGGAGATACTCACCGCCCCGCGGGTCCGGGCCGGGCAGTTGCAGAAGTTCCGCTTCGACCACGCCCGCAACGCCCACCTAGAGCGGGTCGCCGCGGTCATTGAGACCCTCTCGCCCGATATCTTGAATCTGGTCGAGGTGACCAGCAAAGAGGCGGTTGATCGACTCGTCGAGATCCTCGCCGAGAAGGGGATGGACGATTACCGAGGGTACCACGTCGAATCGAACGACTCGTTCAGCGGCATGGATGTGGGCGTGATCACTCGGATCCCGCTCAGCGAGGTCGATGGCGAAACGATCCGCACGATCTACTCCCGGAAGGGCGACCCAACCTGGAGCCAAGCCTTCGACTTCACCGGCTGGGACGGCAAGCCGAAGAAGGGCGGGACCTCGCTCTCTCGCAACTCGATGTACTTCCTCGAGGTCAACGGCTGGAAGCTCGGCTTCTTCGGCTTGCACCTCAAGTCGAACCCCTCCGACGAGTACTCCAACGCCAAGCGGACCGCCGAGACCAAGCTCGTCCGCCGGGCGATCAACGGCGAGATCGTCCGCCGGGGCTACCTACCGCTCGTGCTGGGCGACCTGAACGATTACGACCCCGATTACCCGGACCCGGACGAGAGCCGTGACACGATCACCGGCATCGTCAAACGGATCAAGGACTACGACCCGCAGCAGCCGGGCGAGGAACTGGTTAACGCGGCAAAGTGGATGCCCCGTCAGGCCGATCGCTACACGTCGCACTGGGATTGGAACGAAAACGGTGCCGCCGATGGCGACGACGTCTTCACGATGATCGATCACATCCTGTTGCCGAAACCGCTTGAGCCGTACGTCAAGCGGGCCTTCATCAGCCACACCGTAGCGCTCGACACCTCGGATCATTTCCCCGTGGTGGTGGATCTGGAACTGCCCGAGTACCAGCCCTAACGAGACATCTCTCAAAGTCCTATCCGAACGCCGCGTGACTTCGTATCATCGCGATCATGACCGAAGTCGTATCGCTAATTGACCACGCCGTCCTTCACCCAACGCAGACCTCCGACGACGTGCGGAGTGCCTGCGAGATGGCCCGCCGGCTGGAGATCGCCAGCATCTGCGTGAAGCCCTGTCACTTGGCACTCGCCGCCGAGTTGCTCGACGGCTCACCCGTGGCGGCCAGCACGGTGATCGGTTTCCCGCATGGCGGGACAAGCACCACGGCGAAGGTCGCCGAGACGCTCACCGCCTGCAAAGACGGGGCGACCGAGGTCGACATGGTCGTCAACGTCGGCCAAGCCCTCGCGGGCGAGTGGGACGCGGTTGGCGAAGACATCGCCGCGGTGGTCAGCGCCGCACGTAGCGCCGGAGCGATCACGAAGGTGATCTTCGAGACCGGGCTGATGCCGAGCGACGACCACAAGCGGAAGCTCTGCGAGCTGAGCCAAGCTGCCGGGGCCGCCTTCGTGAAGACCTCGACCGGCTTCGGGTTCATCAAAGGCGAAGACGGCTCACTCCTATCGACCGGCGCGACTGTCGAAGACATCAAGCTGATGCGGGGCTGCTCCCACCTCGACGTCCAAGTCAAAGCGTCAGGCGGCATCCGCAGCTACGAAGACGCCGTCCGCATGGTCGAAGCCGGCGCGACCCGCCTGGGCACCAGTGCGACCGAAGCGATCGCGAGCGGCGCCTCGGGCGACTCTTATTGAATTCCAACCGGATCGCGAGACGGACGGGATGGAGGGAGGCTCCGCTTCCAGACGCCTAGTCCCTAGCTGCCGCTGATCCTGCCATCCCTGCCAAGAAATCGCGATGCTCCACCTCTACGACCAGATCCAAGAAGCCGTCTCCAAGATCAAGAGCGTTTGGGACACGACGCCCCACGCCGGCATCATCCTGGGCACCGGCCTCGGCAACTTCGCCGAGAACGTCAAAGTCGAGGCGACACTCGACTACGCCGACATCCCGCACTTCCCGGTCTCGACCGCCACGAGCCACCGGGGGCGTCTGGTCTTCGGCAAGCTCCGCGGCCTGCCGGTCATGGTCATGGAAGGCCGGATGCACGCCTACGAGGGCTACCCGCTCAGCCAGATCACCCTGCCGGTGCGGGTCATGAAGGCCCTGGGAGCCGAGCTGTTCATCGTCTCGCAGGCGGTCGGAGGCATGAACCCGGCTTACAACCCGGGCGATGTCATGCTGATTGATGATCACATCAACCTGCTGGGCGACAACCCGCTGGTCGGCGTGAACGACGACCGCCTCGGGCCGCGTTTCCCCGATATGTCGCAGCCGTACAACTTCGAGTTGCTCGACGAGGGCCAAGCAATCGCCCGCCGCAAGGACTTCGTCGTCCACCGTGGCGTGTCGGTCGCCGTGCTCGGCCCGTGCCTTGAAACCCGAGCCGAATACCGCTTCCTGCGGGCGATCGGCGCCGACGTGGTCGGCATGTCGACGGTGCCCGAGGTCATCACCGCCGTGCATTGTGGCTTGCGAACCTTCGGCATGGCGGTGGTCACCGATATGTGCCTGCCGGACGCGCTCGAGGTGGCCGAGGTCGAAGAGATCATCCGCATCGCTAACTCGGCCGAGCCGAAGCTGCGGATGATGGTCGAAGGCATCCTTGACCACGAAGCGTCTCGGAAAGGCTAACCGCGGAGCCCCAAGGGACACGGAGAAAACACTCCGGCTTTCCCTCGATGCTCTCCGTGGCTCGCTGGTTCCTTAACTTGCGGTAGATCGTGGAAAACCTTAACGATCAAATCAACGAAGCGGTCGCTGCGATTCAATCGGCCATTGGTTCGGTGCAACCGAAGGTCGGCGTGGTATTGGGGTCAGGCCTTGGCGCCTTGGCCGATCGGATCGACGACGCCACCGCCCTGCCCTACGCGGACCTGCCGCACTTCCCGCGTTCGACCGCCGAGGGGCATGCGGGGCGGCTGATGGTCGGCACGCTTAGGGAGACCGGCAAACCGATCGTGGCTTTGCAGGGCCGCTTCCATCTCTACGAGGGTTGGTCGGCACAGCAAGCGGCCTTCCCAGTTTGGGTTCTCAAGCGGTTGGGCGTCGAGACGCTGATCGTCTCGAATGCCGCCGGCGGGCTAAACCCCCACTACGCGGTCGGCGATGTGATGCTGATCGAGGATCACATCAACTTCATGTTCAAGAACCCGCTGGTCGGCGTGAACGATGAGCGGCTCGGGCCACGCTTCCCCGATATGTCAGCCCCGTACGATCGCGAGTTGATGGCCCTCGCCGAGCGAACGGCCTGGGAGCAAAGCTTCCCCTGCCCGCGTGGTGTGTACGTCGGCATGCTGGGGCCAACCTACGAAACCCGTGCCGAGTATCGCATGGCCCGCCGCCTTGGCGGCGACGCGGCCGGCATGTCGACCGTCCCCGAGGTGATCGCCGCCCAGCACACGGGGATCCGTGTCCTCGGGCTCTCAACCATCACGAACGCCTGCTCGCCGGACCAACTCAGCGAGACGACCCACGACGAAGTCGTCGTGGCCGCCGCCTCGGCGGGCGAAAAGCTGCGGGCGATCGTGGAAGCCGTCGTCAAAGAGTCAACATGAACGTCGCTCAACTCATCGCCAACAAGCGTGACGGGGCCGAATTGGCCACCGCCGAGATTGCCGAGCTGATCGCCGACTACGCCGCCGGCGGGGTGCCCGACGAGCAGATGTCGGCCTGGGCGATGGCGGTCTTTATCCGCGGGATGACCACCGCCGAGACGGCCGCCCTAACCGAGGCGATGCTCAACTCAGGCGAGGTCTTCGCCGGCTCCCCCGAAGGCGGCCCGCCAAACGTCGATAAGCACTCTTCCGGCGGCATCGGCGACAAGGTCTCGATCCCGCTCGCACCGGCCCTGGCCTGCTGTGGCGTGCGCGTGCCGATGATTTCGGGCCGCGGCCTCGGGGCAACCGGCGGCACGCTCGATAAGCTCGAAGCGATCCACGGCTTCCGAGTCGATTATGACCTAGCCGAAGCGCAACGCCTCGCCGATGAGGTCGGCTGCGTCATTTGCAGTGCTTCGCCAAAGCTGGTCCCCGCCGACCGCAAGCTCTACGCCCTGCGTGACGTGACCGGCACGGTGCCCAGCATCCCGCTGATCACCGCCAGCATCATGAGCAAGAAGCTGGCCGAGGGTCTCGACGCTTTGATCCTCGATGTGAAGTGCGGCAGCGGCGCGTTCATGAAGACACGCGAGCACGCGAACGCCTTGGCCCGATCGCTCGTCGACACCGGCAAGCGGATGGGCGTGGCAACCGCAGCCCTCGTGACCGACATGAACCAGCCGCTCGGCCGCTTGGCGGGCAACGCCGTGGAGATCGACGAATCGGTCGCTTGCGTCGAAGGTGGCGGGCCGGATGATCTGAGGGCCTTGGTCGTCGAACAAGGGGCGGAAGCCCTGACGCTGGCTGGCGTTACTCCCTCGATTGAAGAGGGTCGCACGAAGATCGCGGCGACCCTCGACAACGGCACCGCCCGTGAGAAGCTCGCCGAGATGGTCCGCGTCCAAGGCGGCGACCTCGAGGCCCCGCGGCCGCGTGCCGGCGAGGCCATCGTGACCACGCCGCAGAGTGGCCACATCGCCTCGATCGATACCGAAGCCCTCGGCTACGCCGTCATCGAGATGGGCGGCGGGCGGAAGAAGCAGGGCGACCCGATCGACCCCGCGGTCGGCCTCGAGATGCTGGTCCGCCTCGGGGACCGCGTCGAGGCAGGCCAACCGATCGTCCGGCTCTTTGCTGGCAACCAGGGGCGGGAAGCCGCCGAAAACCTCACGGCCAACGCGATCGGAATCGCCGACGAGGCGCCGGCGGAGACGCCGCTGATCCTAGATCGCATCGACTGACGCGTCGTTGATGGCTAGGCTGCGGGCATGAACAGCCTTACCGATTCCCAACGCGCCGAGCTTGTCGAGACGGCCCTCTCCGTGCGAGAGAACGCCTACGCCCCGTTCTCGGGGTTCCATGTCGGTGCGGCGATCCTTGCCGAAGACGGCCGAATCTTCGGCGGCGTGAACGTTGAGAACAGCTCGTACGGGCTCACGATCTGTGCCGAGCGGATCGCCGCGGGCGCGATGATCTCGGCGGGTGCCAAGCAGATTGTCGCCGTGGCCGTCGCCACGCCCGGCGCCGCCTCGCCCTGCGGGGCGTGCCGTCAGTTCTTGTACGAGTTCGGCCACGAGTGCCGCGTGCTGCTTGTCGATAGCGAGAGCGGCCAAGCGACAAAGGATGCCGCCCTAGCCGAGCTGCTGCCCGATGGTTTTCGCTTGAAAGAAGGGAAGGGCGCATGAAAAAAACCGCGAGCCATCCGAAGATGGCCCGCGGTGATCAGTCGCACAAATCGCTTCCCGTCGCTGGCAATCAGAAGGTGAAGATCGCGTCGATACCGAACGACACGTTGTCGTACTCGCTCTCGTTGGCGAATCCGGCGTTGGCCGCGGCCAGGTCCGAGTCGGTCCAGTCGTAGCGAACCTCGGGACGCAACACCACGTTGGCGTGCGGTCGGTAGTTCAGGCCGAACGTCATTTCGTTGTAGTTGAACCCGTCCGACTTCCACCACTCCAAGCGTGCCCCGGCGGCGAGGCAGTCGTTGATCGTGTAGAAGACGTACTGGTTGATGCCGACTTGGTCGTTCGCCGTGACCGTGCCGTTCTGATCGTCGATCGCGACCAGATCGCTCTGGAAGACGTAATTGACGTCGTCGCTGATGGCCACGTCCAACACGAGCGAGTGGCTGTAGCCGTTTCCGCCCTGCGAACGAGCACCGAAGTTGCCGGCGGTCGAGATGTAGGTGAAGGCAACGTCGTCCGTCAGGTTGGCACTGAAACCACCCAACCAACTGCTGCCATCGAAGCGGGCGTCGAAACCGGTGTCCCAACCCGCGGTCCAGCCGGCGTAAAACTCAACGTTCTCGAAGCCGCTGTAGGTCGCCAGGGCACCCGTGTGGGTGAACGGCTCGCTGTTGAACATGGTCAACGCGTGGCTGTAGAAGAAGTTGTCCGGGGCGGTCACCACCTCGTACCCGATCAGCGTGTAGAAGTGACCCGCGATGACACTCCAATCGCCGTAAGCGACTTCGCCATAGAGCTGCGGCATCGCCCAACCGTAGCCGCCGCCCTGGTCCCAGCCATTCTGGAAGTCGTAGGCGCCCGGGTTGTTGCCGAAGGCTTGGGTCGCTGAGGCGTCGGTGCCGTACATGATGTCGGCGCGGAAGCCGTAGTCGATCCCGCACGAACCGTCGGCGACCTTCTCGGCGAAGAACCAGAGTTGGTGCGCGTTGAGGCGGTCGTCGTTGTCATTGAAGGCGAGGCCGTCGTTGTCGACACGCGACAAGCGGGCGTTGTCCGAGTGGTAGCCGAATTGGGCCCAACCGCCGTAGGTGATAGCGTCGCAGCCGCACGGGTCGAGTTCTCCCTGAAGGGTCCAGGGGTCACCCAAGCAACAGTCGCCAAAAAGCGAGCAGGTGCTGCCGCAGCCGCAAGTGTCGCCACAGCAGGCATCGCCGCAACTCCCGGCGGCACAGTCGACCGGCGGCAGGAAGGCGGCGGGCTCGGCGTGGGCCACGCCGCTGGTCGTCGGGCTCGCCCCGGGTGCCGACGGCACGGGTGGCACCTCGCTGCGGACGGCGGGCAGCGAGCCGGCCGGCTGCGAGTAGTAGCTGTCGTACTTGAAATCGGCCGGAGCGACCGAGGCGGGTTGCGTGACCTGATCGGCCATCGCGGTGCCGGCCAACGCGAACGACGCGAAACCGGCGGCAAAGACTTGGTACTTCATGCGGAGGGGCTCCTTGGGAGCGGGTGTCGGCTAGCGACGGCGGGAGGACGGGGACGCACCAACCGACGGTGCACCCGATAGCTAGCACTGACATCGCCCTGTGTGGCGAGCGATCGCCAACAACAGACCGGCATGAATCAAGTTTCTTGGCCCCACGCTGAGAACCCCTGTTGCTAGCAACAGGGGTGCTGGCTGGGCAAACTTTGCGGCCGGCTCAGCCGCCGGCAGTCAAAACGTCGGCGAAGAGCGCCTCGACGAACTCGTCTGGATTGAACGGCGCCAGGTCTTCGTGCCCCTCGCCCAGGCCAACGTATTTGACCGGCAGGCCCATCTGCTGGCGGATCGAGACCACCACGCCCCCCTTGGCCGTCCCGTCGAGCTTGGCCAGCACGATCCCCGTGCAGCCGGCGACCTCGGCGAACTTGCTCGCTTGGCTGACGCCGTTCTGGCCGGTCGTTGCGTCGAGGACCAGCAGGACCTCGTGCGGGGCTTCGGGGAGTGGTTTGCTGATCGCGCCGCGGATCTTCGTCAGCTCGGCCATCAGGTCAGATTGGGTCTGCAGCCGCCCCGCCGTATCGACGATCGCCACATCGAACTTATCGGCCACGGCCTTCTCAACCGTCTGATAGCCGACGGTCGCCGGGTGGGTGCCCTGCGGAGCCGTGACGATCTCCGCGCCCAAGCGATCGGCCCAGATAGTCAGCTGCTCGACCGCCGCGGCGCGGAACGTATCGCCCGCCCCGAGCAGAACGCTCTTCCCCTCGCTCTTGAATTGGCTGGCGAGCTTGGCAATCGAGGTCGTCTTGCCCGCGCCGTTCACGCCACAGACCATGACGATCGTCGGCCCGCTGGCGGCGTACTCGATCGGCGAGGCGGGCTGGTGCATCAACTCCTTCAGCTTCGTCTTGAGCACCTCGACGACCTCTTCGAGCTGCACGACACGGCCGCGTAGCTTGGTGCCGATCTCCGAAACGAGTGCCTCGGTCGAGTCGTACCCCATATCGGTCCGGAAGAGGATCCCGCGGATCTCCTCCAGGAACGCCTCGTCGATGAGCCGCCCCTCGCTCTTGAAGAGGTCGCGGATGTCCGTATTGAGGACCGACCCGGTCTTTTTGAGACCGGCTTTAATGCGGCTGAAGAAACCCACGTAGGCAGACTGGAGGCTGGAGGCTTTAGGCGATTGGCAGCCAAGGCGGCTGGCGTCGGCCCTATTCTCTTGACGATTAGGTCGGACCTCAAGCCTCGGCCGCGTCGCGGGGCAGCTTGTCGAGGATCCCGTTCACGAACCCGCCAGACTGGGCACTGCCGAAGCGTTTGGCGAGTTCGACCGCTTCGTTCACCGCCACAGCGAAGGGGGTTTCGGTGTGCATCGCCTCGTACGCCCCGAGCCGCAGGATATTGCGCTCGGCACCGGCCATCCGCTTGAGGCTCCAATTCTGGGCAATCTCGGTGAGCTTCTCGTCGATCGCCTCACGGTTCTGCCGCACGCCGAGGATTAGGCGGAGGGCAAACTCTTGGCCGTCCGGGTTCTTCAGGCGGCCCTTGAGGAACTCCTGCAACTCGCCCGCCGTCTCGCGCGGATTCGTATCGTCCTCAAAGAGGATCTGCAGGGCGACTTCGCGGGCGCGGCGACGGAGGATCATGCTGACAAGCTCAGGGGCGGAACGGTTACCAATAGATAACCGCCAAGACGCCAAGAGCGCCAAGGGTCGCCGGGAAACTAGGAGGTGGGAAGTGCCTTGAGCAACGCGGCCATCCGAAGGGCCGCCTCGGCACACTCGGAGCCCTTGTTGCCGACGCTGCCACCGGCCCGGCTGAGGGCTTGCTCAAGCGTGTCGCACATCAGCACGCCGAAGAGCACCGGCAGGCTGTGCTCCGTGCCGATCCGCATGAGGGCGTCGGTCACACCGTGGTTGATCCAATGGTCGTGGGCGGTTTCGCCCTTGATGACGGCCCCGAGCGTGATGATCGCCGCGTACCGGCAGGTGTCAGCCAATCGCTGCGTAACGACCGGGATCTCCCACGCTCCGGGGACCCAGACCAGATCGATCGAGTCGTCCGCCACGCCGGCCTCGGTGAGGGTCAGCACCGCCCCGTCGGCGAGCTTGCCGGTGACCGTCTTGTTCCACTCGGAAACAATGACGGCGTAACGTTCGCTGGAAGCCGCAGCGGGATCGGCGGAGATCGTGGTAGGCACTGGCAAAACTCAGCGGGTAGAAGGCAACGACGCAGACAAGGGCGGAGCACTAATCACCGGGTGCTCCGAATGATTCTGCCGTTCACCCGCTTGCTCAAGCAGCTTAGCCGGATCGTTTCCGGCGTCAGCCAACATGTCAACGCGCAGGCGATGCAATTGATCGACGACTGGGTCTTGGAAGTTATCAGGCATCCGAAAACTCCTCGGGAGTAACGATTAGCGGCGGTTCGAAACCTGCTTCTCGGATCGATCGATAGACGCGTGGTAAGAGCGTCGCATTCGCGATGTGCTTGCAATTCCAAGTCAGGAGGTAATCGATTCGATACGCCGCGGCCACAGCAACATGATAGGCATCAGCGGCTGCTTTGTCTGGCAGAAGGTGCTTATCCAGAAGCCCCCTGGCGAGCGTGGCGACATCCGGGTTGAGAATGTCGAGCAACGGCATGCCCTGAAGCAGTTGCAGTCTTTCTTGGGCGGCAGTCGGGTCACCGGCCGCCGCTTCGTCCAAGACAAGCTGGCTGATGAACAGATCGTAGTCTGCCCGGAAGCGATCCCACCATCGCCGCGTCAACTGCTGTCTCGCTTGGAAGACGATCGCATCTTTCGACCGAGCCGTGAGGTAGCCGACAATGGAAGTCTCGATATAAACCGTCGGCATGGCAGCACCTTAGGATTGCTCAATCCTTCAGGCTCATCAAGAACTCGGCGTTCGACTTCGTCTTGTTCAGGCGCGTCGTCAGCAGGTCCATGGCGTCGGGCGCGCTCATCTCGCTCAGCACGCGGCGGAGCACGTTCACGCGGCGGTGCTCTTCGGGGTCCATCAGCATCTCTTCGCGGCGGGTGCCGCTGCGGTCGATGTCGATGGCCGGCCAGATCCGCTTATCGACCAGCTTGCGGTCGAGGAAGATCTCTTGGTTGCCGGTCCCCTTGAACTCCTCGAAGATGACCTCGTCCATCCGGCTGCCGGTATCGATCAAGGCCGTCGCGATGATCGTTAGCGAGCCGCCCTCTTCGACCTTGCGTGCCGACCCAAAGAAACGCTTCGGACGCTGCATCGCGTTGGCGTCGAGGCCGCCGGAGAGGACCTTGCCGCTCGGCGGGCACTCGGAGTTCCAGGCCCTGGCGAGCCGGGTGACCGAGTCGAGGAAGATCACGACATCCTTGCCGTACTCGACCATCCGCTTCGCCTTCTCGATGACCATCTCCGACACCTGCACGTGGCGGCTGGCCGGCTCGTCGAAGGTGCTGCTGATGACCTCGCAGTTCGGGCCTTTGACCTCCCGCTCCATATCGGTCACTTCTTCGGGCCGCTCGTCGATGAGCAGCATCATCACATACGCGTCCGGGTAGTTCTTGAGGACGCTCTTCGCCATCTTCTGCATGAGGACCGTCTTGCCGGCACGCGGCGGGCTGACGATCAGGCCACGCTGCCCGAAGCCGATCGGAACGATCAGGTCGACCACCCGCATGGCGGTCTCTTCGGGCGTGGTCTCCATCGTGATGCGAGCATCCGGGTGGATCGCCGTCAGGTCATCGTACGGGATCTTCTTGGTGAGCTTGTTCGGGTCCTCGCCGTTGATCGATTCAACCCGCAGCAAGGCGAAGTACCGCTCGTTCTCCTTCGGCGGGCGGATGGTGCCGGTCACCGTGTTGCCGTTGCGGAGGTTGAAGCGGCGGATCTGGCTCGGCGAGACGTAGATATCGTCCGGGCACGAGAGATAGTGGTAATCCGGGCTGCGGAGGAAGCCGAAGCCGTCTGGCAGGATCTCGAGCGTTCCGCGCCCGACCATCATCCCCTCGAGCTTCACCCGCTGCTTGAGGATGCGGAAGATCAGGTCCTGCTTCTTGAGCCCAACAGCGTTCTCGACGCCCTCGGTCTCGCAGATCTCCATCAACTCCTGCGTGGTCCGCTGCTGGAGGTCGGCGATATGGACGTTCTGGTCCGGCTCGGTCGCCTTGGCGATGGCGCCGCCGCTGCGACGGACCCGTTCGGCCGCCTTGTCGAGCTCTTCGGCGATCGACAACGGCTCTTCCCGGTCCAGCTTGCGGAGCAGGTCCTGATCGATCTTCTCGCTCGGCGGTGCCGGACGCGAGTGCCGCCGCATGTGCGGCCCGCCCGTGCCGGAGGGTCCGCCCCCGGTGCGGTTACGCATGCCCCGCAGCGGAGCCCGCCCGGCGCCGGAGGAGGTCGGGTTGTTGTCCGAACGGGACTCTTGGTCGTTATCAGCCATGACAAGTAGCTCCAGACCGCGCAGGCGTGAGGAGACGCTTTCAGCCATCCATTGCGGACGGAGAAACGAGGGTCTACGCGGTGAACTGAGGGGGATGCCCGTCGCGAGTGCGAAGGCCGTCGGGGTGTTGTGCCGTTAGTCGGCGCCCGGAGGACCGGGGCTGGAACGACCAGGATTTAGGAGACGGCCTAGACTAGGACGGAGTGTGCGGAGGGAATCGTGAATAGGAGTGGGTCGCCACGGAAGGGCGGGCAGGGCCACGAACGAAGGGGATCCGTTGGTGGTGTCTCGGTAACTCGGCCTTGCAGCCAGCTTGCTCAAACATCTTGCCCGAGCAAAACAATGGTTGGCATCAGTATGCCGAACACCTGCTCCCGATGGTAGCAAAATCGGCGAGTTCATTCGCCAATTTGAGCGAAAACCATTCCGGCCAATCCGCCGGCCCCCCATCGTACGGGGTTACGGCAGCTCCGAGGTCGGTCCGCCCCCAAGCCAATCGCCCCAAATCGCCCCGATCGCGGCCCGCGCGGCGGCCTCGTCGGCGCCCGGGACGACGGCATCGGCCTTGGCCCGTTTCTCGGCGAGGGGTGTCTGGGCCGCCTCGCGCTTGGCCAACTCCTCCGCCGACCAGCCCCGCTCAGCCGCCCGCTGCTGCCGGGTCGACTGGGGCGTATCGACGAAGAGCACCGCGTCGCAGGCATCGGCCCAATCGGCCTCCAGAAGCAGCGGGATATCGAGCACCGCCGCCGGGGCGCCCCGCTCTTTCGCCTCGGCCAGTTCGGCCGTGAGTCGCGATCGCACCCGGGGATGCACCAGTTCCTCCAAAAAACGCCGCTCGGAGGCTGCTTGCTCGCTATCGCCAAAGACCCGCTCGGCGATGGCCGACCGGATCAGCGAGCCATCCTCCGCCAACACCGAATCGCCCCACCGCTCTGCCAAGGCATCGCGCACCTCGGGCTCGCCAAGCACGGTATGCCCGTGCCGGTCCGCATCGAGCACGACCGCTCCCCGCTCGGCCAACAGGCCCGCGACGAACGACTTACCGCTGGCGATCCCGCCGGTAAGGCCGAAGGTAACCACGCCCGCCTCCTTACTTGCAGTCGGCCCAGTTTTCACCCACGCCGACATCCACCGCCAACGGCGTCCGCAACTCGGCGACATTTTGCATCTCTTCGGTCACCAGAGCGGTGAGTTGCTCGACCTCTTCTGCCGGCGTATCGAAGACCAGTTCGTCGTGGATCTGGAGGATCAGCTTCGCTTGGAGACCCGCCTCTTGCATCCGGCGGTGGACGGCGAGCATCGCCAGCTTGATCAGGTCGGCCGCGGTCCCTTGGATCACCGTATTGACCGCGGTCCGCTCTGGCAGGTTCATCTGGATCGGTTGCGGACGGTCGTCGAAGAGCGAGCCCTTGGGCGGCCCCGGCTTGCGGACGCCGCTGATGGCCCGGCGGCGGCCGAGGAGGGTCTCGACGTAGCCTTGCTCGCTGCACGTTTCGAGCGTGTCGAGCATGAAGTCGGCCACGCCCGGGTAACGAGCGAAGTACTCGGCGATGAAGCGGGCGGCCTCGTCCTGCGGGATGCCGAGGCTCTTGGCGAGGCCGAACGCGCTCTGGCCGTAGATGATGCCGAAGTTCACGGCCTTCGCCCCGCGACGCATCTCGCTGGTGACCTCGTCGAGCCCGACGCCGTTCACCTGGCTGGCGACCAGCGTGTGGATGTCCTGACCCTCGGCGAACGCCTTGCAGAGGGTCGCGTCCTCGGAGAAGTGGGCCAGCACCCGCAGCTCGATCTGCGAGTAATCGGCAGCCAACAGCTTCCAGCCCTCCTTGCCCGCGGTGAACGCCGAGCGGATCTGGCGTCCCTCTTCGGTGCGGATCGGGATGTTTTGCAGGTTCGGGTCGCTGCAACTCAGCCGGCCGGTCGCGGCGACCACCTGATTAAACGAACAATGCACGCGGCCCGTCTCGGCGTGGACCAGTTCCGGCAGGGCGTCGACGTACGTGCCACGGAGCTTGGCGTACTGGCGATGCTCGACGATCAACGCCGGCAACGGATGCTGCTGGGCCAACTGCTCCAGCACGCTGGCGTCGGTCGACGGGCCGGTCTTGGTCTTCTTGATGACCGGCAGCCGCAGCTCTTGGAACAACACCTCGGCGAGTTGCTTCGGCGAAGCCAGGTTGAACGGGTGACCGACGATCTCCTCGATCTCCTCGGCGAGGGCTTGGAGCTTGTCGCCGAAGTCCTTGCTCAACTCGGCGAGGCGGTCGGTATCGACCCGGACGCCGTTCCATTCCATCTCCGCCAGGACCTCGATCAGCGGCGTTTCAAGGTCGTCCGATAGCGAGAGCAGGCCTTGTTGGTCGAGCCGATCGTGCAGGAGCGGCCACAGCCGAATCGGCACATCGACATCCTCGCCGGCGTAGGACCCCACCGCGGCGACCGGGGCCTCGTCCATCCGCTTCTGGTTCTTCCCCTTGCCGATCAGCTCGCTGATCTTAGTCGTCTGGTGCCCCAGGTAGCGTTCGGCGAGCACGTCGAGGTTGTGCGTCCGTTCGCCGGCGTCCAGCAAGTAGCTGGCGATCATCGTGTCGAACGCCACGCCGCGGAGCGTGACACCGGCCCCGCGGAGCACGACGGCGTCGTACTTGAGGTTCTGGCCGATCTTCTCGATCGACGCGTCATCGAGGATCGGGCCAAGCTTCGCCAACACGTCGGCGACGGGCAGCACCTTGTCACCCGCCGGCCCGCGGACCGGGACATAGGCAGCCTCGCCCTCGGCCCAGGCCACGGCGATGCCGACCAGCTCCGCCTCGCGTTGATTGACCGACGTGGTCTCCGTGTCGACACAGATCGTTTCGCACTCGGCGAGCTGCTTCGCCAGCTCATCGAGCGCCTCGGGCGTATCGACGAGCTTGTAGTCGACTTCCCAATCGCTCGGCTCGGGCAGTCCGCCCCCTTCGCCCAGGGCCGCCGCCCGTTGGGCGAGGCTGCGGAAGCCGAAATCGGCCATCAACTCCGCCAGGGTTTCGTGGTCGTATTCGCCAACCCGCGCGGCCTGCCAATCGATTTCGATCGGCATCTGCTGGTCGAGCCGGACCAGCTTCTGCGAGAGGAGGGCCATCTCGCGGCCCTCCATCAGGTTCTGCTTCCGCTTGGCCCCCTTCACCTGCTCCGCGTTGTCGAGCACCGCTTCGAGCGTGCCGTAAGTCTCCAGCAGCTCCTTGGCGATCTTCGGCCCGATCAGCGGCACGCCCGGCACGTTGTCGACCTTGTCGCCGACCAGAGCCTGGAAATCGACCACCTGCTCCGGCCGGACGCCCCAATCGGCCATCAGGGCGACCGCGTCGTAGTGCTGGTCTTTGCGGATGTTGTAAACCGCCACATGGTCGGTGATCAGTTGGCGGCAGTCCTTGTCGCCGGTCACCAGCCGGCAGTGCAGTTGGGCCTCGTCGCACAGGCGGGCGACCGTCGCCAGCACGTCGTCGGCCTCGAAGGTCGGGACCGAGTAGATCGGGATGCCGAGCGCCTCGACGACCCGCTGGATCATCGGGAACTGGCTGCGCAGCTCGCCCGGCATCTCGCCCCGCTCGCCCTTGTAGACCGGGTACAGCTCGTGGCGGAACGTGTCGCCGGGCGGGTCGAACGCGCAGATCAGGGCATCCGGCCGCTTCTCCTCGATCAGTTTCAGCAGGTCTTTCGTGAACCCGAAGACCGCATTCACTGGCTCGCCACGCGGGCTGGTCATCTCCGGGATGGCGTGAAACACCTGGAAGATGAGCGAATGGGCGTCGACGACATACACCGTCGAGCCGGCGGGCAGCGTATCAGACAAGGTTGGGGCCGCAGGGCTGAGGGGCGTCGGGCTGTCGGAGAAAGGCAACATCCGGCCACAAAAGGCAACGCCCGCCACGCTCGGGACGCCTGCCCAGGCGGGATGACCCGAACCATCGGAACCAAATCGGCCAATCCGGGGCATCGGAACGCGTTTTGCGGCCTGCGATGGCCGACTCTAACCCGTTCGTTGACACGCGCTAATCCCCTAACTAGTTTCGACTTAGGCTCCGTGGACCACCGCCGCACCGGCATGGCCGAGGAGAGGCACCCCCGCGACCAGCGGGAGACCGGCCAGCCAAGCAAGCACCGACTTGCTTGCGTGGACGGTCCAACTGGTTGAAACTGATAGTTTGCTCGCTCCAGAACCCCTAATCTGCTCAGTCGCTCGGCTCGCCGCCCCGGAACCGCGAGCCGCCTCCAATCGCTGAGCCGATCCGCTCGCTATATCGCCCGCCCGCGCACGCAGGACCACGCATGGCCGCTAGTAAGGACCAAACCCAGACGATCGTCGTCAGCATCTTGGCGACTCTGTTCTTGGTGATGTGCATCGTCGCTTACCTGACTTGGTCCGAGGGCAACAAAGCACGCGCCAGTCTGGCGGAGATGACGACGCAGAAGAACACCGCCGACAACAACGCTCGGCAGCGTGTCCAAGAGGCGGAGAAGATGACCGAGATTATCGGCCTACCGCCCGGCACCCCCTTCAACGAGGTGCAGGAGCAATACGACAAAGACAAGTCCCAGTTCATGGGGACCTTCGAGGAAGGCACGCAGACCTACCGCACCGTTCTCGACTACATCTACACCGAGAACAGCAAGATCGCTCAGCAAGAGAACGAAGCGAAGAAGCAGGTCAAGAAGCTCCAGCAAGACCTGATCGCCCTCAAAGCCGAGTGGACCAAGCAGTTCGAGGCTCAGAAGAAAGAAGCCGACAAAGCGAAACGCGACCTCGCGGCGGAGAAGACCAAGTTTGAGGAAGCGGTCGCCCGGCTCGAGCAGACACGCAAGGCTCTGACGCAGCAGATCGCCCGCAGCGAGAAGGACTTCGAAGAGAAGCTCGCCGCCGCGAACGCCGCCAAAGAGACCGCCGAGGACGACCTGCGGAAGAGCGATCGATCCAAGCAGACCCTCCTGGCCGAACGCCGCACCGGCGACCCGACCTCCGAGGTCGCCGACGGCCAAATCACGTACGTCAACCAAGCGACCCAAACCGCCTGGATCGACCTGGGCAAGTCCGATGAGCTCCGCCGGCAAGTGACGTTCAGCGTCTTCGACTCGGGCCTCAGCGACGCCGGCAAGGCCGACCGCAAGGGGAGCCTCGAAGTCGTTCGCGTGATCGACGACCACCTCGCCGAGGTGAAGATCACCTCCGATAATCCCAGCGATCCCATCATCCCAGGCGACCGCATCTACAGCCAAGTCTGGCAGCGTGGCAAGCAACTCCGCTTCGCCCTCACGGGCTTGATCGACGTCAATGGCGACGGGCTCAGCGATCTCCAACGGGCGAAGGACCTGATCGCGATCAACGGCGGCGTTGTCGATTCCTCCCTGGAGGAAGACGGCGAGACCGACGGCGAGATGACCGTCCAGACCCGCTACCTCGTGCTCGGCGAGTCGCCCGACCAGCCCAGCAAGGCCTTCTATCGAGACGGCTTCCAAAAGATGAGCAGAGAGGCGGCCAACCTGGGCGTCGAGACCATCACGCTGCCCGAGTTCCTCGACCGGATGGGCTATCGCCCCGACGAGTCGACCTTCCGTTTCACCGGCAGTGGCAGCTCAAGTGGCGGCGCCGGCACCAGCTTCCGCTTCCGCACGCCTTAAGCAGCACCGAACAGGCGGGCAGCCAGACCGGCGTCCCGCTTGGCGATCCGCTCGCTCGCTTCGATGCGGACGAACAGCTCGGCCGGGTCACTGAGGCCCATCGCCGCCACCACCTCGTGGCAGATCTGCCGTTCTCGGTAGCTGAGCCGGTGCGCGGCGGCCAACTCTTTGGCGAGCCGCTTGGGGCTATGGCGTTTATCTTGCTCGGCTTGCCAACCGGCGAGCCAATGCAAGACCCAGAAGCCGGCCACCAGCACGCCGAGGAGCAGAAGGCCGCCGATCAAGTCCTCACGCTGCCATTGAAGGTGGTCCCCGCTGAACCGCTGGCCGAGGTTGCGCCAGGCCGACGGCTGAGCGAGGACGATCAGGTCGCTGATAGATTCGAGGCCTTGCATGTCACGCATCTCCTGACTCGGTGAGCGGCGATTCGAGCATCCCGAGCAGGCTCTCGCCGCTGGCCTTGCGGACGGCCGGCGAGCTGTCTTGCTGCGATCTCTCTAAGGCATCGACGATCGCCGGAGTCGCTTCCACACGGCCGAGGAGCCGTGCCACTTCGGCACGCACGCCGGTATCGCTGTCTTTTTCGAGCCGCTCGATGAGCTCTCCGGCCAAGTCGTGACCGAGACCCATCAAATCAATCAACTCGAGCGCACGCACCCGCCGCTCGGCCGCTCCGGCGCTGAGCTCTGCCCGGAGCGAGGCGGCCGCCATCGGGTCGGCCTTGGCCACCAATCTCCCGACACGCTCGCGGGCGTCCTCTGGGATCTGATGGAGTTGGTCGCGGAACATGCCAAAGCTAAGTTCCTTCAAACCGCCCTGCCCCGCCGCTCGAACACCAGCATCGTCGTGGTCTAGCAGGGAGACCAACGTAGCAGCCGCGCACGGGTACTCTTTCCGGCGGAGCAGCTTCGCCGCGGTGGCGACCAGCGACGGTTCTCCGCTCTCGAGGGCGGCACGCAGGGGCTTCACCGCCAAGTGCGACGGCACCGACTCCAGCGCCCGGGCCGCGGCGAGGCGGCCTTCGAGTTGACCGCTCTCAAACAACGCCATGATGGCTTCGACCAACTCACGGCGGCTCGCATCCGAAGCGGCCGCCAACGCCATCGCGGTCGCTTGGGCCTTCCCGGAGAGTTGGAGCAGCACCTCCAGGCGGTCCGGGGCCAACCACGCGAAGCCATCAAGGCGTGTCATATTGTCTCGGACCGTCGCCCCAACCGGGTGGCCGACGCGTTCCAGGATGGGTTCCAGGCCCTCCAAGTCGCATCGCTCGGCGGCGATCTCCAGCAACGCTTGAGGGGCCCGCAGATCCCGAAACGCCCCGGCCAGCACGCCGATCGCTCCGTAGGAGGAGCTGGTCCGCAGGATCAGCAACAACCGCTCGTGAGCCGCGTGGCTCGGGTCCCGCAGCGCCCTCGTGAGCGCCGGCTCGTCGCTCGGGGTGAGCAAGAGCATGGCCTCCAGCACCTCGCCGCATTCGTGCGAGTCGTAGCGATCCAGAGCCATCGCCAGGGCGTTCACAGCGGCCCGCCGAGCGAAGGCGGGGTCTTCTGTCTGCTTGGCCGGCTCGTCGTGGCGGACCGCCGGGTCGTAGGTGCGAATGGCCTCTTCCAGCCGATGGGCCAGCGTCAGAGCAGCCTGAGCCATCGCCGGCGCTGTGAGCTCGCTGTCGGGCCAATAGACCGCTTCCACGACCGCCGGCAGCACCTCGGTCGCCCCCCAGGCGACGGCGACCTCGACGGCCCGCTTCGCCAAGCGTGGCGTCCTGGGGTTGATCATCTCCGTGAGCGAATCGAGCAGCGGGCCACGATGCGGCACGTCGAGCAACGCGGCCTGGGCGTCGGGAGGGAGCTGTTTGAATTGCTCGACAAGCTTCCGGTGCCCTTCGGGCGAAGGCCGCAAAGCCAAGGCCCGCACCGCCCCGACGCGGAGCGTCGCCCGGTCCGAACCGAGCCCCAGCACAAGCAGGTCCGTCGCCGCCGGGTTGGCGGAGCGGAGCAGCGTGCGGAGCGTCGTCTCGATGCCGCTGGCGACAGGCATGGTAGGGACTAAGACGGGGCGTAGGCGCGATCGTACTTGATCCAAATCGTCCCGCTCGCCTGGCATGCGGGAGGCGATTCGGCCCGCCGGCGTGGTCTGGCGGCCTTGGCCTGTTGAAGCTCGCGGAGTTGTCCGGTCGCACCGCTCGGGACAGACTAGTGGTATCGATTGTGCCGATCCGCCCCTAACACCTGCACGCCACCGTGTCAGCCACACCGCCCCCGCTGCCCGCCGACGAGCTCGCCGCTCGCGAATGGCCCCCGCTCCGGGCCAAGCTGGTCGATATCGCGGCTGGCCTGGATCGGCTCGACCGTGCCGGCGAGGCCGGGGCGGCGGCTCGTGCCGAGGCCGAGCAGATGATCCAGACCCTCCTGGAACCGGGCTCCGCCGACCGCGCCGAACGCGTTCTCAAGCTGCTGAGTCTCGAATACGACCCCGCCTGGCAGCAGCGTTTCTCCGCCGACGCCTAATCGATTCCCCGCCGACCCTTCACCAAACGCTTCCGAATGGACTACTTCGACCCGCACATCCATATGGTGTCGCGGACCACCGACGACTACGCCACGCTGGCCCGCATGGGCTGCGTCGGGGTGACCGAGCCCGCCTTCTGGGCCGGCTGGGACCGCGGCGGGGTGGAGGGGTTCCGTGACTACTTCCACCAGCTCACCGGGTTCGAGCCCGCCCGGGCCGCCCAGCACGGCATCGCTCACTACACGTGGCTCTGCATCAACGCCAAAGAAGCGGAGAACGTCGAGCTCTCGCGCGAGGTGATCGCGATGATCCCGGAGTTCCTCGACCGGCCCGGCGTGCTGGGGATTGGGGAGATCGGGCTCAACAAGAATACCCCCAACGAGGCGACGGTCTTCGCCGAGCACCTCGACCTCGCCGCGCGGCTCGGCGAGCTCGTCCTCATCCACACCCCGCACTTGGCGGACAAGCTCCAGGGGACGCGGATGATCCTCGATATGCTTGCCAACGAGGGCCGGATCTCGCCGGAGCGGGTCCTCGTCGACCACGTCGAGGAGCACACCGTGGGGCATGTGCTCGATGGCGGCTACTGGGCCGGCATGACCCTCTACCCGACCAGCAAATGCACCCCCGAGCGGGCGTGTGACATCGTTGAGAAGCATGGCCCCGAGCGGCTGCTCGTGAACTCGGCGGCCGACTGGGGGCCTTCGAAGCCGACGGCCGTGCCGGACTTCATCGTCGAGATGCGGGCCCGCGGCCACGCCGAAGCGACCATCCGCCGCGTGGTGCTCGACAACCCGCTGGAGTTCTTCGGCGGGTGTCGACGGTTCGTGGTGCCGGAGCGGCTGGGCTGATCGGAGCGGGTCGCTCTGATGGCGGCCAAAAAGCTCGACGGGTGGCCAAATCGTTTTGTCGCACGATACAGTCGCACCGGCCAACTCGCCGTTCGTGCCGCTGGCCGGTTCCAAGCGGGGCTAAGTCCTTTGCGCCCATGCCGTTACGGTTTTGTCGCATGCCCCAAGCATTCAGCCGCTTCGAGCGACAGAACACGACCGCAAGTCGCCATTATCGCAAACCGCGACGCGACGGGCCTACTGAATTGGCCAGCGAGGGCGTGGGCTTCGACGAAGACCGGCTGACGTATCAACTACGGGGAGTGGTCGCCGTTGGTGTGCCCGTTGACACGGTTCCGGTCGCCGGTCGTGTCGAGTGTGTAGGTAGCGCCCGAGACGGGACACGTCGGCAAGCCTTCGGGGAAATACGGATCGGCGTCGATCTCGTTGAGATCGGCACTCGGCCAGTTGCCCGTGTTGAGACGATACCGTTCGATCGCCGCGTTGATATGGCCGCAGTTGTACTCGCAAGTGCGGGTCTTCGCGTTGTACGTACTAGCCGTGACGCGGGGGACGATGATCGCCGCGATGATGCCGAGGATCGTGACGACGGCGAGCAACTCCATCAAGGAGAAGGCGTCGCGGCGTGTTGGGTGACTTCGATCCATCGGGGGCCGCGGCGGGTTGCTGGGTAGGATGCCTTCAGGGTCGCGTGTCTCGGGACGGGGAGACCGAACCTCAACGCTAAAGAGATAGCTCACTCCCTAAACGGATCACGGCCAGACGGACCTCTCGGACCCGTGGAGCCGGGGTCGGAGGCCGGTTGTGACGAATAGGCGGCTCCGATCAGATATCGGGCCGTCGTTGGGCATCGCGATGCCGAACATCAGCAAGGCAGCCCGTAAGAGCAGCATCAAAGGGCATCTATAAAAACAGATCGATTGCACGTACGACCCCACCCCTGGGAATACGTGCAATCGATCCTCATGCCGAAACTATTGCCCGTCGCTTCGCGAATGAACCCTCGGTGCCGCTAGCACCGTAGTGGAG
>CAYGUP010000059.1:19252-24661 GCA_964353155.1 uncultured Planctomycetaceae bacterium | reverse complement strand
GGCCGGCCCCCGTGTCGACCCCGAGGGGATCGGAGCCCGATCCCAAGACGCTCCCGCACCCGCCCGGGCCCTTCAATATGCTGAAGTGGGTCGGGCTCACTTGGCGACACGCGGCCGAGTTCTGGCTCGCGCCGCTCGACTACACCACCAGGCTTGCGAGGCAGTACGGCGACCTAACGACCTTCCTGCTCTTCGCGCAACGCGCGTACGTGGTCAACCATCCCGACCTGATCCACGAGTACCTCGTTCGGCGGCGCGACGACTACATCCGAGCCCCTTGGGAGATGCGGGTCCTCCGGCAGTTGGTCGGCAACGGCATCCTCACCAGCGAGGGCGAGCTGTGGATGCGTCAACGGCGGATCATTCAACAAGCGTTCCGCGGCTCGCTCATCCCGCGCTACGCCGACTTGGCCGTCGCTACGACACAAGACCGCCTCGAGCCGTGGCGCGATGGCAAAGCGGTCGATCTGGTCGAGGCAATGGCGGGGCTGATGATGGACCTCTCGGTTCGCACCACCACCGGCATCAACCCGGCCGACATCGGCGGGCCGAGCCCCACGGAGATGTCCTCCGCGGTGGTCGAGGGATCGCACCAGATGAGCCGCGAGATGGGCATCCCCATCAAGACGCCCAACTGGCTCCCCACGGCGGGCCGGCGCAAGAAGCGTCAGGCGATCTCGACCATCGACGCTTACATCCGCGAGGCGATCGCGATCCGGCGTGCCGACCCCGACAAGTACCACGACCTGCTCGCCGTGCTGCTGCGGGCGGTCGACGAAGAGGGCGATGGCAAAGGGATGAGCGATCAGCAGGCACGCGACGAAGCCGCCACGATGCTGATCGCCAGCGCCCACTCGACGAGCTCCACCCTGGGCTGGTTCTGGAAACTCGTGCTCGCCCGTCCCGAGCTTCACCAACAACTGGTGGACGAGGCCGATCGGGTGCTCGGCGACCGAGACGCGACGATGGGCGATGTCCCGCGCCTCACCCTGATCACGCAGACGCTCAAGGAGACACTCCGCCTCTTCCCGCCGGCGTATGTCCTCTTCGCACGCCAACCGATCCGTGAGACGTCGCTCGGCGGCTACCGCATCTGTCGCGGGGCGTGGATGATCACGATGCCGTGGGTCACCCACCGCGACCCCCGTTTCTTCGACGACCCACTCACGTTCGACCCGGGCCGTTTCTCTCCCGAACGGGAGGGCCAGATCCCCAAGGGGGCGTACTTCCCCTTCGGTCACGGACCACGGATCTGCATCGGCCAACAGCTGGCGATGACGCAACTCCCGTTGATCGTGGCGACCATCCTGCAACGCTACACGCTGACGCCCCAACCGGGCTTCGACGACATGACCATTCATCGCGAGATCGCGATGCGGCCGGCGAGGGCATGTCCTGTCATCCCACGAGAGCGGGATCGATGGCAAGCTCCGCGGAAACCGCGCTAGCCAATGGCCGAGGTAAACTCGAATCGATCCCCGTTGAACAACCCCTTGTCGCTGAGCTTCAACGAAGGGATCACCAGCAGGGCCATGAAGCTGAGCGTCATATAAGGGGCTCGCAGCGGGCTGCCCCATTGCTTGGCGAGCTTATCGATTTCTTGGTAGGCGGCGGCGACCTCGCCGCACGTGCCGGTGGCCATCAGGCCGGCAACCGGCAAGGGCAACGCCTCGGCGATGCTATCGGTGTGGCAAGCGGCGGAGAGGCCGCCCCGGTTGTCCATGACGAGGTTGATCGCGGTCGAAAGGTCGACCTCGTCCACGCCAACGGCGATCACGTTGTGCGAGTCGTGCGCCACGCTCGACGCGATCGCGCCCTTCGTCAGGCCGAAGTTCTTGATGAACGCGATCGCCGGCGGGGCCGTGTTGTAGCGATTCACGACCACTAGCTTCAGCACGTCTGTCTCAATGTCCGAGACGATGTGGCCGGCGTGCTCTTTCGGCACCTCTTTGAGTTCGTTCGTGATCAGCTGCCCGTCGATCGCTTCGATGACCCGCAGGCTCAGCGAACCGGTCGTCGGCAGCATCAGCTCTTGATGGGTCACCTCGCGCGGGACGAAGTTGTTCGCGACCGCTGGCTCGATCCGCGGCAACAACGTCTGGCCGTTCTCGGCGACGAGATCGCCGTCGATCCAGGTCCGCCGGACGTTGAACTCGGTTAGCGAATCGACCTCGACGAAGTCGGCCGAGTCGCCCGGGCGGAGCAGGCCGACCGGCAGGGAGTAATGCGTAACGGGCGTCTGGCACGCGGCGTTAAGGGCGTCGAACACATCGGCCCCGCCGGCCACGGCCCGGCGGAGGAGTAGGTTGATGTGGCCGACCTCCAGCTCGTCCGGGTGCTTGTCGTCGGAGCACAGCATGACCTCGCCAGGGCGTTCGGCGATCAGCGGGGCGAGGGCGTCGAAGTTGCGGGCGGCCGAGCCCTCGCGGATCGAGATCTTGCAGCCGGCGGCCAGCTTGTCACGGGCCTCCTCGATCGTGAAGCACTCGTGGTCGGTCGTCATGCCGGCCGCGACGTACTGGGCCGCCTTCTCGCCGCGCAGGCCGGGCGCGTGGCCGTCGATCGGCTTGCCGCGTTCCTTGGCAGCCTTGATCTTCGCGAGGCATTCGACATCGCCCATCAGCACGCCGGGGAAGTTCATCATCTCGCTGAGGTAGCCGATGCGGTCGTCGTCGAGCAGGGCCTCGACCTCGGCGGTGGTGATCGTCGCGCCGGCGGTTTCGAAGGTCGTCGCGGGCACGCACGAGGGCGCCCCGAAGCAAAACTTGAACGGCGTCTGGCCGCCCTGCTCAAGCATGTAGTGCACGCCCTCGACGCCGAGCACGTTGCCGATCTCGTGCGGATCGCTCACCGAGCCGACCGTGCCATGCACGACCGCCGCGCGGGCGAACTCGGTCGGCACGAGCATCGAGCTCTCGACGTGCACGTGGGCGTCGATGTAGCCGGGCGTCAGGTAGCCGTCGACGGTTTCGCCCTCGGGCAACGGCTCGATCGAAGCGATCACGCCGTCCGCCACCCGGACCTCGGCCGCGACGACCCGTCGCGTGGTGAGGTCAACGACATTCGATTTCAGCGTGAAGTTGGCGGGCATGGCGTGTTTCAAGGAACGGGTGTTGGCGGGTGGCGTCGCGAGTATATCGCGAAGGCCACCAACCTGCAGGCACTGCTATCGCCGACTCTGTCGGTTAGGCCGACTTTGGCGAAAGTGTCACGCGTGACGGGTCGATAACTCCAAATAGCTGCGACCAGGGGGGCCTGGCGCACGGGTTGTTTGCCGGCTTATCGAGCATCGCTCGACAAGTCCCGGCGATCGGTGCGCCAGTCGAACCACGACACCCCCTGAGGACAAGGCGATGCGTCTTCTGATGCACGCGCTGGTCGGCCTGATGGCCGCCTGTTGCACGACCATTACTCAAGCCGAACTGCAGTGGCAAGCGACCTCGGTCCGCCAAGCGAGCCACGCTGCCAGCCCGGCCCCGACGAAGCGAGCGGGCCGGCCCAAGGCCATCGCGAAGGCGCCCAGCGTGGTGCGTCGCGAGGAGCCGCAAGCGGTCCAGCAAGCCGCCGCGGCAGAGCCAGCACGGGTCGCCTCGCGACAAATTGATACGGCCGTCCAGCCGGCCTGTGCCCAATGCGGTTGCGGGCACCAAGGCTGCGAGTGCGGCCAGCCTTACTACGAGGGCGATGCTTGCCCGATCGAGCCCGGCTGTGGCTGCGGCGACCCGAGTTGTGGCATCGTCGAACCGGGATGTGGCGTCGAGCCGAGCTGCGGACTGACGTACGGCGAGGCCTGCGGCTGCGGCGATATCGGCTGTGGCGGGGCTTGTGGCGATGGCATCGGCTGCGGCGACGCGGTCGGCGTTCCGCTTATGCTCTACCTGCCGCCGCTCCGCGAGCTGACCTTCGATGTCGGCGTGCAGGCATTCAAGAACGCCCTGGACGACAACCGCGATCGCGGCAACTTCGGCGTCAACTACGGCGTCAACGCCGGCGGCAAGATGACTTGGCTCGGCCTCCAGGGGCTCGGCTATCAGGTCGGTGCCCGCGGCGTTTCGAGCCAGTTGCACGGCGACGCCACCGCCGGCACGTCCGACGCCCATACGCAAACGTTCATCACGGCCGGCCTGTTCCACCGCAAGGCGGTCGGGCTGCAATACGGCCTTGTCTACGACGTGCTGCGGGACGAGCGGCAGATGGCCCAAGACTTCAGCCAGATCCGTGGCCTCATCAGCGTGACCAACCCGCGTGGCCACGAGATCGGCTTCCAGTTCGCCAAGCACCTGAGCGATGCTCAGATCAACGGCACGACCTACCACGCCATCGACCAGTACCTGGCCTTCTATCGGATGCACGGCTGCCAGGGCGGCGAGTTCCGCGTGTTTGGCGGCTTCGACGACGACAGCAAGGGCATCCTCGGGGCCGACTTCTCGATCCCGCTGACCGATCGTTGGGGCCTCGATACCGGCTTCACCTACGTGATCCCGGAGGAAGATGCCAACGGCGTCGGCGCGACCCAAGAGGCCTGGAACCTCGGGATGAACCTGGTCTGGCACTACGGGCACCGGGCCCGCAAGTCCTTCAAGGGGCAGTATCGCCCGATGTTCCGTGTCGCGGACAATGGCTTGCTGATCGTCGACGATCGCCTGCCGTAGCCACCCCAGCGGGTGAACCAACGGCTCGCCCAACCGATAAACCTTCCGCAGCCCCCGGATCCATGCGATCCGGGGGCTGTTTGTTCGTCCCGCCGGGCCCACGAGTGCGGCTTTCGCGCCGAGGCGAACTGTCGTACACTACTTAGCTTACGTCGCCGCTGGAGTGGTGACACCGAGACACCCCGCTCGGCTCGTGCCTCCGAAACCGCCTCCTGCCGACTCCGGCTGGAGGGCAACTCGTCGAGGCCGACCGACCGCGTCGCTGCTGGGCCCCAACCGGCCCCGGTGGGCGACGCCCGACCCCCATCGCACCTATGGCTGCTGACAACTGGGACGACCTGCTAAGCAACCTCGGTTCGGAACCGAAGGCCTCTGAAGAGCCCGAAACCCCAACCGCTGAGCCTGAGCCGGTCGAAGCCGAAGAAGTGGCTTCTGAAACGGCCTCGGCCGAGCTTCCCGAAGAGTACCCGCAGCCCAAGCCGAGTGCCTGGGACTCGCTCGCCTCGACGCTCGGTGCGGCGGACGCCGAGCCGGCGACTAAGCCGGCGGCCCCACAGCCGAAGCCAGCCAAGCCGCCCGCCCCCAAGGCGGTCGAGGCGAAGGCCCCTGCCCGTCCGAAGCCGGAGCCGCCGGCGGCCAAGCCCGAGCCAATCGTTGCCGAGCCCGCGGCGACAATCGAGATCACCGCGACCCCGACCGTCGAAGAGACACCCGCAGCCGCCGAAGAGCCGGCGGAGAAGCCGCGTGGGTTCACCGG
>CAYGUP010000059.1:0-19242 GCA_964353155.1 uncultured Planctomycetaceae bacterium | reverse complement strand
TGGTTCCCCTTCGCCGGCCGTCGCGCCAAGCCAGAGTCAGCCGCTCCCGCCGAGGAGCCCGCCCAACCCACGGCGGAGGCCCCTGCCAAGCCGCAACCGACGCCGGTGGCCAAGGCCCCCGAACCAACGTCGGCCGAGTTGCCCAGCGATCTCTTCTCCGCCCCCGAAGCCCTGCTAGGCGATCCGACCCGGACCGGCGGATCGACCGAAGCGAGCGACGACGAATCGCGTGAGGACGGCGAGAAGCCAAAGCGTCGCCGTCGGCGTGGCGGGCGTCGCCGTCGCAAGAAGCCGGCCGATGCCGAAGCGACCAGCGAACCGACCACCGACGAGGAATCGACGACGGCCTCAGCCCAAGACGAGAGCCTCACCGAAGAGGTCGTCGAGTCGGGCTTCGGAGCGGGACTCGCCCCGGCCGCCAAAGCCGAGGCAGGCGAGGGAGCGACCGACGACGAGGAGGGCGAAGCCAAGCCGAAGCGTCGTCGCCGACGCCGTCGCCGACGCCGTGGTTCGGGCTCGAAGACCGAGTCGACCGGCACCGAGGCCGCTGCCTCGGACGATGGCCGTGACCACGAAGACGACGACTTCGAGGTCACCGAATCGACGCCCGAGAACGACTCGGTCACGACCATGATGGCCCCGCACGGCGACGAGGACGACGACGAAGCCGTCGCCGCCACGTCGCACAAGAACATCACCCCGTGGCAAGAAGCGATCGGCGTGGTGGTCGATGCCAACATCGCGGCCCGCTCCGAACGCAAGCGGACCCCCGCCGGCGGTGGTGGTCGGGGCGGCGGACGCGGCGGACGATCGCGTGGCGGCCGTCGACGCAGCGGCGGTGGTAACGGTCGCGGTGGCTCCTCAAACGGTTCGAGAAGCGAAGCGTCCAGTTGAGACCCGAATCGCCTCGGCGACCCGGTTACACGTCTCAACATGACAGCGAAACCGCTCGCCTCGACGCCAAACGCGGCTGAAAATAGCGATCCTCTCTGGCGACGCCACCCGAACGTGGGGGCGTGATTTCTGCGTACGCGGAACATTTCTCTTGCTGCGGCGCGGTGGGCGTCGTGATAATTGAAGCAGAGGACGAGGCTGCCTTCGCGTTGATCGATCCTGATCGATCGCGTCGCCCCGCCGCCCGGTCCCCTCCCGCCAAAGCGCCGCCCGCCGCTCTTTGCCATCTTGCACGGTGAGCCCCTCGCATCATGGGGGGACGGCATCCGCTCCTCTGGCGGCCGCCCAAGACTCTTCACGGCACGCTTTGCCAACGAGCAACTCGGCTCACCGCTGCACGGATCGCAGAGCCGTGGCCCCGACGGCCTTCGACGGGTTAGTCGCTACCGGCCCACCCCCGGAGCGTCGATTCACCCCGGAGCTTGCCGAGCTATGGCCAACGGAAGTGAGATCATCCGCCTGGTATCGGATCGCCAGGATCGCGACCAGTTCCGCCGCAAGAACTGGGTCGGCTCGTTCGAGGAGTACCTCGACATCGCCCGCCAGTCGCCCCGGGTGACGCGGACCGCGTACCAACGCCTCTACGACATGATCCTGTCGCATGGCGTCGAGACCGAGTCGGTCGGCCGCGAGAAGGTCACGCACTACCGCTTCTTCGACGACCCACTCGGCGGCGGCCAAGACGCCGTCTTCGGCCTGCGGTCGGCACTCAACCAACTCGTCAACGCCCTCAAGAGCGCGGCGAAGGGCTACGGCATCGAACGCCGGGTGCTGCTGTTGCACGGCCCGGTCGGCAGCAGCAAGAGCACCATCGCTCGATTGCTCAAGAAGGGCCTCGAGCATTACAGCACGACCGAAGAGGGAGCCCTCTACGCCATCGGTTGGGCGGACGAGGGCGATCGCGACAGCGCGGACGTCGTGCATTGGTGCCCGATGAACGAGGAGCCGCTGCACCTGATCCCGTCGCGGTTCCGGCCGGACGTCGAGTCGCAACTGAACCTCTCCGAGGACGAGGCGGCTTATCGCGTGCGGATCGAGGGTTCGCTCTGCCCCTTCTGCCGCTTCATCTACCAAGAGCGGCTGAAGAAGTACGACGGCGATTGGACCCGGGTCGCCCAGGACGTCCGCGTGCGGCGGGTCATCCTCAGCGAGAAGGACCGCGTCGGCATCGGCACGTTCCAACCGAAGGACGAGAAGAACCAAGACGCCACGGAACTGACCGGCGATATCAACTACCGCAAGATCGCCGAATACGGCAGCGATAGCGACCCGCGGGCGTTCAACTTCGACGGCGAGTTCAATGTCGCCAACCGCGGCCTGATCGAGTTCGTCGAGGTGTTGAAGCTCGACGTGGCGTTCCTGTACGACCTGCTCGGCGCCAGCCAAGAGCACCGCATCAAGCCGAAGAAGTTTGCCCAGACCGATATCGACGAGGTCATCCTCGGCCACACGAACGAGCCCGAGTACCGCCGGCTGCAATCGAACGAGTTCATGGAGGCCCTCCGCGACCGGACCGTGAAGATCGATATCCCGTACGTCACCACGCTATCGAACGAGATCAAGATCTATGACAAGGACTACAACAACCAGACCGTCCGCGGCAAACACATCGCCCCGCACACGGTCGAGATGGCCGCCATGTGGGCCGTGCTGACCCGGCTGGAAGACCCGAAGCACGCCGGGCTCAGCCGCTTGCAGAAGCTCAAGCTCTACAACGGCAAGACGCTCCCCGGCTTCACCGAGGAGAACATCCACGAGCTCCGCGAGCAGGCCGTCACGGAAGGGATGATCGGCATCTCGCCCCGCTATGTGCAGGACAAGCTTTCCAACGCCCTGGTCGCCCACCCGGACGCGCGGAGCGTGAACCCCTTCATGGTGCTCAACGAACTGGAGAGCGGCCTCAAGCACCACTCGCTCATCAACGACGACGAGATCAAGCAGGAGTACCGCGACCTGTTGGGCGTGGTGAAGGAGGAGTACGAGAACATCGTCAAGAACGAGGTCCAACGCGCCATCGCCGCCGACGAGGACGCCCTCGCCCGCCTCTGTGGCAACTATATCGACAACGTGAAGGCGTACACGCAGCGTGAGAAGGTCAAGAACCCGTTCACCGGTGCCTACGAAGAGCCCGACGAGCGGCTCATGCGGAGCGTCGAGGACAAGATCGATATCCCCGACAGCCGCAAAGACGACTTCCGCCGGGAGATCATGAACTACATCGGCGCGTTGATGATCGACGGCAAGAAGTTCGACTTCAAATCAAACGAGCGGCTCCACAAGGCGCTCGAGCTCAAGCTCTTCGAGGACCAGAAGGACTCGATCAAGCTCACGAGCCTCGTCTCAAACGTCGTGGACGCCGACACGCAGCAGAAGATCGACGTCGTGAAAGGCCGCCTGATCAAGAACTACGGCTACGACGACGAGTCGGCCACCGACGTGCTGCAATACGTCGCCAGCATCTTCGCCCGCGGCGACGCAAAGCCTGATGGCTAGGAGACCTGACAAAAGGAGATGGGGAGATGCAAGGGGGATAAGGGGATGGCGGTTTGGTGGAGCCGAGTCTCACAGCAAGTTTTACCTATTGAAAGAAGGGTTAGCTGTCACCAGTTCGGGCTCAGCCTCGGTGTTTCTTTTTTTCGTTAGTCAATCACAAGCCGTCTGATTTTCGTCGCCCCGGAAACCCATCCCCTTATCCCCCCTTTCATCCCCACATCTCCCTTCCTAAACGCAACAAACCATGCCGCTCCCCATCGACCGAGACGTCCGGCGGTTCAAGCAGATCGTGAAGGGAAAGGTGCGCGACAACCTGAAGAAGTATGTCTCGCATGGGGAGATGATCGGACGCAAGGGGAAGGACCTTGTTTCGATCCCGGTGCCGTCGCTCGACGTGCCGCGGTTCCGTTTCGGCGATAATGGCAATGGCGGTGTCGGCCAGGGCGAGGGCGACGAGGGCGACGCCGTCGGCAAGCCGGGCGACGGGTCCGGTGCCGGCGGGGCCGGCGGCGAGGCGGGGGCGGAGCATTACACCGAGGTCGAGGTCACGCTCGAAGAGCTCGCACAACTGCTCGGCGAAGAGCTTGAGTTGCCCAATATCGAACCGCGCGGCAAAGCGACCATCGAGGCAGCCAAGAGCAAGTACAACAGCGTCCGCTCGACCGGACCCGAATCGCTCCGCCACAACAAGCGGACTTACCTCAAGGCCCTGCAGCGGCAGATCGGCACGGGCGGCTACTCCCCCGAGCGGCCGTCGATCATTCCGGTGAAGGGCGACAAGCGGTACCGCTCTTGGACCACAGTCGACGAACCGCTGGTCAACGCGGCGGTGATCTACCTGATGGATGTCTCGGGCTCGATGACCGACCAGCAGAAGGCCTTGGTCCGCAACGCGGCGTTCTGGATCGATACTTGGCTGCGAACCCAATACACGGGCCTCCAACGTCGCTACATCATCCACGACGCGGTCGCCAAGGAAGTCGACGAACACGCCTTCTACCACACCCGCGAATCGGGCGGCACGCGTGTCAGCAGCGGCTACCGCGTGGTCGCCGACCTGATCGCCAACGAGCTCCCCTCGTCCGAGTGGAACTTGTACGTCTTCCAGTTCTCCGATGGCGACAACTGGGGCGAGGACAACGACCAAGCGTTCGAGCTGCTGGGCGACAAGATCCTACCGCACGTGAACCAATTCGCGTACGGCCAGGTCGAAAGCCCGTACGGCAGCGGCGAACTGCTCGGCCAACTCGCCAGCCGCTTCGCGGTGGACCACGACAACCTCGTGCTGGCCGAGATCGAAGACCACGACGCGATCTACGGCGCGATCAAGCAGTTTTTGGGGACCGGACGGTGAAAAAGGGGAACCGCCAAGACGCCAAGACGCCAAGAACGCCAAGGATCGCCAGGAAGGATTCACCACAAAGAGCACAGAAGACACAGAGAAGAGCAGGTGTTGCAGATGGAAAGCATTGAAATAGAGTTCGTGACCGAAGCCTATGCAGGAATGTCAAAGCAACTGGAAGAGCAGGTGGCGGATGCCAACCCAAGAATTAGTTACCACCTGTTCGCCGACGCCTTGTATTGGAACGATGAAATCCCTGCTTCTTTCAGCAGCGAGAACGAAAACTTTCTGCGACTAGTTCTGAGGTATCGCACATCGCTTATCGAATCCCGAGAAGACCTAAGATGTCGAGAATATTGGCGTCATGCAAAGTCAGCTTTCCCAAATTGGATCGGTTTTACCCGTCAGCGGTGTGATCAAAGCGACAGATTAACGAAGAGGCTCAACCGCTATCGAAAGCACTACGATCGACGCCTTGATTCTCTTATCGAAGACTGATTTACCCCTCCGTGTTCTCCGCGTCTCCGCGGTAAATCCCCCGTCCTGGCGATCCTTAGCGTCCTTGGCGTCCTTGGCGGTTCAATAACTAACCAAAAGCATGCCCCTCCACGAGCTAGCCCCGCTGCCGCCCGACCTCGCCGCTATGCAGGCGGAGATCGAGCCGATTGCGCGCTCGTATGGGCTCGACTTCTTCCCGACGGTCTTCGAGTTGGTTGATGCGGACCGGCTCAACGAGATCGCCGCGAAGGGGGGCTTCCCGACCCGCTACCCGCATTGGCGGTTCGGGATGGAGTACGACAAACTCAGCAAGCAGTACAACTACGGGCTCGGCAAGATCTACGAGCTCGTGATCAACAACGACCCGTGCTACGCGTACCTGATGCGGAGCAACCTGCCGGTCGATCAGCGGCTGGTCATGGCCCATGTGTACGGGCACTGCGACTTCTTCAATAATAATGCGTGGTTTGCCAAGACCAGCCGCAAGATGATGGACGAGTCGGCCAACCACGGGGCGCGGATCCGCCGGCACATGGACGAGGTTGGCGTCGAGGTGGTCGAGGAGTTCATCGACGCCTGCTTGAGCCTCGACGACCTGATCGATATCCACTCGCCGCACATCAAACGCCGCGAGGATTGCTGCCGGTACGACTTCGAGCCCGACAAGGAAGCGAAGCGGAAGAAGCCGGCCCAACGCTTTGCGGCGAAGGGCTATATGGATTCGTTCATCAACCCGCCGGACGAGACGGACGACGAGGCTGAGATCGACGAAGACTCGCCCAAGGTCCCCGAGCGGCCCGAGCGCGACGTGCTGCTCTTCTTGCTCGAACAGGCCCCGCTCACCGCCTGGCAGCACGACGTGCTGGCGATCCTCCGCGACGAGGCCTACTACTTCGCCCCGCAGGGCCAGACCAAGATCATGAACGAGGGTTGGGCCAGCTACTGGCACTCCACGATCATGACCCGCCACGGCCTCTCGCCGACCGACTTCATCTGCTACTGCGACCATCACTCGGGCACAATGGCGAGCAGCCCGAACCAGCTCAATCCTTACAAGCTCGGCATCGAGCTCTTCCGCGACATTGAAGATCGCTGGAACCGCGGGGCGTTCGGCAACGCGTACGACGACTGCGACGACGCCCGCGAGCGGCGCGAGTGGGACACGCGGACAGGCCTGGGACGCGAGAAGATCTTCGAGGTCCGCCGCGTCCACAACGACCTGACCTTCATCGATACATTCCTAACGCTCGACTTCGTGCGTGAGCAACGGCTCTTCAAGTTTGGCTGGAACGATACGGCCGAGCAGTACGAGATCGAGAGCCGTGCGTTCCCCAAGGTGAAGCAGCAACTGCTCAACAACCTCACGAACGCGGGGCGGCCGATCATCGAGGTCCTCGATGGCAACCACCGCAATCGGGGCGAGCTGTATTTGCAGCACCGCTACGCTGGTGTCGAGCTCGACGTGGCCGAAGCAAAGGACACCCTGCTGAATCTCCACACGCTGTGGAAGCGGCCGGTGCATATCCAGACCGTCGTCAACGATGCCGAGACCGTCATGTCGTACGACGGCGACGACTTCGAGATCGATCAGGGCGACACGGGCACGACCGATCTGCTCGACGAGTTGCTCGGCGAGGTGAAGCCATGAGCCCGCTCGCCGACGGCCTGCTTCGACAGATCGACGCCACCGCCGCGGGCGGGACGGTGCAGTCCGCCAAGGGGGGCGACCGGGTGGAGCTCGGCGTCGCACGGGCCGATGCCCTGGCGATCGCCTTCGATTGGCTCCGCCTGGAGACCGACCGCCTCGCCGGCGCGTCGATTGAGCGGGTTCGCGAAACGGCCGAGCGGCTGACCGAGCGAGTCACTTACCTGCTGGAACCGCTCACCCCGATCGAGATCGACCAAGACCTGGCGGTCGTCCAAATGCGCAGCACCACGCCCCAACAAGACAACGAGAGCACGGCGTACTACGAACTGCTGGTCAAAACGGGCGGCAGCCTCTCGCTGCGCCGCTACCGCAAACCCCGCGGCGCGATGCGTGAGCCGATCGAAGCGACCGTTACCCGCGAGGTGCTCGGAAGGCTGGTCGATGACTTCGCGGCGAGCGTCGACGGTTGACGACGACCCTGCCCAGTTGGCCGGCGTTTGGTAGAGTGAGTGCCAGTCAACGAAGCCTCGAACCGTGCGATCCACGATGAGCCAAGCCCCCGCCCGTCCCGCCGCCGCTCCCGTGCCGACCGCCGAGAGTGGTGATCCGTTGGCTCCGTACGACGGCGGGTGGCACTGCAGCCACCTTTACTACACGTGGGATCGGGAGAAGCTCAGCGCGCTGGCTCCGACCCAGCGGGCCGCGATCGCCAATGACTTTGAAGCGGTCTTCCAGCCGGGGTCCGAGCACCTGCCGACGCGGATGCAGTTGTCGATCACCAGCGGCCACAAGGCCGACTTCTGTGTGATGCTGATGGACCCGAACCCGCTCAAAATCGATGCGGTCCATCAACGCCTCATGTCCGGCCCATGCGGACCGGTCCTCACGACCGGCTACTCGTTCGTTTCGGTTACCGAAATCAGCGAGTATGTTCCGTCGCCCGAGCAGTTCGGCCAGCGGCTGGTGCGCGAGGGTGAAGAGGAGGGATCGCCGGCGTTCGCGGCCAAGGTGAAGGCCTACGCCGATCGGCTGGAAGGCATGAACAGGCAACGACTTACGCCCGAAATCCCGCCGTATCCGTCGGTCTGTTTCTACCCGATGAATAAAAAGCGGAAGACGGGCGAAAACTGGTATAGCCTGTCAAAGGAGGAAAGGTCTCGCATGATGGGCCAACACGCCCGAAGCGGGATGGCGTACGCCGGCAAGGTCAGCCAGCTCATAACCGTCGGCCTCGGTTTGGACGATTGGGAGTGGGGAGTTACGCTATGGGGAGCGAACCCGGCCTTCCTTAAGGACATCGTTTACGAGATGCGGTTCGACGAGGCGAGCGCCAACTACGCCGAGTTCGGACCCTTCCTGATCGGCTATGTTTGCGACGCTGAGAAGCTCATCCAGCACTGCCACGTGAGAAGCTAATCGAGAGCGGCGTCCCCGGGACGCCAACTCCAACCTGCCTCGATCCCAGGCTCGTCCCGCCTGCCTCCCTACCACTGCGCCTTCTGCGCCGTGGTCCGCACCTCTGATTTGCTCCGGGCCCATGCTTACCCGCACCTTAGTTTTGTATGCCATCTCACAAACGGCACTCGCCGCCGCGGTCGCCCGCGCCGAGTACCGTTCCATCGACGGCACCGGCAACAACCTCTCGAACCCGATCTGGGGAGCCGCCGACACCGAGTTGTTGCGTGTCGCGCCGGCCGACTACCCGGGCGATGGCTCGGGCTCCACGATCCTCGGATCGGCCGATCGGGCTAACCCGCGAACGATCAGCAACACACTCTTCACACAAACCACTGCCGCACCGTCGGCTCATGGGCTAACGGCGGGGGTGTGGCAGTGGGGCCAGTTCCTCGACCACGATATCACCCTGACCACCACCAATCCGTTCGACAGCGCCACGGTGATGGTCCCTTCGGGCGACCCGCACGGGATGACGATGATCCCGTTCAGCCGCTCGAACAGCCACTCCGACGGCTTCGGCGTCCGGCAGCACACGAACGAGATCACCAGCTACATCGATGGCTCGGGGGTCTACGGCTCCGACGCAACGCGTGCGGCGGCGTTGCGTGAGTTTTCCGGCGGGCGGCTCCGCACCAGCGGTGGCGGCTTGCTGCTACCGACCGATGACATGACCGGCCTCGGCACCTTGACCAACGACGACGGCCACCTCGGTGCCTCGACGCTCTTCGTCGCGGGCGATATCCGAGCGAACGAGCAGACCGGTCTGGTCGCGATGCACACGCTCTTCATGCGTGAGCACAACCGCTTGGCCGGGCACCTCGCCACGGCCAACGCCGGCGACGCCTCGTGGGACGACGAGCGGATCTACCAGACCGCCCGGGCGATCGTCGGTGCGCAGGTCCAGGCGATCACCTACAACGAGTTCTTGCCCAGCTTGCTCGGCGCTGCCGCTCCGCAGGCCGCAGACTACGCGTACAACCCGTCAATCGATGCGTCGATCACCACCGAGTTCTCGACCGCCGTGTTCCGCTTGGGGCACAGCATGCTGAACGAGAACCTGTTGCTGTCGGACACGCAGGGCACGGTCGTCGGATCGATCTCCCTCCGCGATTCGTTCTTCAACCCGCAATTGGTCATCGACTCGCCCGAACTCGTCGATCAGGCCCTCCAAGGGCTGATGAGCCAGAAAGCGAACGAACTCGACACGCAATTGATCGATGGCGTGAGGAACTTCTTGTTCGCCCCGTCGATGGGCATCGGCACCGACTTGGCTGCCCTGAATATCCAGCGAGGCCGCGACCACGGCCTGCCCGACTACAACACGCTGCGGACCGCCTACGGCCTTGCGGCGGTGCTCGACTTCGACGACATCACATCCGACCCGACGGTCCAGCAACAACTGCAAGCCGTCTATGGCACGGTCGATAACATCGACGCCTGGGTCGGCGCGTTGGCCGAAGACCAACTGGCGGGTGCGAGTGTGGGCGAGTTGATGGGCGTGGCCCTAGTCGATCAGTTCAGCCGCCTGCGGGACGGCGACCGGTTCTTTTATAGGGGCGACGACTACCTGTTCGGCAACGAGATCGCCGCGATGATCGACTTCGACACGCTAACCATGGGCGATATCCTCGTCTGGAACACCGAGATGTCTTACGACGATATGCCGCCGAGCTTCTTCGTTGTGGCGGTGCCCGAGCCGGCCTCCCTTGCCCTGTTCGGCATGGTCGGGCTCAGCGTGATGGCTCGCCGACGGGCGGCACGATGAGATCGACCCAGACGAGTCGGTGGTCCGAAGCCCTAACGGCCTCGGCACCCGGCTCGCCCGGTTTCGGCCAATAGACGCCCGAGCCGACAACTTTCAGCCCCTTCGACGGCAGGACGTAGTCGACGCGCAGATTGCCGTGCCCATCGCCGCCGAAGTCGGCCGTGTCGTGGGCCGGATCGCCCTGGTGATTGGAGTTGAGCTCGGCGTTTTGCTGGCTCGCCACCACGCCCCCATCGCTGCGGGGCGTGAAGGTCGCATTAATCCTTGGGTGTTTGAGCAACTGATCCATGGCCCCGGGGACGCCGTTGCCGTCGCGCGGGTCGGCGTTGAGGTCGCCGAGCACGACGAACTCAGAGCCACTCGCCAAGGCTCCCGCCTTGCCCGAATCATCGACGAAGTAATCACCGAGCCTGTCTAAGGTGTATTCTCGAATCAGTCGCACCTCGTCCGCATTGCGACAGCCGTTCCGATCCTCAGGACCATCGAACACCGGGGGCGTTGGGTGCGAGCCGATCAGGTGCAACGCTTGTCCGTCCGGCAATCGGACAACAACATCCCAGAAGCTCTTCGATGGCAAGCGGAGCTGCTGCCAGAGAGACGGAGGGTAGTAGCTCTCGCCGCTCTTGGGCTCGATCGGCCGTCGTGCATCAGACAGCTTGCTCCACAGCAAGTGTTGAAAGGAGCGTGTGGCCGCGTCGTCGATTGGGAACCGCGACAAGATGGCCATGCCATACTGCCCCTCGTAGCGTCCGTAGCCCCAGGCATCATTCGGGCCGTTGGTTTGTCCATCGAGATCGAGGTCGAGTCCCGACGGGGCGCCCGTGTTGACCGGAGCATGGTATCGATGCGGATAGACACTCCCCGGGCGCTCAGCCTCTGCTGAATGAGCCAGATACTTTTCTGCCAGAAGCCCAGGCGGGTCCTGCGCTGGGTCGTAGTCGATCTCGTTCAAAAGAACGATGTCAGGCCTTACCCGCTGGAGCACTTCGGCGATCTTCCTCGCCTGTTCCGAATCGCCCGTCCTGAGTTCAGCGCCCAGCTGCCCGGCCCGGTTGCGGTACATCGCCACGTTGTAGGTCGCCACCCGCACGACGCCCTCCGCCGGCGGCGGAGGGTCGGCCGCAAGGGTTGCCTGAACGGCAAGGAGGGCGACTGGGAGCAGGACGCAGGGCCGCAACATTGTGGAGACCTCAGGGCGGGTTTGCCTAACTTCTTCCGTTTCGCGCGTCCCACCGTTAGACTGCCACGCCGCAGGCGATGCAACCGTGTCCCGTTCCGGCGAGGGAACCTCCGTGAGTGGCGTTTTCGAAGTCCAGCACCCGTTGATCGACTGTCACCTGACCCGGCTGCGTGACGCGCGGACGCCGTCGGACGAGTTCCGGCACCTGATCCGCCGCCTCGCGACGCTCCTGGCATACGAGGCGACCAGCGACCTCAGGGTCGATTCCACCTCGGTCACCACGCCGCTCACCACCACCGAAGGGACCCGCCTGGACGAGCGGGTCGGCATCGTGCCGATCCTGCGGGCAGGCCTCGGCATGGTCGATCCGGTCCTCGACCTGATCCCGACCGCCGAAGTCTGGCACCTCGGCCTGTACCGCGATGAGGCCACCGCCGAGCCGGTCGAGTACTACAGCAAGCTGCCGCCCGGCCGCCCGGTCGATACGGCGTTGATCCTCGACCCGATGCTGGCCACCGGCGGGTCGGTCACCGCCGCCCTCGAGACGCTCAAGGCGTGGGGCGTGCGACGGGTGAAGATGCTCGCCGTGCTGGCGGCCCAGAAGGGGATCGACAACGTGGCGGCCGCGTTCCCGGATCTGCAGGTCTACGTCTGCCAGATCGACCCGATCCTCAACGACCACAACTACATCGTCCCGGGCCTCGGCGATGCCGGCGACCGCATCTTCAACACGCCGGGTTAAGAGAAGCCATTGGCTGCCAGCGGTTGGCTGTCAGCCCTTCGAACTTCTCCACCGCTGACCGCCGGCTTCCGAAGGCCAAAGATTATTCAGGCGTCCTCGACTCGAAAGGCAACGCGACCATGGAACGCTACACCAGCCTGCTCGGCCTTGTCGTGATCGTCGGTCTCGCTTGGCTGATGAGCTCACACAAGCGCCAGTTCCCGGTGCGGATCGTCGTTTGCGGCGTTATGTTGCAGTTCGTTTTCGCGCTGCTGATCCTGCGGACCGACGCCGGCCGGGCCGTCTTTGAGGTGGTCGATCAGGTCTTCGTGGGGCTGCTGGGCTGTGTCGATTCGGGGGCCGAGTTCCTCTTCGGCGAGAACTTCAAGGACCACTTCTTCGCGTTCCGCGTGCTGCCGACGATCATCTTCTTCTCGGCGTTCATGTCGATCTTCTATTACCTCGGCATCATCCAGAAGGTCGTCGGCGCATTGGCGATCGTCATGCAGAAGACGCTCGGCACGTCCGGCGCAGAGACCCTGTCGTCGGCTGCCAATATCTTCGTCGGACAGACCGAGGCGCCGCTCGTCATCCGGCCGTACATCAGCACGATGACCCGCTCGGAGCTCAACGCCGTGATGGTCGGCGGCTTCGCGACGATGGCCGGTGGCGTGCTGGGCGCGCTCTCGGCCATGGGCATCAACGCCGGTCACCTGCTGTCGGCGTCGGTCATCTCGGCCCCGGGCGCGTTGCTGCTAGCCAAGGTGATGCAGCCGGAGACCGATGAACCGAAGACGCTCGGCCACGTCGGCGTCGATGTCGACGACGACAGCGTCAATGTCCTCGAGGCGATCTCCAAAGGGACGACCGGCGGCCTGCAACTCGCGCTCAACGTGGGCGCGATGCTGATCGTGTTCCTCGCCTTGATCGCGGTGGTGAACTCGCTGCTCGCTTTGCTCGGCTCCGGCTACTGGTGGGCCGCGGAGCAGATGGGCCAGGCCGTTCCCGAAGCGCCGGTCGCCTGGTCGCTGGAGGGCATCCTCGGTTACCTGTTCGCCCCGATCGCTTGGCTGATCGGCATCGAGTCGGGCGACTGCCGGGCGGCCGGCCAGTTGATGGGCCTCAAGATGGCGACCAACGAGTTCGTCGCCTACGGCAGGCTGGCCGAGCTGGCCCCGATCGCCGAGGACGGCGCGGTCGCCACCGGAGCGATCAGCGAACGGACCCGCGAGATCATGACCTACGCCCTCTGCGGCTTCGCCAACTTCAGCTCCATCGGCATCCAGCTCGGCGGCATCGGTGGCATCGCCCCCGAGCGGCGCGCGGACTTGGCGACGCTCGGCTTACGGGCGATGATTGGCGGCACGCTGGCCGCCTTCATGACGGCCTGCATCGCCAGCATCCTGCTGTAAACAACGCCCGCCCGCGGGCCTTCTCCGATCGCATCCGAACAACCGCCCCTATGAAAACCCTCTACACCGAAGCCGAACTCCAAGCCGGCGTTGAGCGGATGGCCAAGGAGATCTCCGACGCCTACGGCGATCGGCCGCTGACGATCGTCTGCGTGCTGACCGGCAGCGTCGTGCTGCTGGCCGACGTGATCCGTAAGCTCAGCATGCCGCTACGCGTCGGTGTGATCGAGGCTTCCAGCTACGGCGGCGAGGCCACCACCCGGGGCGAGCTGACGATCAACGCCGAGCTGATGTTCGATATCAAGGACCGCGAGGTGCTCCTGGTCGATGACATCTTCGACACCGGCCACACGCTGGTGAAGGTCATCGAGAAGATGCACGAGTTCGAGCCGAAGTCGATCCGCTCGGCCGTCCTGCTCCGCAAGCACGGCCGCCAGGAAGTGACCCAGCAGCCGGACTTCGTCGCCTTCGAGATCCCGGACGAGTTCGTTGTCGGTTACGGCCTCGACTACGACGACCACTACCGTAACCTGCCCTACCTCGGCGTGCTGGAGCAGGACGACCTCGACAACCATCAGCAGTTGGTTTCGGTCGATAACGCCTGACGGCGGCTTCTGCTAAGCGGCCGCCGTGTCGCGGCGGACGGGGCATTGCAACTCGTGCCATCGCCGCAGGACGCCGATCAGCATGCCGTTGATCTGATCCGAATCGGCTCGCTCCACAAGCCGAACAAACCCCGCAGGCGGTTCGGCCGCTTGGACCAGCGCCTCGGGCCGGCCGCCGGTGAGGCGGGCGATCGATTGGATGGTGCCCAAGTCGAGCAGCGTGTCGTTACGGTTGGCGGCGTTGAGAACGGCCGATAAGGGTGGGCGTTTCATGGCAATGGTTTGACAGGGACAAGCCGGGCGATTAGTGTTCACGCGCACACCAATACGCTCGTGGCGATCGAATCCGAGTTTGAAGGATCGCGGCGGGCGGCGGTATTCACAGGCGTTGAGCGTTTGCCCCACTCGGCCCGACGCCGAATCCACGAATGACCAGCCGAGGTCGCCATCTTGTCCCCTGCCCTGCTCCAAGCCACAACCAACGGAATCGAGGCGAGCGATTCGGCGTGCCACGCGGCCGCATACGCCGTGATCGTGGTCGCCCGAGACGGCCGCTGCCTGTACAGCCCGAACCTCGAAGGCCTCATCGATGCCTTCCCGTGGGAGCTGTGCTGGGACGCCGACGGGATGACCCGCTTGCGCGAGGCGTTTATCGACGCCTGCATGTTCCGCCGCCGCCGGCACGACGTGGCCACCTCGCTCCGAATCGGCGAGCGTTGTTACGACTTCCGCGTCTGGCTCGACCCCGCGGGCGAGGACTTGGTGATCGGCCGGCTCGTCCGTCGCTTCGGCGAGAGCCTCAGCCCACGCGAGCGTGAGGTCCTCTCGCTCGTCGCCGGCGGAGCCGCCAACGCCGAGATATCCCGGCTGCTGGGCACCAGCGAAGCGACCGTCCGCTCGCACCTGAAGAACATGCGAGACAAGCTCGGCGTGGCGCGGAACGAAGGCCTCCTCCTAGCCGCGGCCGGCATCGAGCCCGCGAGCCATGACCCACGATGACCCGGGGGCGGGTCCATTGCTTCTCCTGTCCTCTGGCGTTCGCATTGCGAAGCCAGCGTGCCGTCGACTAGATCCCAGCAACCGATTGAGCCCCCAATTACGGAGCACCACGCCTCGGAAACTAGACGCCCCCGCGAGAACGGCCTAACTTAGGCGGAGCATCTTACGACCTCTTCAAAGGCTCTTCGGAAATGCTCATCTCTCGTCGCTGGTTGCTCGCTTTTGCGATCCTTCTCTTACCGACCACTCTCCTCGGCGAAGATTGGCCGCAGTGGCGAGGCCCGCACAGCAACAACCACGCCGCCCCGACGGCGACCGCTCCGACGCAATGGTCTGAGACGTCGGGCATCGCCTGGACCACCGAACTCCCCGGCCGAGGCAACTCGTCGCCAACCGTGGTGGGCGATCGGATCTATCTGACAACCGGCGACGAAGAGGCCGGGACCCAATCCCTTCTGATACTGAACCGCCAAACCGGCGAGCTGTTGAAGGAGTTGGTGACCTACCGCGGCGGCTTGCCGGAGGGCGTCCAGTGGAAGAACTCGCATGCCAACGCAACGGTCGCGTGCGACGGCGAGCATCTCTTCGTCCTCTTCCTGAACGACGGAGCCCCAACCCTAACCGCCTACAGCTTGGCCGGCGAACAACTCTGGCAGCGGCGGACTTGCGGCGACAAGCGGCTCCATTTCGAGTACGGATTCGGCAGCTCGCCGGCGATCATCGACGGCATGGTTGTGGTCGCGACCGAGTACAACGAGGAAGGCAGCGGCATCTACGCGTACGACGTGCAAACCGGCGAAACGGCCTGGGAGGCCCCACGGCCCAACAACCCGTCCTACTCAACCCCCGCCGTGGCTGCGTTGGGAGGCGAAGACACGCTGTTGATGTGCGGCAACGATTTGGTCGCCGCCTACCAAGCCGAATCGGGCGAGGAGCTGTGGAGCCAAGAAGCGCCGACCATGGCGACCTGCGGAACGATGGTCTGGGATTCGCACCTCGGACTCGGCTTCGCAAGCGGGGGCCACCCGAAGCAATTCACGCTGGCGGTCAATCTCCGGGACGGCCATGAAATCGTCTGGCAGAACTCGGTGAAATGCTACGAGCAATCGCTGATCACCGTGGGGGGCTATGTCTATGCGGTCTCCGACCGAGGCGTGGCTTACTGCTGGCGTGGCTCCGACGGCACCAGGATGTGGAAGCAGCGGTTGGGCGGCAACTTCAGCAGTTCGCCGCTCTTCGTGGATGGCAAGCTGTATGTCGCGAACGAAGGCGGCGACATGCGTGTCTTCCAGGCCAACCCGGACCGCTACGTCGAGTTGGGGGCGAACCGACTCGGAGACGCCTGCTACGCCACACCGGCTCCAGCCGACGGCCGGCTCTACCATCGATACGGAAAAGACGGCAAAGAGTACCTCGCCGCAATCGGCCCCTGAGCGGCCCGCCGGCGAGCTTTGCGGGATCGTACAAGACAAGGCGAGTCGAGTCTGTTTATCTCGCCATCGAAAGTCTCGCCATACGCAATCACGCGCGACCTGAGACAACGCGCCGAACGATGGAAACCGAGGCGGCTTCGAGTCGGCCAGAACCCGCCGAGATGAGCTGCCTCGCCACAAGCTACAAGCGAGGCAAATCCGCCGAGGCTGGTCCAACCTCCGAGCCGTATCATAATTGCCAAGTCGATGAGGATGATGTGGCCTCCGTCCCGTGGGAACCTTGCAAAATGCAGGCGGTGACTTCCCTCCACGTAGAACGATGAGCATAACGAGTGCAACTGCAGAGCTTGCTTAGGGAAGGAACAATAGCGTAATGAAAACCTACGCTAACCGTAGCCTAAGCTAAGAGAAGAAATCATGTGCCATGGACCTGTTACTCATTGTGAAACCTTGGTGTATCTGAGTAGGCAGATTTCGAGCATATCCTGATAACACAGGAGGAGCGGCCAAGGCTGCTGAGCGTCGCTAGCATTACTATATGACGAGCAATTCGAAAGCGACGTTTGGCCAGTTACTTAAGTTATGGCGTAAGAAAGCGGCCTTGAGTCAGCAACAATTAGCGATCGTTGCAGGCACGACTTCTCGGCACCTGTCCTTTATTGAAACCGGTCGATCACGCCCGGGAAGAAATATTGTATTGCGTTTGGGACAGGCACTCGACCTTTCCATTCGAAACCGAAACGCGTTGTTGGTGGCCGCGGGTTTTGCTCCAAGCTTCCCTGAACGTGACCTGCAGGACGAACGAACACAACCGTATCTTCGGTCCGTCGAATCGATACTTGAACAGCACGAGCCGAATCCTGGTGCTGCCTTCAATTCGCTGGGGGCCATTGCGATGGCCAACAGACCATTTCGCACGATGTTCCCGGAGTGCCTTGCGCTATCCCCGGAGCAAGCCGTCGATACGTTCTTCTCGACGGGGCCGAATCGCGACCGCATGGAGAATTGGGCAGAAGTGGCCTGGGCGTGGATAGACCGGCAGCAACATGAAGTCGCCAGCACAGGCAATGCCGAGCTCGCCCGCTTAGTTGAACGGGCATTGAACCACTTGAGCGATGTAGAGAGGCCTGCCCACTCGGAAGACGGACCGGAAGTAATCGGCCCCCGCTTTCGAGTCGGTGACCAGGTGATTCGAACGTTCTTCACCGTAATGAGATTCGAATCCGCACTAGAGATTACACTCAGTGAACTGCGCATTGAGTTGCTCTTTCCACTCGACGATGCGGCTGCTGATTTCTTTCAGACTCTCGGATAATCCGACGTGTTTGGCCAGACAAAACGCAGTCGTTCCCTAATCGGGAATTGCGTAGAGCCCAACACTTGGTGAAAAAGACGCCAAGCAATGGTCGTCTACGACCACTGGACTACCACTACGCACACCTCAATCGAGTCAACAACATGCTTGGACGCATAGCCGTAGAACGAATGGAAAACTCACGGGGCTTTCTCCTGCGGTTGCTTGAATCGCTGCCCGACGACCACCTGACGACTCGCGCTGGAGCGGCCGGCAACCATGCCCTCTGGGTCATGGGCCACATTGCTCAATCGGACGATGCGGTAGTTTCAGCATTCACCAGCGAACCAGGCTGCCTTCCTGATGGTCACAGCAAACTTTTTGCTGCGAAGACCTCGCTAAGCGATAAAGCTGCTGACTACCCAAGTCGCGCCGAGCTGGTCCTTCGCATGACTAAGTCGCGTGATCGTGTCGTTGGATGGATAACGTCGCTCAACGACCAATCTGCTTTGCAGCCGTCGCCGGAGCATCTCGCTGCGTTCGCGCCAAATCCAATCGCGGCTGCACATGGTATCTCGCAGCATGAGTTCATGCACGCAGGGCAAATCGTAACCGTTCGAGCTTCCTTGAGATTGAAGCCCGTTTGTCAGTAGAGGCAAGTGAAGAAAATGAGCAAACCGGAACACTTCTGGGACTATTCTGCGGGCAACTACGACAAGACTGAGCAAAGATTCGAGCACATCCACAAGAGAAGCAGGGAGAACGCCAGGAGGCACCTCAAGAGTAGCGATATTGTGTTGGATTATGGATGTGGAACGGGAACAGCGTCCTGTGCAATCGCCAACCAGGTGAAAGAGATTCACGCCATTGATATCTCATCGAAAATGATTGAGGCAGCTAAAGAGAAAGCAGAAGCAAGTAACGTGAAAAACGCAAAGTTCTTGCAGGCGGATATTTTTGACGAGAGATATAAAGAAGAGTCATTTGACGCCATTCTGGCTTTCAATATATTGCACACAGTCCCCAACCCTCGGGATGTCGTCACGCGACTACATGAGCTGCTAAAGCCAGAGGGATTGTTGATTTCGGTGACACCTTGCTTGCGGGGCAAGATGTCGTTTCTGGTTAGTATTCAGATTCAGCTTGTGCGGATACTGTGTGCACTTCGAATAATCCCCATCCCTATACGAAGACTCAAGAGCTCTGAACTAGACGAGCTTCTAGCGAACGGGAAGTTTCAGGCTATTGAAACTGAAGAGATTTACAAGAGTGCTTCAAGCTATTTTGTTGCCGCAAAGAAGATGAAGACGACGTCCGATTGAACACGCCGGGGAACGACACCTCGGAGCTTAGCGTCACTTCCGAACTCGCGTCGGTCTGACACGCGAATGGCACTTAGATTTCCGTAACCCATTTCGCTGAAGTGACATAGCAACGAAA
>CAYGUP010000058.1:0-25073 GCA_964353155.1 uncultured Planctomycetaceae bacterium | reverse complement strand
CGCGAGAGCTGGTTCATCAAGACCACCGCGTTCAAGGACGCGATGCTCAAGAACAACCAGGCCATCAACTGGATGCCCGAGCACATCAAAGCGGGCCGGATGGGCAAGTTCCTCGAATCAAACGTCGATTGGGCGCTCAGCCGCGAACGCTACTGGGGCACGCCGCTGCCGGTCTGGCAATGCGAGCAAACCGGCAAGCAAGAAGCGATCGGCGGCTACGACGAGCTGCTCGCCAAGCCCGGCGTGACCGGCGCCGAGGTCTGGGAGAAGGCCAAGGCGGCTAACCCCGAGCTGCCGGACGACCTGCGGGTCCACAAACCGTACATCGACGAGATCACTTACGACTCCCCGTTCGCCGCCGGCGCTCGGATGCAGCGTGTCACCGAGGTGATCGATTGTTGGTACGACAGCGGCGCGATGCCATTCGCGCAGTGGGGGTACAAAGGAAGTGGGAAGTCGGAAGTTGGAAGTGGGAATGACAAGGAGCCGGGAGGCGTCAGCCCCCGGAGTGAAGCAACAACCCGCTTCCAAAGCCAATTCCCCGCCGACTTTATCAGTGAAGCTCTCGACCAGACCCGCGGCTGGTTCTACAGCCAGCTGGCCATCTCCACGATGCTCGATCCAGGGTGGAAGGTGGAAGGCGGAAGGGTGAGTTCCGCCGAAGCCAATCCGCCTTCCACCTTCGGCCCTCCGCCTTTCAAGAACTGCATCGTCCTCGGGCTCATGCTCGGCGAGGACGGGCAGAAGATGTCCAAGAGCAAGCGGAACTACCGCGACCCGGCGGAGATCTTCGACCTGTACGGCGCCGACGCGCTCCGCTGGTACCTGCTCACCAACCAGCCGCCCTGGTCGAGCATCCGCTACAGCGAGCAGGCGATCAAAGACTCGATCCCCGAGTTCCTGCTGCGGCTGTGGAATTGCTACAGCTTCTTCGTGATCTACGCGAACATCGACGGCTTCGACCCCGCTAAAGAAGCGGCGAGCCCCCGACGCCAGTCGGGGGAGGACCTCTCGATGAACGGCGCCGAGTTCTCGGCCGCCGACTCCTACCGACCGGTCGCCGAACGCGACGAGCTCGATCGCTGGGTGATGTCCGAGCTGCACCGCACCGTATCCACGGTCACCGAGCGGATGGACGCATACGACAACTTCGGTGCCGGTCAGGCGATCACGGAGTTCGTCGACGGCCTCTCCAATTGGTGGGTCCGTCGCAGCCGCGAGCGGTTCTGGGCCAAGGACAAGCGGGCGCCCGACAAGCTCGACGCGTATTGGACGCTCTACGAGTGCTTGGTCGAGACAAGCAAACTGATCGCCCCGTTCACGCCGTTCCTCGCCGAGACATTCTGGCGGAACTTGGCCGATCCGTTCCAGCAGGGAGACGAGGGAGTCTCGGCCCCCGAGTCGGTCCACCTCTGCGATTACCCGACGGCCGACGCCGAACTCATCGACGAGAAGCTCTCCGAGCGGATGGGCTTGGTGCGTCTGATCGCGTCGCTCGGCCTGCGTGCCCGGCAAGAGGCCTCGCTGAAGGTCCGCCAGCCGCTGGCGAAGGTCGAGGTGATCCTCGCCAACAACGACCACCAAGACTGGCTCGCCGAGCACGCCGAGGTGATCGCCGGCGAGTTGAATGTGAAGTCGGTCGATTTCTCCGACACGCCCGAGAAGTATGTCGACCACGAGGTGCTCCCCAACTTCAAGCTGCTCGGCAAGAAGCTCGGCAAGCTGATGCCCAAGGTGAAGAAGGAACTCAACGCCGCCAGCGGCAGCGAGTTGCTGGCCAACCTGCGCGACAACGGCATGATCGACCTGGTCGTCGACGGCGAGGCCGTGCAGCTCTCGCCCGAAGAGGTCGAGGTCCGCATCAAGGCCAAGCCGGGCTGGGCCGCGGCCAACGACCGGGGCGTCGTCGTGGTGCTCTCGACCGAACTCACGCCCGACCTGATCCAAGAGGGCCTCGCCCGCGACCTCGTCCGTGCGATCCAAGACCGGCGGAAGGAGCTCGGCTGCGAGTTCACGGACCGGATCGAGGTCGGCGTCGAAACCGACTCGGCCGACCTCACGGCCGCGATCGAAAAGTTCGGCGACTACATCGCCGGCGAAACCCTGGCGGACAAGGTTGTAGCCAGTCCTCTGGACAAGGGCGAGTCGATTGAGATCAAGATCGGTGACACGATCGCTAGGCTATTCATCCTTATCAAACGGTAGTTCGCTTAACACAGGGAAGCGATGAAACGGCGCGGCCGATCGTCGTTTCTTTGTTTCGTCGTGACAAAGAACCTATAGGAACGACTTGAAAGTAGCCGTCCTCATCTCCGGCGGCGGCCGGACCCTGAAGAACTTCCTCGACCTGATTGCCGACGATCAGTTGCCGGTGGAGGTCGCGTTGGTGATCGCCAGCAGCGCGAAGGCGGGCGGCTTGGCCCATGCCGAGGCCGCTGGCGTGCCGACCTCGGTCGTCAGCCGCAAGGATTACGCCAGCGACGAGCTCTTCGGCGCGGCCGTCTTCTCACGCTGCCGCACGGCGGGCGTCGAGTTGGTCGTGATGGCCGGCTGGCTCAAGCTGACGCCCGTGCCCGATGACTTCGCCGGCAAGGTGGTCAATATCCACCCATCGCTGCTGCCGGCGTTCGGCGGTCAAGGGATGTACGGCGACAAGGTCCACGCCGCGGTGATCGAGCGTGGCTGCCGTGTCTCCGGCTGCACGGTCCACTTCGTCGACAACCGCTACGACGAAGGCCCGATCATCTGGCAGACGCCCGTCCCGGTGCTCGGCAGCGACACGCCCGGCGATCTGGCCGCTCGCGTGTTCGAGGCCGAGAAGGAAGCCTACCCCCACGTCCTGCGGATGCTCGCCGCGGGGCGGGTCACGATCGATGAAGCCGATGGTCGGGTGCAGGTCATGAAGCCGGCTCGCAAGTAGACAGGGGAGAAGGGAAAAGTCATACGAAAAGAGCCCCGGCTAGCGCTAGCCGGGGCTCTTCATCGTTGGCGTCTTATAGTGACTAGCTATTCTTCAACGCGTCGCGGATCTCGCGGAGGAGTTCGATATCTTCGGGCGTCTTCTCCGGCTCGGCCGGGGCTTCCTCTTCCTTCTTCTTCAGCGAGTTCATCGCTTTGACAGCCATGAAGATCGCGAACGCAATGATGATGAAGTCGATCAAGACTTGTAGCAGTTCGCCGTAGGCCAACGTCGGCGGGGTCATCCCTTCGGCAAGCTCAGGCACCGGCAGAGTGTATTCCCAATCGGCAATATCGATGCCGCCGGTTAAGTACCCAATAATCGGGGTGATGATTGTCTTGACGAAGGTCGAGGTGATCTTGGCGAACGCGGCACCGATCACGACGCCGACCGCCAAGTCGACAACGCTCCCCTTCATCGCGAACTCTTTGAACTCTTTCAGCATTCCCATGATGTCTCCTTGCGTGGGCGACGGGGCGGTCGCGTGTGTCCCCCACAACGCTCCCCCCGAATGAGCTACTTGCGCGGCATGCTATCGCTACCAGCGGCGAATTCAAACAGCGATTCGGCTGTCATCCCCTGACATGGCGGAGAACCGCGTCCATATCCGCCGGGATCGGGGCCTCGATCTCGAGCCGCTCGCCGGTCGTTGGGTGATCGATCCGCAGTCGGCGGGAGTGGAGGGCTTGGCGTTCGATGAGGGAGGCCTCGTCGGGGCGAGTGACGCCGCCGTCGAGGTCGGTCGCGGTGATCCGGCTGCGGCCGCCGTACTGCTTGTCGGCGAGGATCGGGTGCCCGATGTGGGCCAGGTGCACACGGATCTGGTGGGTGCGGCCGGTCTTCGGGACCGACTTGATCAACGAGCAACGCCGATGCCGCTCCAAGACCTCGAAGGTCGTGATCGCGTTGCGGGCGTCGGGGTGGTCGCGGCGGATCGCCATCTTCTCGCGGACGTGCGGGTGGGGGCCGATCGGCTCGTCGATGACATCGCCATCGCGGTCCGGCTCGCCCAGCACGATCGCCCAGTACTCTTTCTCGGTCGTCCGATCGGCGAACTGCTTGGCGAGGCGTTCATGCGTCCGATCGTTCTTCGCGACGACGATCACGCCGGTCGTGTCGCGGTCGAGCCGGTGCACAATGCCGGGACGCGTCGTCCCGCCGGCGGAGCTGAGGCCCTCTCGGCCGAAGTGGTGAGCCAACGCCGCCGCCAGCGTGCCGGCCCAATGGCCCTTCGCCGGGTGAACGACCATGCCGGCCGGCTTGTTGACGGCAACCAAGTCGTCGTCCTCGTAGAGGAAATCGAGATCGATCGCCTCGGGCGTGGGGCCTTCGCTCGGCTTCTTGAGCGATTCGATCCGGATCGTCTGGCCGAGTTCGAGCTTATAAGCCGGCTTGGCGCGCTCGCCATCGACGGTCACGCCGCCGGCGTCGATCGTCTTCTTGAGGAGCGAACGACTGAACTCGGGGAACCGTTTGGCGAGCATCGCATCGAGCCGCTTGCCGACGGTCTCTTCCTCGACGACGAGCGTCTGCGGGAAGGTCGGCGGCTCGGGGGGCGCGTCGCTCACTCTTCCGCCGCGGCCTCTTCGACCGCTTCGGTGGCTTCTTCGGTAGCGGCCTCTTCAACGGAAGGCTCCGCTGCTTCGGTCGCTTCGCTCTCTTCGACCGGGTCACCCGCTTCGTTGACTTGTTCTTCGACCTCGTCGAGCAAGCCTTGGAGGGTCTCGTCGGCGTCTTCGAGCGGCAGGTCGATATCGTCGGGCGTGAGGTCGCCGGGGGTCAGGTTGGCGGTGGCCGAGGCACTGGCGGTCTTCGTCGCGGTGATCCAATCGTAGGAAGCCTTCACGTCATCTGACTCGAGCGCTTCGGCCCGGGCCTTGGCGGCGTCCTCGAATGCGCCGGTCACGCGGCCGTACTGCTCGCGAGCCTCGTCGAGCTTGCCTTGCAGCTCGAAGGCCCGGGCGAGCTGGTACTTGGCCCGCTCAGCGACCTTGCGGTCCTTGGCGGTGATCATCCGCTGGTAGACCTCGATGGCCTCCTCCATGGCGGTGTTGGCGTTCTCACGCTTGCGAAAATAGTCCGATGCCGCTTGGTACAGGCGGCCGTCGGCCCAGGTCACCTCCGACCACTCTTCGACGGTCGTGCCGGGGTTCGCCGATGCCGCCTCTTTCAGCAGGCTGAGGTTCGGCTGGGCCCCTTCCAGGGCGACCGAGAAGTCACGCCAGCGGTCCGCTTGGGCGGCCTCGGCCGACGCCCTCCAGCTATTCAGCCCGATGATGCCTGCCACCAGAGCGACCAGCCCGACGCCGATCACCGGCAGTTGGTGCTTGATCGCCTCGACCTTGTCGGTCATCCAGGTGGCCAGGTCGTTCTGTTCCAGTTCGTGACGGTGTTCGGAATCCATAGCGAAATCGCCGTTGTCGGCAAGGGCTGGGGCGTTGTGAGGAAACCGCTATCGTAGAGACCCGCACGAAAAGTGGGAAGGCGGAAGGGGGAAGTGGGAATGTCCCCGCTGACGCCCGAGCGTTCTCCCACTTCCGACTTCCCACTTCCCCCTTCGTGATGCTCAATCCTGCCCAACAAGACGCCGTCCGCACGCTCCGCGGGCCGCTGCTGGTGCTCGCCGGTGCTGGCACGGGCAAGACCCGCGTCGTGACGGTGCGGATCGCTGAGCTCATCAAGAGCGGCATCAAGCCCGAACGCATCCTCGCGGTCACGTTCACCCGCAAGGCGGCCGGCGAGATGCAAGAGCGGGCCGTCGAGCTCCTCCGGGGCAAGCGGCCCCGACGCCGCCGCGGCCAGCCCGCGAAGGATGACGCCCCCAAGCCCGAGATCAGCACCTTCCACTCGCTCTGCGTCCGCATCCTCCGCCGCCACGCGAAGGTGCTCGGGTACCCGGAGCGGTTCACCATCGCCGACCGAGGCGACCAGGAGTCCCAGGCCCGCGGCGCGCTCCGCGAGGTGAAGATCCCCGGCGAATCGCTCCAGCCGAGCGACCTGCTCAACCACATCAGCCGCTGGAAGATGAACGGCATCCTCCCGCCAGAGGCCGCCGGCCTCGCCGAGAGCGACCGGGAGCACCTCGCGGCGGTCGCCTATCGCCGCTACCAGAACAATATGATGAAGGCGGGCGTCGTCGATTTCGATGACTTGCTGCTGCTCACCGAGCAACTCTTCACCAAGCACCCCGAGGTCCGCCGCGAGGAGTCGGGCCGCTTCGATCACGTGCTGGTCGACGAATACCAAGACACCAACCACAGTCAATACGAGATCGTCCGCGGCCTGGCGATGGGACACCGCAACCTGTGCGTCGTGGGCGACGACGACCAATCGATCTACGCCTGGCGAGGCGCGGAGGTCGCCCACATCCTCTCCTTCAAACGCGACTGGCCCGACGCGAAGGTCGTGCGCCTCGAAGAGAACTACCGCAGCCAAAGCCCGATCATCCACTACGCCAACACGCTGATCCAGTTCAACAGCGAGCGGCACGACAAGCGGTTGATCGCGCAACGGCCGGTCGAAGGCGAAGGCGGTGACAAGCCACGCATCCTCCAATTCCCCGACGAGACCGAGGAGGCCAAGCAGGTCGTCATGGACTTGAAGGCCCGCCTCGCAACGGGTGGCTGGCGGCTCCAGGGCGAGGAACGCGAGCAGTTCCTCCGCACCGGGCACAAGCCGGTCCGTGCCTCCGATTTCGCGATCCTCTTCCGCACCAACGAGCAGCCCCGTGCGTTCGAGATGGAGCTCCGCGCGGCCAATGTGCCGTATGTGCTCATCGGCGGCATGAGCTTCTACGATCGCCGCGAGGTGCGGGATGTCCTCTCGTACCTCAAGCTGATCACCAACCCGGACGACGAGCCGGCTATGCTCCGCGTGCTCAACACGCCGCCCCGCGGCATCGGCGATGCGGCCCGCAAGGCGCTGATGGAGCGGGCCGTCGATAAGGGCGTGCCGCTCTGGCACATCATCGACGACCCGGCCAACTGGCCCGGCATGAGCGACCCGGCACGCCGTGGCTTGGGCGACCTACGCGACATGATCAAACGCTGGCGCGCCGCCAACGGCCTCGAGCCCCTCGCCGGCACGGTCCAACGGGCGATCGACGAGAGCCGCTACCTCGACGAACTCGCCCGCCTGTACCCGAAGGCCGACGAGTGCGAGTCACGGATCAATGCCATCGGCGAGTTGGTCAGCGCGGCCGACGCGTACGCCGCTAAGAACGGCAAGGCGACGCTCCAGAAGTTCCTCGACGATATCGCCACCGGCGACCGCTCCGACTCGGGCGACAAGGACAGCCAGCTCAACCAAGACGCCGTCGCGCTGATGACGCTGCACGCGGCGAAGGGCTTGGAGTTCCCGAATGTCTATCTGGTCGGCATGGAAGAGACCATCCTGCCGCACAAACGCTCGATCGACGGCGGCGAGATCGCCATCGCCGAAGAACGCCGGCTCGCGTACGTCGGCGTCACCCGGGCACGCGACCGGCTGACGATGTCGCTCGCCCTGACCCGCCGCAAATGGGGCAAGCCCCGCGACACGCTGCCGAGCCGTTTCCTCTTCGAGATGACCGGCCAAGCCGACAGCCCGCGTTACTTCGAGAGCAAAGCCGGCAAGAAGGCCTCGACAAAAAAAGGCGGACCCCACAAAAAACGCCCCAAACGCGGCGCCCGACGCTAAAGAGACAACACAACACCCCACCACAGCGAGCCACTCTCCGGGAGCCCAAAGCGTGAGCGCCGGGAGTTCAGCCCCAAGTGCAGCTGAACTCCCGGCGCTCACGCTTTGGGCTCCCGGCAACTGACAAGGTGCTGTCACCGTTGTGGGGCACCGTTTGTTGAAGCGGTGCGATGAGCTAACTACTGTCGAGCGATGCCCTACTGGCTCCTCACAAGCACGACCTACGGCACATGGCTTCCGGGGGATCAGCGCGGCTCGGTCACCTCGGTGCGTGACGTGCGACCCGGTGAGGCACCGACCCGCACACGACACGAGCATTCCGTCTACGGCGACGCCTTCGAGCCAAGCAACCAAGGCCTGCGAGCCAGCGCGAAGGACCTGCTGAAGTCGGCCCCCGTTTGGTTGTCCGTGGACCAAGCCGAAACGGCTGTGCAGCAGTTCCGAACGACTTGCAGGTGTCGTGGTTGGAAGCTCGTTGCCGTGGCCGTGATGGCGAACCACTTCCACATCGTTATCGGAACGGGCGATGCCACCGGCGGTCGCAAACTGCTCAACGATCTCAAAGCGTATGCAAGCCGTGCCTTGAACGAGCGTTCCGGCAAACCCAAGCCGGCCCGTTGGTGGACACGCAACGGCTCCCACCGACGGCTGCTCGACCAACAAGCCCTCTCGGCCGCAACGAACTACGTATTGCACCGACAAGCCAAGCCCCTGGCTAAGTGGCCATCGCAGTAACTCAATCGCCCCGTGATCGACCCAGCCAACAGCGACCCGGGAGCCCAAAGCGTCAGCGCCGGGAGTTCAGCGAAAGTTTGGGGCTAACTCCCGGCGCTGACGCTTTAGGCTCCCACGATCCGTTGGGGCTGGGTCGAGCGAACGGTCCGTGGGGTCTGCTACTTGCCCATTTCTTTGAGCAATAGCTTGTGCAGCCGTTCGACGGTCGCTGCGTGCTCGGGGTCTTCCGCCAAGTTATTGTCTTCGTTCGGGTCGTTCTGATGGTCGTAGAGCATCCGGCCCACGCCGTGGCGTTTGGTGCGATAGAAGCTGTAGCGGTAGCGATCCGTGCGGATGGTATCGCCCACGCCGTAACGCCCGATCGCTGCCTCGCGATGCGTGGCGGCCGCGTCCTTCAGCACGGGCACGAGGCTCTTGCCCTGCAACGGCTCGGGCGGGTCGACCGCTGTTAGCTCGCAGAGCGTCGGGTACAGGTCGATGAACTCGGTGAGGGCCTCGGTCGATTGGCCGCTCTCGAAGCCGGCGACCGATGGGGCCGCGATCATGAGCGTCGAACGCATTGAGGTCTCGAAGCAACAATGCTTGCACCACATGCCGTGCTCGCCCAGGTTCCACCCATGGTCGCCGAGCAGGACGATCACCGTGTTTTCCGCCTCGCCGCTCGCTTCGAGCCGATCGAGCACCTTGCCGATCTGCGCGTCGGTGAAGCCAACGCACGCCCGGTAGCCGGCGACGAGGTTCCGGGCCGCGTCGTCGGAGACCGGCCCCCGCTTGGGGATTTCGTGGTACGACCTCAGCTCCCCCCAGTTGGTAAAGGCAAACCAAGGGGCGTCCGGTCGGGTGGTGTAGTTTTCTGGCAGTCGGGCCGAGTCGACCGGGTGCGTCTCCCAATACTTGGCCGGGGCGACGAACGGCAGGTGGGGTTTGTAGAAGCCGACGGCCAGGAAGAATGGTTGCTCCGCGTTGGCGAAGCGATCGATCGCTTCGCACGCCGCCGCGGCGATCCGACCATCGGCGAGGTCTTCGTCGTCGACCTCAGCGACCTCCCAGGCCGGGCCGCGAGCAGCCTTCTCTTCATCGAACAAGGCTTGACTCTCCGGCTTGGTGTAGCCGGGCCAATCGTAGAAGTCGTCTCCCTCGGACCAGCCGTCGGCGAGGTCATCTTCGAAGTGGAACACCTTGCCATAGTAGGCCGTCGTGTAGCCGGCGTGCCGGAAGTGCTTGTGCATCGCCACCTTGCCCGGCACCTGGACGCCCGCCCGCGTGTCGTAGCTGACAAACCGTTGCCGGGTGCCCCGCATGCCGGTCATCACCGACGCCCGCGACGCGCCGCAGACGGGGATGTTGCAATAGGCTCGATCGAACCGCAGGGCCCGCTCCGCGAGCCGGTCGAGGTTCGGGGTCTCCATGTGCTCGACGCCGTACGCCCGGATCTCGGGGCGGAGGTCATCGACCCAGATCATCAACACATTCGGACGCGCCGCCTCGTCGGCGAAGGCCCCGGCGGCCCCCGTGAGCAAGAGCAGGACGACGCCGGCGACGAGAGAGCGAACAAGCATTGGGGGCGGCAGCGTTGTGGTGGGGCGGGTGGCATGCGAACGGCCTCTAAGCATAACCGCCCAAGCCATCGCTTTGGCGACGGCGCGGCTGAGGCGGCCAAATCGATTCGCGGCCTCTCGCGACGGGGGAGATAATGGGCAACGCGGCCGCTGCTTTCCAACCCAGCACGTGGGGGGGCGTTGCCGAGCAAGCCGATGCGACAAAACGCAAACCCAACGACGCCTTCACGTTACGCCAACAAACGGCCGCAGGGCGGTGCTTTCGTCAAAAACGCCGTGCGACAAAACCGTGCGACAAAACAGCTCGCCCAACAAAAAAGCCCCGGGCAAATGCCCGAGGCTTCTTCGTTTCTCAATCAAGGAGGGGCCGATTCAACCGGCCTCGGCTCCGCGTTGCTCACCGGTCACTTGAACATCCCGGGCCCTTCGGGCGAGAAGTCTTGGTCGGTGAAGCCGTTGTTGATCTTCAGGTTCGTGTACGTGTATTGCTCTTCGAGGATCGGCTTGCCGCCTGAGGCCTCGGTCGGCCAGCTAAACGCCCGGTAGGCGATCGGCAGGCGGAGCTCGTTGTCGATGAAGATCTGGGCCTTGTGGTAGCGGAAGTTCTTCCGCGGCACCGGGTGGGTCGATTCGATCATGGTCGTCTGGCGGCCGGCGACCGTGGCCGGCGCGTTACGCACGGTGCACTCGCCGTACTTCACGTCCTGCGAGGCGATCTCTACCAACTCGGCGGTCAGGTTCTTGATGCCCGCTTTGGTGATCGGGTAACGCTGGTCCTTCATGGCCATCGCGCCGGTCGGGTCGAGGTTGATCTTCCCGAATCGCCGCTTCCAGCCGGAGCCCATCGCGACCAGCTTGTTGCCGTTCTGGTTCTCGACGTACAACGCTTCTTGGCCCGGGTTGGGCGTCACGAATTTCATGTAGACGCTGAACGGCTCGTGGCGGACCCGCAGCTTGAGCTTCTGGGGCTTGCCGAGCTTGCCATTCATACGCTCGACCTTCACGAAGTCGGCCGAGTAGTCCTTCACCCGAGCGTCCATCTCCGCGAGGGCCCCCTTGGCCAATCGGAGGCAAGGCATCAGGGGATGCTCGCCCGGCCGCTGCTGGAGGTCGAACGGCGAACCGGCCACCTCACCCGCGACGGGCGTGACGGCCGGGTCTTGGATCGGGGCCGATTCGGCTGGAGCCGCCGCGGCCGGTTGGCTCGCGGCCGACGGAGCCGCCGCGTTGTTCGCCACGCGGTAGACGGGCCGCGTTAGTTGCTGTGCGTCGGACCGGTCCGCAGCCATTGCGAAAGCCGCGATGGCGACCGCAGTTGGAGCGATAATTCCGTAAGCCAGACGGGTGAGATTCGATCGCATGCTTCAAGTGTCCTTGCCGGCCCGGTGGGCAGGCGGTGGGTTCGGCGGGTTGGGTCGCGGTGGGAGCTGGTGGTTGTCGTCAGCGGGGCGTAGGGCCAGGTCGGCGGCAAGCGGCGGGTCGGGGCGGGCCAGCGTTGGTCGGGCGTGCGCCCGCGGCGGCGTTTGCCGCCGCCCGACGCCCCGGTGCCGGCCCGGGCGAGCTTGCTATAGATTACGAGCGTAGCGGGTGACAGTCGATGCGTTTGATTGTTCACCGGAGGCAATCCTTGCCGGTTTTAGGTCGACAGCTTTGGTTCCTTAGGCTCCGGGGGCGTCCTGCCCAGGCCTGAATTCTTCTGTCCGCCTAGCGGCGATCCTAGACGATGCCCCCGAGGCGTCGAAAGACTGATACGGCGTGTCGACCGAAATAGATCTTCAACCGGCTGCTAGCGGGCTTCGCATCGCGAAGGTCGTCTCCGTCCCGTTCGACGAAAACACCTATGTTTTCAGCCTCGAAGGGCGAGAAGACTGCGTGGTCTTCGATCCAGGGCTCCAGCCGAAGGCGATCATCAAGCTCCTTGATGAGCAAGGCCTCACGCCTGCGGCGATCCTCATCACGCACGGCCACTCGGACCATATCGCGGGCAACGAGGCCCTCAAGGAGCGTTGGCCCGAGGCCCCGCTGGTGATCGGCGAGGGCGACGCCCCGAAGCTGACCGATCCGGAGCAAAACCTCTCCGCCCCGTTCGGATTGCCGTTTGTCAGCCCCGAGGCAGACACCTTGGTCAACGGCGGCGACACCTACGAAGCGGCCGGCATGACCTGGCGTGTGGTGGACACCCCGGGGCATTCATCGGGGCACGTCTCGTTCCTGCTGGAGCGAGAGGACGAGCCCGCCACGCACGCCGTCGCCGGCGACGTGCTCTTCCAAGGCTCGATCGGGCGGACCGACTTCCCCGACGGCGACTTCGAGGTCCTCAAAGAGGCGATCCACTCGCAACTCTTTACGCTCCCCGACGAAACGATCGTCTACCCGGGCCACGGCCCGACCACCACCGTCGGCGCCGAACGCCGGACGAACCCGTTCGTTGGTGCACCGGCCGGGTACCTGACGTGACTAGGCATCGGTGTACCAACCGCCTTTAGGCGACCAGCTTACAACGAATTGATACCGACCGTAGTCGCCTAGCCGCAGTGCACAGGTGCTTCGGTCGTCGGACACGGAGTATTCCCAAGGGCCAAAGAAGGTGTCGGGCAGCAACATGTCTGCAGCTTCAGGCTTCGCTGGGTACTCGACATGCTCGGCGCGATACCGCTCAAGCTTTCTAACGATCGGTTGCCCTGATTCGATCAACGCTGGTAGCGAGGGTGCAAACGGCGCTGTCAACACCTGAGCAACCGAGTAGCCGGTGAAGAAACGAATCGCCGCGTAGCCCATGCACATCACTACTCCGGCGGAGGTTGCCAGGAAGAGGTTTCTAGCTAGCGGAGTCATGTCGTTCTCGGTTGCAGGGTGACTGTACCGGCGCGACACTCTAGCACCTCTTCACGCGTCCTAATCAGCAAAGCACCGTCGTCGGCGATGCCGCGGCATGTACCGATCGTGGTCCGATCACCGTCCGCCAAGGTGACACGATGGCCCGTCAGCACGCACGCTTTGCGGGCGGCTTCGATAACCGCCGAAGGGTTGGCCAATCGTGTGGTGAAATCGCCGAGGAAGGCTTCGAGCACCGCCTGCCGTACAGTCTTATTGCCAGTTGCTTGCCGCAACGAAGTTGCCCGGGCAGCCACTTCCGCCGTGGCTTCTTCGAACGAGTTGTTCACGTTGATCCCCACGCCGACGACCCAGCGGTCCGAGCGGGGGGCTTCGATCAGGATGCCGGCCACCTTCTTCGCGACGCCGTCCGGGCCGCCGAGCAGCACATCGTTTGGCCATTTCAGGCCGGCGGAGAGGCCGGTGGTGGTGCGGATCGCCTCGATCACGGCGACTGCCGTCGCGATTGCGAGCAGGCCTTGCCGATCGAGGCTCAGGCCGTGAGCGGCCGGATCGATCAGCAGGCTGAAAGTGAGGGCCCCGTCCGAGGCGTGCCACTGCTTGCCGCCGCGCCCGCGACCGGCGGTCTGGCGATCCGCGACGATCAGCCGCGGGAGCCGTTCGGCGGCAACGGCGGGATCTCTCGCCAGTTCTTTCGCCCGGTCGTTCGTCGAGCCGAGCTCGGCGTGCACCTCGGCTCGCTCGACCAGAGGGATCGCCACGATGGCCGCTGCGTCGAAGTCGTCACTCACGGTTCGAGCACGTCCGAGTCGAAGCCGGGCATCGTTCCGGCGGGGATGCCGTCGCCGGTGCCGTCGAGCTCCTCGGCTTCGCCCTCTTGATCGCGGGGCGGGCCATCGATGGGCAGTTCCAGGCGGAAGCGGCTGCCGCGGCCGACTTCGCTCTCGACCGAGACCTGCCCGCCGTGCTCCTCGGCGATCTTCCTCGTGACGGCGAGGCCGAGGCCGGTCCCCTTCGAGCCTTTGCTGCTCTCGAAGGCGCTGAAGATCTTGTCGACCCGATCCGGGGCGATGCCCTCGCCCGTGTCGGAGATCGTGACGAGGAGCGATCGGTTCGCTTCGTTGTGTTGGGTCGCGATCTTCACCCGAGCCGGCTCTTGCCCGACGCACGCGTCGATCGCGTTGGTCACGATGTTGAGCACGGATCGGTGGATCGCTTCGGGGTCCGCCATCAGCGTCGGCAGCCCCTCGCCGGGCGACCAAGTGAGCTCGACCTCGTTCTCGGTGGCGCGAACCTGCATCATCTCGGCGACGTCGCCGACGATCTCGTTCAGCTCACACGCCTCGGGGTCGGGCTTGCGTTCCTTGCTGTAGGTGAGCATGTCCATCACGAGCGAGGAGATCCGCTCCTGATTCTTCTCGACGATGCCCCAGCCCTTCTGGATGGTCGAGACGGCCTTCTCCGCCGCCGGGGCGTCGAGCGTCTCTTCGCCGGCCTGGACCGCTTCGAGCAGCTTGCCGTGGTCGCCGAGCCCGAGTTCGATCAGGTAGCTGCCGCCGCGAACGCCTTGGAGGATGTTCTTGATGTGGTGGCTGAGCGTGGCGATCGTTTGGCCCATGGCGGCGAGCCGCTCGGCCTGGACCATCGATTGGTAGTGCGACGTGTCCTCGACCGCGAGCGCCGCTTGATGGGCGATGGCGACCATCAACTTGAGGTGCTCTTGGCCGAACTTGTTCGAGACCCCCATCTTCAGCAACTGCTTGGCCGAGATGGTGGTGTCGATATAAATGACCCCCACTAAACCGTAGCGGCCCTGCATCGGCACGCAGATGGCTTCCTTGACGCCCATCTGCATGATGCTGCCGGCCGGGTCCCAGCGCGAGTCGTCGCTGGCGTTGCTCGTCAGGACGCCTTCGCCGCGGCCGATGACGTAGTCCAGGATCGTCTGGCTGATGGAGATCCGCGGGCCGTCGGAGTCGGTATCGCTCCCGTTCTGGGATTCTTCCGTTGATCCGGTCGCGCCGCGGCGGATGCGGCGGACACGGGCGGTGAGCTCCGCTGTCTTCTCGTCCTTGAGCATGATGCAGCCGCGGTCGGCGTCGACCCACTCGAAGATCATGGACATGATCCTCGCGAGCAGTTGATCGATGTCGAGCGTATGGCTTACCGCCAACGAAGTGCGGTACATGAGCTGCAAGTTGCTCCGCGCCCGAGCGAGCCAAGGGCTCTGCGTCTGGTCGGCGGGGGTGGCCAGCAGGTCGCTGCCCTCCGTTTGGCTGATCGCGTGGAGGATACGCGAACCGTCGTCGTGGCCGGCACGCCCGACGATGTGGACGCCACTCTCCGCGGCGGCGGCGAGCGACTCGACGTTGCCCGTGTAGAGGAGCATCGTGCGGCCGACCTGGATCTGGTCGCCCGAGCAGAGGCGTTGCTCCTTGGCCCGCTTGCCGTTGACGAACGTGCCGTTGGAGCTGTTGAGGTCACGCAGCACGTACTCTTCGCCGGCTTCTTCGAGCACGGCGTGCTTGCGCGACACCTCGGTGTCGTGCAGTTGGATCGCGTTGCCGCCGACGCGGCCGATGCCAACGAAGGCTTCGTCGAGCGTGAACCGTTGGCCCTGGTCGCGGCCTTGGATGACGAAGAGAGAAGGCACGGGAAGGCGCCGGGGGTTAGTCTGGCGCTGCTGGCGGCAGGGGGCGGTCTGACGAGGCCGAAGTGGTCGGATTCGGGATGGGTCGCGGGTCGGGCGTTTCTTGGTTGGCACGCGTCACTCGCGGCTGCCCAGAAGCCCGTTGCCGAGCCTCGTATTAAGCGGCCGCCCTTGCCTGAGTGTCGGTTGCCCCAAGAGCTCCCCAAATCTTATGGACCAACTCGCGGTAGTGGTAGGGTTTCCGGATGAACAGAATCCCCGGGTCCGACGCCGAAGCGGGGCGATTCGTGCCGGCGACAACGATTAGTGCGTCCTTCCGGCCGGCCGATCTCGCCAACACGCCGAGCTCCACCGGATCGATCGTATCGCCATCGACATAAGCGACGCCCAGGTCGCCCTGATCCAACGCGAGCAACGCCCCCGTGGCGGAGTCGGTTTCGACCGTTGCGATCCCGGTGCGGGAGAGCAGCTCGCAGAGCACCAGCCGCGATTCGGCGGACGGTAGGAAACCAATGAGGAAGTTGGAAGGCGGAAGTGGGAGTAATTGCCATCAATTCGGCCTTAAGTCATTTGCTCGATTCCATCAGCTTCACTGCCTCACCCGTTGATGGTGCTGGCATTGCTGGCCGGAATAACTCTCTTGGAGATTCTTGCGAACGGGGCCAGAACGCTCTTTACGCCCCCGGCGGATATCGACAGAATGCCGCCGCGTTTCAAACGAACGCCGGCCGCCCCGCGTACCCAATCGGCTCGGTGTTCATTCGGTCAAGGAATCGACCAAAACCTCGGCAAGGAGTGCTGAACGTGAAGACTCAGGTTGTGGCCGCGATGGCGGCTCTAGTTACGGCTGCCGCATTCTGCGGTCAGGCCTCGGCCCAGAATGCCGCCGGCGCGAATGCGCAGAAGTTCGGCGTGGCCGTGATCGACATCAATTACATCTTCAAGAACCACGCGAAGTTCAAGGCGTCGATGGACGCCATGAAGTCCGACTTCCAGCAAGTCGAGTCGTCGGTGAAGGGGCAGCAGCAGAAGCTCGCCCAGCTCCAAGAGCAGAAGAAGCAGTATCAGCCCGGTGCCCCCGAGCTCAACCAGATCGACGAGCAGCTCATCAAGATGCAGGCCAACCTGCAGGTCCAGGTGACCAAGAAGCGTAAGGAGCTCGTCGAGCGTGAGGCCAAGATCTACTACGAGACCTACCAGCAGGTCGACCAGGCGATCACGTACTACGCCGAGCGTCAGGGCCTGGGCATTGTCTTCCGCTTCAACGGCGAAGACGCCGACCCGAACAACCGCGAGAGCATCTTGCGGTCGATCAACAAGGCCGTGCACTTCCAGAACAAGATCGACATCACGCCCGACGTGCTGGCGCTCTTGAATCGTGCCACCGCCGCTCGGCCCGCCGCCGGTTACCAAAAGTAACCGCGTTTATTCGAGAGACCGCGGCGGGATGGCCTCACTAGGGCGGACCCGCCGCGGTTCTTTTCTTTTGCTTTGTTCGAGCTCACGCCGGCCGATTGCCGATGCGTCTTGTAGCTCGTCTGTCCGCCACGGACACCGCCCCCGCTTGGGAGATTTCCGGCTATGTCGCCGCCGCGTCTGCAACGCACCCTCGCCACCACGGCCACCGTGGAAGGTCGGGGCTACTGGACCGGCCGCGAGGTGCGAGTCGAGTTCCGTCCCGCTCCGGTCGGATCGGGAGTCCGGTTCGTCCGCGACGATCTCGTCGGCGAGCTCGACGACGCTAGCGTTGAAGTCTCTGCCTACAAGCGGCAGCCCGCGACCCGCCGCACCGTCCTGAGGGGCGATGGCGGTGCCGAAGTCGCGATGATCGAACACGTCGTCGCCGCCCTGGCCGGGTTGGGGATCGACAACTGCGAGGTGGGGGTCACCTCCGCCGAGATGCCCGGCTGCGATGGCTCGTCGGCCCCGTTCGTCGAAGCGATCGATATCGCCGGCCTCATCGAACAGCAGGCCCTCAGCAACCCGTTGGTGGTGGAACGCCCTGTTCGTTGTGGCGATCGCGATAGCTGGATCGAGGCCCGCCCGCCGATGGGCGAGGGCCTCTCCATCGAGTACCGCCTGGACTACGGTCCCCAGTCGGCCATCGGCCGGCAGTGGTTGGTCGTCTCGCTCGACGAGAGCAGCTTCCGTTACGAAGTCGCGCCGGCGCGAACGTTTGTACTCGAATCAGAGGCCCAAGCCCTCCGTGCCCAAGGCCTTGGCGAGCACGTCACGCACGCCGAGCTGTTGATCTTCCGCGACGAGCCGACCAGCGACGCCGAGCGTCAACCGCTCGACAACCCGCTCCGCTATGCGGACGAGTGCGTCCGCCACAAGATCCTCGACGTGGTCGGCGACTTGGCGTTGGCCGGTCGCCCGATCCAGGGGCACATCGTTGCCTGTTGCAGCGGTCACCGCCTGAACGGGGATTTGGTCGAGCGGCTCCTCGAATCGCACCCCGAGTCACGGAGCTTCCGCCGCTCCGCTTAAATCCCTTATCTAGTCATCCGTGGTTTATCCGGGCACCACGCCCTTCGCCACGCCTCACTAAGGCACACGACCATGACGAAGATCGCCGCGAACGCCTGGGTCGACCCCCGGGCGGAGATCGCCGAAGACGTTGAAATCGGCCCCCTGTGTGTGGTGGGCCCCGGCGCGAAGGTCGGCGCGGGCACTCGGCTCGTGAACTCCGTGACGCTGATGGGCGAAGTCTCGCTCGGCCGTGACAACGTGGTTTATCCCGGCGCCGTGCTGGGAGGCGAGCCGCAGGACATCAGCTACACCGGCGGGGCGACCCGGGTCGAGATCGGCGACAACAACACGATCCGCGAGAGCGTCACGGTCAATCGTGGCACCGAGAAGGAAGAGGGGATCACACGCGTCGGCTCGAACAACTTCTTGATGGCCGGCGCCCACGTTGCCCACGATTGTACGGTCGGCGACCACACGGTCATCGCCAACGCCACGCTGCTCGGCGGGCACGTGCGGGTCGAGGATCACGCCTCGCTCTCGGGCGGTGTCGTGGTGCATCACTGCACCACCATCGGCCGCTACGCCTTTATCGGCGGCCTGAGCCGTGTGCTGCACGACGTCGCCCCTTACATGCTGTACGAAGGCAGCCCGGCCAAGGCACGGTGCATCAACATCGTCGCCCTCCGCCGCAAGGGTTTTGATCCGGCGGAGATCGACAACTTAGCCGAGGCCCATCGGCTGATGTACCGATCGAAGATCGGCCTGCAAGGCGCCCGCGACCAGCTCGCCGGCGAGGGCAAGATCACGCCGGCCGTCGGCGAAATGCTCGACTTCATCGGCCGCCAATCGTCGGGACGCCACGGCCGCAGCCGCGACACCGTCCGGCAGGCGGCCGCTTAAACGACTCACCCTGTTTTTTGACAATCGACCCGACCAAGCCCGGCCGGGCCGCTAGCCAAGGAAGGCTTGCGATGGATGCTGTAAAACTTGCGGTTGTTGGCGCCGGAAAGCTCGGCGGGTACCACGCGAATATCTCGGGCCAGTCGGATGCGTTCGACCTGATCGCGGTCGTCGATCCGTTCGAGGCCTCGCGGAATGCGTTGGCCGAGAAGGTCGGCACGAAGGCCGTCGCGACCGTCGCCGAGGTGATCGACCAGATCGACGCGGCCGTCGTCGCCACGCCCACCAGCACGCACCTCGAAGTGGTGCTGGAGCTGCTCAAGGCCGGCAAGCACGTGCTGGTCGAGAAACCGATCACCCCGACCGTCGACGAGGCGGCCCGTCTGGTGGATGCCGCCGACGAGGCAGGCGTGGTCTTCCAGGTCGGGCACGTCGAGCGTTTCAGCCCGGCGTTGGTTGCCGCCGGCGATCGCCTCGCCAACCCGCGGTTCATCCAAGCGACCCGCACGAGCGGCTACACGTTTCGCTCGACCGACGTCGGCGCGGTGCTCGACCTGATGATCCACGACATCGACTTGGTGCTGAGCCTCGCCCAGTCCGAGGTCGTCGATGTGGCCGCCACCGGCACGAGCGTCTTCGGCGGGCACGAAGATATGGTCAATACGCGGCTGACGTTCGCCAACGGCTGCGTCGCGGACCTGACCGCGTCGCGCGTGCATTACGAACTCGAACGGACGATGAAGGTCATCACGCCGACCGGCTACACGGCCCTGAACTTCGCCGACGGCACCGCGACCACCGTCACGCCGACCGCCGACGTGCTCAACGGCACGTTCGACGCCGAGGGCCAGACGCCCGAGCGAAAAGCCGAGCTCTTCGCCGGCAAGCTGTTCGAGGAGGTGCTCGTCAAAGAGCATCACCAAGCCCCGGCGGTCAACGCGATCGAGCTCGAACTGCTTGACTTTGCGGGAGCAATCCAGACCGGAACCCAACCCCGCGTAACCGGCGCCGCCGGCCGCGACGCGGTCGCCGTGGCGGAGTGGATCATCGAAGAGGTTGCTCAGGGCAACTCGGCGAAGAAACCAGCCCGGCGAGCGGCTTAGCTGGCAGATTCCGCTTTGTTGAGAACGTATCGATTCAGCCAGCCTGGAACCCGGTTGCTCTTCAGCTCCAAGTCCTTGCCGTCGGTGATCTCGGCAAGCCAGGTGTGCTGATGGTCGGTGCTATCGCCTGAGTTGTCGAACAAGTAGGCGCGGTTTGTTGCCGCGATGGCATCGACCAGCAGGTCAAGCGACTTGTGGTAGCGGCTCACGATCTTGTCGAAAGGGACGCTGTGCCCGCCGAGTTGAACTCGGTTATTCACCCGAGACACATTAATGGCGGGGTCTTCGGTTGCAACATAGTAGAGGTAGGTCCGGAAGTCCGATCGCTTCGCTTCTTCCAGGAGTTGAACCTTTGACGGGTGTGACATAACCGTCTCGATGGTGAACGAGCGCTTGGCTCGGAGGAGCTTCCTCCGCAAGAAATCGGCGGTCACCGAGGCAACGTAAGAATTGATTGGGGTGTCTGAGAAGTCGAGCTGGTCCTCGTTGCAACGCAACCGCCTCATCTCGGCGGCAATTCCCTCGTCGATCAGAAAGGTCGACTTCGTGTAGAAGTCGACGACCTCATCAGGGGCGGCTGACAGGCTGAGCCGCCTCAGGTCCAAGACGCCTCGGTCCAGGAGATCTTTCTCGATCTCGTTGGGGTTGAGGTAGACCCCAAGTAGCTCGTCCGGGAGCACTTCTTTGAGCGTGCTCTTGCCGGACCCGTTTGGCCCGGCGAACATCCGCAGCCGCGGGACAAGATCGCTCACGGTAGTTTGAACTTGGTGCCGGCTGGCAGCTTGGTCGCGGGAGGGATCTGCTTGAGAAGCTTGCGGGTTCCATCGGGGAAAATTTGATAGATCGACCCGTTCTCCGATTGCATCACGCTGAGGCCCGCCTTCAAAGCCTCGCTACGCGCCTGCGAGAAGGCAACACCCGAGGCGATTGGGAAAGCGGCCTCAAGGGAATCGATGTCGGTGGGTGGTGCGTTCTCGTTCATCGCGTCTTACTCCTGGCTATATCATAGCTTGATAAGCCGGGGCGGGCAAAATCGGCGGCTGCTCCAGAACGGGCAACCGCTCACGCCAAGTCGCGATCCTCGAACAACAGCAGCGCCACCAGCATCGCCACGGCGATGTAGATCAGCGCGTACAACGAGGCCCAGGCTAGGTAGACCATCGGCACCGATTGGCCGCCGGCGATGGCGGCTTGGATGTTCAGGTGGTCGAGCATCGGGAGCACGACCGAGAGGGCGCGGCCGAAGAACTTCACGAACTCGTTCTGCCCTACGCTCGACTGCACGATCAGCGGCGTGAGGTGGCCCAGCACGTAGACCGAGCCGCAGATCAGCAGGTTCGGCAGCATCGGCAGCCGTGTGCTGATCGCCACGCTGATCGCCGCCAGCACGCCGGTCTCCAAGAACGCCAGCACCAAGCCGGGCGTCACGGAGACCATCTCGGCGTGGCAGAGCTGCCAGTCCGGCGTCGGGTTGCTGGTCTCGCGGGCGTCGTAGACCACCTTGTAAGAGATCGTGCCAAGGAAGATCACGCCGAGGATCACGAACAGCAGCAACGAACTCCAGACGATGCCGAGGTACTTGCCGAAGATGAAGTCGCGGCGGCTGATCGGCTTGGAGAGCAGCGTGAGGGCGGTCTTGCCCTCGATCTCGTCGGCGACCGAGACGCTCGCCGTCCACACCGCGAAGATGATCGACAGGACCATGATGAGGCTCAGCCCCGAGTCCTTGAGCATCTTCACGTCCTCACCGAACGTGTTGTAAGGGATGTAGATGAACGCGATCAGCGCGACGGCGCCGACGATCGAGAACAGCAGGAAGAGCGGCTGCGAGATCGCTTCCTTAGCGGTCGCCGCCGAGATGGTCGAGGCACTCGGAAGCGCCAAACGGACCACCAAGTACAGCAGCACGAGACCGACCAGCGAGAACGCCACGATCGGGATCTGCCGCACCTCGGGCGTGCGGGCCTCGGTGGTGAAGGTCAGGGTGACCTTGGCCGGGGCGTCGCCGTCGTTGGTCAGATAGAGGTCATCGATCTCGCCCGACAGGCCGCGTGGCTTCTTGCTCTTGGTGTTCCAGTCGTAGAGCTCGCCCCCTTCGATCACGACGGCCGACTTCGTGTAGGCCTTCTCTTCTTCACCTGACAAGCGGATGTCTTGATCGCTATCGATTTGATAGGCGACGACCTCCTCGGCGATCATCGGTGCCGCAACCGCGACATCTTCGCTGCGCGGGTCGAGGGTCACGGTTTGGGTCGTCGTGCCCATCGCCGGCAGGCGTTGCAGCGATTCGAGGACTTTGTCGGTCGGCATCTGCGGCCACGCGAAGGCCATCAAGCCGAGCATCGCGATCGCCAGCCAGAGGATCGGCATGACCACGCTCTCGCTGATCGCCGCCCACGCCGCGTTGGCGGCTGGCCGATTGACCGCGTAGAGGATGCCGTACAAGACCGCGAGGATCACCAGCCCGGCGGTCGTGCCAAGCGAGAGCATCCACAGGGGCGTGATCCAGAGTTGCAGGTTCGCCAGCGGGAGCAGGAGCATCGTGGTCCTATATCGCTACGAGTGGTTTCGCATCGCTCAGCCGAGCGATCGTTGCTTGGATGGTTTCTTCAGTGCCGCACCGCGAAGCCGCCATCGCCGCCCGTCGCGGAGCCGATGGTGCTAGCGGTGTCGGTGATAATCGGTCCGAAGTGGTCGCGGATGAGCCCCATCAAGTGATCGATCTCGGCCGGCTCGCCCTCGGCGACTAGCTCGACGCGGCCGTCGGCCAGGTTCCGAACCGTGCCAGCGACCGCCGTGCTAGCGGCCAGCCGGGCGGTCGTCGCTCGGAAGCCGACGCCTTGCACCTCGCCGCTAAACAGAACGGTCCGCTGTTCGGTCAAAATCGTTCCTCTTGATTCACGCTCGCGGATCGCCCGCGGGCCGAGCTAAGCCCAAGCTCTTGAATGGGTTACGCCAAGCCGCGACAGCCGATCCGCAAGCGCTTCAGCTTATCCGCGGCGGGGGCATCTGACCAGGGTTTTCGCCCGTCTCGGCGGGCCGGCCATCGGCGTTGACAGTCGGACTGTGCAGCCCGTAGCGTTCGGGCGTGATAAGCCCCCGCAAAATCGCCGTTCTTTCGAGCCTTCTTACCGTTCTGGCCGCCCACGCCCCGGCGTTGGCCGAGGTGGTGATGGTTGCCAGCGGGGCCTTGATCGAAGGGGAAGTCCAGCGTGAGCCCGAGGCAGTCCTCGTCCGGCAAGGCTCGGATAGCATCCGATTGCGGGCCGCCGAGGTGGTCCATATCGCCGAGTCGCCGCTGGCGATTTACGAGTACCTCCGCCAGCGCTCGGCGGCCGACGGCTGGGACGCCACGCAGCATGTCCGGCTCGCCCAATGGGCGATGAGCAACGACCTGCTGCCGCAGGCGGCGCTCGAATTGCTCGAAGCGAGGCAGCTCGACCCACGCGAACGCCGCCTCGAGTTGTTGGAACGCCGACTCGACGAGTTGATGCGTCTGGAAGCCCAGCCGATCGAGACCGCTCCCGCCCAACCGCCACCCCCCGCCGTGGCCGAAGAACCAGCCCATGCCGAGGCGGAGCAAGAGCCCCTGCCGCGGATGCCGGACGACTCGCTCGGGTACTTCACGCGAGAGATCCAGCCGCTGTTGCTCAACGGCTGTGCCAGTTGCCATCGGGGCGAAGCGGGCGACAAGTTCCCGCTCGATCCGAGTTGGCGGCACGGCTACGGCACGGCGAAGACCACCGAACACAACCTCCGCACCGCGTTGTTGGCAATCGACCTCGGATCGCCCGCCGACAGCCCGTTGCTCTCCGCCGCCCGCGGACCGCATGCGGGCGTCAAGCCGTTTGCGGGGGCGCGGCACGATGAGCTGGTGCAACGCCTCACCGATTGGGCAGCAAGCATCGGTCGCCTCAACGCGGTCAGCCTGCCACCGCCACCGACGAGCCCGCAGTACGCGGCGACCAACCAATCCGAGCGAGCCCTCGCGGATTCACCCAGGGTGGATCAGGGCATCGAGCTGGCGAGTTACGAAGAGATCGGTCAGCAGGCCAACGAAGAAGTGGCGGCCCCCTACGGCGGAGCGGCTCCGTCGCCTCCGCAACGCGGCGTTCGCTTGACACGGGTCGAGCCGCGTGACGAATTCGATCCCGCGATCTTCAACGAGCGGTTCCGCCGCCCGGAAGACGATCTGCCGCTCAACGAACGACCGGCGTCTCGCTAGGCGACTGGGCCACGACAGGGATCTCTCCCGGCTGGCTCGACAGGCAAGAGCCGCTGCGGCAACCACTGCACGAGCCACAAGCGGCACCGGCTACCGGCGAGGCATAGTCGTAGCAGTTCTGGCACGCCCGGCAGCCGATCTGCGAAACGCCCGCAACGGCGAGCAGGACCAGGGCCAAGATCGAAGACGGCTTACGCATGACAACCAAGCTCTCGCTAGCAGAGTCCCGGTGCCCACGGCACCGTGTATCGCTAGGTATCGGTCGTGCGGGTCGTAGCGGTTGAGACAATTATCCCCTCACTCTCAGGGGGGAGGGAGGGCGAGGCTCCTGCCGAGCCTTGAAGCGGGTACCCGGCGCGTGGCTCGGCGGGAGCCTCGCCCTCCTCGCGTATCCATGACGCTTCAGACTGCCAGCACCTCGGCGATCCGTGGATCGTTCAGCGTCTTGGCGACGAAGGCCGTGCCGGTGAAGTCGTGCGTATCGGTGTGCGGGCTCGGCACGGCGATCGTGTAGGCGCCGGCCGCGACGCCCGCCTTCGCCCCATTGTGGCTGTCTTCGAAGACCACCATCTCCGCCGGCTCGACGCCGTGCTCGGCGAGGGCCATTTGGTAGGGCTCGGGGTGGGGCTTGCCGTTGGTGACATCGTTCGCGGTGATGACGAACTTCAAGCGGTCCCGCACGCCGATGGTCGTGAGGATCCGCTCGGCGTAGTCGCGGGTGCCGCTGGTCACCACGCCACGCGGCAGGCCCGCGGCGTCGAGCCGATCGAACATCTCCGCCACGCCGGGCATCGGGTGCAGCCCACCTTCGGCCAGTTCCCAGAAGGTCTGCTCCGACTCGCGGGCGAGGCCCTCGATCGTGTCGTCGAGGCCGTGCCAATCGATCATCGTCTGCAACGCGGCGGCGGGCGTGAGGCCCATCATCTCGTGCCGTAGGTCGTCCTCGAAGGTCTTCCCC
>CAYGUP010000057.1:0-25489 GCA_964353155.1 uncultured Planctomycetaceae bacterium | reverse complement strand
CTCGAACGGGGGGTCCCTCCCTACCAAGCGACGCCCCCTGCCCGCCGCGTCGCTCCCACCTCCCAAGGCACCCCCCGCCCGGTGCCGATCGCTTGGAACAAGAAAGATGAAGCGTGGTTTCCTGATCGATATGGATGGCGTTATCTACCGCAGCAGCCAGTTGATCCCTGGCGCGGTCGAGTTCATCACGCTCCTCCAGAAATGGAACATCCCCTTCCTGTTCCTGACCAACAACAGCCAACGCACGCGGCGTGACGTGGCCACGAAGCTCAACCGGATGGGGATGCCGGTCGACGAGTCGCATATCTTCACCTGCGCGATGGCGACCGCCCACTATTTGGCGCGGCAGAAGCCCGAGGGGACGGCCTACGTCATCGGCGAGGGGGGCCTGTTGAATGCATTGCACGAGAACGGCTACTCGATCGTCGACAAATCGCCCGACTATGTCGTGGTTGGCGAGGGACGCACGCTCAGCTTCGAGATGCTCGAAGCGGCCGTCCAAATGGTGCTCGACGGCGCCAAGCTGATCGCCACGAACCTCGACCCGAATTGTCCGACCCAGAGCGGCACCCGCCCCGGCTGCGGGGCGATCGTCTCGTTGATCGAGGCCGCCACCGGCCGCAAGGCGTTCAGCGTCGGCAAGCCGAGCCCGGTCATGATGCGCGCCGCCCGCAAAGAGATCGGCATGGCCACCTCCGAGACGATCATGATCGGCGACACGATGGACACCGATATCCTCGGCGGCGTGCAGATGGGTTACCGCACGGTGTTGGTGCTGACCGGCACGACCTCCCGCGACGACTTGGGCAGCTTCGCCTATCAGCCCGATATCGTCGTCAACTCGATCGACGACCTGTCCGACCACGATGAATTGCTTGGCGATCTCGTGCCGACCCGCATCACCGAAGACGACACGCCGCACGATATGCGGGAGTGGATCGCGGCGCATTCTTCGTGAGTCTCAGTCAATCCACCCGCCACCGAGAACACGATCGGGCTCGGTGTCTGAGTAACAGACAACCGCCTGCCCCGGGGTAACGCCCTGGGCCGGTTCGTCGAAGGTGACCCGGAAGCGGCCGCCGTCGAGCAACTCGACGGTGGCGGGGGACGCCGCCGAGTTGTAGCGGATCTGGGCCTCGCAGCGGATCGGCTCGCCGACCGGTAGTTCGACGATCCAGTTCGCTTCCGCAGCGGTGAGGGTGCTGCGGTCGAGGTCGGATCGTTCGCCGAGCACCACGCGGCGGGTATCGGGCTCGATCGCTACGACGTAGCGCGGCTCGCCGAGGGCGATGCCGAGGCCCTTCCGTTGGCCGATCGTGAAGCCATCGATGCCCGGGTGCCGGCCGAGGACGTTGCCTTGGGGGTCGACGAATTCGCCGCTGCGATCCGCTTCGCCCAGACGCTTCTTCACGAACTCGTCGTAGCGGCCTTGGGTGACGAAGCAGATCTCTTGGCTGTCTTTCTTCTCCGCGACGTTGAGCCCGATGCCGGCGGCCAGCTCGCGGATCTTCGGCTTCTGGAAACCACCGACTGGCAGCAGCATCCGCGGCAGCAACTCGCGTCCGATGCCCGCCAGCACATACGACTGGTCCTTGCCGTCATCCACGCCGCGGAGCAAGGCGGGGCCGTCGTCGCGTTCCTCCAGCCGGGCGTAGTGGCCGGTGGCGACATACTCCGCCCCGATCGAGTCGGCGTAGTCGAATAGCTTGCCGAACTTGATCCAGTTGTTGCACTGCACGCACGGGTTGGGCGTGCGGCCGCGGGCGTACTCCGCGACGAAGTAGTCCATGATCTGGCCGAACTCGGCGTTCAGATCGATGGCATAGAACGGCATCCCGAGCCGGTCCGACACCCGCCGGGCATCCTCGGCGTCGGCGGCGGTGCAGCAGCCCTGCTTGTGATCGAGCCGGTTCACGACCGGGAGCTGCGGGAGCAAAGAACTCGCCTGCGACTCGGCGTCGTCGCCTACGGCACACGCCGCGGGGCTCTGCTCCCCATGCCGCATGAAGACGCCGACCACTTCGTGGCCCGCTTCGAGCAGCAGGTGCGCGGCGACGCTCGAATCAACGCCGCCGGACATGGCTAGGACGACTAACGACATTCGCGAAGCGTTTCCGCTGGCCAGCCCCCGACGTCAGTCGGGGGATCGGTTAAGAGAACGTGTTCGGCTGGCCGGCCGTCGATGCATCGGAGACCGGTCCCCCGACTGACGTCGGGGGCTGGCCGCGCAACGATCGGCAAACCGGAGCTGAGGAACCTGCCCTCTATCCTACGCACTCTGCCGGCCGATATAACGGTGGTCTAACAAGCGATTCACCACGAAACCGATACGCGACCGCTATGGACAAAGAATGGACCGATCGCGGGGACGCGATCCAGGAGGCTCTGACGCAGCTCAGAGACTCTCTTTGACTACGCCGCCAAGAAGGAGCGGATCGCCGCCATCGAGGCCGAGCAAGGCAAGCCCGGCTTCTGGGACGACCAGGAGAAAGCCCAGGCCGTCATCGGCGAGATGAAGGGCCTGACGGCCATCGTCGCGCCGCTGGACGAGGCGCTGACCGCCGCCGAGGACCTGCCGGCCGCCTTTGAGATGGCCGACGAGGACGAAAACTTCGTCGCCGAAGCCCAGTCCGAGGTCGTCCGCCTCGAGGCGATGCTCGAAGGGCTCAAGCTCTCCGCGTTGCTCAACGGACCGAACGATGGCTCCGGGGCGATCATCACGATCAACGCCCGCGACGGCGGCACGGACGCGAACGATTGGGCCGAGATGCTCCTGCGGATGTACATCCAGTGGGCGGCGAAAGGCGATTATTCCGCCGAGCTGCTCGACCGCGACGACAACCAAGAGGCCGGCATCAACAACGCCTCGGTCGCGATCCGCGGCCCGATGGCGTACGGCTACCTGCGTGGCGAGAGCGGCATGCACCGCCTCGTGCGGATCAGCCCGTTCAACTCCGAAGGCAAACGCCAGACGAGCTTCGCGGCGGTCGATGTCTCGCCCGAGATCAGCGACAGCGTCGAGGTCGAGATCGACGAGTCCGATGTCCGCACCGACACGTACCGCGCCAGCGGTGCCGGCGGCCAGCACGTCAACAAGACCGACTCGGCGGTGCGGCTGACGCACCTGCCGACCAACACGGTCGTGCAGTGCCAGAACGAACGCTCCCAGCACAAAAACAAGGCGACCGCCTGGAAGATGCTGCGGGCGAAGATGGCCCAGCTCGAAGAAGACAAACGCGACGCCGAGGAGGCCGCCGCCCGCGGCCAGCAGGCGAAGACCGGCTTCGGCAGCCAGATCCGCAACTACTTCCTGCACCCGGACCAACGGGTCAAGGACACGCGGACGAAGTACCAGCAAGGCAACTTCCACAACGTGCTCGACGGCGACATCCAAGGCTTCCTCGAAGCCGTCCTCCGTTGGCGCGCCGGACAGCCGGTCGAAGACGCCGGCGACGACGATTGATCCCCCAGGCCAGCCGGAAGCGTCAGCGCCCGGACCGATCTACCCGAAGAGACCACGAAGCGATGCCTAAGCAGGGAGAGGTCGGCGGCCGGCTCGTGAACGATGAACTCGAGCTCGTTTTCGCTTGGGACACCGATCGCTTCGTCCACACCATCCACGGCGGCGAGTCACAGCTCGCGGCGGTCGAGCGTTCCGACTTCGACACGCCCGTGTTCCAGGAGGTCCACCAGCAGGGCGACGTGCTGTTCCTCTCCGGCATGTCGGGCGGGCGGCATTGGTCGGCGAGCGTCGAACCGGCCGCCGACGGCTTCGCCTTCGATATCGCCTGCCGAGTGAAGCAGGCCGACCTGCCGGCGGCTTCGCTCTACGAGGGAGCCGGGCTGCGGATCGAGCCACAGGGCGACGGGGACGGCCGGCCGGAGGTCGATGGCCTCACGGTCCTAGCGGCCGCCGAACACGCCGAGCCGCCTTACACGATCCGCTACCGCTACCGGATCAATCGGCCCACTTAGTCTCGCCGGCGTCGAGCTCTTCACGGAGCGTCCGCTTCTCTTTCTTGCCGTGGTGGTGCAGCATCGGCTCGCGGCGTTCGCCCTTCGGCGGGTTGAGTTCACGGACCCAGATGTTGCGGAACGCGACCGGGTTGCCGTGGTCTTGGATCGAGATCGGCCCCGTCGGCCCGACGTCCACGTAACGCGGCGGGCGGTGCCAAGGTGTGTCGCCACGCAACGCGAAGTGGTTCACGACCAGCACGCCGTTGTGCATCACCGTGACGTACGCCGGCTCGACCAGCTCACTCGACGAGTTGAACTTCGGGGTGGTCCAGAAGATGTCGTAGGTGTTCCACTCGGTCGGCTTCCGCATCGCGTTGACCATCGGCGGGGTCTGCTTGTAGACGCCGGCGGCCTGGCCTTCCGGGTAGGTCTCGTTCTGGTAGTTGTCGAGGATCTGAACCTCGTAGATGCCCATGAAGAAGACGCCGCTGTTGCCGCGGCCCTGGCTGCTGCCTTTCACCTCGTCCGGAGCGGACCACTCCAGGTGCAACTGGATATCGCCGAACTCTTGCTTGGAGGTGATGTACCCCTTGCCAGCGTACGCAATCTCGTCCTCGACGCTCCACTTGTCGCCGTTCTCCCACGCCGAGAGGTCCTTGCCATCGAACAAGACGATCGCGTCCGAAGGCGGAGCGTCGTCGGTCGCGCCGGGCGTGACGACCCGCGGTTGCTCCCACGCCATGCTGGGGAGGTACTCGACCTGGGCCGAACAGGCCGTGGCCATCGCGATCACAGCAAACAGGGCAGGCAAGCAACGCATCACGGCGGATTCCGAGGGGTGAATTGTTAGTGCTGGGCAGGACGCCGAGTATGCCTGCCCGAGCACCCCGCTGCAAACCGGCCGGGGCTGCCGACGTACCGTGGTATGCGTGTTGCCGAATCGCCTCAGCCGGTCGCGGCGTGTCAACGCGTGGCGAGGTGTCCGTCAGCGCGGATCGCCCGTAGCGGCGGAATCATGCACGGGCGGTTCATTTGGCATCGCTTTCGCTGTTGGTTCGTTTAGAAGCAACGCCCTCAAGGGATAAGGAACCCACTCGTGAAAGTTTTGAAGTGTCCCGGCTGTGACGGGGCGGTCGTGGCAACGACGTACCGAGACGCGGCGACCCTCGATGATGCGGACGACAGCCAGCTGTTGTACTACTCGTGCCCGCTCTGCGGGCCGGGCTTCCAGAAAGGGTCAGACGAGGCCCACCAGAACGAACCAACTGCCGAGACGGTTGCGCTCGGCTAATCCTGGCAGATCGTATTCCTAGTCGTCCGCTTGGAACAAGCGATCGACCGCGACCCGCACGGCGGCGTCGGCCGTGAGTGGGCCGGCGATGGGGTCTACCGCCGAGCCTTCGACGGCGAGCAGATCGCGTTGCCGCCGCCACTCGAACCAAGCCTTCCGCTCCTCGTCGTTGAGTGGTGTGCGGCTCTCTGGGTCGGGCGTCACTCCCCAAGGCTCGCTGTCGGGCGTGCCGGGCAGGCGGTGGATGTTCACGCCGCTGGGCCGCCAGTAGCTGGCCGCGGTGAGCTTCAGCAGGCTGCGGCCCGCTTCGAGCGGCAGCAGTTGCTGGACGGTCCCCTTGCCGAACGAACGCTCGCCGACGATCACGGCCCGCCGGTGATCTTGCAACGCGGCGGCGACGATCTCGCTGGCGCTGGCCGTGTTGCCATCGACCAGCACGGCGAGCGTTAGGTCGCGGAACTCGCCGTCGGTCCGGGTCGCAAAGGCCTCGACCACCTCGCAGTTCCGGCCCCGTGTCGAAACGATCGTTGCTCCCTCCGGGAGGAAGAGCTCGCAGACCTCGATCGCCGCGTCGAGGGACCCGCCGGCGTTGTTGCGGACGTCGAGCACGACCGCCTCGACGCCATCGGCGACGAGTTGTTGCAGCCGCCGCTCGAGTTCACTGGCCGTGCGATTGCCGAAGGTGGTGAGCCGGATCAGTGCGGCACGCGGCTCGTCTTCCAGGCGGAAGACCCAGCCGCCGTCGGGCGTGCGGCGATCGCCGATGACCGACGGCACCCGGATGACCTCGCGGACCAACTCGAAGGTCTGCTCGGTGAGGTCGTCGTGGCGGACGGTCACCTCGACCGCCGCCCCGACCGGGCCGCGCATCTTCGAGACGACTTGTTGCAGGCCCTTGCCGGCGGTGTCGAAGCCGTCGATCGTGAGGATGATATCGCCCGAGCGGATCGGCGACGCGTACGCGGGCGTGCCGGGCTGCGGTGGTTCGACGACCGTCACGCGTGGCGGCTCGCCTTCTAGGCCGACACGGATGCCGACGCCGCCAAACTCCTGGCGCATCTCGGCACGCAGCGGCTCGGCGTCGACCGGTTCGAGGTAGCCGGAATGAACGTCGCCACGCTGACGGAGCACGGCGACCATGCCGCGCACCGCGCCGGCGAAGAGCTGGTTGTCTGGCGGGTTCTCGAGCGACAGCTCGTCGATGAGCCGATACGCCCGGCTCGTCGAACGGGCGTATGGGTTCCGTTCCGCCCGCGAGTAGCAGATCGTCCCGACCAGCAGGGCGGCGAAGAGCACCAAGAGGTTGCGTCGCGACATCCGGGGGTGGCCGATCGAGCGGGGTGAGGGTCGGGCGTCCCCTCAGTATCCGCTACCGGACGGCCCAACGCCAAGGCTCGAATCAGCTCGGGTCCGACGACGGCCGGCGGCGGAAGCTCTGGAGCTTCGAGCGGAGGGCCGCATTGGCGGCGGACATCGGCTCGTCGAGCGGGCTGGTCGCGGTCGGCTTGGGCTCGGGCGGCAGCTCGGGCGTGGGTTCGGTTTCGACCGCGGTCGCTGGCTCGACCGCCTGGGCCGGCTCGGCTTCGATCGGGTCCTCGACGGTCGACGGAGCGACCTTGAGGGAGGGCACCTCTTCGGGCTCGGCGGACGTCTCCTCGCGAGGCGTGGCCGGCGCGCCGGGGGCGAAGAACCGACCGAGCGGCCCGCACAGCAACGCCGGCAGCAGGATCAAGTCGCCCACCAACGCGGTGGCGAGCATCGTGATCATCAGCGTGCCGAACTGCTGTGTTGGTGTGAACGTGCTGACGGCGAAGACCGCCAAGCCGAGCCCGCCGATCAGCGTCGTCTGGGTCATCGCGGTCGCGCAACGCTCGTACGCTTGCAGCGTGGCGCTGCGGCGATCGAGCCCGCTGCGGATGCCGCGGCCGAACCATGTCACGAAGTGCAGCGTGTCATCGACCGCCACGCCCAACGCGACGCTGGCGGTCATCATGATGCCGATATCGATCTTGAAGCCGAGCCAACCGAGTGCCCCGAAGACCATCACGATCGGGAAGACGTTCGGGATCATCGACGCCACGCCCGCCGCCGGGCTCCGCAGCACGAAGATCATCACACCGGCGATCAGCACCGTCGCCCAGAGGATGCTATCGCGGAGGCTGACCAGCAGCTCGCGCTGTGTCTTGTAAACGACCGGCACCACGCCCGTGTAAACGGTTGTCAGTTCGGTCGCGGCGGGGCGTTCGGCGGCGGGCTCGGCGGTGGTGAGCAGCGTCACCTCGAGCGGCGAGTCGGCCGCTGCGAGCTTCTCCGCGATCGCGGGCTGGAGGGCGACGACCGCATCGAACCGTTTGGCGAGGGTCTCGCGGATGACGGCTTGCTTGGCCTCATCCTGCGTCAGGTAGCGGTCGAGCGGGTACGCCTGAAGCTGGACGCCGGCCGACGATTGCAAAAGCTCGTAGAGGTGCTCTTCGGGCGACCCATCGAGCGGCTGGCGTTTGTTCTCGGGATCGTTCTCCGAGGTCAGTACGCAGACTTTGGATCGATCGAGTGGCGTGCCCTTCGCGGCAAGCTGTCCGACCAGGGCATCCCGCAGTTCGTAGGCCGCCATCACCGGCTCAACCTTCGCACGCAGGTCCGTGACGAACAGGCCGTAATCGACATCGCCCAGCGCCGTGACCTTCGCGCTAACGCGCCAGAGCTCGCGGCCGGTCGCCTCGCCGGCGGCGTTCTCTTCGCGGCGGAGGTACTCCTTGAGATCGCCACGCGACTCGTCGAGCTTGCGCGAAATCGTCCCCGCGACGCCCGTAACGCTCTGACCCTCGTCCGGCTCGGCGGAGAAGGTCGCGGCGGTCAGCACGCGGCTGACTTCGCCGAGTTGCTCGACCTCGTGCTGGAGCGTGCGGACGAGCTGGGCGCGCTCGTACATCGTCATCCTGTAGCGGGCCGCTTCGCCGTCCTGTTCAAGGTTAACGGCGGGCTCATTCGGCTCGCGGAATTGGTTCTCGTCGAGCCCGACGATCACTTCCATCGGAACCAAGTTGCCGAGGTTGTCTTCGAGCCAGGCGTAGTCGTGGATGAGGTCGCAGCCCTCATCGAGCAAGCCGAGCAACTGCACGGAGGTGCGGGTCTTCGTGAGCCCAACGGCCACGGTCGCCATCACGGCCAAGCAGACGGCGGTCGTGATGCCGTGCCGCTTGGTCACGAAGCGTGCCAGCGGTTGCCACCAGCCTGACCCGATCGTCGCGGCCCGCTCGCGGCGTCCCTCGATATGCTTCGCCGCGGGTGGGAAGCGGTGGAGGAAGACCGGCATGATGCAGAACAGCAGCCCCGAGGCGACCATCACGCCGATCGCCGAGAAGATGCCGAATTTTTGGATCGGCAGGATGTCGCTGGTGCCGAGCGAGCCGAGTCCGACGGCCGTCGTGAACGAGGCCAGCAAGCAAGGTGCCCAAGCGACGCGGACGGCCCGCTCGACCGCGCCCCAGGCGCCGTGCTCGAGCCGCTCGTCGCGGTAGTAGTTGACCAGGTGGATCGCGCCGGACAACGCCAGCACATAAACCACCGCCGGCATCGACATCAGGATCGCATCGGCCTGCCCCAGCCTCGGCTCGTCGAGGCCCATGACCAGGCGCTCGAAGCCGCCGAACCAATACACCAATGCGAGGCTCATGCCCGCGCTTGCCCCGGCGGTCCAGAAGACCATCGCGGTGAGCTTGCGGCTGCGGAAGCAGAGGTAGGCCAGCGTGATGCCGACGAGGCCAGAAAGCCCGGCCAAGCGGAGCAGCGTCTTCTCGCCCTCGATATCGATCGTGATATTGTCGACCGGCGGGCCGCCGAGGTGGATATCCGCCAGCGGCACGCCGAGCTCGGTGTGGGCGAGGTCGCGCACCTTCTCGACGGCGCGACGCATCTGGAGGTTTTTCGTGGTCAGCCGATCATCGAGGTACGCCAGCAGGCAAGTCGTCCGCGACGCATCGCCGAGGCTCTCGCCGTCCGCATCGAGCTTGGGCGGGCCGATGAGCGCGCCCTCGAGCCGATTGATCCCCTCGGTGCGGCTCAGCCCGGCGGGGCCGTTCATCAGCTCTTGGAGCGTTTCGGGGCCGGACCGGATCCGCGGGAACCACTGCCAGCCCTGGTCGTCCTTCACCGCGGCGAGAGCCGCTTGGAGCTTGCCGAGTTGGTCGGCGTTGCCGAGCGTGCAGCCGTCCCAACTGATCAGGACAAACGCTTCGCCGGCGAAGTGATCGCGGAACCATTGGAGGTCGGCCGACTCGGCATAGCTGGGCGGCAACCAATCCTCGGCCTGGTTGGCCATCCCCTCGAGCGTCTTACGCACGCCGCGCGGGATGAAAGCCAACGCCAGAGTGACCGCCAAGGCGATCCAGAGGTAATGCGACAGGCCCCACGATTGCCGGCCGAGGAACGACTCGCCCCGCTGGTCGGCTGTCGGCTCCTGCCCGTTGGCTGTCGGGTCGTCGTCCGATGGCGGCGAGATCGACATGGCAGGAAGAGTCAGGGATCGGCGGGCGAGACGGACGCAGGGCCTAGCAGTTTACTGCGGCGGACCGCTAGCAGACAGCCCAAAGCGGCCCCACGATCGGCCTTTCGAGAAGCCGGTTTGCCGGCTTACCAGTAGAACTCCGAGCCGAACGACACGCCGTGGTAGAAAGCGTCGCCGGTGGTGTGGAGTTGGGCGGTTGCCGGATTGAAGTCAGCTTGATTTGGGGCCAGTGCCAAGCCTGTGACGAACATGAACTCCCAACCCGCCCGCAGAGAGATGTTCGGTCGCAAGTGATAGCGTGCCAAGATGCTGCCGGTTGCCATGTAGGCAAGGGAGTTCTCGTGCAGGTCGGTCGTGTGGTCGAACAGATCGATTGCTGCATCGCCGTCTGGGTCTGTGTAGTTGAGAGCCGTGGTCGCTCGGGCATCGTTGATCAGGAAACCGTGCTTTGTGCCGACGGTTACGTTCCAGCGATCGGTCTCGTAGGTCAGCCCGGCACCGAGTTGGAGGCCAAACAGGTTGTTGCTCGACCTGATGTTGTAAGATCCATCGGTGTTGCCATCGGTGCGATCGACGGTGGCAATATCGGTAGCCGACCAATCGAGCCGTTCCTCGACATCGAAGTAACGGAGGCCGGCGGTGTAATCCCATGTGAATCCGGGAGAGGCCCGACGGACCCATTGGCCGGACGGCAGCAGTTCCATGCGGTCTTTACGCATCCGTTGGGCGACGTTGTAGTTCCATTCCCAGCTGTGGAAACGACTCGCGTATTCCACGTCCATAGTGTTCGCTTGGTCGAACGAAACGAAGCTAACCGCGATATCCAGGTCGGTCGGGGTCGAGCCGTCGAAGAAACCCGGCACGTGCAGGCCCCGTCGCGGGGTGCCACCGAGGATCAAACCCCCTTCGGTTGCATCGATCTGAGCCTCGGCCGAGAGACGCTCATCCCACTCCGCCCCGCCGAAGACAACCATCTCGAAGGTGTGGTCGCGATTGGCTTGGTCACGGAACAAGAATCGTCCCAGGGCGAGTCGAGCCGACCCGTCGTACCCGGGGCTGCTCTCTCCGAGAAATTGACGCTGCACGACCGCCGTATCCGTGAAAGGGATGTTGCCCACGTTGGTCAGCACCTGGGTCGCGACCGAGTCATACTCTTCGATCAACGAGGCCCCGTTGCTGTCCCAAGTGCGTGCCATGATCACCGCGTCCAAGTCCGCGTACCACAGCCCGCGGCGGAGCCACGTGCCGCTGCTCTCGGTGGCCGCCGGGGCGCACCCGGTCAGCGTGAGTGCATCGGCCGGAACCGGCTGGAGCGGCTGGTAGGTCATCGATGGGCCGACCTCGACATGGCCGGGGGCGGGAACCGCCTCGGACATCCCCATCGACTCGACCATCGGCAAGTCGGGCGCGGGTGCCTCGACCGGCGAGGGCAACGTCTGAGCCTGGACGACCGCCGCGACGCTGGCGCCGATCGTTGCTAGGACCTTGAGCACGTGTTGAGCCACGGATGAGTCTCCTCGATATCAGTGTCTGCCGTTCGGGCCGACACAACCCGGCACCTCGCAGCGGAGCAAGCCGCCCCGGCGTGCCTGAAAAGAGGCCTGCCAGCAACAGCTTCCAACCCGCGGGGTGCCCCCCTGCGGATAGCGACACTCCGGTCGCCTGGGCCTATTCATCGGCCCCGCATAACCGGCAGTGCAGAAATTGCCGGCAGAATCGGCAGATCGGCGGCGATTGGCATAACCCGCAAGGTCGGCCCGGTCGCCCGGTGGAGGCCGCCGGCTCCTCCGGTAGAATGCGGGGGCTCAAAACCCACGATGGCCTCAACCTGCGGCCCGCTCGTCCCCGCGACACACCAGCCCCCGACGCTCTTCATGGCGGTCGACCAATACGCCCCCTGCCCCTGCGGCAGCGGCAAGAAGCTCAAGTTTTGCTGCTCCGACTTGGTCCACGAGATCGAGAAGGTCCACCGCATGCTCGAGGGCGATCAGCCCCGCGCCGCGTTGTCGCACCTCGAAGCGACCCTCACCAAAGCCCCCGGCCGGGCCTCGCTGCTCGACCTCAAAGCCTCGATCGAGCTCTCGCTGGGCGACGACTCGGCCGCCCGCACCACGATCGACGAGTACTGTCGCGTCGATCCGCAGAACCCCAGCGCCCACGCGCAGGCGGCGTTGCTAGCAGCGGCGGGCGACGCCCAGGGCTCCGACGTCCCGCTCGGTCCGGACTCGCCCGCCCGCCAAGCGGTCGGCCACCTGCAAGACGCGCTCGAGTTGGTCACCGACTCGATCCCGGCCCGCGTGCTGCAAGCGATCGGCGCGACCGGTCAGGCCTTGCTGACCGCCGGCGCCCTGATGGCGGCCCGCGCGCACCTGTGGCTCTACCAAGGCGTCGCCGGCGACGAGGACACCCGCGCGATGGAGCTGCTCATGCGGCTCAACCAAGTCGGCGGCCTGCCTTTGCTGCTGCGTGATACCCAGTTCCTCCGCGAGGCACCGCTCGGTCACCCGGTCGAAGCCCAGCACGACTACGCTCAATTGCTAGCGAGCCGCGGCCAATGGCGGCGGGCCGCGGAACTGCTCGATCAACTCTGCCAAGAACACGCCGACCTCTCGATCCTGCACCACAACGCGGCGATCGTGCACGGCTGGTTGGGCGACCAGCAACGCCTCGTTGCCGGCCTGCGGAAGTACGCCGAGCTGACCAGTGCCAGCGAAGGCCTCATCGACGACGCCATCGAGGCCGAGGCGATCGCCCAACTTCTCGACGAAGAGACCCGCGAGTCGGCGATCGAGGTCGTCCGCACCACGTACAAAGTGACGGATGAGGAGGCGTTGATCGATCGCCTGACGCGTGACAAGCGGGTCTCGGTTCACCGCCTCAGCGAGGCCGACCTGCAAGCACTCGACGGCCCCCCGCCCCGGCACACGATGCTGGTGCTCGACAAGCCGCTGCCCGAGACGGGCGAAGGCATCACGGCCGACACGGCCCCGCGGATCGCCGGCGTGCTGTCGTACTTCGGCCGCACCACCAGCCGCGACGAGCGGCTCGAATTCGTCGCCGACCGCGATGAGGAACACGCCAATATCCTGGCGATCTTGGCCGACATCATGGGTGACTCGCTGGGCGAGTCGGAGGATGAGGTCATCGGCCAATCGGCCGCCGGCGAGATCGGGCTCCGCTCCCGCTGGCGTTTCCCTGACGACACGCCCGTCGCCGAACGCCGCGCGATCATGACCGACGAGCGTCGCCGGGTGCTGACCGAGGAGTGGCCGGCCAAGCCGCTGGCCAAGCTCGCCGATAAAACACCCGTCGAGGCGGCTGACGACGAGTCGCTCAAGCTGCCGCTCACCGCCGCGATGCTCGTGCTCGAGCAGACCGTCGGCGGCGGGGCGGACCCCGAGGTCTTCCAGACGCTCCGCCAGCGGCTTGGCGTGCAGCCGGCCGCGACGATCGATCCGAAGCAGGCCGATCTCGAAACCCTGCCGATGGCACGGGTCGCCCGCGTTGACCTGAAGGCGGCGTCCGACGACGACCTCTTCACGCTCTACAAGCGGACCGAGATCGCCGGCGCGACCGAGGCCGCCCTGCTGATCGCCCGCGAGGCGATCCACCGCCCCGGCCTCAACACCGACCTTCCCGCAGCTGAGCTCTACAGCCGCCTCGCCGCCTTAGAGCCGGAGATCTCCGACGCGCTCGGCTGGATCGAGCAGGCCCGCAACGACCCCGGCGCGTGTGGCGATAGCTGCGCGACCTGGGACCTCGCCGAGTTGGAGCTCCGCGTGATGGAAGGCCAGTTCGACGAAGCGAACGGCCTCGTGCACCACCTCCGCGACGAGCACCTCAACGAGCCGGGTGTCGCCGAGCGGCTTTACCAATTGCTATCGGCCCTCGGCGCGGTCCCCTCGGCCGACCAAGCCGCCGCGATGCCCGGCGGCGAACCCGCCATGCCCGCCGAACAGGCCCCGCCCGCCGGCGGCGGCTCGGCGTTCTGGACCCCGGGAAGTGACGAACCGGCAGCGGGCGGTGGCGGCAAAAAGATCTGGACGCCGGGCTAACTCAGGTGCTTGCCTGGGTTCTCTGACACGACGAAACGAAGAAACAACGGCCCACTTGTGAGGCGGCGTTCCTCGTGGCTGCGTGTGCTCGGTAGTCGGTTAAGAGAAGATGGTTTCAGCCACCATCGGTTTGCCCTCGACCAGCTCGTCGTTTCTTCGTTTCGTCGTGTTAAGAGAACATGAGAATGGCCTCAGTCAACGATGAATCTGCCATGCGGCGTGCCCTCGAACTGGCCGCGCGGGGCGAGGGCCACGTCGAGCCGAACCCGATGGTCGGCTGTGTCGTCGTGCGGGACGGGCAGATCGTGGGCGAGGGTTACCACGAACGGTTCGGCGGCCCGCACGCCGAGGTGAACGCCCTCCGCGCCGCGGGCGACGCGGCTCACGGGGCGACGGCTCACGTCACGCTCGAGCCGTGCTGCCACACCGGCAAGACGCCGCCCTGCGTCGAGGCCCTGCTCGCGGCGAAGGTCGCTCGCGTCGTGGTGGCGATGCGGGACCCGTTCCCCAAGGTCGATGGCGGCGGCATCCGGGCGCTCGAAGCGGCCGGCGTCGCCTGCGAGGTCGGCCTCCTCCAAGACGACGCCCGCTGGCTGATGGCCCCGTATCTGAAGCTCGTCACCACGGGCCGCCCCTGGGTGATCGCCAAGTGGGCGATGACGCTCGACGGCAAGATCGCCACTCGCACGGGCGACAGCCAATGGATCACGGGCGAGGCCTCGCGGGCCCGCGTTCACGAGTTGCGAGGCCGTGTCGACGCGGTGATTGTCGGTGCCGGCACGCTGGTCGCCGATGACCCCCTGCTCAACGCCCGCACCGACAACGCGCCGCGCACGCCGCTGCGAATCGTCCTCGCCGGCGACCGCCCGCTGCCGCTCGACCGCAAGCTGTGGAAGAGTCCCGAGGAAGGTCCCGTTCTGCTAGCCGTTGGCCCGAGCTATCCGGCCGACGAACGAGCCAAGCTCGAAGCCCTTGGCGTCGAGGTCCTCACCGCTTCGCCAGCCGAACTGCTGGATGAACTAGGCAAACGCCAGCTCACCAACGTCCTGGTCGAAGGCGGCGGCAAGCTGCTCGGCCAACTGTTCGATGAAAACCTCGTCGACGAAGCCTGGGCCTTCATCGCCCCCAAGATCGCCGGCGGCAACGCCGCGAGCCCGGTCAGTGGACACGGCGTCGAACTGATGGCTCAGGCGTTGGACCTGAGCGAGGTGACGCACGAATCGATCGATGGTGACCTGCTGATCCGCGGGCGAGTCGCAGCAGCGTCCAATTGAGACGGCTCAAGTCATCCAGGTCGGTTGCTGCTCGTCGGCACCGTTCCATCCCCAGTCGGAAAAGACTTCCTTGTAGACCTCGATGTCGAAGCCTTCGCAACCCTCGCTAAGCGTGCTGTACCCGTAGCCCGCACTCACAAGGTCACAGGACAACCGCATTGCTAGTCCAGAATCTGTTGTGACAAGCATACCCTTAGGGTACCCAAGCTCTGGCAGGCACGCGACGAACGTGCAAACCTCATCATTCAGCCGCAATTCATAGGGGTAGATTAGCCGCAAGTTGAGTTCGGTGCAGGCACGCTTCAAGGAATCAAGCAGTGTCATGGTGCTCTCCGACCAATCGACATACGAAGCTAATCCACTAGCTCCAAAGTCGCCCAGCAGCTCGGGTCTTCATCGAACGGCATCGACGGCCCGCTGCTGAACGTTTGCAGGCCGTGCTCGCGGTCGACGATCGCGTAGTTGAAACCCATCTTGGTTTGCTGCGTCGGGTCGTAGCCGGTCATCGACACCGCCGGGATATACGCGGCCAGCTTGTAGCCCTCTTTCGTCAGCTTCGACGCCACGCCCAGCTCGCGCGGCCGCACGGGGCGGGCGTTCTCTCTTGCGCGGTTGATGAGCATCTGGTCGGCCAGCGGCTGGGAGTCGTCGCTGCCGCCGCCGGTGGGGGTGAAGAGGAACCGGTTGCAGAACTTGGTCGCGCGGTGGACCGTGTGGGTCGCCCGCGTATCGACCCACACGTGGAGGCCGTCCGATTCGTCGAGTCGGGTCTCGCGACACCACGGCTTCTGCGACTTCTCGATCACCTCCATCCAGAGCAGGATGCCCTCGTTGGCCCACGCCATGCGGACATCGGCGAACCGCCGCTCGCTGGCCGGTGTCTCGCGGTCGAGGCTCGCCAGGTCGGGCAGCCGGTACTCCTCGCCCAGCGTCACCCCCTTGGGCGACCAGATCGGCGTCCGCTTCTTGACCGGCACCGAGAACTGGAACAGGTACCGCGGCGCGATGAGCGTATTGAGCTGGTTCGGATCGGACAAAGCGAATGCGGAAGTCGGAAGGGGGAAGTCGGAATCACTCAACGGCGAGCCGACGACGCCAATCGTCGGAGTCCCACACTATACAGCCTCCCAAGCCCCCAAAGAACACACCGCTAACTCGCCACGAGTCCCGGAGGGACGGCAGCGCGTAGCCAGGGCCGCAAGCCCCTGGACCGAATGGCTACGCCCGATTGTTCCCCTGGTGCTCTTGGCCTCCCGGCGATTCCCCCCGATGATGACACGCTTCGGAGCCCCCTTCGTAACGGGGCTCAGCCGCAACACTTAGCAGACAGCTAGCATGCTCACGGTCACCCTCCCGGACGGAAGCTCTCGCCCCTTCGACCACTCGGTCACCTGCCTCGAAGTCGCCGAGGCGATCGGCCCCGGCCTCGCCAAAGCGGCCATCGCCGCCGAGGTCGATGGCGTGCAACGCGACTTGGCTTACTCGCTGCCCACCACCGGTGAAGCGGCCGTCCGCTTCCTCACCAAGCGTGACCCGGAGGCCCTCGGCATCATGCGGCACAGCTGCGCCCACGTGATGGCCCAGGCCGTCATGCGGCTCTACCCCGGCGTTCAACTCGCCTTCGGGCCGACCACCGGCAGCGGCTTCTACTACGACATGAAGCTCGACACCCCGATCTCCGAGGAAGACTTCCCGAAGATCGAGGCCGAGATGAAGAAGATCGTCAAAGAGAACCTCGCGTTCGAGCGGCTCGACAAGTCGAAGTCCGAATCCATTCAACTCTGCCAGGAGTTGGGACAAGAATTTAAGGTCGAGCACTGCCAGACCGGCCTCGGCGACGAGACCGAGCTCTCCTTCTACCGCCAAGGCGAGTTCGTTGACCTCTGCCGGGGCGTCCATATCCCGAGCACCAGCCACATCGGCAAGGGCTTCAAGCTGCTGAGCGTCGCCGGCGCGTACTGGAAGGGCGACTCGTCGCGCGACCAATTGCAACGGCTCTACGCGACCGCCTTCTTCGACAAGAAGGAATTGAAGGCGTACCTCGAACAGATCGAAGAGGCCAAGAAGCGTGACCACCGCACCCTCGGCAAGCAACTCGAACTCTTCACGATCGACCCGAAGGTCGGCTCCGGGCTGATCCTCTGGCTGCCGAAGGGGGCCGTCATCCGGCAGACGCTCGAAGATATGCTCAAGGGCGAGCTCACCAAACGCGGCTACGAGGCGGTCTACACGCCCCACGTCGGCCGCGTCGAGCTGTACGAGACCTCCGGCCACTTCCCGTACTACCGCGAGAGCCAGTTCCCGGTCCTCTGCGAACACGAGGCGGGGTCGCTCGTCGATTCGTTGGTCGAGCGCCTTCGCGAGGGCGACATCGAGGCCGACGAAGAGGCCAAGCTGATGGACGCCGCCCGGCTGCTGGGCTTCGACGGCCAGATGAAGGAGGGCCTCTCGGCCGCCGAGCGCGCCGACGCGCTCGACGCCTGGGCGCACCAGCACGAGCGTTACCTGCTGAAGCCGATGAACTGCCCGCACCACATCATGATCTACAAGGCGAAGCCGCGCTCGTACCGCGACCTGCCGGTCCGGCTCGCGGAGTTCGGCACCGTCTACCGTTACGAGCAGTCGGGCGAGCTCTCCGGCATGACCCGCGTCCGCGGCTTCACCCAGGACGACGCCCACCTCTTCTGCACGCCCGACCAAGTGGCCGACGAGTTCCGCGGCTGCCTGGAGATGACCCAATGGGTGCTCGAATCGCTCGGCATGACCGATTACCGCGTGCGGCTCGGCTTCCGCGACAAGGACAGCAGCAAGTATGTCGGGGCGGAAGAGCTGTGGGACAACGCCGAGGCCGAGCTCCAAGCGGTCTGCGAGTCGATGGACCTGCCCGGCCTCACCATCGAGCCGGGCGAGGCGGCGTTCTACGGGCCGAAGGCCGACTTCGTGGTGACCGATTGCATCGGCCGTGAGTGGCAGCTCGGCACCGTGCAGCTCGACTACAACCTGCCGAGCGAGGAGCGTTTCGGCCTGGAGTACATGGGCAAGGACAACAAGCCGCACCGCCCCGTGATGATCCACCGCGCCCCGTTCGGCTCGATGGAACGCTTCCTCGGCGTGATCATCGAGCACTTCGCCGGCGCGTTCCCGCTGTGGCTCGCCCCGGTGCAGGCGCGCGTGGTCACGGTCAGCGAGAAGTCCGAGGCGTACGGCCGCGAGGTCGAAGCGAAGATGAAAGCCGCCGGCTTGCGCGTCGAAGGTGACTACCGCGGCACGAAGCTCGGTGCCAAGATCCGCGAAGGCCAGCTCGCCCTGATCCCGTACCTCGTCGTGGTCGGCGAGCAAGACCGCGACAACGGCACGGTCGCCCTAAGAGACCGCATCGACGGCGACCAAGGGGGCGCCACGATCGACGAAGCGATCGAACGCCTCCAGCAAGAGATCGCCGACCGAAAGGTGAGGCAAGTGGCCGAGAAGAGCGGGGCCGACTTGTCAGCGAAGGCGGTTGGGAATGAATACTGAAGCGAACCATTTTGTCTGCACGCGGTCCGTTTCTTCCTGTCTAGGTTGAACACAGTAGAGAGATCGCTATGCCTCATGAGAATACGCGGGACTGTCTAGCAAAAGCAAAGTTATTGCTTTCCGACGCATCAATTGATCAGCTTCGTTACGCTGCTTTGCAGCTTCGCATGGGCATCGAGTACTTATTCTACGAGCTGCGTTATTTGCATCGAGAAGAATTGCCAGATGATCTGGTTTCTAAGTGGCAGCCGAAACAGGTAATTGATGCGATTCTTGAGTGTGACCCGCTTGCAGATCAAGACGGATCGCTAACGTTGCTGATCCCGGATGAAAGTGGCAACCCTAGCGCTGTTGGGATGACGTTCGAGACTAGGGCTCCCAACAAGAGGTTGCTAAGAAAACACTATCATCGGCTAGGTGCTTATCTCCACGCTCCAACCGATCTTGTTGATCCAGACTTGCAGAAGTTTGAATCAGACCTCGCTAAAGTCGTCGAAGAACTTGAGGTTTTTGACCAGTTGCTAGCGACGTCTAACATTGCTGAGTACGTAACGAACACATGCCTATGCGGTCGCTCAATCAAGCGAAACAAGAGAGGGGTTGAAGAAAACGGTGAGATGCGTTGTCCTGACCCACAATGCAACGCTCTCTACGAGGTTACTCTCAACGGCAACACCAGTCACTTCAAGCTGAAGGAAGAGAAATACGATTGTCCGAAGTGTCAATCGACCAACTACTTCTCAGCGGGGAAACTTAAGCCTGGGTTGCAGCTCACGTGCGGTAAGTGTGAAACCCAGGTTAGGTTGATATCGGCATTAGCAATCCAACGGCTAGACGACGAACCGGTTGCTGGTGGCGGGGGTGCTCCGAGCTAACGTCGGGTGGCTGCGGTCGAAGCCGTCAGGCGCAGCCCGCAGTGCTTAGCAAGCAGACGCTCACCAGGTAATTCGCTGGGGGCTCCGCTTCGCTGCGACCCCAGCCACCCCGAGTCTTCTTATAAGAATCCGATGAGCCTGCGAGCCGACGACGCCAGTCGTCGGAGCGAAGTGGGTACCGGACTCACTCCGACGACTGGCGTCGTCGGCTCGCGATCATGCTGCTGGTTTTTGGCTCAAGTGCTTGGGTCTTCGTTCGCTTTGAGGTCGGGCACGTCGCCGGCTTCGCCGGCCTGTTGGCGGTCGAGTTCTTCGCGGGGCAGGTAGTCCCAGTCCCAGTGCGAGACCTGGCGTTGCTTGACCTCCTCGGTGAAGACGCGGGCCTTCTTCTTCGGCGGGTCGGCGGCGGGGTCGGGTTGGTCCACGGAGCACCAGGGGGACAGCAGGTTAAATGGCGTTCGCAAGACTCTAGGGGCGTGGCCGACCCGGCCCACCTGCCACAGCGGGGGCTCGGTGGCCAAAGCCGGCCGGATCGATCTGGCCGGCGGCCTACAATGGGGGCCGATCGTGAGGGGGACGAGTTGTCATTGCCGGAGAAGCACGGCCGCGTTCTGTCGCCTCGGCATGCGACAAAACGATAAGTCTCTATGCAGCAAGGGTTTAGGGTCGATTTCGGGGTAATTTCGGCCGGTTTCCTGGCGGGGCCGGTGCGACAATACCGTGCGACAAAACGGCCGAGCACCGGCGAAACGGCCAGAAACCCGGGCGATTCGGGGCAAACCGCCTGGCCGGCTCAGTTGACGCAGCCCCGTTCTATGACCAATACTTGCGGGACTATCCGGCACGCCGTGTGGCTTGCCGCTGTTCCGATTCCCCTGTAGGCGAAGATTTGTCCCGTTTCCGTACCGTCGATCGCAACGCCGATCGCAAAGACCAGCAGCGCATCAACGACGCCATCCGCATCACCCCGGTTCGGGTGATCGCCGAGGACGGTGAGCAGCTAGGGGTCATCCCGACCGAGGATGCCCTGACGCGTGCCAAGGAAGCGGGCCTCGATCTGGTGGAGGTCGCTCCGACCGAGCGTCCGCCCGTCTGCCGGATCATGGACTACGGCAAGTTCAAGTACCAACAGAAGAAGCGGCACAACAAGGGCCACACGCACCAGAGCCAGAACAAAGAGGTCCGGCTCCGCCCGAAGATCGGCGAGCACGACCTGATGACCAAGGTCAACCGCGCCCGCGGCTTCTTGGAGAAGAAGGACAAGGTCGTCTTCTCGGTGATCTTCCGCGGCCGCGAGAACGCCCACACAGACGAGGGCTTCAAGCTGATCAACACGGTCGTTGAGAAGCTCGATGACATTGCGAAGTTGGAGCAAGGCCCTTCGATGCAGGGCCGCCGCATCATCGCCACGCTCGCGCCGCGCTGAGCGAGCCGCCTTGGCGGCATTCGGATAGGCCCGTACGATCGGCCGCATGAGCGAGACGCCCTCCGAGCCGAACCCGCCCGCCGACCCGCCAAGCTTCGACGCCGAGGTCGGTGGCGAACGCGAACTGCGGCCGTCGGACCTGGGCACGCCCCCGCCGAAGCGTCGATCGCGCCGCCGGCGGATCGGCCTGCCGGTCGGGCTCTTCATCGCGACCTGTTTCAGCACGCTGTGGGTCGGCGCCTCGGAGTGGCGCCCGCTGGAGCACATGAACACGTGGCCGGAGATCGCGGCCACGCTCTCCACCGGCTGGCAGCAGGGGCTGGTCTACATGCTGGCCGTGCTCGCCATCCTGCTGTCGCACGAGATGGGCCACTTCATCCTCACGCTCATCCACCGCATCCCGGCGAGCTACCCGCTGTGCATCCCGGTGCCGTTCAACCCGATCGGCACGATGGGTGCGGTCATCGGCATGGACGGCCTGCGGGCGAACCGGAAGGAGATCTTCGATATCGGCATCGCCGGCCCGCTCGCCGGGCTGGTGGTCGCGTTCCCGATCCTGTGGATCGGCGTGCAGCAACTCGACCTCTCGCAGGCCCCGACGCCGGGCGAGGTGCAGCTCAATAGCCCGCTGGTCGTGACCTGGATGATCGAAGCGCAGCAGGCCGTCAGGCCCGTGATGGACTCCGCCGGCGTGCAGAGCATCAACCGGGGCGATTGGATCGGCATCGGTCAGGTGAATCCGTTCTTCATGGCCGGTTGGGTCGGCATGCTGATCACGGGGCTCAACATGCTGCCGATCAGCCAACTGGATGGCGGTCACACGATCTACGGCCTCTTCGGCCGCGACGCCCACACCTTCGCCCGCGGGTTCATCGTCATCGCGATCACGTATGTCGTGATCAACCTGGAACAAGCGGCCGTGTGGACGCCGATGCTGATCCTCGTGATCTTGATGGGCGTCGATCACCCGCCGACCTCGGACGACACCGTCGAACTCAACGGCGTCCGCTGGTGGCTCGGCATCGCCTCGCTGGCGATCCCGGTGCTGTGCTTCCCGTTGCTAGGGCTGAAGCAGTGAGCGACGCCGAAGGCGAGGTCGACCCGCAAGAAGTCGCAAATTACATGGCCGTGCGCGAGCGTTATTGGACGCGTCGGTACTGGCCAGTGATTGCCGTTCTTGCGGGCTTCATTCTCTCGGCGGCGATCGGTCCTCTGTTTGGAGAGTCCGTTTCAACGTTGATCGTTGCCGCCCCGGTTCTCGTGGCGGTTCTCGCCTTGCTGCTATCCGGATGGGAAGCGGTATCTGTCCGGTGCCCACGTTGCAATCAGGCATATTGCTTCAACCTCTTGGGCGCGAGGTTCACCTCCGATCGAGTGTGGGGTCTCTACCGTTGCACCCGATGTGGCTTCGAGCCGACGAGAGTGAAAGCTCCTGACGACAACACGACCTTAGTGAACTAGCCACACAAGGCGTGCTATCGCCCTTGGTGTAGCATCAACTCTCGAAACAACCAGACCGCAGAAAGTTCGCCGTCATCTCGGCGGTGTCGCGATGCCACAGGATGCCGGTGTGCCAGCTATCGATCGTGCGGTGATCGGCTTGGCCGTCGAGGTGCGTCTGCTCCGGGTGCAGCACGTTGTCGTGCCTGGCGGCGAGCACGCCGACGTCGATGCCGTCTGGCGCGGGGCCGAGCTTGTTGACGAAGCTGTCGGGCGTGTCTCGCAGTTCGACGAGCGTCGGTGAGAGGCCGCGGTGCGGTTTGACAACGAACTGATTCCAAGCGTGCCGGCGCCAGCCCCCCTCGGCATCGACCGTCAGCCGGGTCGCCATGTGCGAGCCGCGGTTTGGCGGGGCGATCTGCACGACGCGGCCGAAGTTCTCCGGCAGCTCCTCCTTCAACGCACAGCGGGCCACGATGCCGCCCATGCTATGCACAACGAGGTGGACCCGATCGTATCGTGGGGCCACCCGCCGCAAGAGCCCGGCGAGGCGTTGGCCGAACGTTTGGTTCGACCACCAGACCGACGGGTAACCATGCAGCCGCGTCGAGAAGCCCGCCTTCCTAAGCCGAGCGGCGAGCGGCGCCAGCAGCCACCGCGTGCTGGCGATGCCGTGGGTCATCACAACCAGCTCGCGCCCCGTGTCGGGCTCGGCGGCGGTCGCAGCGGCGGTTTGGTCGGCGGGGCCAATCATGATCGACGAGGGCTCATTGGTGTGCGGGCACCCTCTCTATACGCCAGCACCCCCGCGATCGACCATCCACTCGACAGCAAAATCAACAAGTTCGCGCACAGGAACCAGCGTCGCGTGGCCCGCTCCGACGCGTCCCGCGCGAACCGTGCCGCCGCTAGCAGCGTACGCTCCGCCGATCTTCGATCGCTACCGGGATACGTCGAGCCGGGCGCCTTTGCCATCGGCTGAGGGGCTGGCCGCGTCGAGCAGGGCGATGGCGGCGTCGCCGGCGGCGCGTTGGGCGTCGAGCGACTTGCCGGCCACCTTGTAGGCGACCTGCGATTGCGTGGCCGATTGCTTCGCCGCGAGGACGCTCTCGATCGCGGCGTTGGAACTGAGGGGGCTGATGTTGGGCATATCGCTTCTATCGTCCGCCGTGCTCGTTAGCCCACGGCAGAATGCCCACGCCGCGGCCGCGGCCACCCACCATGCGGCCGGCTGGTTGCCCCAACCGCTACAAGCGGAGTCAGAACTTGGGTCCGAAGTAACGGATCGCGGCGATGCAAACGATCGAGCCGACGATCGCCGCGATTAACGAGGCGGGGAAGCCGACCGTCTTGAAGCCGACCACGCGGAGCAGCAGCGGGCCGACGTACGACCCGACCACGCCGACCACCAGCATGCTGAGCAGGCCCGCGCCCTTCGCCCCCATCATCTGGCTGGCGGCCCACCCCGCGGCGAGGCCGACGATTAGCATCCAAATCAGGCTGAACATACGGGGGGCTTCGCTTCGGGGTCTTGGTTATTGGAGGGCTTCGTCGCGCGTGGCGAAGATCGGCAGCAATTCGTCGAGCCGCATCATGTGCATCGCCTCGTGCGGATGGGATTGTAACCCACACAGCCGCAGCCGCCCGCCGGCGACGGCGATCCGCTTGTGGAGCCGCACCAACTCGCCCATCAGGGCCGACGAGAAGAAATCGATCTCGTCCATCTCCAGGAGGACCTGCGTGGCCGCCCGCTGTTGGACGATCCGCCAGAGCCCCTCGGCGAGGCCCCACTGGCCGGCCGGGTTGGGGTGCAACCGAACCCCGAGCCAGGGGCCGTGCTGGGCGAGGGTCGCTCGCCAGCCGTCGGGCAAATCGATCGAGGTCGCTTCGCTCATCGCTGCCGCCTCACGTTCGTCATGGAGGAACGTTGTCAGACACAGGTGCGTCTGGGCAGCTTACAGCAACCCGTGGCGAGCCGTCGCCCTATTTCACAACCGGACGATCGCCACCTACCCAAGGTGGAACTACCAACCAAAGCGGGAGGGGTCTCCCGACGCCGATAACGGCCTCTGAGCCAGTCTGGCAGGCCATGCCCCGATCGGCTTGGGTGCCTCCCACAACAAGCCCGGCTGGGCTACGGGGCCAGCAGCAGCCGGCCCGGGGCGGCGAGGAAGTTCTTGAGCTCGTTCACGAAGCGGGCGGCGTCCGCGCCGTCGACCACGCGGTGGTCGTAGGTCAGCGAAAGCGGCATCACGAGCCGGGGCTCGATCTTCGCGTCGGCGCCCTTGCCGATGACGGTCGGCAGCATGCGGCTGCGACCGACCAGCAAGATCGCGACCTCGGGCGGGTTGATGATCGGCGTCGAGTAGGTGCCGCCGACCGCGCCCATGTTGCTGATCGTGAAGGTGCCGCCCTTCATCTCTTCGATGGCGAGCTTGCCGTCGCGGGCCTTGTCGACCAGGTTGTCGAGCTCGCGCGTGATCTGCGAGATGCTCATCTGGTCCGCGTTGCGGAGCACGGGCACCGTGAGGCCCTTCGGCGTATCGACCGCGACGCCGACGTTCACGTACTCCTTGTAGATGACCTCGCCCGCTTCCATATCGACCGAAGCGTTGACGATCGGGTGGAGCTTCAGAGCGCCGGCGATCGCCTTGATCAGGAACGGCATCTGCGTGAGCTTCAGGCCGTTGGCGGCGTAGTCTTCTTTGCTCGCCTGACGCATCGCTTCGAGGTCGGTCACGTCGACGTCGTCGAAGTTCGTGAGCTGCGGGATGGTCGTGTAGCTGGCGACCATATTGGCGGCGATCGTCTTGCGCATCCGCGACATCTTCTCGACACGCGTCGCGCCTTGGCCGTCGCTGCTGGCGAGGCCGGGGGCGTTCGAGGCCGGCGTGGCCGCGCGGGCTTGCTCCTGGGCCTGTCGCACGTGGGCCTGCACGTCCTCCTCGGTCACACGGCCGCCGGATCCGGTCGGGTGAACGCTCCGCAGGTTGACGCCCAACTCGCGGGCCAGACGCCGCACCGACGGGCTCGCCGCGGCCGCTGCGTAGCCATCGCCGGGCGTGTCGGCCGCCGGCTTGGCGACCGGCTGAGCCGGGGCGACAGGGGCAACCGGCTGCGGTGCCGCCGCCACCGGGGCGGGAGCGGGAGC
>CAYGUP010000056.1:0-26115 GCA_964353155.1 uncultured Planctomycetaceae bacterium | reverse complement strand
CACCCCGACTCCCCTCCCAGGCACCGGCCACGTGGCCCCATCAGGCGAATCCAGCGGCGGCGGCGAGAAGCCGTGGGGGGGTGTCTTTGAGGCAGCCACCGACGCCCGTGTCGAGGCGTTCAGCGAGAGCATCTCGTACGACCGCCGGCTCTATCAACACGATATCCGCGGCTCGGTTGCGCATGCCGAAATGCTCTGCGCTGTCGGCATGCTGACCGACGACGAGAAGAATCAGATCGTCGAAGGCCTGACGCAGATCGGCTGGGAGATCGCCGCCGGCAAGTTCGAGTTCAAGCGTGAGCTCGAAGACATCCATATGAACATCGAGGCGGCCCTGGTCGCCCGCATCGGGGATGTCGGCCGCAAGCTGCACACCGGGCGTAGCCGGAACGACCAAGTCTCGACCGATTTCCGCCTGTGGGTGCGGGACGCGATCGATACGCTCGACGGCCTGCTGGCGGAGCTGCAGAAGGCCTTCGTCGGCCGCTGCTCGCACGACGACGGGGTCATCCTCCCCGGTTACACCCACCTGCAGCGGGCCCAGCCCGTTCTGGCGAATCATTATTGGTTGGCCTACGTCGAGAAGTACCAACGCGACCGCGACCGCCTAGCCGACTGCCGCCGGCGGGTGAACCAGTTGCCGCTCGGCACCGCTGCCATGGCCGGCACGACGATCCCGATCGACCGCCAACGCGTGGCGGACGACCTCGGCTTCGAGGGCCTCGTGGCGAACAGCCTCGACTCGTCGAGCGACCGCGACTTCGCCGTCGAGTTCGTCTCCGCGTTGTCGCTTATCTCGGTGCATCTCTCGGGTTGGGCGGAAGAATGGATCCTGTGGAGCACCACCGAATTCAACTTCCTTAAGCTGCCGCAAGCGTTCTGCACCGGCAGCTCGATCATGCCGCAGAAGATCAACCCGGACGTGCTGGAGCTAACACGCGGCAAGAGCGCCCGAGTGATCGGCTCCCTTCAGAGCCTGCTCGTGCTGACCAAGGGCCTCCCGTTGGCGTACAACCGCGACCTCCAAGAGGACAAAGAGCGGGTCTTCGACGCCGCCGACACGGTCCGCATGTGCCTGGAGCTCGCCGCCCCGCTGGTCGCCGGTTCCGAGCTGCGACGCGAAGCGATCGAGGAGCGACTCGACCGCGGGCACCTCGACGCGACCACCTTCATGGAGCATCTGATCCACCTCGGCGTGCCGCAGCGGACCGCCCACGGACTGGTCGGCAAGCTGGTCGCCCTCGCGATGAAGGACGGCGTCCGCCTCGCCGACCTGCCGCTGAGTGCCTACCAGGAACTCCACCCGGAACTCGACGAGTCGCTGTACGACGTGCTCGGCGTCGACAAGGCGATCCAGGCGTTCAAGAGCGTCGGCTCAACACGCCCCGAGTTAGTCGCCGAGCAAGTGGCCGTTTGGCGCAAACGTTTGGGGGTTAAATGATGCTGCCTCGAACTCAAACAACTGTAGGGTCTTTCGCGCTGCTGATAGCTTTTGTCCTCGCGCCTTTCTCCAACGCAACGCTCGCCGCGAGCCCGGCGGTCGAAGCGACGCTCACGCTGCCGCGGACCGAGCCGCATCACTATGTCGAAGCGGCCCTCGCCCTGAACGACCTCGGCGCGCCGGCCGAAGCCGCCACGGTTGCCGACGAGCTCGCCGCGTTGCAACTCGATGAAACCCAACTGGTCGAGCTGGTCGAGACGGCCGGCTCGGCGAGCTTGGTTCGCTTGGGCCGCGAGCTGCCCGCCACGGCCGGCGTGGTCCGTCGCGCGCTGGCGGCCGCCGACGCCGAGGCGAACTCGCCCGAGCGCTTGGCCCGGCTCGTTGATCAACTCGCCGGCGAGCGTGACCAAGCGGTCGAAGCGATCCGTGCCCTCCGCCGGACCGGCCCGGCGGGTGTCGCCTACTGCCTCGCACAGATCGCCGAGAGCGAGGACGCGAAGCAACGCGGCCGCCTCCGGGAAGCGCTCATCGCCCTCGACCCGATCAGCCAGCCGGCCCTCTTCGAGGCGACCGGCAGCGATAACGAAGCGGTCCAGATCGAAGCGATCTACGCCCTTGGCCGGCTCGCGGAACTCGGCCGGCTCCGCTCGCCAATCGCCGCGGCGTTGGTCACCGGCGAGGCGTTGACGCCCGGCCCGGTGGGCGACGCGGCCCGCTGGGCGAACACGCAAATCAGCGGAGGGTCGCTCTCGATCCCGACGGCCAAAGCGCGCCTCGACGCGGCGATCGAAGAACTCCTGGGCGGCCCCGTCCTCTTTGCCGGGTCACCCGAAATCGCTGGCGATTACACGCTCCGGCTCGCCGCCCGGTTGGCGAAAGACCGGCTGCGGATCGATCCGGGCGACCGTCGGGCCGAGCGAAAGGCGGCGAGGCTTGCTTGGCAGATCGGTGAAGAGCCGAGCCAACCGCGTTCGGCCGCCTTCTTGAGCGAAGTCCTCCGCGAGTCGCTCGAAGCCCGGCTCTATCTGGCCGCGAGGCAAGCCTGTGCGTTGCTCGGCGAGGGCGGCAACGCGGGCGTGCTCGTCGGCACGGGCGGCCCGACACCGCTGGCGATGGCGCTCGAAGCGCCGCACCCAGCGGTCCGCTTCGCCGCCGCCAAGGCGATCGTCGATCTCCATCCCACAACCGCGTTCGCCGGCTCCAGTCGGTTGGCCGATACGCTGCTGCACTTTGCTTCGGCGGCCGGCGATCAAGCGGCGGTGGTCGCCTACCCGCAACTCGGCAAGGCGGGCCAAACCGCCGGCTGGTTGCTCGCTTCGGGCTATCAGGCGACGCCCGCCAATCGCGGCTCGGATATGGTCCGCCTGGCCACCGGCTCGCCCGACACGCAGCTCGTGTTGGTCGATCTCTCAACCAGCCTGCCGAACACCCGCGAGACGGTCTTCCGCCTGCGACGCTCGCCGGCGACGGCCTTGGTGCCGATCGCCGTGTTGGCACCGGACGGCCGCTTGAGCGAGGCCCAACGGATCGCCGAAGAGCACGGCAGCCGGATCATCGCGTTGCCGCGTCCGCACTCGCAAGCGGCGACGTCCTCGCTGGCCGACCGGCTCGAAGGCTTGCTCCCCGCGGGCTGGCCGACCTCCGACGAGCGGCTCGCGGCTGCCGAAGCGGCTCGCACGATGATCTCCCAACTCGTGACCGAGGGGCCGGCGTTCTATGGCTTCGATCGGCGTCGCCAGCAGGTGATGGCCGTGATGGCAGCCGGCGAGGTCGCCGAGTCGCTAAGCGCCCTGGTAGGGCTCGGCACGCCCGATAGCCAGGTCCGCTTGCTCGAAGCGGCGACCTTCGAGACCTACGCGATCGAGGATCGCCAAGCGGCCGCCGAGGCCTTCGGTAAGAGTGTCCGGCAGCACGGCGTCCTGCTGACCGGCGACCAAGTCCGCCTGCAATACGACCGGTACAACGCCAGCGAGACCGCCCCCGAAGCGACTCAAGAGGTGCTCGGGCAACTGCTCGACACGCTGGAGAGTTCCCGCCGATGAGCCGCATCCTCCCCGGCCCCAACAGCGGTACGCCCGCCACGCTCCCCGGCCTGATCGGCACGAGCGACGCGATGCAGGGGGTCTACCGAACGACACGCCAAGCCGCGTCGAGCCGCGCCTCGGTGCTGCTGCTCGGCGAGACCGGCACGGGCAAGGAGCTCATCGCGCACGCCCTGCACAAGCTGGGCGAACGCCGCAATCGGCCGTTCGTGCGGGTCAACTGCGGCGCGCTCAGCGAGAACCTGCTAGAGAGCGAGCTCTTCGGCCACGTCCGCGGCTCGTTCACCGGGGCGATCGACAACCGGACCGGCCGGTTCGAGGCCGCCCACTCCGGCACGATCTTCCTCGACGAGATCAACAGCACGACGCCGCTGCTGCAAGTGAAGCTGCTCCGCGTGCTCCAAGAGCGCGAGTTTGAGCGGGTCGGCGATACGCAAACGATCCGGGTCGACACCCGCGTGGTGGCCGCGAGCAACCGCGACCTCGCCGAAGAGTCGGCCGAAGGGCGGTTCCGTGAAGACCTTTATTACCGCCTGAATGTCATCCCGATCTGGCTGCCGCCGCTGCGGCAACGCCGCGAGGATATCCCGGCGCTCGTGACGCACTTCCTCAATGCGTACAACGAGGAGAACGACCGGTACGTCGTGCATATCGAGCCCCGCGCGATGGAGGCCCTGCAAGACTATGCCTGGCCCGGCAACGTCCGCGAGTTGCAGAACTATGTCGAGCGGGCTGTCGTGATGGCGAGCGGCGACGAGCTGACCTGGGAGCTGCTCCCGCCGGTCGTTCGCGGCGAGTCCGACGCTCCTCGCGGCGCGTTTCGGCGGATGGACTTCGAGTCGCTGGCGGTCCAACTCGTCGAAGAAGGGCTGGCCAAGGCCGACGACAACGCGAACGATTTACACGGCCGCGTGGTCGATCGGGTCGAACGCGAGGTCATCGCCCAGGTGCTCGGCCGCTGCGACGGCGTGCAGATCAAGGCCGCCCAACGGCTCGGGATCAACCGCAACACGCTGCACAAGAAGATCAAGGACTACGGCCTGGACGGCAACGAGAACGGTTCGAGTGGAAAAGCCGCGTCTTAGCCGTGCCTCCGCTCGCGTGTTTAGAATAGAGCAACGCAACCCTTCCGCGACGCTTTAGGAAGCATTCGTCATGCCCGTCGATCTGCCGCTGGAAACCATGTCGCTCGCCGAGAAGCTCGACGCCATGGAGCGGTTGTGGAGCGATATCGCCAAGAAGCCAGGCGAGGTGCCTTCTCCCGATTGGCATCAAGACGTGCTCACGGAACGCAAGCGGCTGGTATCCGAGGGGAAGCTCAAGTTCGTTGACTGGGAAACCACCATCGCCCAACTGAGGGAGAACGCTGGTGAGAATCCGGCTACTTGAAGCCGCCCGCGATGACCTCCGCGACGGCTGGCACTTCTACGAGAGCTTGTCGCCAGGACTCGGCAACTACTTCCTCGACTGCTTTGATGACGATGTCCGCTCGCTGGAAGCGTTCGCGGGCATCCACGAGGTCGCCGAAGGTTTCCACCGGATGCTGTCGAAGCGATTCCCCTTCGCCATCTACTACCTTACCGATGACGACACAATCGATATCTACGCCATCCTCGATTGCCGTCGCGATCCCGAATGGACCCGACGCAGGCTACGATCTGAGTAGCACAACGCCGGTATCGGATAGCCCGCTTCGCAAAACCCCGTTGGATGGTGGCCATTCCACCCTCCGCCTTCCCACTTCCCACTTTGCTTGATCTCTCCCGCATCACCGTCTTCTGCTTCGCTGCGAGCTATATCACGGCTCTCGGGCTCGAGGCGTTTGCGCTCGTGCGGTGGCGGAGCCGCACCGTGGCCTCGACCGTTGCCGGCGGGCGGCGGATGGCGCTCCTCGGGATCACTTGCGCTGGGCTGTTCGCTCATGTGGCTTATTTGGGCCTCCGCGCGGCCGAGCAGCCGACGCCGCTCTCCAGCCCGGCCGATTGGTGCCTGATCGCCGGGGCGGTGCTCGCGGCGGTCTACCTGGCGGTCTCGTTGGCCAAGTCGCGTTGGGCGTTGGGGCTGTTCTTGTTGCCGATCGTTCTGGGGCTCGTGGGCCTGGCCCAGACGGCCAGCGAGGAGCCGTTCTCCCCGGAGCGGGCCTCCCTGTTCTGGGGACAGGCGCACGGCTGGTCGCTGGTGGCGGCCACGGCCTCGGTTTCGGTTGGGTTCGTGGCCGGGCTGATGTACCTCGTGCAGAGCTGGCGATTGAAGAGCAAACTCCCACCGACCAAGGGTTTCGCGTTGCCCAGCCTCGAATGGTTGCAGCAGGCCAGCAGCCGCTCGTTGGGCCTCTCCGTGTGGCTCACCGCGGGCGGTTTCTTGTCCGGGCTGGTGCTGACTAGGCTGAGGAGTGATGCCGGCACCGCGGGCTTGTGGACCGATCCGGTGGTGCTGACCTCCTCGGCGATGCTCGTTTGGTTGCTCGCGGCGGTCACCTTCCGATGGGCTTATCCCCCAGCACGCACGGGCCACAAGGTCGCCTACCTGACGATCGCCGCGTTCGGCTTCCTGGCGATCACGCTGGTCTCGTTGGCGTTACGCGACTCGCACGCCGGCCAAGGCAAAGCGACCAATACCGCCACGGCAGCCATGCCCAACCAATCACACGCCGCCTAACGCCGAAACGCTCGACCACGTTCAACGCCCCTTAACCCCCTCGCCCGCGTCCCATGAAACTCCGGATGGTAGGTTGTTCGCACCACCACGCCGGGGCCGACGTGCGCGAACAACTCGCCTTCACGCCGGACGAGGCCGCGACGGCATTGGCCGAGTGGCGCGAGGTCGCCCCGGGGTCCGAGGCGGTCCTGCTGGCGACTTGCAACCGGGTCGAGTTCTACGCGGCCACCTCGGCCAACGATCTGCCGCCCTGCCCGGGGGTGATCGCGCGGCACCTGGCCGACTCGCGGCGGCTGCCGGTCGACTCGGTGCGACCGCACCTGATGACCCTCCGCGACGAGGATGCGATCGATCACCTGTTTCGTGTCGCCGCGAGCCTCGACAGCATGGTGCTCGGCGAGCCGCAGATCCTCGCCCAGGTGAAGCAGGCCTACGAGATGGCCCGGGCGGCAGAGTCGACCGGGCCGCTGACACACGATTGCTTCCAACGCGCCCTGCGGGTCGCGAAGCGGGTCGCCAACGAGACCGACCTGCACAAGCACCGTGTCAGCATCCCGAGCGTGGCGATCGCGGACTTCGCGGCGCAGATCTTCGAGCGGTTCGACGACAAGCGCGTGTTGGTCGTCGGCGCAGGAGAGATGGCCGATGAGACCCTCCGCTACCTCACCGATCAGGGCGCGAAGGGGCCGGTGATCGTGAACCGGAGCCTCGCCCGGGCCGAGGCACTCGCCGAGGAATGGAAGGGGCGGTCGACGACCCTCGAGCACCTCGAGCAAGAGCTCGCCGAGGCCGACTTGGTCATCACCGCCACCGCGGCGGGCGAGCCGATCCTCTCGCTCGAAGCCTTCCGCGAGCGGGTCGAGCCGAAGCGAGCCCAGCGTCCGCTCTTCGTGCTGGACCTCTCGATGCCGCGGGACTTTGACCCGGCGATCGGGCAAGAGCCGGGCGTCTACCTGTACTCGATCGACGACCTGTCGGCTGCCTGCGAGCGGAATCGCCACGCACGCGAACGCGAACTGCCCCAGGCGGAGCGGATTGTTCAGGAAGAACGCCAACGGTTCTTCGTCGATGCCAGGCACCGCCTCTCCGCGCCGATCATCGCCCGACTGCGAGAGGGACTCGACGAGCCCAAGCGAGCGGAGATCGAGCGGCTGTTCAACAAGCTGCCCAACCTGGACGACCAAGCCCGCGACGAGATCGAGCGGTTCGCCGATCGGCTCGTCAATAAAATGCTCCACCCGCCGATGGAGTCGCTCCGCGACGAATCGCGCGAGGGCTCGCCCCACGGGTTGTTGCAAGCGCTGAGCCGGCTGTTCCAGCTCAAAGACTGACGGCGGCCGATCGAGGCCAGGACCGGTCGAAAACGGGGTTCGTCAGCGACACGGGCAGAAGGCCGCGAGCGAGTGAATCACTCGTCGCCTTCGTCCTCTTCCTCGTCATCGTCTTCGTACTCCCACTCTTCATCGTCCTCGAGGTCGTCGTCGGACTCCTCGTCCTCGTACTCCCACTCCTCGTCTTCGCCGAGTTCTTCGTCGTCGTCCTCGTCATCTTCCTCGTCGTCGTCTTCTTCGACTTCTTCGCCGTCGTCATCGACTTCGACCCACTCTTCATCGTCGCCGAGTTCTTCGTCGTCGTCCTCTTCCTCGCCATCATCTTCTAACTCGTCGTCGCCCTCTTCGTCATCTTCCTCGTCGTCGTCTTCGTACTCCCACTCCTCATCGTCCTCGAGTTCGTCGTCGTCCTCGTCCTCGTCATCTTCTTCGTCGTCATCGACGTCGATGTACTCGTACTCGTCGTCGTCGTCTTCGATCGGCGTGTAGGCGCGGAGCGGGTCGGCGTCGGATTGCACCAACTCGAGGCCGAGACCGTCGGCTTCGGTCGGGGTGGAAAGAGCAGTGGGACGAAGGAGGGTCGTCGTCATAGGGACGGCTTCTATTGCGTGGCGGTCGAGTCAGGAAGTCGATTAGTCGGTCGCGACGCCGCTCGCGCGTGCTAGGCGGCGTTATCGTTAGCTGCGTTGTGTTTAGTCGGTTCGGCAACGCCGGCGCATTCATCGCGGCCCGGCAAGTCGTCGAGATTACCTAATCCGTAGAGTTCGAGGAATCGCCCTGTCGTCCCGTACAAGAGTGGTTTACCCAATTCCTCGCTTCGCCCGACGATACGCAGTAAATCGTGGTCCAGCAACTGCCGCAAGACATCGCCGCAGCCGACGCCGCGGATCGCTTCGACTTCGGCGCGGACCGTGGGCTGCCGATAAGCGACAATCGTCAAGGTTTCGGCCGCCGCTTGGCTGAGCCGCGGCATGCTTGCCGCGGGTTTTTCTTCCTGGACCCCGGCGAAGCGTTCCAGCCACGGGGCGTACGCCGAGCGGGTCATCAGGCGGAAGCCGCCGGCCACCTCCACCACTTCCAAGGCACTGCGGCGGGCCGCCAGTTGCCGCTTGAGTTCCGCCAGGAGCTGCCGCGCCTCGGCGACGCCCTCTAGGCCCGCCACCCGCACCAGGCGGCGGAGGTTGAGCGGCTCACCGGCCAGCCAGAGGGCGGCTTCGACCCGGGCGACACGGACCGCCGGCTTAGGCGGGGCCGCTTGTTCGTCTTGTCGCGGAGCGAGCGGGCCGAGGGCGTGCGGTCCCGGATCGGATCGGCGGCCGATTCCTCCTCCGCCGGAAGCGTACCCGCCTGACTCGTATCCACGAGGCGATCGACCAAGCATCTTCAGGCCCTCAGGAGCGGCGCGGTTTGCTTAGCGGATCATCGCGTTGCGGATGTCCTCGACGAGCGAGGCAACAGCGGCCTCGGGCGTGGCCCCGTAGGCGTCGAGCCGTTGTTCGAGGCCCGGCGCGCCGGTCGGGGCCGCGGCGGTCGCTCGGAAGAGCGGCTCGGTGCCGTTGCCCCAAGGCTGCACGTCGGCCCGGGTCGCTCCCGCGGCCAGGGCCGGAGCGGTCAAGCGTTCACGCTCGAGCGTATCGACCGGAGCCGGGGCGGCCGTCCGTGGCACAGCGGCACGCGTGACCGGCTGGAGTGCCGACGCCTGTTGGATCGCCGGGTCCCAACGGGGGATTTCCTCGGTGGCCGGTGCCAACGGGGCCAGCGACGCCGCTTGGCTCGGGTCGAACGGGGCCGGGGGGGCCTCCGAGAGGCCCTCGTCGGCCCGATCGGTGCTCGGAACCTCGATGACCATCGAGGCGGCCGAATCGATCATCTCGGCCAGTCGGTCCGGCTCGGGTCCGTAGTTCCAGGCGGCGAGCGATCCGCAGGCGAGCGTGCCCACCATGATCAGCAGGCGGCTGGCGGTTTGGAACGGCGTCGGCTTTTTGGACTTCATAGCGGACTAGCGGCGTGAGACGGGCAGCGGGCGGGGACTCCAAACGCTAGTTGGCATCGCCGAGGCGTCGCAAGATCAGTCGCCGCCGCGTGGGCGTGCCGGTTCGTATACTGCTGGCATGCCGCCGACCCCGATCTACCTCGACCACAACGCCACGACGCCCCTGCTGCCGGCCGCCGCCGAGGCGATGCGGCTCGCTTGGGAACAAGGCTTCGCCAACCCGGCCAGCCAGCACGGCCCGGGCCGTGACGCCCGAAGGACCCTCGAGGCGGCCCGCGAGCGGATCATCGCGCTGCTAGGCGGCGAGGCGGCCGGCAGGCGGCCCGATCGACTCGTCTTCACCTCCGGCGGCACCGAGGCGAATTCGCTCGCCATCCGTGGCCTGCTAGCTGCTAGCGGTAAAAGGCGGCTGATCATCTCGGCGATCGAGCACCCGAGCGTCGCCGCGACGGCCGAGCGGCTTGAGCAGGAGGGCTGCACGGTCGATCGGCTCGGGGTCGGTTCGGATGGGATCGTCCGTGTTGATGAACTGTGTGCGCTGCTTGCTAGCGATGCCAGCGAGATCGGCTTGATCTCGGTCATGACGGCCAGCAACGAGACCGGCGTGATCCAGCCGGTCGAGCAACTCGCCGCCGCCTGTCGCGAAGCGGGCGTTCCGTTCCATACCGATGCGGTGCAGATCGTCGGCAAGCAGCGGGTCGCCTTCCGCGATTGGGGCGTGGCGGCCCTGACCTTCACGGCCCACAAGTTCCACGGCCCGCTGGGCGTTGGCGGCCTGATGCTTGCCCCGGGCCTGCAAATTGCCCCGCAACTCGATGGTGGTTTCCAACAAGAGGGCCTCCGCCCCGGCACCGAATCGGCACCGCTGGCGGCCGGGATGCTGGCGGCCCTAGCCGCGGCCGACGAAGAACGCGAAGCTCGCCGACAGCGGATGAGGCACCTGCGAGATCGCCTCGAGGCCCGTTTGCTCGACTCGTGGCCCGGCGCAACGGCGATCGGGGCCGAGTCCCCCCGGCTGGCACACACGACCTGCCTCGCCTTCCCCGGAGCCAATCGACAGGCCCTCGTCATGGCCTACGACCTAACCGGCGTGGCTTGCAGCACCGGTTCGGCTTGCGCAAGTGGATCGAGCGAACCCTCCCCGACGCTCCTCGCGATGGGCCTCGATCGGCCGCTAGTCGATGGGGCGGTTCGCTTGAGCTTGGGTGCCCTGACAACCGAGGCCGAAATCGATCAGGCGATCGAGCGGCTGGTGCAGGTGAACGGCCGATTGCGTCCCGCCTCGATGGGCTGAAAGCCGACAGGTTATCAACACCTTGACGACACTTGATCGACCCTTGGCTAACGTGGTTTGAACACGCTTTCGACAAGTTCTCCAGGCCGACCAGAAAGGCGTCAGACCGGGCCTCCGGCACTCCCCGCTGGGGGTCAAAATCGGGTAGAATCCGGGGCTACCGCCGTGTGCTATCGGACCGTCGTCGACGGGTCGCTCTGGTGCTGCCTCGACGAGGATTCGTGTGTCCGCCGTGCGTCTGCCCCATAGCCGAGTTACGCCGCTCTCGCTGCCCGGCGCGATGGCGAAGGGTCGGGCCGGTTCGAGGCGCCTCGACCCGGCACACACCAACGAGTCAAGCGATCAGGAATCGGTCTACTACGTCGGCCCCGAGAACCTCGCCGCCGCTAAAGCGGTTCAGCAACTCATCGCGGCGGCCGACAACGGCACCAGCCGGTTCCGGGTTCTGACCCTCATCGGCCCGCCGGGCAGCGGAAAGAGCCTGCTCGCCGGCGGGGTGCTTTCGGCCTGGGCCAAGGCCCACGGCGAGGAAGCGGCCCTGGCGATCACCGGCGTCGATCTGCGTCGCCAGTTGGAGCGGGCCTTTGCCCTCGAACAGGAACAGGCAGGCGTTGTCGAAGCGATCAACGAACGCCTCGCCGGCGTGAAACTGCTGGTGATCGAAGGCATCGAAGGGCTGGCCGCCTCGGACCCGACCGTTCGGCTGCTGACCACCACAATCGATCGACTCAACGAGACCGGCGGGCAAGTCTTGATCACCGCCGGCAAGCCGCTCGGCGAGGTGGGCGGCCTCGATACGCGTCTGGTGAGCCGGCTTGTCAGCGGATTGACTCTCGAAGTTGCACCCCCCGCCGAAGCGACACGGCAAGAGTTGCTCACCGCCGCGTTGACAGACAAGGGCTGCCGGATCGATCCGAAAGCGGCGAGCGACTTGGCCGCTTGGCTCCCGGCCGATGCGCGTCGGGTGCTGGCGACCGCGGATCAGGTCGCCGATCGGTTCGGCAAGCGAAACCTGATCGACCGGCATCGTGTGAAGGCGTTCATCGTCGAAGCCACCCAAGACGAGTCGACAACCCCGCTAGCCGATATCGCCGCGGTGGTGGCACGCTATTACTCGATGCCGTTGCGTCAACTCCGCAGCAGTTCCCGCAAGGCGCCGATCGTCTTGGCCCGGGCGGTGGCGATCTACCTCGCCCGCCAATTGACGCCACTCAGCTACGACGAGATCGGCCGCTACCTGGGCGGGCGCGATCACACGACCGTCATGCACAACCACAACCGCATCAACAAACAGCTCCCCAAGGAGCGTGCCCTGCGGTCGGCGATCGACGACTTGCTACGCAAGCTGGGCCGCTCCGACGCGATCGGCGCCGCGTCGAATAGCAAGGAGGCGTCGGCATGAATTCGCTAGTCAGTACAGTTCGTCAAGCGAGGCCAACCGAGCTTCAACCTGGAAAACCCGGCGCGCGTTGGTCATCGGATCGGCGCGCTTTGTTGGCCGAATCGGGGTTGGGTTCGAGAGACTCTCAAACGGGCGACAAGCGGAACCAACCGGGCAACGAGGGCGCGACTCTGGCGCGCCGGATTGTCCACCGCGTTGGCAATCCTTTAAACACTTGGCCTGCCACAACTTAAACCACCTCACGCCGCCGCGATCAACACGATTCGCCGGCAATTAAATACTACAAACACTTCTTATATAAACAGTAAGGAAGAGCTTCGAACGACTCGGTCGGAGAGCTCATTCAAGCCTATGAAGATCACCTGCGATCGCGACAAGCTGCTTGCCGCCTTCCAAGCGGTCGCTGCGGTGGCTCCTGCCCGCAGTCCGAAGCCGATCCTCCAGAACGTCAAACTCGACGTCACCGAAGGAGGCGGGGCAACGCTTTACGCAACCGACCTGGAAGTCTCGATCCAACGCTCCGTGGAGGGCGTCGAGGTCGAGGTGGCTGGTTCTGCGTTGTTGCCGGTCGCTCGGTTCGGGATGATCCTCCGCGAGTCGTCCGACGCGACCTTCCGCCTCGAAACCGATGGCGTGAAGACCGTCGTCCGTGGCGAGCGGAGCCGCTTTAATCTGCCGAGTGAGAACCCGAGCGAGTTCCCGGCGCCGGTCGGCTTCGACGCGGAGGCTTACTACCAAGCCCCGACCCGGATGCTCAAGGAGATGATCCGCCGGACGATCTTCGCCACGGACAACGAGTCGAGCCGTTACGCCCTGGGTGGCGTGAAGTTCGAGCTCGCCGAGGATGGCAAGCTGATCGCCGTGGGCACCGACGGCCGCCGGCTGGCGAAGATGGAAGGCCCGCTCGAGAAGGTCGGCGACGCTGCCCCGATCGGCGAGGCGACCATCGTGCCGATGCGTTCGCTGCAACTGATCGATCGGACGCTCGTCGACGAAGAGGCCCCCACCAAGTTTGCCGTTCGGGCGAACGATGCGGTCTTCACGACCCCGACCGCCACGCTCTCGACCCGATTGCTCGAAGGACGCTACCCGAAGTGGCGTGACGTCGTTCCGACGCGTAGCGACTCCGTGAAAGTCGAGTTGACCGTCGGGCCGTTCTTCGCGGCGGTGCGCCAGGCGGCGATCGTCACCAGCGACGAATCGCGGGGCGTGGATTTCTCGTTCGGCGAGGGCTCGCTCGTGCTGGCCGGTCAGGCCGCCGAGGTCGGTGAGTCACACGTCGAGATGCCGATCGGCTACGACGGCGACAAGATCGAGATCACCCTCGACCCGCGCTTCCTGATCGACTTCCTGAAGACCCTCGACGCCGAGCAATCGTTCACGTTTGACTTGGTAGACAGCGACTCGGCCGCGGTCGCCCTCACGGACGACGGCTACACGTACGTCCTGATGCCGCTGGCGAGGGATCGCACTTAGAGCCCTGATGGACGTCGATATCCCCCAAAAGCTGGCCGACCTCGCCAAGCGTTCTGAGAAAGAGCGCAAGCGGTTCTACGCCCGTAAGCCGAAGGGGATCGCCAACGTGATGGCAAGCATCCTGGCCAAGAAGGGGTACGCGGCGTCGAAAGCGGCGAGCGCCCTGACCGGCCAGTGGGAGGGTGTTGCCGAGCGGGTGCTTGGCGAGGCGGCCATTGCCAAGCAGACCCAGGCCAAAGGCCTCTCACGCGGTAAACTCGAAGTGACCGTTGCGAATCATGTGGTGATGCAAGAGATCAATTTCCATCGCCCGCAACTCCTGAAAGCCATCCAAGAAGCTACGCCCGATTCACGGATCACAGCGATCCGATTCAAAGTCGGGCGAATCGATTAAGCGAAACACCATCCACGCGTTGAAGACACGTTGCTAGCCAAAAACGGCTTACCGTTGAGATAACCATGGCGAAAGAAGCAGACAAGCAGTACGGCGAATCGGACCTGGAGCACCTCTCCGACCTGGAGCACGTGCGCGAGCGGCCGAGTATGTATATTGGCGACACCACCGCCCGTGGCCTGCACCACTTGGTCTACGAAGTGGTTGACAACTCGATCGACGAGGCGATGGCTGGCTTTGCGTCGGACGTCACGGTGGTGATCAACCCGGACGAGTCGATCACGGTCGAAGACAACGGTCGCGGCATCCCGGTCGAGAAGCACACGCAACTCTCCGAGCAGATGGACCGCGAGGTCAGCACGCTCGAGGGGGTGATGACCGTGCTCAAGTTCGGCGGCAAGTTCACCAAGGGGGCCTACCAAACCTCCGGCGGCCTGCACGGTGTTGGCGTGACGGTCGTGAACTTCCTCAGCGAGTGGGCCGAAGTCGAGGTCTGCCGCGATGGCGGCGTCCACCACCAAGAGTACGAACGCGGCGTCCCCAAGGGCCCGGTCCGCCGAGTGGGCAAGACCGAAAAGATCGGCACGAAGACAACCTTCAAGGCCGACCCTCAGATTTTCCAGGTAACGAAGTACACCTACTCGATCTTGGTGAAACGGCTCCAGGAGCTGGCATTCCTCAACCGGGGCGTGCGGATCACGGTCACCGACGGACGGACGGACGATACCGAGACCTTCCAATACGAGGATGGCATCATCGAGTTCGTCCGCCACCTCAATCGGGCGAGCGACACCGTCCACGCCGAGGTGCTGCATTGCTCGGGCGAGGCCGAGGGCGTTGAGCTCGAGGTCGCGCTTCAATACTCGGGCGAGTACACCGAGAATGTTCATACCTATGTGAACAACATCAGCACCCACGAGGGCGGCACGCACCTCAGCGGCTTCCGATCCGCGCTGACGCGGACGCTCAACAACTACGGCAAGAAAGAGAACCTCTTCAAGGACATCACGCCCAACGGCGAAGACTTCCGCGAGGGCCTGACGGCGGTCATCTCTTGCCGCGTGCCGCACCCGCAATTCGAGGGCCAGACCAAGACCAAGCTCGGCAATAACGAGGTCGAGGGGATCGTCAACACGCTGTTCGGCGAGTATCTGCAGAAGCACCTCGAAGAGAACCCGAAGACCGCCAAGGGGATCATCAAGAAGGGCCTCGTCGCCGCCGAGGCGCGCGAGTCGGCACGCAAGGCTCGCCAACTCATCCGCGAACGGAAGGGGGCACTCGGCGGCGGTTCGTTGCCAGGCAAGTTACGCGATTGCTCCAGCAAAGAGGTCGACAAGTGCGAGCTCTACCTAGTGGAAGGCGACTCGGCCGGCGGGCCGGCCGAGGGCGGACGTCGGCGTGAGTTCCAGGCCATCCTGCCGCTGCGGGGCAAGATCATCAACGCCTACAAGAGCCGCGACGACAAAGTCCTCGCCAACGAAGAAGTCCGCTCGATGATCGCCGCGATCGGCGCCGGCATCGGCGTCGAGCAAGACATCGCCAAGCGGCGCTACGGCCGGGTTGTCATCATGACGGATGCCGATGTCGATGGATCGCACATCCGCACGCTCCTGCTGACTTTCTTCTATCGCCAGATGTACGACTTGGTGGCTCGCGGCCACGTGTATGTCGCGCAGCCGCCACTCTTCCGCGTCCGCCGCGGCAAGCAACCGGCCCGTTATGTGCAGACCGAAGAGGAGATGCGCACCGAGCTATTGAACCTCGGACTCGGCGAGAGTGTGCTGGAGTCGGATAACGGTGTTTCGGTCGATGGCGAGGCGATGGCGAAGCTCGTCCACACGCTCGCCGCGATGGAAGACTCGCTCACGGCACTCGAACGGCGTGGCGTCTCGCTCCGCATCCACGCCGACCGCCAAGACCCGGAGAGCGGCAAGCTACCGGTTTACCACGTCTTCTTCGGAATGGAGGAGCATTGGTTCATATCGCGCAAGCAAGTTGACGATTTCATCAGCGAGAAGCAAGAAGCCTCGGGCGACGAGTTGGTCGTCGAGTTCGGCACCGCGGCGATTGGCCCGCAGGATATCGAGGACGCCATTAACGGCGAGGCCCCAAGCGACAACGGCGACGCCACGAAGAAACGCTTGCGTGTGGTCGAACTCCACGAAGTCCGGACAATCAACACCCTGCTGGGCGACCTGTCGGGGATGGGCTTCGAGATCGACTCGCTGATCCCACAAGAACGGACCGGCGAAGAGACCAGCCGTTATGTGATCCGCCGTGGCGAAAACGAATCGGGTCTGAACGACCTCCGCGGCCTGCCCGGTGCCATCCGTGCCGCCGGCGAACGCGGCTTGCAGATCATTCGCTTCAAGGGCCTCGGCGAGATGAACGCCGAGGAGCTCCGCGATACGACCCTCGACCCGGCCGCTCGCACGCTGCTCCGTGTCACGATGGAAGACGCCGCGGCCGCGGACGAGCTCTTCCGTATCCTCATGGGCGATCAGGTCGAGCCGCGCCGTGAGTTCATCCAGAAGCACGCGTTGGACGTGAAGAACTTGGACGTCTGATGGCGGCCGATTCGATGGTTACCGTTTCTTGAAAGGACCGAGCGATGGACCCACGCGTCAGCATGATCACGCTCGGCGTGCGCGATATGGCGCTGTCGATCGTGTTCTATGAGAAGCTGGGCTTCCCGCGGGTCGATTGGCCCTCAGACGAAGTGGCGTTCTTTAACCTCAACGGGACTTGGCTGGGGCTCTACGGTCGCGACGCCTTCGCCGAGGACGCCGGTGTCGAGAGCGACGGGCGTGGGTTCCCCGGCTTCGCCTTGGCGCACAACGTGTCGTCGGACGAGGAGGTGGATGCAACGCTAGCCGAGGCGGTCGCCGCCGGTGCCACGCTCGCCAAACCGGGCCAGAAGGTCTTCTGGGGTGGTTACTCGGGGTACTTCAAAGACCCCGACGGTTACCTGTGGGAGGTGGCGCACAACCCATTCACCTGGATAGGCCCCCCGCCCACGAACTGAACGTTCTGAACGTTATTTCTATCAGCTGAATTATCTGGCGAGAAAGCCGGATTTTCGCGTGGGCGTTGCGCCTTCGCTAGAAAGGTAAAGAGCGCGCAGTTTCGCATGGCGCATCGACCTTCGTTCTCATCGCGTTGTAGTTGCCGAAGCCGCCAGATAAAACTGCGGAGTGACGCAGCTCTGTCATAGGCGGTTCTTTTCGTTTCTGAAACGGCGATTCGCGCGGGGTACGGAGGCGCAATCGCTTTGCCCATCGCGAATCGGCATGCGCGAACTAACAACAGCACAGGCTCCCGCTGAATCGACTTGTCCTTACTCGGTTGATGGTAAGGAGCGGCTCTGCGAGGTCGCCGATTCGGCCTACGATGCCATCCGTGAGGCTATCGAACGGGGCGAGAACGACTTCTCTTTTCTCGACCAAGTGACCGACAGTGTTTGCGTCAAGAACGCGAACGGCGTGGTGGTCTACAGCAACGAGGCCCACCGCAAGGCGTTCTCGCCGGCGTTGTCGCCGATCGGACGGACGTCGCATGCTTACCTCGACGCGTCGATGGCCGAGCGGGCCGAAGCGATTCAGGGTCTGATCCTCGGCGGCTGTCCGTTTGTCGAATGCGAACACTCCGGTCCGGGCCCGGACGGGACGATCTACCGGATGATGGTCCACAAGCGATCGCTGCAGGAGCTGGGCGCGCCGGGCTTGGCGATCCTCGGGGTGATCCGCGTCGTGGCACGGGAAGAATGCGGCAAGTCGGCGTCGGCCCGCCTGGACCTCGCGGCGAGTTGCTCCAACTTTCGCGAGCTGTCAGACCGCGACCAAGAGATCTGCCGCCTGACCGCGCTGGGAGTCAGCAGCCGAGAACTCGGCGAGCGGCTCGGCATGACGACCCGCGGCATCGAGCTCCGCAAGCAGAAGGCGTTCGCCCACCTGGGCACCGCCAAGGCGGTTGATCTGGCTCGCTTGCTGGTCCGTTTGCAAGACCGCGGGTACCTCGATCTGGGGTTGTAGAACAAGCCGGTCAGGCGATCCGATACCGCCAATCGAGCTTCCCGGGCAGCTCCCTAGCCGTGTATTCAAGATGGATGACGCGACGATGCTTAGGCACCCGCGCAGGCGAAGAAGCGTGGAGCAAGAGCGGCCGCATCACCAATGCGCCGCCGGCGGGGACTTCGCAGGTAGTTTCACTAAACGTTTGTCGGCAACCGTCGATTTCGCTGGGGTGCCACGCCCGGGTGTGAGAACCGATTAAGAGACGGAGCGGGCCGTTGTCTTCTCCGCAGTCGTCTAGGTGGAGACGCAAGGCGAGGATCCCTGTCATGACTTCGATTGGTGGTCTGACTTGGTCGATCCCATCTTTGCACGACCACGCCTCGAAGCCCTCAGTCTTGACGCGTCTAGTAACTTCGATGGCAGCGTCCTGATGCCACGGGACTTTCCAGTTCGCCTCCGGGATCTTGTCGAAGAAGGTCGCCCGCACCGCGAAACAGTGAGGACCCAGGAGGGGAATGACCCGCTCTCGGATGACCGAATCGCTAGCCGAATCGCGAATCACTTGGCTTTGATCGAAGAGGTGCCGCATGCCGTGAGAAGCGGCGGATTGCTTGTCGACTAGTCGCGCTAGTTCAGCTCGAAGCTGCTCGACGCGTTCCTGGTTGATCAGGTTGTCGATGACCGCGAAGCCATCCCGTTCGATCGCGGCGGCATTGGCGTTGTTAGGGGTCATGAAGCTGCTCAGGTATGTTAAACCAGGGCACAAAAAAAGCCCGCCGGGGTCGCCGGCGGGCTTTTCGATTCTGGGTGAGCCGTTCGCGAGCGATCAACGCTTCGAGAACTGACCGGCACGGCGAGCGCCTTTGAGGCCCGGCTTCTTGCGTTCCTTCATGCGTGAGTCGCGTGTCAGGAAGGCCTTCTCGCGGAGCTTCTCTTCTAGGTCGCTGTCGTGCTTCAGCAACGCCCGGGCGATGCCTTGGGTGCAGGCGCCCGACTGGCCGGTGAGGCCGCCACCGTGGACGCGGATGACGACGTCAACCGAGTCCTTGATCTCGCAGTGCTCCAGCGGGACCAGGACGGCGTTCCGGTACTGCTGGGTGGTGAAGAAGTCGTCGAGCTCACGATTGTTGATCGTGATCTTGCCGCTGCCCTGGCGGATGCGGACGCGTGCGACGCTCGTCTTGCGACGGCCGGTTCCGAGGGCATCGAGTGTGGCGGTAGACATGGTCGAGGGCAGAATTCGGAAGGGGGAAGGCGGAATCGGGTTCCGCCTCGCGTGTTGAAAGGGTTGTCAGCCGCGGGCTCAGCGAGTCAGCCGCAGGCTCAGCGAATGGTGCTCGGGTCGAGCTCTTGCGGTTGCTGGGCCTGATGGTCGTGCTCGGTGCCGGTGAACAGCTTGAGCTTGCTCAGCATCTTCGAGGCGAGCTTGTTCTTCGGGAGCATCCGGCGGACGGCTTCCTTGAGGATCAGCTCGGGGCTCTTCTCCAGGCGGTCGCCCGCGGAGATCGAGCGTTGACGCGTGTAGCCGGTGTACCACGTGTATCGCTTCTGGTCCCACTTCTTGCCGGAGAAGGTCACCTTCTCGACGTTCGTCACGACGACAAAGTCGCCCGTGTCGACGTGCGGCGTGTAGGTCGGCTTGTGCTTGCCCATCAGCACGACGGCTAGCTGCGAGGCCAGGCGTCCGACCGATTGGTCGGTCGCATCGACGAGGAACCACTGGGGGTCCGCCTCGGCGGTCTTGACCTGCGTCGTGCGTTGCAGGGGGCGTGTGATCGTTCGCATCGGAAAGTGCTCGCTTCAGCGCGTGGGCCGGTCGGATTGGGTCCGAATCGGCGCGTACCATAAGCCCGCCCGAGAGAGCGGGAGCCCCGCATCTTATCGGCCTCCGGCCCGGTCCACAAGCGGCTTTCCGGGGCAGAAGTTGCCCAAAACCCCTCGAATCCCACGAACTAAGCCATCGCTCGGACGAACTCGGCGGAAACGGCCCGCTTCTCTTCGGCCAAGCGGTCCGAATTGCCGGTGCTTTCGTGGCCACCACTCGGGTGAGAGGCAGGCCCGGGTCTGGAAGGCATGGGCTTCCTGCCGAACCCAGCTGGGCTATCTGCTGGTTAATTTAGGTCTCCTAAGCTGCGCGTTTCGCGTGGCGCGAGACCGCATCCAGGGGACTATGTTGACCCATCCAACCGTGGCGGGCAGGTTAGGCCGGCTGGCGGTTCACGATCCATGCCAAGAGACCAGGAAAGCGTCGATGAACATCGGTGTTCCCAAGGAAGTGAAGCCCGACGAGTATCGGGTGGCGATGCTGCCGGTCGGGGCGGAGGAGCTGGTTCGGCGTGGGCACCGCGTGCTGATCGAACGCTCGGCGGGTGAGGGCTCGGGCCTGACCGATGCGATGTACGCCGACGTGGGCGCGACGCTCGTTGATTCGGCCGCGGAGGTCTGGGGCGAGGCCGACCTGATCGTCAAAGTCAAAGAGCCGCAGCCGGAAGAGTGGCCGCTGGTACGACCCGGCCAGTCGGTCTTCACCTACTTCCACTTCGCCGCCAGCCGCGAGCTGACCGAGGCGATGCTGGCCAGCGGCGCGACCAGCATCGCTTACGAAACGCTCGCCGACGAGCAAGGCCGCCTGCCGCTGCTCACGCCGATGAGCGAGGTCGCCGGGCGGATGAGCGTGCAGGAGGGAGCCAAGTACCTCGAGAAGCCGCAGATGGGCCGCGGCATCTTGCTCGGCGGCGTGCCGGGCGTGGCGCCGGCCCATATCACGGTGCTCGGCGGGGGCGTGGTCGGAGCGAACGCGGCGCGGATCGCGGCCGGCTTTCAAGCGAATGTGGCGATCCTCGATATCAACATGGACCGCCTCCGGTATCTCGACGATATCATGCCGGCGAATGTCGACGTGCTGTTCAGCGACCGCCATACGATCCGCAAGCAACTCGAGCGGGCCGATCTGGTTATCGGGGCCGTGCTCATCCCGGGTGCGAAGGCGCCGCGGCTGGTCGAACGCGAAGACCTCAGCCGCATGGCCCCGGGGAGCGTGATCGTCGATGTGGCGATCGACCAAGGGGGCTGCATCGAAACGAGCCGCCCGACCTCCCACGCCGAGCCGACCTATATCGTTGATGGCGTGCTCCACTACTGCGTGACCAACATGCCCGGCGCGGTCGGCCGAACGAGCACCTTCGCCTTGTGTAATGTCACTCTGCCATGGGTGCTCCGCTTGGTCGAAGGCGGGCCGGGCGTGGAGGGCGCGACCAACGCGGCGGAGAACTCGGTGCCGATCGCCCGCGCGATCAACCTGATCGGCGGCGAAGTGACAAACCGCGCCGTCGCTGAGACCTTCGAACTGGCGTTCCATAACCGCTTCGCGGCGGGGTGAGCCAATCCTGGGTTCAGTTAGAAACACGAAGAAACAAAGGGACGACGGCCAACCAACGGGGCATAAGTTGTCAGCTTGTTGAGTACTGCTCTTTGGCAAGCCAGCCGCTTCCTGTGAGCGACGCGAGAGCCGTCGTTTCGTTGTTTCTTCGTGTTAAATGACCCCCACAGCGAGCTTGCCACTCCCTGCCAAGGAAAAGGTGGTGTCATCTAGTTGGCACCGTCCCGTGTGGCGAGTTGGTAGCAATTCAGGTCGCGTGCTTGCTACGCTGTCCGGCCATGCTGCTATTCAAAGCCAAGTTCCTCCCCGCGATCCATGCCGGGGAGAAGACGCAGACCATCCGCTTGTGGAAGCATCGCCAGATGCGTACCGGGCAGCGGAGCTATATCCCGGGCTACGGCCCGGTGCGGATCACGGCGGTCGAAGCCATCGAGCTAGAAACCCTGACCGACGCCGACGCCCGCCCCGACGGCTTCGCCACAGCCGATGAGCTGCGGACCGAGTTGCAGACGATTTACGGCGAGAAGCTCAGCCAAGGGTACACGGCCTGGCGGGTGGTGTTTGAGAAGCAGGCGGAGGGATGACCGGCGGGCGACGCCATGCGATCGGTATTGGCTGCATAGCAAGCAATGTCGGTCACACCTTTGCACTTACGGACATCTGCTAGAATGCGTCGAACGATGGAACCCAAGCAAGGCATGCCATGAGCAACCGCTTGATCCCCGACGAGGCACTTGAACTCCTAGGGCAAGCACAGTGGGACAGGTCCGCGACTCGTGAGCTGGAACTCTTGTCGCTAAGTTTCTACTGGACAGACGAGATGCTGTTTGAAATCGGGGCATGCTGTATGCAGCTTGACCCCAATAGCTACCGCTTCAAGGACCTATGGTTGTACCGTCGCTCGTTGATTCGCAATCAGCCTAACGAGCAATATCGCGATGTTTGGGAGCTAGTCCTGGAAACTTGCCCTGATTGGCCGGGATTCCGGGCGGACCGTTGCAGTACGGAGCTTGCTGCAGCTCTAGATTCAGCGGTGCGGAGACAATCTGCCTCGATAGAGCGGGAACTGCGGGAAAGTCAGCCGCGAGATTAGCTTCCGCCAACCAACGCCGGCCGGGACTGCTAGATGCCTCTAGTAACCAAGCACCATTATCGCAATCTGACGCAGCCAGAGGTCGAGAAGCTAGGCCGCGATGCTCTTACTATGCGTCCAGCTAGGCGGTTAAGACCTCTGGGAGTGAGTGAGTTGGCGACGCTGACAAAGAAGCGTCTACTCGATTATCGAAAGAAAGCACTCTCGCTTGAAAACAGCCTGGAAGAGTCTGACTATCACGACCAGAATCCAGAAGACTGGGACCCGGACTACATCTACTTCAAAGATGATTCTCGCTGGCGACAGGTTTACGAAGCCATACTCCGATACCTAACGTAACCGAGCGTGACGCCAACTCGGACGCACGCGAAAGTGCACAGGAGGCGTCGTCATTTGAGCTTGGATTCGCGATTAGTCTTGGGCTAAGCGGCGCGGCGTTCAGAGTTCGCGGTCGATCTACCCAACACCTCGCCATAGAACGCTAGATACTCTCGGGCCGTCTTATCCCAATCGAAACGGGCCGCGTTCTGTCTGAGACGATCACCTAAGGTCGTGTTTCTTGCAACTTGCTCCATGCCGGCGTGGAAGACCTCGGCGAGGTGGTCTGGCGTGTCGTTCTCCCAGTAGAACGCGTCGGGGCCGGCGACCTCGGGCAGGCTCGTGCGGCGGGAGCAGAAGACGGGGCGTCCGTGCTGCATCGCCTCGATGACCGGCAGCCCGAAGCCCTCCGTCAGCGACGGGAAGAGGAACGCCGAGCAGTGGGCGTAGAGCCATTGGCGATGGGCGTCGGGGATCGACCCGGGCAACAACACCCGGTCGGCGAGGCCGAGCCGCGCGACCTCGTCGCGGATTGCTTGGGCGTAGGCGTGGTGGTTGGGGCCGGCGATCACCAGTCGCATCCCGGGCACGCGCTGCATCAACGGCACGAGCACGGCGAAGTTCTTCTTCGGGAGCACCGTGCCGATCGTGAACAAGAACGGCCCCTCGGCGAGCCACTCGGGGCGCGTCGCTTCGGCGTCGGCCGCTTGGGGATCGGCGCCGTTGTAGATGACCCGCAACGGCTTATCGCGCAGCTCAAGATGCTCGCGGATCTCGCCGGCGACGAACTCGCTGATCGTGGTGAGCGCCGACGCTCGATCGACCAGCCGCTGCACCTGCGCGAGGTAACGCTCGGAGCGGATCTTGTGCTTCTCGCGCAGGAAGTTGAGGTCGTGGATCGTCAGCACGACCGGCGTGCGCGGGTCGGTGGGCAGGTGCTTGGCGCTTTGGTCGGTCGCGTGCCAGAGGTCGAAGGCCGCCTCGCGCGGCAACACGGCTCGCGCCGGGCGGAGCCATTGGTAGACCCGCTCCTTGCGCCAGCTCGGCGGCGACAGGCAATCGTCGAAGTCGATGCCCAGGTGGTGGCGGTCCTTCTCACGCACCAGGAACTTGGCTTCCACGCCGCCGGCCTGGCGAGCCATCGCCCGGCCCAGGTGCAGGCAGTACTGACCGAGCCCGCAGTGGGGCGTTCGCAGCTTGAACAGATCGACCAGCACCCGTGCCATCGCGTCTCTCTCCTCTTGGGGGGCGACGCGTCAGGCCGCGTCGCGAGCCGCTTCGGCGGTCGACTTGCGGATGATCAGACCGATCGAGGTCGCCGCGTAGCGGCCCAGGTTGAGACGCAGGTGCTCGTCTTCGGAGAACGGCGGCCAATCGATATGACGATCGAACGGCTTGTCGCCCGGATCGTACGAGATCGCCGCGACGTCGTGGCCCTCGGCCCGCAGCTCCTCGGCGACCCGCTCCATATCACGCCGACGGAAGATGACGGTCTTGCCCTCGGTCAGCGTGGCGTCGTTTGAGGTGAGATTGAATTCGGTCGTATGGATGGCCAAGCCGCCCGGGCGGAGGCACTTCATCTGGTTGCGTAGGAACGCGAGGCCGAGCTCGATCGACCCGCAGTGCTCGAACGAGCAGGTGCTCCACGTGAAGTCGAAGTCGCGGAGGTCGTCCGGGATCTGGTTCATATCCACGCTGCGGCGCTCGAGCCGTCCGCCCGCGGCGGTCGTTACCACGCCCGAGTCGGACAGGTTGCTGAGGTGCTGTCCGGTCTTGCGCCAGTCCTGGGCGCGGGCGTCGTCGGCGTCGAGGTCCGTGGCGAGCAGTTCGACGCCTCGCTCGGCGAAGTAGGCCGGCAGCGGTTCTTCGCCGACGGCGAAGCCCAGGCCGCGCTTGCCCGGTTCTAGGCAGCCCCGCTCGTGCAAGGCTTGTGTGACGTAAGCGAGCTCCCAGAGCTTGCGGTGCATCCGCGTGGTCGAGAGGCCGTACATCTCAAGCCAGTGCTGGAATGCTGGCGAGGTGAGTTGCTCTTGGCGGCAGAGGCCGCCGGCGAGTTGCGACGGCTCGCCCGCGGTGTCGCGGCCGGGGAAGTCGAAGTCGGTATCGACAGGACCGCCGATCGTGCCGGCGATGGCCGGCTTGATCGCCACGGGGCGTCCGGTCGCCTGGAGCCAGGCACGCTTGACCGGCGACTTCACGTTGCGTTTCCAGGCCAAGCGGGCACGCTTGCCGAGCAGGTTCTTCATATCCATGGCACGTCGCCGCTCAAGCGGCCTGTTGTGGTGAGATTGAGTGGGGCGTCGTGTGTGACGGTGACTAAGCCGCTTGCTGGCTGGTGTTCTTGTTCGCCGGGGTGATCCAGAGCCACGATTGCTGGTGGCCGCGGTGCTCTTCGACCGCGCGGCGGAGATACTTCTTCGGCATCAGTCGGCTGAGGAAGGTCGAGTAGGGATACTCGTCCGCCGATCGGCCCGCTTCCCAGATGACCTCGACGTCGTGTGTCGAGGCGAAGCGGTGCATCAGGTCGGCCGTGATCCCGGGGCGAGCGAACTCGTGGATCTCGACCAAGATCGTCGTGCGGCGCAATGAGGGGACGGCTCGCGGATCGAGCAATTGGGCCTCGGCCCCTTCGACATCGATCAGGAGGAACGGCCGTTGGGCGTCGGAGAGGGCTCCTTCGAGCGACTCGGGCACGCACTCGCCATGTTGTTCGATGCGGCCGGCGACGCCATTCTTCTCGGCGAGCTCGGCGGCCAGGTCGCGACCGAACGGGCTCATCTCATAAGTGACAACCGGTGCCTCGCATCGCGTGGCGAGGCCCACGGCGAAGTAACCCTCGGCCGCGCCGACATCGACCAGCAGGTCGTGATCGCCGGCGATGACCTTCTCGATCGAGCCGGTGAGCTCGCGTTCGTAGGTGCCCAGCAGCTTCGGCAGGTACGCCGCACCGGTCGCCTGCTTGACGTACTGCATGCCCTCGAAGGGGCCGCTCAGCACCTTATAACCGCAGCGGCTTTTAACCACGCGACCGAGGTAGGCGTACGGCGAGAAGAGGCGGCGGAGTTGGGTGCGTAGGCCCATGGGGATTCCTTTCCCACTGGCGAGGTGTTTGTAAACGGTGTGACAAGCTAACGGGCCGGGCGAGTCCGCAACAAGATCAACAGAGGCCCTGAATTACCACGCGGCTTGCTAGCATCGCTGTCAGATCGAGTCGCCGGCCAACGCCCCGGTGCTGAACGCGGCCTGGAAGTTGTAGCCGCCGATCGGGCCGTCGAGGTCGA
>CAYGUP010000055.1:0-26344 GCA_964353155.1 uncultured Planctomycetaceae bacterium | reverse complement strand
CTCCTGGCCAGCGTCTGCCGGCCCCACACGCCCGCCCGAAATCCACCATGTCAGTTCGCAACATGACTCGCTCCATCGTGTTTGCCATGGCCACTGTCGCCTTGGCCTCTCTGTCGCAGGCTCAGACCTTCACATTCACAGCGATCGATGACACGATCCTGCTGAGCAACGGCACCCCGTTCACCAACAACACGGGGGATAACGAAGACAACTTCGGCGGTCGAACCGAGCTAATCGGCAACGCCAATAGCAACGCCAATAACGTCCGCGACATGTTGCTGCGTTTCGACGTGTCCGCTGCCGCGGCAGCGATCAATGATCCGGGGCTTTCCGTCGTGGACGCAACGCTATCGCTCAACCCTCGCGAGGAGCGGTTGTCGAACAACCAAGGGGCTTCCGATGCCGTTCTCGGCGTCTACGGCCTTCGCCCCGAAAACGAAGGCTGGGTCGAAGGGACCCGAGGCGGCAGCGGACCGGGTCGCACTGGCGAGTTGGGGACCGTTTCGCGGCTCTTCCGTTCGACCCCTTCGAACTTCTCGGTCGATGAGGAAGGCAATCCGATCGATCCGGCTGCTGCCGACGACGGCCTGTTCTGGTTGAGTTCGGGTGGCGGCGCAACGACCGATGACTTCCCCTCGGCATTCAGCATTGCCGAAGACACGACCAACCGCCTCTTAGGCTCCGCGGATACAGCCCTGATGACCGACGCGATCCTAGCCGCCGATCTTGACTTCGACATCCCGCTCGGAGCGCTCGGCGGAGGCTACTTCGTCAACCAAGTCGTCGAAGACTGGCTGGCTGCTCCGCTGATGGACGACGGCGACGGCGGCATGCAGACGTCTGCGGCCGGTCTCATCGTTTCTCGCCTCTCGGGCGATGCCTCCCAATGGTTCTTTGAATCACTCGAAGGGCGTCCCGAAGAAGCGGCTACCCTGACGATCACGTTCGGCGTAGCAGGCGATGTCAACGGCGATGGCTTCAACACCCTCGCTGACTTCGACATCATTGCTCAGAACTTCGGCCAGGAACTTACCGACGTCAGCCAGGGCGACCTCTTGGACGACGACATCATCGACTGGGGTGACTACCGCATCTGGAAGGACAGCTTCGTCGGTGCCCCGCCGAGCTCATCGATCCCGGAACCAACCACGCTGCTGCTCGCGGCAGGCTTGGCGTCGGCCGGACTCGCTCGGCGTCGCTGATCGCGATCGGAATCGACTGCAAGGCGGGGGGCGATCGTCAACCGATCGCCCGCATGCCGGCCACGACCAGGGCGGCGGCACCAAGCACAGCGAGCAAGGTCCGGCCCTCCTCGGTCCAATCGACCGTTCCTTGCGTGGGCGGTTCGTCCGAACCGGCCGATGACTGGGGCGTAAAGCCGCCGGTCACTTGGCTCGATTGCGGCGGCAGATCGAACCCCCCGGATCTTGCTTGGGGGCGTTCGGCCGAATGCCAACCCGGCGGCTTCTCCCGAGCCGCCGCCAGCCGCGGCGCGCTGCTGCGGTCCGTGAGTGCCGGCGGTGGAACCGAGTGCTCGCGTGGTACGGGCCGTGTGGCCTGAGCTATGGCAGAGAAATTTTCCTCCGGTCGGACCCCGATCCCCGACGGCGTAGGGTGAGCCCGCTCGGCCGCTAGGAAGGGATCGACCGGCCGGGTAGGCCGAGCAGCTGCTGGGCTCAACGAGCCAGAACGACTCGGCCCAGCCGGCGTGGTCTCGGCGAGCAGGGTCTCGCGTTCGGTGCCGATGTCCGGAGCGAGGCTGGCCAGAAAGGTTTGCACACGCGGCCCGAAGCTGCCGAGCGTGGTCCCCTGGGCCGCGCCAAAGAGCACGCCGGCCAGCTCGCCACGCGAGTTGAAGATCGGCCCCCCCGAGTCGCCCTGCCGGGCCTCGACGTTGAGTTCGACCAAGTCTTGGGGCTGGCCGACCTCCGGCGCGTAGTAGTCGGTGCAACGGCCGGTTTGTGAGAGGTAGTCGCCGCCGCCGTAGCCGCAGATGGTCAGCAGATCGCCCTGCCGCGGGCTGCGAGCCGCCAGCGGTGCCGGCTCGGTCGCGGGCCGCCACACGACCAGGGCGGCAAGGTCCCAGGTCTCGTCGAGCTTCAGCGGACGGGCCTCGCTCTTGAAACCGCCGGGGAACGTGACCTCGATCTTGCCGGTCGCGTCGCGCACGACGTGCCAATTGGTGATCACCAAGCCGTATTGCTCTCGGGCGTCGATCAGCGTGCCGCTTCCGAAGGCCTTGCCGCCACGCTCTTCGACCGCGATCCGGCAGACAGCCGGGTGGGGCGTTGTGCTCGGCTGGGCTCGCGACGGCGCAGCACACGCCGCGACGGCGAGGCCGATCCCCAGGAAGCCGGTGGCGAGTCGTGGGGCGATCACGCGTTCCCGCCGAGTGAAGAAAACCCGCGGGAGCGTTTCGCCTCGCGGCGGCGGTGCGTCTCGACGATGTACCGCAAGAGCCGCCGGCGGATTTGACGAGTGGCCTGCTCCTCGGCGGTGAGGGCTTGGCGTTGCGGCAGCCGCAGGCGGGGACGCCCGACGGGCGGGATTCGATGGGTCAGAGGGATCATCGGGCAGCGGCTCCGTCGGATGAAACGGGATGCGCCGTCCTGCGAGGCCCTCCATTGCCGCGTCGGATCGTGCTGGATAGCTAAGCGTTGACGCCGACGCGGTGTTACCTGCGAATCGCAAGAAACACGCCGACCTCTTCACCATCGGCCGACCCTCCTCCCTTTTTCCAAGAAGAAGTGGCCGGCCGTTGCCCCTTACTCAAGAACGACGACCGCGCTGTTCGCGCACGCTTACCAAGAAAAGAAATCGACGAACCGCGCCGAGAGCCCGACCGTGCGAGCGGCTTGAGACGCCAAGTTGCTCGCGATTCAAATCGCCTCTATGGCGAGGGCTCTCTTTCAGAGACCCTCTGCTAAGCGGTTTCTTCCGCTGACAGGATCGCTTCGATCACCCCATCCGCCGTGTATTCGGTCGCCGTGGCCGAGGGCGGATAACCCGCCTCGACGAGGGCCTCGGCGGTGATCGGGCTGATTGCGGCGAAACGGGGCGTCCGCTCCGCCCGAGCGAGGGCCTCGCCGAACAACTTTGCCGCTGACTTCGCGATGGCGGAACTCGTCACGGTGATCCAATCGACTCGGCCCGTAGCGATCTCCTCCAGGACGGCCGGGTCGGCCGTTGAGACATCGCGGCTCTTGTAGGCGACGACCTGGTCGATCGTCGCGCCCGCCTCGCGGAGGGTTTCGGCGAGGACCTCGCGGCCACGGCTGGCGCGGATGAGGAGCACCCGCTTGCCGCCTGCTTCGCCGGCGAGGGCGGCGGCGAGGGCTTCGGCGCGGTACTCGCCCGGCGTGAGGTCGGAGGTGAGTCGCCACTCGGCGAGTGCCTCTGCCGTGACCGAGCCGATCGCCGCTACCTTCGCGGTGCCGAACGCTCGCGCGTCGCGTCCCAAGTCGGCCATCCGGCGCAGCAAGGACTCCACGCCGTTGCGGCTGCTGAAAACGACCCAGTCGTACTCGCCGAGCCGCTCGATCGTTGCGTCGAGTTCAGACGGGTCCGCCGGCGGGGCGATCTCGATCGTGGGGTGCTCGATCACACGTGCCCCGAGGTCGCTGAGCCGCTGTGTCATCGCTTCGGCTTGGCCGGCGGGCCGGGTGTTCAGCACGGTCTTGCCGAAGAGCGGTCGCGAGGTGAACCAATCGGCGGCCTCTCCGGCCGCGGCCACGTCGCCGACGACCACCACCAGCGGCGGCCGGATGCGTTTCGGCGCGAGCACCGTCGGCACCTCGCCGAGCGTCGTGCGGATCGTCAATTGGTCCGGCAGGGAGCACCGCCGAACGATCGTCACGGGGGTATCGGCCGGCTTGCCGGCGTCGATGAGATGACGGCTCCACTCGGGCGCGGTGGTCACGCCCATATAGACGACCAATGTGCCGGGGAAAGCGGCGAGCTTGGCGAAGAGGCCGGCGTTCTTCCCTTCGCCGTCGGCCCGTTCGTGACCGGTGACGAGCGCCACACACGAGGCATGGTCGCGATCGGTCATCGTCACGCCGGCGTAGGCCCCGGCGGCCACGGCGGTCGTCACGCCCGGCACGATGCGGTACGCCACGCCGGCGTCGCGGCAGGCGGCGATCTCCTCGGCGAGCCGGCCGAAGACACTCGGGTCGCCCCCCTTCAAACGGACCACGGTCTTGCCGGCGAGGGCCTCGGCGACCATCCGTTCGTTGATCTGCGGCTGGCTCCACAGCTTGCCCGCCCCGTGCCGCCCCATGACCAGACGCTCGGCCTCGGGCCGAACATGCCGCAGCAGCGTGTCGTTGGCGAGGTAGTCGTACATGACGACATCGGCCTCCGCCAATCGTCGGGCGCCCTCAAGGGTCAGCAGTCCCGGGTCGCCGGGTCCGGCGCCAATGAGGTAGACGGTTCCTTTCGGTGGGCTCGACAACGGCTTGCGGCTCGGTGGGTTGAATAATCGCGGCGGCTTGTGCCGATTATGCCCTGCGGGAGGGCCGACCAGCGAGGGGCGTGTCGGGATGATTGGTCCGATCCACGCCCGAGCGTTAGACTCCTTAGTGGGGAGTGGAACGGGAACAGCCGCTCCCTCTAGTCAATAACGAGGCCTTACGAGACGCAGCGGCAACGCGGCGTTGGCATGCTTTGATGAGCAATCACAGCCACCCATCGATGACACCAGGCGACGAGGCGCCCGCCGGCAGCAAACTGCCGCTGGCGGAGCAGCAGCGGCTGCACAAGCTGTTCGAGCACGCCAAGAAGAGCCTCGAGAAGGCCGATTACGCCTACGCCCACGACCTGTTCGCTCAGTGCGTGTCGGAAGACCCGAGCTCGCTGGCCTACCTCCAGCACTTCCGCGCGAATCTCGCGCAGATGCACCCGAACACCAAGGCGGCCAAGCCAAATGCGATGAAGGGCATCCCCGGCTTCGGCGGGGGCCGCGGTGCCGTTGCCAAGGCGGCCGCCAAGGGGGCGTGGACCGATGCCCTGGCCGCCGGCTGTCGGACACTCAAGAAGAACCCCGGCGATACCGATGTGTTGGCGGAGATGGCCTCCGTGTGCGGCGAGCTCGACAACAGCGAGTGCGAGCTCTACTACCTGCGGTGGGCGCTCGACCTCTCGCCGACCGACGTCGAGATCAATCGCCAAGCCGCCGCCGCGCTCGAATCGATCGATGAGTTCGACCAAGCGATTGGCTGCTGGGTCCGCGTTCAGCAGCAGAAGCCCAACGACGACGAGGCCGCCCGGGCGATCTCTCGGCTGAGCGTCGAGAAGACGATCAACCGGGGCGGCTACAACCCGCAACTGCTCAAGGGGGCGGGCGATGTCTCGCTGCCGACGCCGGCTAGTGTGAAGGACGCCTCGTCGCTCAACGACCGGCCCAACGAACGAAACGACGAGACCGACGACGACCCGAGTGTCGAGATCGCCCCGCCGGACAAAGCGAGCGAGGAAGAGTTGCGGGCCGCCATCGAGGCCCACCCCAACGACCCCACGCACTACGTTCGATTAGCCGACTTCTACGCCGACGCCGGACGCCTGCAAGACGCCGAGCGGTCGCTCAAGAAGGCACTGCAAGTCGCCGGCGGGGGTGACCTGTCGATCCTCGAAAAACTCGAGGACGTCCACCTCCTCCGGATGACCGAGCGGGCCCGCATCGCCCAACGGCGTGCCGCCCGCCAGACGAGCCCCGCGGCCCAGAAGGTGGCCGAGGAGGCCCTGCGGGACGCGAACCAGGCCGACGTGCAGGTCTACAGCGCCCGAGCCGAGCGCTCGCCCGGCGACGCCAAGCTGCAATACGAGCTGGGGATCCGGCTCAAGCGAGTGGGCGACCACCGCAAGGCGGTCGGCCCCCTCCAGGCCGCCCGGGCCGACTCCAAGCGACGCGCCGAGGCCGAACTGCACCTGGGCGAGTGCTTCCAGCATATCGAGCAGCACAGCCTGGCGATGCGGAGCTACGAGGCGTCGATTTCTGCGAGTTCTGACGGGGAATGGACCGAATTACGTAAGCTGGCCCTCTATCGGGCGGGGGTGCTGGCGATGGGCCTCCGGCAGCTCGACGCGGCCCAGCAGCACCTCACGGACTTGGCTTCGGCCGATTTCGGCTACCGGGATGTGTCGGAGCGGCTAGACAAACTGTCCCGAATCCGCAAAACTACGTGACTTGATCCAAGTTTTGGGCCGTTGCGGAGCAGCGGCAGAGGGATTGCCAGGGGCGATTCCTCGGTCAGGATTCCCGTCGATACCAACTCACACTCGGGCGGATTGCCGCCCCAACCACGCCGCTATGCCAAACTCCGCCAGCGCCAAGAAGCGACTCCGCCAAAACGAGGCGGCCCGCCTCCGCAACCGCAGCCGCCGCTCGGGCCTCCGCACGCAGATCAAGAAGGTCCGCGCCGCGATCGCCGCCGGCGACGCCGCCGCTTGCGACGCCGAGTTCAAGACCGCCGCCAAGATGATCGACAAGGCGGCCTCGGCCAGCCTGATCCACGCCAACGCCGCCGCCCGCACCAAGAGCCGGCTCTCGAAGGCGATCAAAGAGATGAAGGCCGGCGCGGCAAGCTGACTCCGATTGGCTGACAAGACAAACGAAAGGGGCTGGCATCTTGCCAGCCCCTTTTTGTATGCGCTCGTTAGAGATCAAAGACCTAAATCAAGGCCTCACCGCGACAGCCCTTGGATGGCGGCTTCTGGCGTGTGGGCGGAGATCTCGGTGTAGCGTGTGAAGTCCGCCGCGTTGAACGCCACCAAGTGTTCCACGCCATGATGAATCATCGCAGCGACAAGCCGGGCATCGTGGGCCGGTTTGCCTTGGACTTCGTAACGAGCGACAAGGTCGAGCCAAATCGCGAAGATCTCTGGACCGTCTAACAAGAGGTCGAATTGGCCTCGTATCGTTTTGATTTCAGAAAGCACTTGGTCTGGAGTTGCTCCAAATCCATTCACGTTTGCAGGCCGCGTGGCAACGACCTAGAACTCGTACAGACACTGCGGCACGATGCAAGGAAAGATGAATGCCTTAAGCAAAGACTCATAACAGTCTTCCGCGATGGCGTGCGTATCAGCCGGAGTTGGACTCACTAATCTGGTCAGCAGGTTCGTATCGATGAGGACCCTCATTCGCCGCAGCCCTCGTAGATCGACTCGCGGCTATCGTCAAGGTTTGGGTTTCCGGGCCGGGGGCGGCTCATCCACTCCCGTAGCTTCGTGAGTCGCTCTTCACGAGACGGCTCCGATTTAACGGGCGATCTTTGCTGGCTGTTTCTCAGCAACTTCACCGCGGCGGCGAGGGCTTCTTGCTCGGTGCGGTACCTGCCCGAAGCGACGGCGTCTTGCAGGAATTGCTCGTCTTCCGGCGAGAGGTTGGCGGTCACCATAAAAAATCTCCTAGTCAGGACTCTACTACCGCCAGTTTACCACATCGGCTGGCGTGCCCCATAAGACCACTAGCCCGGCCGGGTGTTCACTCGTTGAACTCAACCGTGCTCTGGCGTGTGCGATCGACCGTCAGCCGGGTAACATCCGGTCGCGAGTAGTGGCCTGCCGGGTCGAAGTTCTGGCGTTCGCGGCGGACTTGTTGGTGGTCGATGTCGGCGGTGGCGAGGCATTCTTCGCTGCCGAGCGGGGCGATGAGCCACTTGCCATCCGGGCCGGCGAGGCACGACCCGCCGCCGGCGAGGACTTCGGGGCAGGCCTGCTTGATGCGGTCGGCCCCCGGGAGGTCGTCGGGTATCTCATCGCGGCGGAGGAGGCCCGACACGGAGGCAACGTACGAGCGTCCCTCGACCGCGAGGAAACGGGTGATCGGCTCGGTGTTGCTGTGGCTGCCCGGCCAAACCGCGACGTGCAAGTCCTCGCCCGCCCCGTGCAGGGCGGCCCGGGTCAGCGGCATCCAATTCTCCCAGCAGTTGAGCGAGCCGAGGGTGAACGCCCCTTGCGGGAAGGTGCGGAGCCCGGCCCCGTCGCCGGCCCCCCAGACGAGTCGTTCTTCGTACGTAGGGACCAGCTTGCGGTGGACGTTGACCACGCCACGATCGCCTTGGATCGTGACCAACGAGCAGTAGCCCGTGTGCCCGCCCCGATCGGCGGGGCGTTCGTAGCAGCCGAGCAGGACGGTGATACCGGTCTCGGCGGCGGCGACTGTGATCGGGTCGAGGTGGCCGGCCTCGATCACGATCGCTTGGTCGAGGTAGTGGGCGAAGACCTCTTTCTGGAAGTCGTCGTCGAACGAGGCCCCGCCGGTGTGCGAGAGCCAGAACGGGTAGCCCGGGACGAGCGACTCGCCGAACGCCACGACATCGCAGCCCTCGTCGGCCGCCCGGCGGACCCAAAGGGCGACCTTCTCGATGGTGGCGTCTCGCTTGAGCCAGACGGGCGAGATTTGGGCGAGGGCGATCCGCTGCGTGTCACTCATCGGAACTCCCAGTTGCTCGACTCGTTGCAAAGTCCCGTGCGACAAGCGCCCGCGTCACCATTCGATCTTGGTCGAATCGAAGACGGGTCCCTCGACGCAGGTCCGCTTGTAGTCCCACTCGCCATCCGGCTGTTTGACCTTGGCCACGCAACTGAAGCAGATGCCGAGGCCGCAAGCCATCGGCGTTTCTAGCGAGACGTCGCAACGCACGCCGGCCGCCTCGGCGATGCCGGCGACCGCCTCCATCATGGGCTCGGGGCCGCAGCAGGCAACGCGGCGACGCTGGCCGTCGGTCTCTTCGAGGGCCTGCTTGAGCAGGTCGGTAACGAGGCCGTGATGGCCGACCGAGCCGTCGTCGCTCGCGACGCGGAGGTCGATGCCGGCGGAGCGGAAGTCTTCCTCGCCGGCGAGCAGATCGGCGGAGCGGACGCCGTAGCAGAACGTGACTTGCTCGGCTCGGAGCGGCTGGCGGTTGCCTGCCTCGCCGTACGATTCACTCCCGAGGGCTTCTTTGCCGCAAGCCAAGAACGGGGTCTGGCCGATGCCGCCGGCGACCAGGATCAGGCGGTCGAGCGGTTGGCCGTCCTGTTCGCCGGTGAAGCCGTTGCCGAGCGGCCCCCAAACCTCGACCGTGTCACCCGCCTGGCGAGTGGCGAGCGCGGATGTCAGCTTCCCGTGGACGAGGTAAACGACATCGACCGCGGTGCGATCGGCCAACAAATCGTAGACCGCAAACGCCCGGCCGAGCAGCGGGTCGTCGATCCCGGCGAGGCGGACCATGACGAACTGGCCGGGCGTGATCCGCTGGGCGATCGCGGGGGCCTCGAACCGAAGACGATACGTGTCTCGCGCGAGCCGCTCATTCTCAACGATCGGGGCAGCGACGAACGCGGCCCCATCGGCATAGTGCTTGGCGTGCAGCGGCGTGTTGTCGAGCTGGCAGTCCATTCTTGTTGCTCGCTGGGAGCCCACGAGTCGTCCGAATCAGGTTCGAGCCGACTCGGGGCGACGGGCTTGGTTCTAGCGTTTGCGGCCGCGGCCCTTCGAAGCCGAGGGGCGACCGGCTGGCTTGCCCTTCGTCGGCTTGCCGCGGCCCGCTTTGCCGGTCGCGGGCTTGCCGGACTTGGCTTTGCCTTGGGCCGGTTTGCTTTTCGCGGGCTTGTGGCGGGTCGTGGCACGCGGCTTGGCGGCCTTCGCGGGTTTCGATTCGGGCTCCGCTTCGGCGCCGATAATGCGGCGGCCGCCGGCGGGGCGGGCGGTCTTCTCGACGGCGGGCTTGCGGGGCGGGCGTATGCGTTTCGGTTCGCTCTTCGGCTCGGAGGCCTTGGCCTGCGGCTTCTTCGTGTCGGCCTTCTTCTCGGTGGTGGCGGATCGGAGGGCGTTGACCTCGTCGCGGGTCAGCGGGCGATAGGCGCCGGCGGGCATCTCGCCGAGCCGGACCGGGCCGACGGCGATCCGCTGAAGCTTCTGCACCTTGTGCCCAACACGAGCCAGCACGCGACGGATCTCGCGGTTGCGGCCCTCGTCGAGCATCACTTCCAAGACGGTCGAGGCCTTGCGGCGGGTCTTGATCTTCACATTCGCGAACGCCACGCGGCCCTCATCCAAGTAGACGCCCTTGCGGACCTCGGCGAGGGTCTCGGCTGCGGGCGATCCGGCGACGACCACGTGGTACAGCTTCTCGACGCCATGCCGCGGATGGGTCAAGCGGTTCGCGAGCTCGCCGTCGTTGGTGAGCAGGATCAGCCCCTCGCTCGACATATCGAGCCGGCCGACGTTGAACACCCGACCAACGTTCGGCGGGAGCAGGTCGGTCACCCGCTGCCGACCCGAGGGATCGTTCGCCGTGCAGACGACGCCCTCCGGCTTGTTGACCGCGAAGTAGACGCGCCTCGGCTGCTTGAGCGGCTCGCCATCGACCTGGATGTCTTGCGTGGCGGCATCGACCCGCGCGCCGAGTTCGCTGACGATCTTGCCATCGACCTTCACGCGGCCTTCGACGATCAGCTCCTCGCACTCACGCCGGCTCGCAATGCCCGCCGCTGCGAGCACCTTTTGCAGCCGCTCACCGGCATCTTCGGGGGCGATCCGGGCCGGGCCGCCCTTGCCGGGGCGGCGTTTGCGAGGCGTCCGCTTCGGGGCGGCACCGTGGCCGGGCCCCTTCTTTCGGGCACCCGGCTTGCCGACAGTCTTTTTCTTGGCACCACGCCCGCCGGTCTTAGCGGCGGGGCGGGAGGGTCGCTTGGCGGATTTCTTAGCCATGACGGCGACCGGCGGTGGGAAAGACTGGCGAGCCCTCCATGATAGTCACACGGCGGGCTCGTCCGTAGGGTCGGCGGCACGCAAAAGCTCGGCCGCTATGCCGTCGATTCGCACTTCGCAGCCCTCCTCCGTGATCTGGATCCGTACCTCCTCTGCATCGCGTGGAACGACCGCGTACGGCTGCTCATTGAGGCTCACCGTGTCCGCCGTCACGACAAATATCCGCTGATCGAGGACGACCGTGATAGCCGGCTCGTTGCCTAGCGTCGGCGAGATCGAAGAGACGGTGTGCTTGACAGAGGAGTAGCAATTCACGTCGAGCGTCGACCCATCCGCTCGCGGCAAGTGGGAGCCAAGATGCTGCTTGTAGTACGAGCCGGTGCACCCGACCCACGCCGCCAGGAGGAAGAGGCAAACAACCAAACGAGCGAAAGCCATACGAAATCTGTCCAGAAAGACCAGGGCGAATGGAATCGAAGCCCTATCTCGGGCTCTTCGCGTCTCGCCGCACGATGTTGGGACGGATCGAGGAGAAGCCTGCCGTTCACCTTGGCGGGGCGACCGTCGTCTTGGCCGGCTGGAGTCCGCGGGCGCGGGTGATCTCGGGCACCGGGGCCTGATAGCCGCGGGGGCGGCCGCCAACGATCTCCGGGGCCACATCGGGCAGCGGGTACGGATCGTGGAAGATCGCCCCATACTGCTGCGAAGCCGCGTTGCCGGGGTCGAAGAGGTTCGGCTTGCGGACGTTCGGGCCGCAGCCAATCGCCAGGGGCGCGGAGAGGGCGAGCGACAGCAGCAGGCGTCCCGGCGTGTTCATGCCCAGGAGGTTAGCAGGTGATCCGTGAATCGCCCTACGGCAATCGCATACTGAGCAGGGTCGCGGCGGTCTCCGCGGTGAATGCGGCCGGCGGGCAGGCCGCTGGCAATAGTAGCGTGCTGCCCGCCACCATCGGCTCCTCGAACCCCTCACCGGTCAGGCGGCCGCTCCCCTCGACAAGTGTGACGATCTGGAAGCTCTCCGAGATTGGCAGTTCGGCCTTCTCCGCGACCGGCACGCCGCAGCGATCGAAGATGAACTTGTCGCACGCCACCAATCGTTGCCAGCCGCCTTCGAGCGGTTCGGGCGTTTGGGGTGGGACCGGACCGCGCTGGTAGTCCGTCACGGCCAGCGATGGCTCGATATGCAGCGGGCGGGGCTGGCCGTCCTTGCCGACGCGGTTCCAATCGAACAAGCGGAAGGTCGTGTTGCTCGCCTGCTGGATCTCGGCGATCACGAGGCCGGCCCCCAAGGCGTGCACCGTCCCAGCCGGGATGAAGACGCAGTCGCCCGGCGAGGGCTCGAAGGCGTGGAGGCAGCGGTCGCACTCGCCGGCCTCGAGGGCGGCAGCCAGATCGTCGCGGCCGACCCCCTCTTTCAAGCCGGCGTAGATCTGGCTGCCCGGCTCCGCGGCCACGACGAGCCAGGCCTCGGTCTTGCCCAGGTCGGGCGGCGATTGCTTGGCGGCTTGTTGGTCGTTCGGGTGAACCTGGACCGACAGCGTCTTCTGAGCGTCGAGGTACTTGAAGAGCAGCGGGAACCGGTCGGGCGGCATGATCGGGCCGTACAGCTTGTAGGGATGATCCTTAGCGATCTGGCCGAGGGTCTGACCGGCCAGCGAGCCGTTCTCCACCACGCTCTGCCCGTCCGGGTGATCGACCACCTCCCAGCTCTCGGCGTACGTGTCGCCTTCGCCCAGCGGCTTACCAAGCAGCGAGCCGAGCCGCCGCCCGCCCCAGAGGTATTCCTGGAGGATCGGCTTGAGTCGCAACGGGTAGTCGGGCGTCATCGTGAATCGCTCGTGGGGACGGACATCGTAACGTAAGCTGTTAGGTGGTCGGCCTTTGCGGCCAGCCCCCCGCGTTGCCGGCGGTCCCGACGCCCGCTATTATCGCGCGACGGTCCCAGCCCGCCAGCCACCTCCCCCCTGCTCTACCCCACCGCTCGCGTGTCCACCAAGCGTTTGCCGCCCGTCGATCCGCTGGACGAGACGAAGATGTCGTTCGGTGAGCATCTGGACGAGCTGCGGGTGGCTTTGTTCAAGGCGGTCATCGCCCTGGCCTTGGGCTGCTGCCTCGGGCTGCTGGTCGGCAAGCAGTTCATCCTGTTCGTCCAGGCACCGCTGGTCGATGCCCTGCACGAACTCGAACAGCAGCAAGGCGAGACCGACTACGCCGAGCAGAACGATGACGGACCGATCGACGGCACCAACCCGCAGATCGACGAAGGCCTCGTCCGCGAGCGGCTTGTCCTCGACGCCCAATCGCTGGTGGCCGCCTTAGAGGGGATCGGTGCTACGGTCCGGCCGCCCGAGGAAATCCCGAGCGGACTGCCCATCTGGATCTGGCGTGAGCCGGATAACAAGCCGATCTCCACCGGCGTTCCCGATGTTTTCTCGGTCTGGATCAAGGCGTCGTTCGTTGTCGGGGCGGTGCTATCGAGCCCGTTTGTCTTCTACTTTCTCTGGACGTTTGTCGCCGCCGGGCTCTACCCGCACGAGAAACGTTACGTGACGTTCTTCCTGCCGATCAGCATCACGCTGTTCTTGCTCGGGGCGACCGTCGCTTTCTATATCGTGCTGAAGTTTGTGCTGACGTTCTTGCTTGGCTTCAACCTGTGGCTCGGCATCGAAGCGACGCCACGGATCAACGAGTGGCTCAGCTTCGTGCTGATCCTGCCGTTGATGTTTGGCCTCGCGTTCCAGATGCCGCTGGTGATGCTCTTCCTCGAACGGATCGGCGTGGCGAATACGAAGCTCTATGTCGCGTACTGGCGGTACGCGGTGCTGGTGATCTTCATCGTGTCGATGATCCTCACGCCCGCCGAGCCCTACAGCTTGCTGGCGATGGCCGGTTTCCTGACGCCGCTCTACTTCGGCGGCATCCTGTTGTGCAAGTACCTGCCAAAGGGCGGCGGGAAGTCCTTCACGGAGGCGTTAGACGCTTCTTGAACGGCTAATTCAGCCGGCGTTGCGTCCAGGGGTGCTCGGGCTTCACGAGCCACTCCTCTAAGAAACGCAAGATGAGTTGCTCGCCGCGGTCGCCGGCTTGCTTGAGCCAGGCGGTGCCTTGCAACGTTGATTCGCCGGGGCGATCGACGATGGTCGGTACCGGGGCGGGCTCGCCTTCGGCCGCTTCGGGCGGCGTGGGCCGTCCCTTTTCGAGCTGCGTGACGATCCGCTTGGCGTTGCTCTTGGTGCTCTTGTCTTCGCCACCGTAGGTCAGCAGCACGGCGACCTCCTTCTGCACGCCGGGCTGGCGGAGGGCGGGCAGCATCGATAAGCCGAGCTGCCGCCAGGGCGGCGAGACGAGCACCAAGGCTTTGACGTCCTGACCCTGCTTGCCGCGGTTCAGGTTCGGCACGGCCCAATCGACGGCCGCCGCGTTGGTCGCCACCGCCGCCCCGAGGCCCACGCCGAAGTAGCAGAGGCGGTTCAGGTTGAGCTCGCCGGCGTCGTTCTTGTCGACCAAGAACTGCCGCACCGCTTCCATATCGGTCTTCACCATCGCTTCAGCATCGGTCGGCGTGAGGCGTGCCCCACGACGATCGACGACCTCACCGTCCGGCAGCCGGACACGCGTGCTGTCCCCCTGCCCACGGAGGGCAACGGCCAGGACCGAGAAGCCGGGCCGATCCCCCCCCTCTCGCTTTTGAGCGAACTGCAAACCAAGGGCGAGTCGATCAAAGACCTTCGGCGACTCCCCCTCGTCGGCGAGCATGACCACCACCGGGGTCTCCTTGTTTGCCCTCTCGGCGGGGAAGAACGTCCCGTTGAGCAAGACACCATCTTTGGTCGTCAGCTCGACCGGCCGCGGGTCCGTTGGATCGTTCGCCGGTGCCTGCTCTTCGGCCTGAGCGAGCGACGAACCGCCAAACAGGGCCGAACTGACCAGCACAGCGGCCGCAAAACGGAAGGGTGAGCGGCAGAAAAAAAGGCTTGGCATCGAGAGGCAACCGTTGGGAGAACCGGCGAAACGCAACTATCGAGTATAGTTAAGTGAGCCATTTAATCAGCTCCTCCGGCCCGCTATCGGGGTTCAAGAGGCAGCACCACCCCGATTAACCACCCGCCCTGGGGAGCTTTGCGTTTGGAGCCGATCGCCCAACCCCCGACCGACGACACGCCAACGACGCGACTCGGCCGGCTGGCCGCCGCCGCGGGCGAGCCGGTGGCGTGGTTGACGAGCTTCGCGACCCACGCGGCCGCGTTGTTGTTGCTCGGCTTGCTGACGGCGATCACGCCGATCGATCAGGCCCCCCTGCTCTTCTCGTCCACGCCGCCAGAAGAGCCCGAGAAACTCGAAGACGCCTTCCGTATTGCCGAGGAGCTGACGGTCGATATCGGGGCCTTGTCCGATGGCGGGGCGGGCGACGCTGCGGCGGCTGCCCCGATCGAGGCCACGATCTCCGAGGTCTCGCTCGACCTCGAAGCGGTCACCGACCTGGGCGACCTGCCCACGCTCGACGCACCAACCACCCTGCTCTCCAGCCCCGACCAGAACAGCAGCCTCCTCGTGCGGGGCGTCGGGGCCGTCGGCACGACCGGCAGCCGCGGCGCCGTCGATCGGCTCACGGGCGAGATCCTCCAATCGCTCGAACAACGGCCGACGCTCGTCATCTGGCTCTTCGATCGCTCGGGGAGCCTCAGCGGCCAACGGGAAGAGATCGTCAACCGCTTTGATCGGGTCTACGAGGAGTTGGGCGTCGCGGTGCAGAAGGACGATTCGACCGACGACGAAGACGACGAAGACGACGAGCCGCTGCTGACCGCAGTCGCCGCCTTCAGCTCCGATATCGAGTTCCTCTCCAAGCAGCCGACCGCCGACACCGAGTCGATCAAGGCGGCCGTGCGCTCGATCGAAGTCGATGAGCAAAGCGAGTTCGAGAACACCTTCGGAGCGGTGATCGAATCGGTCAATCGCTTCAAGCGGTACCGCCTCCGCAAGCCGCGCCGCAACGTGATGTTGATCCTCGTGACCGACGAAGCGGGCGACGACATCAACCGACTCGACAAAGCGGTCAGCCTCTGCCGCAAGATGCAGACTCCGGTCTACGCCGTTGGCGCACCAGCCCCCTTCGGACGACTAGAGTCCTACGTGCGTTACGTCGATCCCGACCCAAAGTACCGGCAGGACGTCCAGTACCTGCCGGTCCGCCAAGGCCCCGAATCGTTGATTCCCGAGCGGCTGCGGCTCGGTTACTTCGGCGGCGGCGACTTCGATGGTCCGATGCTTGACTCGGGCTTCGGCCCTTACGGCCTCACCAGGCTCACCGCGGAGACCGGCGGCTTCTTCATCGCGGTGCATCCCTTCCGGGTCGATGCGGGCCGGGCCAAGCGTCGGGGCCGGGGCAACCTGATGGTATCGGAGCTCGATTACTTCTTCGACCAGCGGCTCATGCGTCGTTACCGGCCCGACTACGTGCCCACCCGCGAGTACCAACGCCGCGTCAACGACAACCGGGCGAAGAAGGCGTTGCTCGACGCGGCCGCGCTGAGCTGGACCGCCCCATTGGAGAATGTGCGTCGCAGCTTCCCGAAGATCGATGACGCCGAGTTCGCCCGCAACCTGAGCACGGCCCAACGGGCGGCCGCGATCCTGGAACCACGCCTCGAGGAGCTCGTCGCCACGCTGCGACGCGGCGAGAGGGACCGGCCGCAGATCGACTCGGCCCGCTGGCAGGCCGGCTTCGACCTCGCCATGGGGCGGGCGTTGGCGACCAAGGTTCGCGCCGAGGGCTACAACGCGATGCTCGCCATCGCCAAGCAGGGCATGGAGTTCACGAGCGAGAAGAAAGACACGTGGGTCATCACCCCGTCGGAGGAGATCGCCTCGGGCAGCCGAGCGAAGACCGAGGCCGACGACGCCAAGCGGTATCTCAGCCGTGTCGTCGAAGACCACGAAGGGACGCCCTGGGCCTTGCTGGCCAAGCGTGAACTCTCGCGGCCGCTCGGTTGGCAATGGCGTGATGAGTTCCGCAACGTCGCCGAAAATCGCCGACGGCAGAACGCCCCGCGGCCGAACCGGCCCAATCCTCGGCCCGAGCCGAAGCCGCGTCGGCCGCCGCCGAAGTTGTAAGGGGGCGCTGGTTGTGAGGCGCTGGGCACTAGTTTTGGAGCCGCGACCGTTAGGGAGCGACCAACTGCGAGTCACAGCCACTCGGTCGCTCCCTCACGGTCGCGGCTCGGCTGGCAGTAACTAGCGCCCAGCGCCTCCCAACCAGCGCCTCGCCTCACTGATTCGCCAACGCGTCCATTGCGAAGTTGTCGTTCGGGTCGTGGGCGTAGAAGTTGCGGGCGATCTGGTCGGCGACGACCTTCACGTACTCGCGCTGGAACTGGTCGACCCGCTTGTCTTGCACGGCGATGCCGCTGTGCACGGGGTATAGGACCTCGCCCAACTCCAGGTCCCACACATCGCGGGCGTTGTCGTTCATATCGTAAACCGTGAGCGACACGTCGGCGTTGCCCTGGTAGACGGTCTTGCCCTTGTACAACTCGAAGTGGGCCAGATCGATGTAGATCACAAAGTCGGCCTTCACCGCTTGGCCCAGTTCCTCGAAGTCGTTCGAGTCGTTCATATCGATCCACTCATCGACCTTCCGCTGCGAGACCATGTCGATCTTGTCGCCGTTGTCGCGGATCAGCGAGGTGACCAGCTTGGCGATCTGGCGCGACGCGCCGGCGTGGCGGAACTCTTGCGAGGCGGGCGGGCGGCAGAAAACCACCACCCGTTTCTCTTCGAGGGGGACTTCACAAGCCGCCGGCACGAGGTTGCCGCCCTGCCACATATACATCGCCGAGGCGACCAACAAGCCGGGGTGGCAGCCGGTCGAGAACGTCAGCGTGCTCGCGGCCAGCACGAGCGGCACCAAGGCGGTCATCGACAAGCGAGAAGCGGGGCGATCCATCGCGAGCTCTCAAACGGGCGGTATCGGAAAACGAAGCGGCCGGACCGTAGCGAAGCGGCCCCGCCGCCGCAACGCCGATGGCGTCTGAATCCCGTCCCCCGTTTGGGGAGGCTTAGGGTGGGGGCGCAGCGGGTACCCGGCACCCCCCTGCCCTCCCCCTCAGGGGGAGGGAGTCTTATTTTGCCGTCGCCAACCGTTCGGCTTCGGCTTCGTTGATCGAGACCCGCTCGATCGACTTCGCGAGGCCGGTCTCGGGATCGACGTCGACCAGTGAGCCATTGATTCGCACATCGCCCGTGGCGACATCGAACGGGTGGTGCATGCCGGTGAGGGTTGCCGCTAGCACGCGATCGCTGCGGCGGCCGAGGATGCTATCGTGCGGGCCGGTCATGCCGACATCACACTGGAAGGCCGTCCCGCCCGGGAAGACCTGCTCGTCGGCGGTAGCGACATGCGTGTGCGTGCCGAGGACCGCGGCGACCCGGCCATCGAGGTAGCGGCCCATCGATTGCATCTCGCTGGTCGCCTCGGCGTGGAAGTCGACGAAGCGCACCTTCACATCCGACGGGGCCTCGGCGAGCGCCGCCTCGACGGCCCGGAAGGGGCTGCCGATCGGCTTCATGAAGAGCTGCCCCAACGCACAACAAACGATCGCCGACGCGCCCAACTTGCTCCGCACCAACGCCCAGCGCCGGCCGGTTGCTTCTTCGGGCAGGTTGCAAGGTCGCACCACGTTGTCGGCCGATTCCAGCAGTGTCAGCACCTCGCGCCGGCGGTAGACATGGTCGCCCAGCGTGATGGCATCGACGCCGGCCGCCATCAGCTCGGCGTGGATCTTCGGCGTGTACCCCGAACCGGCGGCCGCGTTCTCCGCGTTGCACACCACGAGGTCGATCCCACGCTCGGCGATCAGCCCCGGCAGAGCTTGGCGGATGATCTCGCGGCCCGGCTTGCCGACCACATCGCCGATGAAAAGAAGGAGCATGCGAAGTGGGAATTGGGAAGTTGGAAGTGGGGAAAACGCAAGCAGAGCTAGAGGCAGTCTGGTTGAACAGTTGACGGTACGCTTGCGATTTTTCCCACTTCCGCCTTCCTACTTCCCACTTTACTTCGCCGTTTCGCTGAAGCGGGCTTCGCGGATCATCGTGACCTTGATCTCGCCCGGGTAGGTGAGCTGCTCCTCGAACGCTTTGGCGATATCGCGGCAGACCTTGGCGGCTGACTCGTCGGTCGTTTGGCCGGTCTTTGCGATGACACGCACCTCGCGGCCGGCCTGGATGGCGAACGCCTGGTGCACGCCGTCGAAGCCCGAGGCGATCGACTCCAGCTCCTGCATCCGCTTGATGTAACGGTCGAGGTTCTCGCGGCGGGCGCCGGGGCGTGAGGCGCTACACGCGTCGGCGGCGGCGCACATGACCGTGTATGGCTTGTCGACGCGGATATCGTCGTGGTGGCCGAAGGCGGCGTGGACCACGGTCTCGTTCTCGCCGTACCGCTTGAGCAGGTCGGCACCGATCTTCGGGTGGCCCCCCTCGGCGTCGTGGTCGGCGGCCTTGCCGATATCGTGCAGCAGGCCGGCCCGCCGGGCGAGGTCGCCGTCGTAGCCCATTTCCTCGGCCAGCATGCCGGTGACGAACGCCACCTCGATCGAGTGCCGCAGGACGTTTTGGCTGTAGCTCGTGCGATAATGCAGGCGGCCGAGCAGTTGGATGACCTTCGGGTGCAAGCCGCGGACATCAACCTCTTGAGCCGCTTCTTCCCCGTACTTGACCAGGAGTTTCTCGACCTCGGCTGTGGTCTCGACGACGAGCTCCTCGATGCGGCTCGGGTGGATCCGGCCGTCGGCGATGAGCTTGGTCAGAGCCATCTGGGCGATCTGTCGGCGGACCGGGTCGAACGAGCTGACGATCACCACGCCCGGCGTGTCGTCGATGATGACGTCGACGCCGGTCTCTTTCTCGAAGGCGCGGATGTTGCGGCCCTCGCGGCCGATGATGCGGCCTTTCATCTCGTCATTGGGGATATCGACCGTGCTGGTCGTCGCCTCGGCGGTGTGGGCGGCGGCGAAACGCTGAACCGAGGTGATGAGCATCTCCTTGGCCTTGGCATCGACTTTCTCAGCGAGCTGCTTCTCGGCTTGCGAGATGCGGACGCCCTGCTCGTGGGCGAGGTCTTGGTCGAGCTGCTCTAAGAGCATGCTCTTGGCCTCGTCCGGCCCCAGGCCGCTCGCCTTGTGGAGGGCCTGCCGCTGCACGTCGAGCAGGCCTTCGAGCTCCTTGGAGTGCACGTCGGCGTCGGCGAGCTTTTCGGTCAGCCGCCGTTGGTTGCTCTCGACCATCTTCTCTTGCTTGCCGAGCTGCTCATCACGGCTGCTCAAGGCGTCATCCCGCTTGTCGAGCTGCCGCTCGCGTTCGTGGAGCTTGTCACGAACAGCGGCCATCTGCTCCTCGATCTTGCCCTTTTCGGCGATCGCCACCTCCTTGGCCTCGATCTCCGCGTCCTTAAGCCGTGACTTGGCTTGCAAGTCGGCCTTCTCAAGGATCTGGGCGGCCTCTTTCTCCGCGTCCCACTTCCGGAGTCGACCCAGCAGGGTGCAGACGAGAAAACCCATTCCGGCAGCCGCTGCCAAGCCGGTTGGATAAAGTAGATCGGGCATTTCGGAGGGTTATTCTTCCGGAGGCACCGCCCGCCTTGGCGGCGTCCGTTGGCCCGCGACCGCTCTCCGATGCCATGAGCTGGGCTCACCAACGAACCGAACGATAGACCCGCTCGGCGACCGGTTTGCCTCGAATCACAGGGCGGTTTTGCCGCCCCCAAGCAAGGGTGAGTGAAGACGCGGATTGATTTATGGAAATGGTGAGCCGCCGTCGCACCTCAATCGGTTCCGGCCTTCCTCCGTGCACACGCACCGGGAAGGCGTTCGATCGAGGTCGGCAGGGGTCTCGCTCTGCTAGCTCTCGTGCCGAAACCACTGCGAAGAATCGTCTCCGCCGAGGCTATCGGCTGGCACGCTGTTTACCGAAACTCTTGTCACGATGCAAGATAGGGCATTCTCCACCAATGACGAGCGGCATCCCGCGAAACCGGGCCGCGACCGTGATCTGGCTCACCAGATCGAAGCCGCCTGGCCCGTTGCTAGCTGGCGTGACGTACATGTGGCGGTAGCCGTCTCGGGCGGGGCGGATAGCGTCGCCTTGCTGCGTGGGCTGCACGCCGCCAAACAGCGGGCCGGCGGTCGCGGGGGGCTCTCCGTCCTCCACTTCGACCACGCGGTTCGGGGCGAGGCCTCGGCCGAGGACGCCCGCTGGGTGGAAGAACTCGCCGCGGGCCTCGGCCTCGCTTGCCAAATCGGCCGAAACCGTTGCCCAGCGTCACCCGACGAGGCATCGCTCCGCGAAGCCCGCCGTGGCTTCTTACGCCAAGCGGTGGCCCGCCTCGGCGTGCGTTACCTCGCTACGGGCCACACCGCCGACGATCAGGCCGAGACCGTCTTGTTCCGTGCCCTCCGCGGATCGGGCCTCCGGGGCCTGGCCGGCATCCGCCCCACCGCCCCGCTCAGCGAGGCGTGCACATTGATCCGACCCCTGCTTGGGACGACGCGACTCGAGATCGAGGCCTACCTCGCGAGCCTCGGACAGGCCTATCGCGAGGACGCTAGCAACCAGCAGACCAACTACACACGCAATTGGCTCCGGCACCGCGTCTTGCCGTTGATCGAAGAGCGTCTCCCGGAAGCCCGACAACAACTCACCACCCTCGCCGAGCACGCCGCCGAGTCGGCCGGTTGTTTGGAAGAGCTGGCGGACGAGTTACTCTCAGCCTCGGCGAGCGGGATGACCTTCGATCGTGCCGCGATGGCGAGCCGGCCGGCGAGCCTCGTCGCTGAGTCGATCCGGCTCGCGTGGCGGCGGGCGGGTTGGCCGGAGCAAGCGATGACCGCCCCGGCGTGGCGGCGGCTGGCGGAGCTAGCACGCTCTGGCGATCCGCAACCGGCCGAGATGTTCGCCGGCGGGGTTCGAGCCGAATCCGTTGGTGGCAAGCTCGTGCTATCACGCCCAACAGCCGATTGAAGGGGCAGGCGACTCAGTCCACCCGCTCTGCCCCGCTTGGCAGGCACCGCCAACCCACCACAACGCAACTGAAGTCGCCTTGGCGGCGGCCATCCGATACCGTTACCAGTTGCTCGGCGAAGGATCGCCGGACGGATAACGCGAACTTGCTCGGGACGGACCCCAACATCTTCACGCGGCTGGTCACCACCTGCTGGGCCCTCTTCCGCGGCGTGCTCTTGCTCGCCGTTGTGCTGGTGATTGCGCTGGGGACGTTCGTTTACTTCCGCTGGGACGACGAGGCCCATCGCATCAGCGCGGCGACCCTGAATCGGTACTGCGCCCCGTTCGAAGCCCGCGTCGGCTCCACGCAGTTCGCTCCCGGGCGCGGCGTGACATTGCACAACGTGCAGATTGTTGAACCCGTGGCTTGGGGCCCGGCGCGGGGCGTCTTGCATATTGAAGAGCTACAAGTCGAGGGCGCGTTCGACCTGCAATCCCTCCTCCGCGGCAAGCCGATCGTCAAGCGGATCGTCGCTAAGACGCCGCGCCTCGCCGCCACGCGGCAGAAAGACGGCACCTGGAACTTGGCCGGCTTCAAGCCGCCCCCGGCGGGCGGCCAGCCGATGCCGACGATCGAACTCCGCAACGCGACCGTGCTGCTGACCGGCGAGTCGGGCGATCCGAAGCGTTCGCTCGGGTTGCACCACGTCGATGCCACGATCAAACCTTCGACTGATGACCCGAATCGGATCGCTATCACCGCGACGGCACGCAACACCATCGCGCGATCCTTCGAGGTGCGTGGCGAGGCCGCTAAGAACGGCTCCTCGTTCGATCTCAACTACCGAGTCGAGGGGGTTGAGCTTTCGCGTGAGCTCTTCGGTTCGCTCTATCGCTACGGCCTGATGAAGATGCCGCCGCAGCCGGTGCGTGGCTTGCTGAGCGTTGCCGGCAAGGCCTCGCTGTCGGCAGGCCAGCCCATGCGGGGGACGGCCAACTTCGAACTGGCCTCGGGCGAGTACCGCTGGCCGGGGATCGATCGACCGCTCACCGAGATCGCCCTCGCCGGCGAAGCCACCCCGGCCGGGCTGAAGATCGATCGCGGATCGGCCCGCTGGGGCGATGCGTCGCTCCGCTTCGCCGGGCAACGGACCGGCTGGTCGCTGCTAACCCCGACGCCGATGGCGTGGCGTTGCCGGGTGGAGAACTTCGACGTCGGCTCGACACCCCGGCGGCTGCTGCCGGCCCGGGCCGCTCAGATGTTCGACCGCTTCCGCCCCGCCGGGCGGACCGATATCGAGTGCGACTTGGCCTACGACGGCCGCCGCTGGGCACCGCGGGCGACCATCGCCGTTCGCGAGGCCTCGTTCGAAGACGGCGAGAAGTTTCCCTACCGTCTCACGAACGCATCGGGCCAGATCCTCGTGAACGGCGGGGTCTCGGATCAGCCGATCACCCACGATCCCTTGCTTGGGTCCGATTTCGATGTGCAACTCGTCGGCAACGCGGACGGCGCCCCGGTCCGCGTGACCGCCGCCTTTAAGGGCGTGGGCAAACCAAACGCCGGCCCGCCGTCGATCATGCCGCTCGGGTGGGCCGATATTTCCGGCAACGGGATCCCGATCTCCGATCGCTTGATCAACGCGGTCCGCGAAGAAGGCGCCCGCGACTTCATCCATGAGTTGCATCCGTCGGGTCGGATCGATGCCTCTTGGCGGGCCGAGAGAAGCGACCCGGCCGACCCCCAGCCCCGGGTCGCCTTGCGGATGCGGTTGGACAACTGCCGGATGCATTACGACCGCTTCCCGTATCCGCTCAGCGGCGTGACCGGTTGGATCCACCAACGCAACAAGCAGTGGCACTTCACCGAGTTGCAGAGCCGCGATCCGCAAGGCCGCACGATCGTCGCGGGGCAAGGCTCGCTCGAACCACGCGAAGGGACCTGCCGTTTCGATCTTCGGCTAGCCGGCACGGCGACCCCACTCGACCAGACGCTCTTCGACGCCCTGCCCTCCAGTGCCCAGCAAGCTTGGGCCTTGATGCGACCGCGTGGCAAGATCGACTTCGTCGCCGATATCTCGCGTGAGTGCGGCCAGCCGAGCCCGAGCGTTCGGCTCGCGATGAACCCACACAACCGCGACCTGCTGATCGAGCCGCCGCTCTCCGAGAGCGGCTACCGCTACCGCCTTGAACGGCTCGACGGCGAGTTCGCGTGGGCCGCCGACCGACTCACGATGCGCAACGCCCGCGCCGAGCACGGCCGCACGCAGTACTCGGCCAATGGGGCGTGGGAAGCGATGCCGACCGGCGGGTGGAAGCTCGATCTTCAGGGGCTCAACGCCGACCGCTTGGAGTTCAACCGAGAGTTCTTGCTCGCCGCACCTGCCGGGCTGCGGACCGCGATCGAAGACCTCCAGCCACGCGGCGGGTTCGACCTGTTCGATAGCCGCCTGGAAGTGACCCGAGCCGCCGGCATCGCCGGGCCGGTCGAGGCACGCTGGCGGATGGGCATCAACTGCCATCAGGCGTCGATCAACCCGGGCGTGCCGCTCGACGGCGTGTCGGGCGTGATCCGCATCAGCGGGGCCAACAACGGGGCGACCTCGACGATCGCCGGCGAGCTCGACCTCGATTCGCTGTTCTGGAACGACCTGCAACTCACGAACGTCCGCGGGCCGATCTGGGCCGATGGGACCGATTGCTTCCTCGGCGAAGGGGCCGCCCGCAAGCTGCAAGCGACCGCCTCGCGCCCGGTCGAAGCCGAAGCCTATGGCGGCCAGGTGCGACTCACGAGTTGGGTCCGGCATGGCGGGCAGGCACGCTACAGCCTGGCGCTCGGCATCGCGGGCGTCGACGTGACCCGCCTTTCGTCCGAATGGCTGGGACGCCCCGAGGCGATCGACGGCAGCCTCGACGGCAACCTCGAACTGCACGGCTCCGGCGCGACTGTCTATGGCATGACCGGCAAGGGCGAGCTCGCCGTCAGCGACGCCGAGCTCTACGAGCTGCCGCTCTTCCTCGGCCTGCTCAAGACCTTGCGCAACCGCACGCCCGACAACACGGCTTTCAATCGCTTGGAGACCACGTTCACGCTCGAGGGCGAGGACATCCTCTTCGAGAACTTCCACCTGCTGGGCGACGCGGTCAGCCTGTACGGCAACGGCCGGGCGAACCTCCGCCGCGAGGTCGATCTGAAGTTTGGCACCGTGGTCGGGCGGAACGAGTTCACCGTGCCCGTGCTGAAGGCGTTCGTCAGTTCGGCCAGCCAGCAGTTCTTGCGGCTGCACGTCGAGGGGCCGATCGACGCGCCGCGGGTCCATCGCGAGATGCTCCCGGCGGTCGGCAACGTGCTGGAGCAGTTGCAATCCGAGTTCGGCGGGCCGGCCACCGACCAAGCGGCCCGCCCGCGAGCGCCGACCCGGCGTTGATACCAAACCACCACCTCAGAAGACTCACCTGTAGGACTCTCCAGACCCTCACCCCCAAACCCTCTACCTCATCATGAGCATGGGACCGCTGGGCGGAATCGTTGGCAGCGTGGCGGGATCGCCGCTGTCGCAGACGAAGGGATCGAGCACCGAACGGGCGTCACGCGACGCCGCGACGCAGGAAACCAAGGACACCCTCGACCTCCAAGCCGAGAAGTCGTCTGGCGTGGGCCAAACGGAGGGCGATAGCGAATCGTCCGACCGCGACGCCGATGGCCGCCGGCTGTGGGAGCGAACCCCCGACGGCAAGCAAGAGTCCGAGGAAGAGGCCCAGCAGGAAGAGACACCCCCTTCTGAGGAGGACGGCAATCGGCTCGACTTGTTGGCCTGAGCCGACAAGCAACCGACCGAAGAAGGCACCCTCGATGCGATTCACCAAGATGCACGGCTGCGGCAACGACTACGTGATGGTCGATGCGCTGGCCGGCGAGCTGGCCGAACGGTACGCGTCTGCGCCTGTCGAAGCCGCGACGCCACTGGCGGCCGCGATGAACGACCGGCGTTTTGGGGTCGGGGCCGATGGGTTCGTGCTGATGCTGCCCGAGACCCGCGACGGCTCCGCCGCCGACTACGAGATGCGGATGTACAACCCGGACGGGTCGTACTCCGGCATGTGCGGCAACGCCCTGCGGTGTGTCGCCAAATGGCTGGTCGATTCGGGCAAGCACACCACCGAGACGATGGTCGTCCGCACCGCCGACACGCTCGTGCCGATGCGGATCGTATCGCGTGACGAGCTTGGCAAGGTGGATCAAGTCGAGGCCGACCTCGGGGCGCCGCGATTCGCGCCGAACGAGATCCCTTGCACGCTGCCGGTTGGCTCCGAGGGCGACCTCCGCCGGGCGATGGCACCGGTTGGCGGTGGGCAGGTCGAGGCAACTATTCTCTCGATGGGCAACCCGCACTGCGTCCTTTTTCTCGATGAGTACGCGGACGACAAGCTCGTGACGACCCTCGGGCCCCAGCTCGAAACGCACGACGCCTTCCCCGAACGAACCAACGTCGAGTTCGTCCAAGTCACCTCGCCCACCACGCTGCGGCAGCGGACCTGGGAACGCGGAGCGGGCGAGACCTGGGCATGCGGTAGCGGGGCGTGCGCCGTCGCCGTCGCCGCCGCGTTGACCGGGCGTGCCGAGCGACGCGTGACCATCGAGTTGCTCGG
>CAYGUP010000054.1:0-26737 GCA_964353155.1 uncultured Planctomycetaceae bacterium | reverse complement strand
GGGCGGTGGGGGGCTGCGGTTAGGCTCTTACGCGGAAGCCCTCCAGCTTAGGCTGGCGAGGACGTTGGAACAATCGATCGAGTCTTGCGGATAAGAGTGGTTCGCCCCGATGAGCGTGGATTTCGCCCGTGATTGCTGGTTTTTGAGCGGGGCGACCGCTTCGGGCAAGACGACCGTCGGCCTCCGACTCGCTGAGCGGCTCGACGCGGAGATCCTCTCGCTCGACTCGATGGCCGTCTATCGCGGCATGGATATCGGCACGGCCAAGCCGGACACCGACGAGCAGGCCCGGGTGCCGCACCACCTGATCGACCTCCGCGACCCGCACGAGGAGTTCAGTGTCGCCGAGTATCGGGAGGCCGCCACCGCCGCTGTGGAAAACCTCCTCGCGCGAGGCAAGACACCGCTCTTCGTCGGGGGTACGCCGATGTACCTGAAGTGTCTGCTGCGTGGCCTCTTCGATGGCCCGCCGGCCGATTGGGGATTGCGTCACGAGCTCGAAGCCGAGCTGGCGGAAGTCGGCGCGCCGACGCTCCACGAGCGGCTCAAACTGGTCGATCCGGTCGCCGCCTCGAATATCCACCCGAATGATGCGCGGCGGATCGTGCGTGCGTTGGAGGTGTTCCGGTCGACCGGGCAACCGATCAGCCACCAGCAGATGGAGTTCGAGGAGTCGACGCCCGCCGAAGAGTGCCGCGTGTTCGTCCTCCGCCGCGAGCGAGAAGACGCGCACACGCGGATCGAGCAACGCGTCGAAGCGATGATGACCGAAGGCCTCGTCGAGGAGGTCCGCAGGCTGACGGCCGACGGCAAGCACCTGGGCCGCAGCGCGAGCCAAGCGGTCGGGTATCGCGAGGTGCTCGAACACCTGGCAGGCGAGCATGACCTGCCGACGACCGTCGAGCGGATCCAGGCACGCACGCGCCGCTTTGCCAAACGCCAGGGGACGTGGTTCCGCAACCTGAGCGAGTGCCGCTTCATCGAAGTCGATTCGGACGACACGGCGGAGGCGATCGCGGAGCGGATTGAAGCCGCCTGTTAGAGTCGGCAGCACGACGGAACGACAAGAACGACGGCCCCTCGGTGATGGCAGTCTCGATGGCTCTGTGTCTGTCTCGTTGCGAGCAAGCTTCGGCGTCTCTGGCGGCCGGCTGGTTGGGTCATAGCGGCTAGGGAAGCCGTGAGGAAAAGCTCAAGGGATCCGGCTGCCCAGGCGGCGGACTTCGGGCTCCTGCGTGGTATTTTTGTGGGTCGCTTTCTCCCCCTCCCCGGCTCTCACTCCCAGGTCGTTGCCATGACACGCCGCCGCTTTGCCTTCTGGCTGGGGATGGGACTGTTCGGGGCGGCCGAGCGACTCAACGCCAAGAGCCTCGATACGCTCGCCGCCACGATCATGGACGCCGCGGGGCAAGGCGACACGCCGACGCCGCCAACGACGCCATCGCTCCCCGCCACGGCCGAGTTGCCCGTCCATTGGCAGACCACCCACAACAACACCTGGCGGTGGGTGCAGCGTGAGCACTTCATCGACGGCGAGTGGGTCCTCACCGGCATGACCACGCCCGTCCGTCGCGACAACGGCGAGGCGTTGGAAGACGCCACCGGTTACCTCGACTCGACCGACGCACCGGAGGCTTTTCTGGCACGGAAGGTCGAGGCCCCCGATGACCACGGCGACCGGATCGAGATCACCGACGACGGCATCTCAAGCCAAGAAGACACGCCGGGTCCCGACGCGGCCAGCTATCGCCGAGCGCGTCACGGCCGGCCGCCGAGCCGTTGGCTGCGGAGCCTCACGGCCGATGAGTTGAGCCTCTGGCTCGCAACGATCGAGCCCCCCGAGGCGGGCGTTGACGGCATGTCCTTCGCCGAGCACCTGACGCGTGACCACGGCTTCGAGTCCACCCCAATCGAAGGGCTGACCGAAGCCGAGCAAGACAAGCTCCACGCCGCGGCCCACCACGGGTACTGAGCGAGCAACAGTGAGCCGACGACGCCAGTCGTCGGAGTTCATGAGTTGCTAGGCCCCTCCGACGACTGGCGTCGTCGGCTCGCCTTTTTCTATTGGTGCGTTGGCTTTCGGGTCTTTCCCTTGACGCGCAAGGGGGACGCTGGATAGACTCCCCTAGAACCACAAGGGGAATCCGATGGCAAAGACCAAACCCGAGAACACGCTGCCGCAGGGCAGCCTCGACCTGCTGGTGCTCCAAGCCCTCGACGGCGGGTCGAAACACGGTTACGCAATCGCCCGGCATATCCTGGCCGCCAGCGACGACGCCCTGCGGGTCGAGGAAGGCTCGCTCTACCCTGCCTTGCACCGGATGGAACGCCGGGGGTGGATCGCCGCCGAGTGGGGCGTCAGCGACGCCAACCGGCGGGCCAAGTACTACACACTCACCCGCGGCGGACGCTCGCAACTCAAGGCCGAGGTCGCCAGTTGGCAGGCGATGACCGCCGCGATCGGCAAGGTGATCGACACCGGCAAGTCGACGCCGCGGGTACTCCTTGCTTGAGAGAACCTGAGAATGGCGAAGGCCTTAGAAAGGGAGATGGGGGGATGACTGGAGACAAGGGGATCGTTTCCGCCGCGGTGAGCACCTTCCATCAAAGCAACCAACAGCACTCCACGAGCGATCGGCAATCAATCGTGCAGAAGCACAGGTGATCGATCCCAACCAAAGCGACATCCCCTTATCTCCGGTCATCTCCCTATCCCCTAATCCGAAAGCGTCCCAACAGATCGACCATGCCCAGCCTCCCCTATTGGCTCTTCCCCGGCGACGACCGCCCGCCGGAAGAGATCGACGACGAGGTCGCCGAGGAATTGCAACTGCACCTCGACCTGATGGCGGAAGAGCAGATGCGGCAGGGCGTCCCGCCCGACGAGGCCCGGCAAAAAGCGGCCGAGCGTTTCGGCGACTTCGATTCCTATGTGCGGCGTTGCCGCGTGGAAAAGCAAGGAGACATTCCAATGCTGAAGCGGGTTCAAGCGGTGCTGACCACCCTGTTGCTAGTGGCCGTGGTCTGGCTTGGCGTGCGTGACTATTTCACCTCGGTGACCACCGCCGAGTACATGGATCAAACGACGGAATACCTGACGACGATCAAAGACGATCTCAGCAAGCTACAAAATGGCTTGCAGCCTCCCGTTTCAGATGAAAGCGACGAAGAGGTTGGCGTACCGGTTCGAATCCGTGTCGTCCATGAAACAGGCGCACCGCTCCCTGACGCGAAGCTGGCCATCAGATGGAAAGACACCAGCCGAAGCTGGGTTGATACCTTTGCCGTGCCCACTGACTCTAGCGGCAGATACAACACGCGTCTGACAAACCCTGCTCACCTAATCCAGCAGGTCACGGCTTACAAGGAGGGCTATGCCTTTACCAGTTCCAACCTCCTGAGACCCTCGTTCGGCGACCCAGGCGAGCCGTTTGTTTTTCGACTCCCAACTAGCACCAAGCAACGAATCCAGTTGCTAAACGAGGATCAAACGCCCGTTTCTAAGACACGAGTCACGCCAAGCCACCGGGTGAACTCAGATGGCGAATACCATCAAGCGATCACAGACCTAGGAATCCCGGGCCCAAGTGCGAAAACCGATGCCAACGGATACATCACGCTGGATTGGTTCGCTCCGGAAGATGAAGCCTCAATCCGCTTCGTGATCAACGGCGAAGAGCGAGGTGCTAAGTTCGACGTTACCGCACTTGCCGGAGACACGATCACCGTGAAAGTGGGCCCTAAACAGCCTAACGCGCTCGGTGGCGGTGCTTTCTGATCGCGTATGAGCTCAGTCGCTCCAGCCGTTACTTGGCTCCGCCCCGCGGTCTGCCTAAGCTGTTGGCTAATCGGCCGCCAATTGCCATAGGGTCTCATTTTGATGCTTCGCCAACTCGCTGTCGCGTTAGCTTTCACCGCCCTCGTCACCACCACCGGGTGGGGCGAAGAGCAGACATCAAAGCCTCGCTTCGCGGTCGCCATCCATGGTGGGGCCGGGAGCTGGCCCAACCGGACCGCGGAAGAAACGGCCGAGATCGAGGCCGGCTTGCAGGCGGCGTTGGGCAAGGCTCGCGATTTGCTTACCACGGGCGGTTCGAGCCTTGATGCGGTCGAGGCTGCCATCCGCCTGTTGGAAGACACGCCCTGCTTCAATGCGGGCAAGGGGGCGACCTTCAACGCCGAGGGTGGGCACCAACTCGATGCGTCCATCATGCGGGGCGACGACCTCCAGGCCGGCGCGGTGGCGGCGATCGGGGTGGCGAAGAATCCGATCTCGGTCGCCCGGCTGGTGATGACCGACACGCCGCACGTGCTGCTCGCCGACGCTGGGGCGAACCGATTCGCCAAGGAGTCGGGCGTGGCATGCGTCGAGCCGGACTACTTCTGGACGGCCAAGACCCGCCAGCAGTGGGAGGCGTACCGCAATCGTCAATCGTCCACGCTCGATCGTCCGGTGCATCACGACGGGCCCGTACACCACTATGGCACAGTCGGCTGCGTCGCCTTGGACCTCGAAGGCAACTTGGCGGCCGGGACTTCGACCGGCGGCCTCCAGGGCAAGCAGTTCGGCCGGGTGGGCGATTCACCGCTCATCGCGGCCGGCACCTACGCCGACAACCGGGCGGCGGCGGTCTCTGGCACCGGCGTGGGCGAGTTGTTCATCCGCAACGCGATCGCTTACGACGTCTCGGCCCGCATGCGTTACGCCGGCGAGAGCCTCGACAAGGCTGCCACGGCACAAATCGAGATGCTGCCTCCGGGAACCGCCGGGCTGATCGCGGTGACCCAAGCGGGCGAGCCGATCGGCCGCTTCAACACGGCCGCCATGCCACGCGGCTTCGCGACCTCGGCGGGGCGTTTCGAGGTCTTGATCGACCGCGACTAGAGTGCGACCGGTGGCTGTTGGCACCGCGCTACGCGTCTCGCCGGCTGGCGAAGCGGGCGATCGTCGTCAGCGTTTGCTTGACATCGCTGTCGGCTAGCATCGATAGGTCAGCGATCGCGGCGTCGGCGTACTCGATCGCCTTCTTCTGGGCGTAGGCGAAGCCACCAACGGCGTCGACCAGCTTGGCCACCTCGGCACGCGACTCGGACGAAGGGTGGGTCAGCCACTTTTCGAGAGCGACGCGTGGGCCGTTGACCAAGCTGTCCCGCGTGTAGATCAGCGGCAGCGTCATCTTCTGCTTGGCGAGGTCGGCACCGGTGGTCTTGCCGGTCGTGGCCTCGTCGCCCGTCAGGTCGAGCAGGTCGTCGGCGATCTGAAACGCCATGCCCAAGTTGCGGCCGAATGACTCCATCGCGTCGGCCGCCTGGGCCGATGCGCCGGCGTAGACCGCTCCGAGCCGGCAGCAGCAGGCACACAGCTCGGCGGTCTTGCCGTCGATGATGTCGTAATAATCTTGCTTGGACAGCGACAGGTCGCCCTCGGAGAGGGTCTGACGCAGCTCGCCGTGGCAGACGCGGTTCGTGCTGCGTCCGATCAGCCGGCACGCTTCCGCCGCGTTGAGGCTCAGGGACTCGTCGCCTTGGACGGTCGCCGCCAGGTAGAACGCGTGTGAGAAGAGGAAGTCCCCCAGCAGGACGCTCTTCTCGTTGCCCCAACGGGCGTTGACCGTATCGACGTGGCGGCGGAGGGCGGCCTCGTCGAGCACGTCGTCGTGGACGAGGGTCGCCGTGTGGATCATTTCGACCACGACGCCGAGCAACTCGTGGTCGGGCGTCAGGTCGCCGACGGCTTGGCCCGCGAGCAACACGAGGGCCGGCCGCAGCCGCTTGCCGCCGAGGCGGTAGCCGTGCCGGACGACCTCATCGACCCGCGGGTCGTTGCTGGTCAGCTCCGATTGGAGGCGGGTCTCGATCCGTTGGAGGGCCTGTCCGATCGGTCCAAACAAATCCCCCACGGCCGCGGGGGCAGGAGTCGAGACGTCGCTTTTTTGGCTCGGAGCTGGCATGGAGACGCAGTGTAAGTCGTAACGGGCCGGCATGTTAGGGCTTGCAAACGCCTTTACCAGCAGTCTTCTGACCGTACGGCGTGGCAGCGGCTTAACGCGAGTGATTCACGCGATCAGGACACGGCTCCCGGCGCTGACGCTTTGGGCTCCTAGAGCTGCGCTCTGTAGCCAATATCCGGGAGCCCAAAGCGTCAGCGCCGGGAGAGACTGCTCCGCTCAGAAACGACCGAAGGCCCGGCTCGCCAGTGGCGAATCGGGCCTTCGGGGTAGCTAGTGGGGCGTCCGCCGCCGGCTGGGAAAGCCGGGCGGCAGCGATCGCCTCGTGCGATCGACCCCGATATGGTTTCCGCCGATTGGTCACGCCCCGCAAAGACGATGACCGTGGCTGGCGGTGGATAGCCTGGGTAGCTCGTTTCTCAGCAACACTCGGGAACTCAGACGAGTTCCTTCTTGGCACCGATCAGCGTCCGGAGTCGCTCGGCAAGCAGGGCCGAGTCGAACGGTTTCTTGAAGGTCTCGTTGATGGTCGAGCGATCGAAGCTGATGCTCGATCCGTCGTCCGGCAACAAGGCGATCAAGATCGTCTCGGTGAAGTCGGTGTTGCGTCGCAGGTTCTGGCAGATCTGCAGGGCCTCGACGTGTCCGATCGAGAAGTCGCAGATGATGCAATCCGGGTGGAAGCTTTCCGCCTGGATGCCCGCCTCGAAACCGCTGGCCGCGGTTTGGGTGCGGAAGGACCTTTCGGCGGGGAGCTCCCGCTTGAGGTTCTCAATGAGCACCTGATCCTGGGCGACGATCAGCACCTTGGCCATCGCCTCGTCCTCAAGATCGCCCAGCGGCATGCCGTGCTCTTTGAGGAACTTGATCAGATACTCGCGGGGGATACGGCGGTCCTGCGATCCAGGGATGCGATATCCCTTGAGGCGTCCCGAATCGAACCATTTGCTCACGGTCCGCGGGGCAACCTTGCAGATCTTGGCGACCTGACCCGTCGTGAAGACCTTCATGGGGCTCTCCAATTCTCTGTACTAAATGTCCGCTCGGCGCTAGGCGGGGCCGCTGGGTCACGGCTGATCGCTTCGCGGTTAACCCCTCACGCATGTCCGTTCTCGCGAACGGTGGCGACGCGTGTCTGGGTCGGGGTCCGGTAAGGGGGTGTCGCTCTGGTCGCGAGGTTTGGGTCAGGTCGATCTGATCCGCTCCTTGGTACTGCTTGCATCGGCTGCGGGAGCCGGACGAGGATTGCCAAATGACGGAGCGGATCGATCGTTTCGAGCCAGTGGCTCGCTCCGATCGGCACAACCCTCACAATCCCGCACGGCTACCGCGGCCACACGCAAGCGGCACGCGATAGCAACGGTCGAGTTGGCACAGGCCCCGCTCAAAGCAGCCCCCCTTCGGGACGCCTCGATCGACGCGTTGCAACCAGCTCTAGAAAGGTCCAGCAGGGGAACCGTGCGTCCTGACAGACGTTGCTCACAAAACGCGTCGGCCCGTCAAGAACGGGGCCGGCACGCACTCCGAGCGCGGTCGGTAGGTCCAGTGGATGGAGGTGTTAGGCAGGCTCCCCCCTGCTTGCTTCCCGGGAACCGTCCCGCGAGCCGAGGCTCTTTGGGGCGGAGGGAAGCAACCCATCCGAACCTTATCTTCGTTAAGAGAGGGGGTAGGACTTTAGGAGGAGATGTCGGGGATAGCCGTTTGTGTGCTTGAGCGCGGCATTCCGCTCTGTGCCGACAAGAAGAATCGACCCCAAGACAAGGAGCGGCGAGCCTCCAGGAACGGCGAGCCCCCGACGCCAGTCGGGTGAGGCAAGCAACCAATGGGTTCACTCCCCCCGACTGGCGTCGGGGGCTCGCCGTTGTGCTACCGGCTGGCTACGCGGCCCGTCGCTGGGACGTTTCTTCGCGGCGCAAGCGGATGTGGCCGTCTTCGGAGACCTCCTCGAAGCGGACCGACATCTGCTTCGAGACGCCCGACTCTTGCATCGTGATGCCGTAGATCGTGTCCGCGCCGGCCATGGTTCGCTTGCTGTGGCTGATGACGATGAATTGCGTCTCGCCGAGGAAGTCCTTCAAGACCTCCAGGAATCGACCAACGTTTGCCTCGTCCAGGGCGGCATCGACCTCGTCGAGCAAGCAGAACGGGCTGGGGCGGCTGCGGAAGAGTGCTAGCAGCAGCGCGACACAAGTCATCGTCTTCTCACCGCCTGACAGGAGCGACAGGCTCCGCAACTCCTTGCCGGGCGGGCAGGCCACGATCTCGACGCCCCCCTCCAACGGATCGGCGTCCGAAGCGGCTCCCTCGGGCGGATCAACCAGCAGCAGGTCGGCCTCGCCACCGCCGAACAGCCGTGAGAAGAGCTCGCGGAATTGCTCGCGGACGGTCTCGTAAGTCGATTTGAAGAGCTGGCGGCTATCGGTGTTGATGCGGGCGGTCAGCCGGGCCAACGACTTCTTGGCTTCGCTGAGGTCTTGGTACTGGCCCGAGAGTTGGGCGAAGCGGGTCTCCAACTCGTCGAGCTCTTCGAGCGATTCGAGGTTCACCGCCCCGACGCCCTGGACCTCGCGGCGGAGGGCTTCGATCTCGTCGCGGAGGGCCTGCGGTTCGGTCGCTTCCTCGGATGGCTCTGGCAGGGCGGTGACATCCACGCCGTAATCGTCGCGCACCCGTTGGGCAACGGTGGTCGCTTCCATCTCGACACGCTGCCGCCGCAGCTCGATCTCAGCGGCACGGCGGGCGAGGGCCTCGACCTCGCCCCGGGCCGAGGCGATCGCCGACGCCAAGTCGAGGCGGATCTGCTCGCCGGCCCGCCGCGCGGCTCGGCTCTGGCGGAGCTGGCGATCGGCCGTTTCGAGCTCCGCGGTCGCGGCCCACAGCTCGGCTTGCTGGTTGAGCAACGCGGCCACGGCCTTGGCATGCTCATGTTTCTGCTGGCGGAGCGTTGCCTCGGCTTGCCCGACGGCCGCCACCAGATCATCCCGCCCCGCGGCGCCGCTCGCTGCCGCTTCCTTGCGCAGCGACCCGAGCAACTCCGCGTGCCGCTGGGCGGAGGAGTTCATCTCTTGAAGCCGTGCTCGCTCGGCGGCGAGGTGATTCTCGGCCTCGCGGACTTGGCGCTCGGGGTCGCCAGTCGTTTGATCCGCTGGTTCGACGGCTTGCACGATCCGCTCAACACGTTGCCCCAACGAATCGTCGCGGGCATCGAGCCGAGCAATCGATCGCTGGCAGATGACGAGTTGCTCCGCCAAGCGGGTCGCGGTCGCGTCGGCGTGGCGACGGCGTTCGTCGAGCGTGGCGGCCCGTTGGGCGGCAGCGGCGAGCTGGCTGCGTTGCTCCTTGGCGACCGCTTGGGCTTCTGCCAACGCCTGCTCTGACGCCGTGATTCGTCCCGCGGTGTCGCCGATCTCCGCCTCGATCGCTTGGAGCTTGACCGTGCGGTCATGGATCTGCCCGTCGAGCCGTGTGGCGTCGTCGCGACGCGTTAGCATCCGGAGGGCGGCGTCGTTGGGACCGGCCAGCACGCCGCCGTCGTCGCGGATGACCTCGCCCGATGGTGTGACGAAGGCGAGCCCACGACCGACCGACTCGCTCAGCCGAGTCGCGACGGCAAGCGATTCTACGAACCACGTCCGTCCAAACAGCCGCCGCACCAGCGGGGCGAACCGAGGCTCGACCTCGACGAAGTCCGAGGCCCGCCCGAGCACGCCCGGCTCATCGGCTAGGTCGATCTGGTCGATTGCGGTGATTGGTGGGCTGGCATCGAGGGCTTGGAAGCCGGCGCGGGTGGAGAGTGCCGTCTCGTCGACGCCACTGGCGACAAGCGATTCGAGGATCGCCAGCCGCGAGTCGACCACGACATGCTCGGCACGCGGCCCGAGCGTGGCCTCGACCATCGAGACAAAGTCATCCTCGACATGGATCAGGTCGGCGACCAACCCGTACACGCCCGGCGGGCGGCGGCCGGCGTTCTGCGCGTGGCCGATCAGCCGGCGGACGTCGTCGTTCAGCCGTTCGAGCCGCCGCTCTTCTTCCAGGATCGATTCGAGTTGGTGCTTGAGCCCGACGAGCGTCTCGCGATGCTCGCCCGCTTGGGCCTGCAAGTCGGTGAGGCGGCGGCGGGCTTGCGAGAGCTCGCGCTGCGCCGCGGCGATCTGCTGATCGGTTTGCATCAGGCCATCGGCGGCCCCGTCTCGTTGCTCGGTTGCCGTTTGCAGATCGGTGAGCGAGCTGGTCGCTTGCTGTGCCGCTTGCTGTCGCTCATCGGAGAGACCCCCGGCATTCGCCGCAAGCGTGGCCCGCCGTTGCCGGACGCCCGCCCGCAGGGCTTCGGCACGCTGGACAACACGATCGCGGCGTTCCGCGACTTGGCGACGTGCCTCGTGCCGATGGGTCGCCTGAACCACCCGCAGTTGGGCCTCGGCCTCGGCCGACTTCGCCGCGGCGATCTTCGTCTCGTATTCGGCGTGCGTCGCCTCGGCGGCGTCGAGCGCCCGCAAGGCCTCGGCGTCTGGCTCGATCGCTGCCAGTTCCTTCCGCGCGGAGAGCAAGGCCTGCTCGGTGGCTTCAACCTGTTGGCCCAACTTCTCCAACTCGATCCGCAGCAAAGCGATCTGCCGCTCGCGGCGTGCGACGCGTTGGCGTGCCGTCTGCAACGCCTGCTCGGCCGCCTCGTCGGTGGTGTCGGATTGGCTGAGTTGCTCCAGCCGAGCCTCTTGCTCGACGAGCGACGCCTGATCGGCTTCGAGCCGGGCGGTGAGGTCGGCGTGCTCGGCGTCGAGCCGACGGCGTTCGGCGTCGCAACCACGCCACTCGGACGCGGCCAACTCGGTGCGTGCCTCTTTGAGCCGCAACGAGGCCTCGCGATACCGCCGGGCCTTGCCCGCCTGCGAACGGACCCGACGCAGCCGACCCTCGACCTCGTCGACGATATCCGAGAGCCGGAGCAGGTTTTGCTCGACCCGTTCCAGCCGCTTGGCCGCCTCGCGTTTCTTCAATCGGAAGCGGCTGATGCCAGCGGCCTCTTCGAGCAGCAGCCGGCGTTCGAGGGGCGACGCCCGCAGCGCGGCGTCGACGCGGCCTTGCTCGATGATGCTGTAGGAGTCGGCTCCGATGCCGGTGCCGGCGAGCAGCTCGCGGAAGTCCTTCAGCCGGCAGGTGCGGCCGTTGACCAGATACTCCCCTTCGCCGCTGCGGCCCACGCGGCGGGTGAGTTGGATCTCCGGCTCGTCGAAGTCGAACAGCCGGCGGCCGGTCTCGGGCGACGGCGCGTTGTCGAAGGCGAGGGTCACCTCCGCCGCGCCCATCGGGCCGCGTGACTCCGAGCCGTTGAAGATGACGTCGGTCATCTCCTTGCCGCGGAGGCTGCGGGGGCTCTGCGAGCCGAGCACCCACTTCACGCCATCGACGACGTTCGACTTGCCGGAGCCATTTGGCCCCACCACCACCGTCACGCCAGCCGGAAACTCAAGACGCGTCTTCTCCGCGAAGCTCTTGAAGCCGGCGAGCTGGAGCGACTTGAGCATTGGGGGAAGTGGGAAGTAGGAAGTGGAAAGTGGAAAGTTGAGCGTGGAAAACGGCGTGGGGCTTCAAGCCTTCACTTCCCACTTCCTACTTCCCAATTCCCACTTCGAATCACTTCTTGGTGGAGAACAAGTCCGGCAGCGGCGTGCCGACGCGGTAACCCATTTCGCGGGAGCCATCGTCGGACTCGGGCTCTTCGTCGGTGTCTTCGTCCTCGTCGCGTTCGTATGACCGTCCCGCACGCGGGATCGCATCGACCGCGAAGCGGCTCTCGAGGGCGCCGTCGCGTTTGGCTTGTTGCAGGGCTTGGACCACGTCCGGGTAGTCGCCACCGACCTCGACGATCGCCCGCACGACCTCGTCGACCGATGTCGTCACGGTCCGCTTGATGGTCGGCTCGCCCGCCCGGAAGCGGCTGACGGTGACCTCTTCGCCCTTGAGTCCATTGACCAGGATGTCCGTGCCGGCGTCGAGCACCAGCGGGAGGCTGAAGCTCTGGTCGCCGCCGAAGAGGACCATCTCGGGGCGTCCGCTGCGGGTCGCGTGGATCATCGGTGCGCCGCCGGCGTCGAGCACGTGGTAGCTGAAGCCGCCGCGGAGCTTCTCGCCGCGGATGAGCGGGTCGCTCGGGTTCATCGCCCACAGGGCACGGAACGAGCCGTAGCGAGTCTCGACGCTCTGGCTTCCCAAGAGGTTACGCAGGGCGTCGTAGGCGACGACATCATCCATCGCGCTGAGGGCCGTCAGTGCGTGGGCGCGGAAGGCGGGTTCGTCGGCGGCCGCGGCGGCGAGGGCCGGGACCGCTTCGGTCTTATCAAGGTAGGCCAATGCTTCGGCCGAGTAGAAGCGGACTTCGGCGTCGGTCGCTTCGATGCCACGCATCAGGACCTCGACGGCCAGCTCGTTGCCGATCGCCTCGAGACGCAACGCGGCCACCGCGGCGGTGAGCGGGTCGAGCAGTTGGGCTTCGAGCAGTTGCAGACGCTCGGCCTGGGCTGCGGTCGACTCCCGCAACGGCAGGCTCCGCACCACGCGGACGAAGCGGCCGATGTTGTCCTTGTAGCGAGGGTGCAGCTTCAGCCGCACGAACATCTCGGTCTTCGCCTCGGCGACGCCCTGCTTGCGGCCTTCGTCGTAGGTCTGAAAGCGGTCGCTGATCGCCTTGGCGATCGTGGCCGACGTGCGAACCGATTGGTGCTCTTGCGCGATTTGGAGGCCCAAGTCACGCGTCATCCGCGACGTGCCGCCGCCGAGGATGCGTCCGCGGGTTGAGAGGGCCGTGTCGGCGTCGGCATCGGCCGACGGATCGATCAGGATGGCCCCCTCGCCCGAAGCGAGCGTGTTGCCGGCCCGGATGCGGTCGCCCAGAGCGGCGAGTTCGGTCATGCGGGTCGGCAGGACCCAGCCGCCACGCAGGCTCTTGGTGTTGCTGCGCGACGGGGTGCGTACTTCGATATCGAACTTGTCACCCTTCTGCACGCCCGGCGGCAGGTAACCGCGGAGCAGCACGAGGCCCGTATCGAGCGAACGGAGGACCGCGTTGGGTTTCTCAACCCGCCGGCGGCTCATCTCGTCGAGCAGCGTGGCACGCTGGGGGCTCTGCGGCGGGTCCTCGCCGGTGCCATCGAGTCCGGTGACCAGGGCCACCGCCTCGACCTTCACGTAGTCCAGGCCCCAGGGGTGGGCGTAGTCGGCGATGAGCGGGGTTTCGTTCTCGGTCAGCTCTTCGAGCTTGGCCTCGGTCTCGGCCCGCTGGAAGAGCGACGACGCGCAGCCGACCGTTAGGCAACCGAGCCCGAGCAGCATCAGCCGTGGCGGAAAAGTGATTTGCAAACGACGCCTCATAGCGAGCGCTCCCTCGCGCAGTCAACGTGCGCGGCCCGTCCCTGGGCTCACGCGGCAGCGGACCTTAGGAACTTGAGCCAAACCGAGCAAGACGGTTCGGGACTTGGTCAGCCCAAAGCGTTAGCGCCGGGATCGGGCCGGGTGCCAGGCATCCATCCCGGCGCCGACGCTTCGGGCTAGCTAGGGTGGGTCCCAACCACCATCGGCCCAGGGATGACAGCGTGCGATGCGTTTAGCGGCTTTCCAAGACCCGACAAGCGGCCCATCGCGGCGGATCGCTAGCACGGCGTACTGGCTGCAAGTCGGTCGGTAGCGACACGCCTTCGGGAGCCAAGGGCTGACGGCCAACTGGTAGAAACGAACCGTCGCCAGCAGTGACAGCGAGAGAAGGTCGCGTACGGCGTCGGTCAAGAAGAGCAGCGGGCGCATCACGACCGGTTGCCCGGGCCGGTCGTCTTGCCGGTCGCTTTCTTCCGTGCCTTCTTCTCGGCGCGGCGGGCCAGGTCGCGGAGCGACGCCTGCAACGCCGCGAGCGTCGGCTCGCCCCGGAATCGGGGGAGGCAGACCAGGTCGAGGGCCGGCAACTCGTGCTGGGCGAGGCGGAAGGCTTCCCTGAGCAGGCGTTTCCAACGGTTCCGCCGGACCGCGTTGCCGACCTTCTTCGACACGGCCATGCCCAGGCGGGCCTCGCCGCGGTCGTTCGGCCGGGCGTGGACGACCAGCATGCCGTCGCCGACGCTCGTCCGAGCGGCGAACACCGCGTCGAACTGCGTGCCGGTGAGCAGCTTCCGTGTCTTGGGGAAGCGGAAGCCTGTCGGCGGATCGCTGGGCTGGGTCATGCCGAGTGCTTTGAATCAGAGACGCGGGTCTCGTCGGTCGAGTCAGTCCTTGTCGTGTCGCTTTTCTCTTCCGAGGACGTGTCCCATTGGACGCCTCGCAGCATGGCGAGCGGCGGATCGTCTTGGCTGGCGGCCGGCTTGCGTAGCGGGAGCGGGTGACGGAGTTGGTCACCGCCCCAACGCCGAAACCAGCGCCCGCCCAACATCACCCCGACGATCAAACCCATCCCGAGGATGACGAACGCCAGGAAGGCCATCGCCAGCACCGCTCGTGTCGGCGGGTCGAGCAGCGGCGAGGCCTGCGCCAGCAGCGTCATCGGATGGGTCACCATCGCAAGTCGCTCCGCGGGTCTTGTTGGTAACGACTCGATATCTCGGCGAGGGCCGCTTGGTCATCATCGCTGAGGCTGTCGGGCAACTCGATCTCGACCTCGGCGTAGAGATCGCCCGGCTTGTCGCCCTTCGGATCGACGCCGTGCCCTTTCACACGCATCCGCTTGCCGCTGGAGGTGCCCGGCGGGACGGTCAGCGTGATGGTGCCCTTCGGCGTGGGGATATCGATTTTGGCTCCGGCGGCCGCCTCGGCGAGGGTGACCGGCGCGGTGACTTCGAGGTTACGGCCTTTGCGGCGGAACTTCGGGTGGGCCGCGACACGGACGGTCAGCATCAAGTCGCCCGCTTCGCCGCCGCGTGGCGACGGGTTGCCTTGCCCACGGAGGCGGATCTTCTTGCCGTCCTCGATGCCGGCCGGGATCTTGATGGTGGCTTGCTTCCCGCCGGCGAGCTGGATGGCCGCCTCGCCGCCGGTGACCGCGGTCGCGAACGGGACGGTGATCTCGTGTTCGAGGTCGTCGCCCTTGCGAGGTGCCGCGGCACGACGCCCGCCACCGGGCCCGCCGCCACCGCCGCCGAACTGCTTAAACAAGTCGGCAAAGCCGCCGCCCCCAGCGCCGGCACCGCCGCCGCCACCGAAGAGGTCGTTCAGGTCGAACTCGGCCCCGCCGCCGGGGAAGCCGCCGGGACCGCCAGGGCCGCCGCCACGGAACGGTCCGCCGGCCCCGCCGCCCATCTTGTCGAAGTCGGGACCGAAGCGATCGTATTGCTCACGCTTCTTCGAGTCGTTAAGCACCTCGAAGGCGACTTGGATCTCTTGGAACTTCTTCTTGGCCGTCGCGTCGTCCGGGTTCTTGTCCGGGTGGTATTTGATCGCCAACTCGCGATAAGCCTTCCGGATCTCGTCCTCGGAAGCCCCGCGCGAAACGCCCAGCGTTTGGTAGTAGTCGTCGGCCATTCAGTGTGTGGTGGTTCTTATGGGTCTCGTGCGATCGCCGGCGTATTCTAGCGGCCCGGATGGCGGTTGGCAGCGGGCATGGCCAGCGGATCGGGCCGTGGGGCGTGTGCTAAGCTGGAATGGTATGCGTAGCCCGTGGAAAACCCGTCGATCTGTGCCGGTTGTTCCGTTTTACGCGGCCGCGGTCGCCTTGGTTTGCTTTACCGAACCGTTGGCCCACGCCCGGCGTCCCGACGGACAATTGGAGCTGAGTGTCGTCGACGCCGCCGACGGGCAGCCGACGCCGGTCCGCCTGCACCTCCGCGACGCCCGCGGCCGAGCGACCCACCCGGCCCGCGGCATCGACGACTGGGGCACCGCCCCGCTCGGGGATCACGTTTACCTAGAAGGCCCCGCCGTGCTGGGCCTCAAGCGAGGGGCGTATCGGTTCGACCTCGATGCCGGGCCCGAATATCGAACACAGTCCGGGCATTTCGAGATCGTCCGCCACGCCGAAGACACGAAGCTGGTCGAGATGACCCGCGCGGCGGACGTCGCCAAGGAGGGATGGTACGCCGCCGACTTGGCCAGTTGTCGCCGCGACGCCCACTACCCGCTCCTCCAACGCGCTGAGCGCCTCGCCTACACGCCCAAGGTGGCGGTGGCATGGCGAGACGGCGCGTGGGCGAAGCCCGACGTGGTTGATCGCAAGCTGCTCGATCGAGAGCCGGCCGGTGCGACCGCTCTGTGGGACGACCCGCGGGGCGTCGTCTGGCTGATCGATCCCGACGGCTCGCGGAGCGTCGATGCCTTGCCAACGCCGGGCGATTCGTCCGTGGCCTTCCTCGCCGCCGTTCGCGACGGTGGTTGGCGGGTGATCGCTTCGGTCACAAGCCATGAGCTGCCGCTGTGGATCGCTCACGAGTTGCTCGACGCGGTGGTCGTGATCGACGATTGGTCCGAATCGAAAGCCGGCAAGCAAGCCGCCAAGCGGGGACGCCAACCCGACAACCCGATCCTCTACCCGGGCGACCAAGGCCCGGGGCGTTGGCGGCGTGCTTTGTACGAGTCGCTTCTCGAAGCGGGCGTGCACCTGCCGCCGGTGGCGTTGACCGGCTCGGGACTCAACACCACGCCGATCGGCACGAGCCGCGTCTACGCGTACACCGGCGGCGACGATTCGACCGAGGCATGGTGGCAAGCGACCGAGCGATTGGCGCTCGTTGCCACGAACGGCCCCCTGCTCCGCCCCTTCGTCGAAGGCCTCGAACCGGGCGAGACCTTCTTCCTGGACCCGACGGGCCGGCGCAAGCTGTCGATCGCCCTCAACCTCGCCACGCGGACGAAGATCGAATACCTGGAGATCGTCAAGAACGGCCGTGTCGTCCACAACGTCCGCTTGGCCGAGTTCGCCGCCGCTGGGGGGAAGCTCCCCGAGGTGGCTTTCGACGCCCCCGGCTGGCTGGCGATCGCCGCGGTCGCCGAGAACCAAGATCGCTACGAACTGGCGATGTCCGCGCCCTGGTTTGTCGAAGCGGCCAATGGCGGGCAGGTCAACCAAGACGCCAGAGCCGGTTGGCTATCAGCTTTACAGCAGGCACGAAAGGCCTTCGGGGCGACCGATACCGAGGCTTACCAGCTAGCAGAGTCGTACTGGCAGCCGAGCCCCTAAGTCGACAGCCAGAACGAGCCTTTGCTTGAGGCTGCGCGACTCCGGCGGTAGATTCGGGATTCCGATACCGAACTCCTGCCCCCCCCGAGCCGCCCGCGTGCCCCTCCCCCAGCCGAAGAACGTCGAAGAACTCGCCCGCGGTGCCGAACTCGCGGCAATCACCCGTCTCGACGGGCGACAAGTGGGCGAACTGACGTTCCTCGAAAAGTCGCTCCTCTTCGCCGAGCTCTCACGGGCCAGCTACTTCCCGCGGACGGTCGCCGGCCAGCTCGCCGAGGACGTTGGCTTCCCAGAGACCCGTTTCTACGACCGCGACGGCGCCCAGGCGTATGTCTTCGGCAACGAGACCGACGCGGTCGTCTGCTGCCGCGGCACCGAGCCGAACGAGTGGAACGATATCAAGGCCGACCTCGACGCCGTCTACGATGTCGCCGAGACCGTCGGGCGCGTTCACCGCGGCTTCAAACGCGAGGTCGATGACCTCTGGCCACGGCTCGAGCAGGCGCTCGTCAGCAACGAACGCATCCTCTGGTTCGCCGGTCACTCGCTCGGCGGGGCCATGACCGCTATCTGTGCCGGCCGCTGCTACCTATCCCACATCCCCAGCGCCCCCGAGGCGGTCTTCACGTACGGCTCGCCGCGCGTTGGCAATAAGCGGTACGTGAACCACGTGCAGCTCGCCTACTACCGCTGGGTGAACAACAACGACATCGTCCCCCGCGTGCCTCCCCGGTTCCTCGGCTACCGCCACGCCGGCCACGAGATCTACCTGAACCGCCGCGGCCGGATCAGCAACGTGGGCGGCATGTCGAAGATGCACGACCGCTGGTGGGGCTTCGTCCGTGGCCTGCGCCGTTGGCGCATCGATCACTTCAGTGACCACCTGATGGGCGACTACATCAAGTGGATCGAACAAGCGGTCGCCCAAGAAGCATCGGGCTCAAGGCCAAAGGCCCTAGAGAAGGTGCTGGAGCGTATCGGCTGCCCGTCCGTGGTGCCAAACGCCCAGCTCCCGGCACCACACCTTGGCGTCGTGGGAAAGGCAGCCGGTAAAACCGTCGAGCCATAATAGGCCTGGAACGACGGATAAACGGCTCGCCTACGACCCAAACAGCGCGTCGAGGATGTCCATCCCGTGCCGTCGCCTTTCGAGCATCTCTGGGTTGTACATCTCGGTGTAGCCGCAGTTCTTGCACGACGCGGCGATGAAGGTGTTGCTCTGCCAGTTCATCAACTTCGAGATCCCGGTGCCCGTGGTCGCGATCCGCTTGACCTCGGCCCCCTGGGCCTCGCACTTCTGACAGACGAAACGGGTAGCGACTTCGTTGTTCAATCCCATTCGGCGGCTTTCCTTTGGCTGCAAGAGGTCGAGCATATGCACGGTGATTCGATCGCCGCTGCCATTTCTTGCCTAGGCTCAAGTGCCAAACCTCTGTCACCCGACCGCGGCTCAATTTCGCCGAAAGTGCTTGCGTGTAACACCACCGGCAAGAAACGATACGTCCGTACACCCCCCAGGTCGTCCGGAGCGTTTGCCGTGCTTGCCCAACTGAAGACTTACAGCCTGCTTGGCATCGATGCCGTCCCCGTTGAAGCCGAAGTCGATGTCTCGCCCGGGGCTCAACCGAAAACCATCCTGGTTGGCCTACCGGAAGCGGCCGTCCGCGAGGCGACGCATCGCAGCGAGCGGGCGATCGTCAACAGCGGCTTCATCCGGCCGCAAGATCGGATCGTCATCAACTTGGCCCCGGCCGAATTGCCGAAGCAAGCCGCTTCGTTCGATCTGCCGATCGCGTTGGGCGTCTTGGCAGGCTCCGGGCAACTGAGTGGACCCAAAGGACTGAGCCGATCCAAAGCAGATTCAAAGGACAGGTCAGGGCCGACAATCGATATCGCAAGCGATCGCTTCGAGCGTTACGGCGTGGTCGGCGAGTTGGCGCTCGATGGCACCACGCGTCCGGTCAAAGGAGCGTTGTCGATGGCCATGGCCGCCGCCGCCCAGCCCGGTGTGGAGGGCTTGGTCCTCCCACGCGAGAACGCCCGCGAGGCGGCGGTCGTCGAGGGAATCGATATCATCGCTGTCGATAGCCTGTCTCAAGCGGTCGGCTTCTTTACCGGGCAGATCGACCTGGAGCCCCAGCCATGCGTGGTCTCCGATCTCGTCGCCGATGGGATGCGTTACGACCTCGACTTCGCCGATGTCCGAGGCCAAGAGATGGCCAAGCGGGCGATCACGATCGCCGCCGCGGGAGGCCATAATCTCCTAATGGTCGGCCCGCCGGGAAGCGGCAAAACGATGCTCGCCAAGCGAGCGCCGACGATCCTTCCCGGGCTATCGACCGATGAGTCGGTCGAGACCACCCGGGTCTATAGCGCGATGGGACGGCTGGCTTCTGGGCAGAGCTTGTTGGCTCAGCGGCCGTTTCGCTCGCCGCACCACACGATCAGCAACGCGGGGCTCGTCGGCGGGGGTTCAACCCCCTCGCCGGGCGAGATCAGCCTCGCCCATCATGGTGTGCTGTTCCTCGACGAGCTGCCCGAGTTCAACCGTCAAACCCTCGAGGTGCTGCGTCAGCCGCTGGAAGACGGTGAAGTCACCATCAGCCGCGCCCTGGCGACAACGACCTTCCCGGCCGACTTCATGCTGATCGCCTCGTTGAATCCCTGCCCCTGCGGGTATCGCAACGATACCCGACGAGAGTGCAAGTGCGGGGTGATCCAGGTCGAGCGGTACATGGCGAAGATCAGCGGCCCGTTGCTGGATCGGGTCGACCTTCAGATCGAGGTCCCCGCGGTCGCCTATGACGAACTCCGTTCGCCTCGGCCGGGCACGGATAGCCAGACGATGCGTGAGCGTGTGGTCACGGCACGCCATCGCCAGGCCGAACGACGCGACCGAGGAAAACCGGGGCGGCTGAATTCGCAGCTCTCCTCGCGGCAGGTGCGTGAGGTCTGCCAACTCGACGACGCCTGCGCCCAACTCCTCAAGAACAGCGTCGAGCAACTCGGTCTCTCCGCTCGGGCACACGACAAGGTGCTGCGTGTCTCGCGGACCATCGCCGACTTGGCCGGTTCGCCTACGATCCAACCAGAACACGTCAGCGAGGCGGTCAATTATCGACTTCTCGACCGCAAGCTCTGGGCGTAGTGACTCATCGCATGGAGATCCAGGCATGGCCCGCAAACCACCTCCCAATCGCCACCCCCTGCAAGACGGCCAAGAGTCGGTCTGGGATTACCCGCGACCGCCGAGGCTCGAAGCGGTCCAGCAAACGGTCCGGATCATCATTGGCGACAGCGAGATCGCGCGGACCGACTCGGCGTATCGTGTCCTGGAAACCAGTCACCCACCGACTTACTACTTGCCACCCGCCGACATCGACGCTTCGGTCTTGCAACAAGGGGCAGGACGCTCTTTCTGCGAATGGAAGGGGGCAGCAACCTACTGGTCGATTCGAGTCGGCGATCGGCTGATCGAGAACTGCGCGTGGAGCTACCCCACCCCCACGGGAACCTTCGCCCCGATCAAAGACCACCTCGCTTTTTATGCGGCGGCGATGGATGCCTGCTATGTCGGCGATGAGTTGGCACGACCGCAGCCGGGCGGCTTTTACGGCGGTTGGGTCACCTCGAACGTGATCGGGCCGTTCAAAGGCGAGCCGGGCACCGAGTTTTGGTGAGACGCCTGCCTTCGCGACCAGCTCGACTCAGTCGGTTGCGGCCTCGGTTTTAACTTCCGTGTCCGAACCGTCCGAAAAGAAGACCGCAAACAAGACCACGACTACCGCGGAGATGGCAACCGGCGTTAACCAGTAAGAAACCCAGTCGTACGGCGGCGGGCTCACTCCGGCAGGCGTCAGGAAGGCGGCTTGCGACCATCCCGTCACGCCCGCCCCGACCAGATGACCAATCCCCCCCATCGCGACCGAGTGGAGGCCCTGTGCCGTGCCGCGATTGGATGAGTCCACCAAGCGATCGACGTACATTTGCCCAACCAGATAGACAAAAGCGAAGGCAGGGCCATGCAGGAGGATGGCGGTATAGATGAAGCCGATCGCCAGCCCCTCGGGCAGCCCCCAAGCCCCCGCCGCGAAGCACACGTAACGCACGCCCCACGCCAGCACCCCGATCAAGAACATGGTCTTCAAGCGCATCAACGAACGGAGCCACGGCAGCAAGGCAAGGCAGATCACCTCGCTCAGTTGGCCGAGCGTCAGTGTCGCTGCCGCCCCCTGGTATCCCTGCTCGTTCAAGTAGACGTTGGAGAGTTCGTAAGGCTGCGAAGTGACCGCCGCGAGCATCGAGATCACAAGGAACAGGAACAACGATCGGTTTTGCAGGAGGCCGAGCCGGCTACCCCTCGCCGAGTTCGCCGGCCGTTGGGGGCGCGTGGCGGGAAGGGTCAGGGCGTAGGCCGCCATCACGAGGTGCGACCAGCCGCCGATCGCGATCGGCGTGCGGGTCGGTTCGATGTTCTCGCCATACAGCCAGGGGCATACCACCCCAACGAAGACACCAGCAGCAATCCACCCGGCCGTCCCGAAGAGCCGCACGACCGGGAACTCACGATCACGATCAACCAGCCGCTTCAGCGCAATCGTGGAGCAGAGCACCATGCAGGGCGTCAGCGTCTGAAAGTACAAGAGCATCCCCAGATAGAACGCCCCCTGCGAGGTCGCCGTGTGCATCATCCAGAGCGCGGCGGCGGACCCAAACTGCAAGACCAACAGGAGACGCTCAGGAGCAAGAAACCGGTCGGTCAGCCACCCCGCCAACGCCGGGGCCAAGAGGCTGCCCATGGCGGCCGCCGAAGCGCTGTAACCGATGAAACCGGCCGAGAAGATCGCCTCTCCTTCTTGCTCGGTATTGGTAGCGATGAAGGTCCGGACCGTGACGATCCAAACGCCCAGCGCCCAAAACTGCACGAACATCATCGCCGAGAGTTGGGCGATGGTCCCGCCGGACGAGCGCGGAGCGGTTGCTGGCGGGGCGGTCATCGACGGGCGGGGAGCAACGGGCGAGAGGCACAGACGGCCGCGAACGATCAGCGAGCATCTCGGCAGGCAGCCCAGCCGAGCAATTCGATCGTACCGGGTCCGATCGATACCGTGGGAACGCCGAGTGGGTTCCACCCAGAGCGGCACCACCGCGCAAACAGAAGGGACACCCCACGGGGCGTCCCTAATCAATTAGCTTTCTCGATAATCAAGCAAGTGGAGGATAGCGGGTTCGAACCGCTGACCTTCTGGCTGCCAGACGACTTCCGGACGCTGCGTATCGCCTAGGGATGCAGACGAAAACGGTGCGAATCACATGACCCGCGATGGGTCGGATTATGCAACCGTACGCCGGGCTTTGCAAGAGCGAGTTACCACAATCGAGTAGGCTACTGGGTAGGCACGATCGCCGTGGGCAAGCGTATCGAACGGATTAGCGCGAATGCGCTCTCACCGCTCCTTAGATACGTCACGTACTTCGCGTCGCTGATCGTGCGAGGACTGACCCCGGCTAGCTTGGCTGCCTCGTCGCGGGCCCGACCGGCGTCTTTCGGTTCGGGCAAATTTGCCCGAACGGGGGCTTGCCCCTTCTTGAGACTCGCAAACTGCCGCTCCTTCGCCTTAGCTTCCAACGACGGCAGCATCTCTACGGCGAAGGCGGCTCTCTGGAACTCACAGCTTGTTCGGCACCTTCCGGTTGGCCTGGTTCACGAACGACTTCAATTCGTTCTCGACGGCCGTACGGACTTGCTGCTCGCTTTCGTAGAGGCCGCGCCGCAGGAAGCTGTCTGCGGGCACTTGGGTGCCGCCGCGATGCTTGAAGCCGAACTCCAGGAACCCGCCGTAGAAGCCGTCTCCCTGGAAAGAGTTGCCGCTGACGTACGCGTTCTTGAGGCCGACCGTGTGCCCCAGCTTGCCTCGGGCACGCCTGATGGCCCGAACAGTCAATTGGGATTCGAGATCCCCCGTGTCGTGCGGCACCAGCTCCCGAACACGTGGCAGAACGATCTCCTTAACCGCGGCCCGGGTCGCTTGTCGCATCGCCTTATTGAGGCTCTTGGGGCCGTCCTCCGCGATGATCTCATCGAGGGCCTTCATGAGGGCTTCGGCCCCCTGCATCTCGAGTTTGGCCATATTGCTCATCGCTCGCGCCTCCACAGTCGAGACCACCACGAACGGCGGGCGGTAAATTTACCACGCTCGGCCCGCACCACTTCGAGGTACTGGATCGCCGCCCGGCTCAGGTCCGTCGCCGCGCGGCTCAACGCGTAGTTTGGTTTCGAGGTTCTTTTGAGCGTGGTCTCAACCGCCGCGACCAACTCCCGTTCGGCGTGCTCCATGTCCATCAATTAGCCTTGCCTTGTTGCCGGTGGTGCTCATCCAACGCGTTGCTCAACACGGGACCTAGCACGCGGGCCGTGGTGTTGCCCAACTCGATCAGGCACGCCTTGAGAACCTTCGGGTCGTTCGTCTGCCGGGTCGCCGCTTGGCTCGCCACCAGGACGGTGCGGAGTTCCATGACGGCACGGGCGAACGCTTTCGGGTCTTCGAGTGTGAACGTCATCTTCAGATACCGCGGGGTGGTGGAGCGTTCTCATAGAAGCTCAGCAGGCGATTGGTGAGCGACACCAGCGTACTGAGCTTCGCGTCGGCTCCCTTCGTCGCGGCGGCCGTCTCGCGGGCGTGCTTCACCGTCTCGCCGCCCCGCATGTTGGCCCGCAGTGCCATGTAGCCCTCGCGGCTGTTGGCGTCGATCAAAGCGTTGAGACCACGAGGGGCTTCGTCGATCATGCGTGGGCTGGCCTTGGCCCCGAGGACCCGCCCGGCCGTGGCGTCGTTGCTCAGGCGGCCGAGCTCGCGGCCCACTTCGCGGAAGCCGCCGAGGATGGCTCGCTTCTGCTCGAACGCCCGCACCGACTTGCCGACTGAGCTGGACCGCTCGGCGTCGCGACCGATCTTCGACGTGCTGCTCGCTCCCAGGGAGAACGATTCGGCTCCCGGCTTCTTGCCGCCGGTCACTTGCCGGCCCGCCTCCCGGAGCGCATCGGCGAGGAAGCGATTCTGCCCCTTCTCGATCGCCGCCTTGATCGAGCCAACGAACCCCTTGCCGCCTCGCATCGCCTCCTGCTGGTCCCGGATCAACCGGACGCCTTCGGTGAAGCTCTCGACATACTTCACGGCTGCCGGGGCGACCGTGATCGTCAACTCGCGGTTGAGGCCCTCGAGCGCCGAGTCGAGCTTCGCCGCGGCGTCGCTGAAGCTCCGCACGTCCTTGAGGTTGCCCTTGGTGGTCAGCCCGAGCCGCTTCGCCTCGTCGGTGAACGATTTGAGGCCGGCCGATCCACGGTCGAGCATTGAGAGCATCCGTGTGCCCTCACCGCCGAACAACTGATCCGCCAGGCTGATCCGATCGGACGCGTTCCGTACGCCCCGCATGGCGTCGGCGATCCTGTGAAGCTTCCGCTCTGGCGACAGCTGGTTAAAAGTCTTGGCGTTGATACCCAGCTGCTGGTAGGCCTCCGCCGCGGAGCCGGTTCCCTGAGCCGCTTCGCTGGCCCTGAGTTGCAGCTCTTGCATCGAGTCGCGAACGAGATCGACGCCGAGGCCGGCCCGCGTGCCGGCGTACTCCAGGGCCTGTAGCTTGGCGACCGAAGTGCCGAGCCGATCGGCGGCACGGCTGGTCTCTGCCAGGTCATCGGCGGCGCGGCGGAAGGAGGTGAGTGCCTGCTTCGCGAACCCAACCGTCGCGATACCCGCGAGGGCCGAACCCATCGCCTTGAAACTCTTCGAAGCAAGCGAGGTCGCCTTCGCCGACTTGCCGATCTCGCCGCGGAACGACTTGAGGTTCTTGCGTGCCTTCGCCGTGTTGGCGATGACCCCGACGTTCAGCGCTCCGACACCCACGATTCACCTCCCGATATGAAAACACCCGCCGGCCTACGTCACGCCCAGCCGGCGGGTGCCACGACCCAGGTCCCTCGCCTGGTCTAGCTGGCAGCGGCCGGGGCGTGGAACTTGAAGGCGAAGACCGGACCCATCGTCGCGTTGTCGTGCGCCGTCGGCACCCGCTTGCCGTTGTACTTCGTGGCGATCGCCGAGAGCGTCAGGTCGTTCGTGCCGCCCGCTTCAACGACCACCCGCAGATATCGATATCGCGGGTGCGTGATATCTAGCAGACCGACCTGGTCGGCAGCGTTATTCCCGTTGACGGCCCACAGAAGGCCTTCCAAGTCTACCCAGCTGGTGCCATCGCTCGAACCCTGGACACGCACCGTATGCGACGTGCCGGCGATCGTCGGTCCGAAGTGCAGAGCCACCAGCACGCCGGCATAGCCCCTCACGTCGATTGCTGGACCCTGCCGGGCCGCGGCGCTGGTCTCGTGGTCGAGGGCGATCACCGCCCGGACGTTTTCGATTAGAGTCTGCATGACTCGGAGCCTCGCGAAGTGGTTGGAGAACTGCGCCGGAAGGCGGCTATTAGGTGGCGGGCCAGCTGACGCCCTTCACGACGGCCAGCCACTCAGGTCTGAGCACCGCAACGTCGGCCCTCGCGTGGATGGCCAGGATCGTCGCGAACTGCTCGGTCGCGTTGATCGTGCCACCCTGCCCATCGCCGACCGTGCCGGCCGGCAGGAATCGAAGGGTCGCGTTGGTACGCAAGCCGACGACGGCCTGCGACATGTCGCCGACGATCATCTCGCTTTCGTCGTTGCTGTTGCCCAGGTTCACCGGCAGCGAGGTCGTTGCATACTGGCTCAACGCCGCCGCGCCGAGGGTCGGTTGAAGCGGCTGCAAGTCGCCTGCCGTGAGGCGTCGATACTGGCTCGTATCGCGTGGGTTGGCGATCCACGCGAGGCCCTCGGGTCCGCCAGCGTAGTTCGCTGATTCAACCCGCTCGATCGCCTCCTCCAAGTCGCTGTAGTCGGCGATCGGGTCGGCGGCCTGCACGGTGTGGACGCCAGGCTCGTTGCGAATGCCTCGCGGCTCTGCGCTGGTCCCCCGGCCGCTCAGGATCGCTTCGTCTAGGGCCACTGCCATGCGGTCCCGGATCGCTCGATCGAGCAACGTGCCGGCGTTGGCCGCGTCCTCTAACAGCTCCAGCGAGATCGGAATCAGCGCCGCCAGCTTCTTCGGCCGGAGCACGATCTTGCCGAACGACATTGTGCTCGAAGGCACCTTGCCGAGCTCGGGCGTCCAGCGGGCCTCCGGGTCCGACAACTGCTGCACCAAGTGTAGCTCGCTGGTGGTCATCGGCAGCACGGTCGCTCCGGCGCGGAAGCTGACCGCGGCCGGGCGAGCCAAGTCGATCATCGGTCCCATCACGCCCGGCGGCAAGATAAATCCGCCGGTGCCGTCCGCACCCGTGAACTGTGCCTCGTTGCGTACTGAGCCGTCGGGGTTCAGGTGGTTGACCACCCGCTCGCCGAGCGACAGCTGCGGCGTGTCGTCAAACGGGTCGGGCTGCTGGTCGCCGGCGAATCGGTCGTTGATACCCAGCGGCGTGACTTGGCGGCCGGTGTGCTGATCGCGGAACGCCACGGCCGGCGTCGCCGTTTGGCCTTCGGGACCACGCTGCGGGATCGAGTAGCCGCCGTCGTCGTCCAGCGGGTTGCGCGGCCCGCGGCGATCGTGGTTCTCGAGGG